>NZ_CP114542.1:1230000-1845000 GCF_027271155.1 Brevundimonas subvibrioides
CAGGGTGCCGGGCGGTGGTCTGTTCGATCGACACGAGGTCGCCCGTCGCCACGTCATCGAGCCCCCCTACATCATCAAGCCGAACGCCGAGGGATCTTCGGTCGGCGTCTATCTGGTCCTGGCAGGCGCAAACGGGCCTCAGACCGACGTCGGGGCCGACGACTGGACCTATGGCGACCGGGTCATGGTCGAGCCCTATATCCCCGGCAGGGAACTGGCGGTCGCCGTGATCGGCGAGCAGACCGGCCCGCGCGCCCTGACCGTGACCGACATCACCCCGGTGAAGGGGTTCTACGACTACGAGGCCAAATACGCGCCGGGCGGATCTGTCCACAAACTTCCGGCCGACCTGCCATCCCATGTTTTCGAAGCCGCCATGCGGCAATCCGAGCTGGCGCATGCCGCGCTGGGCTGTCGCGGCGTGTCGCGGTCCGATTTTCGTTATGACAATGTTAAGGACGACCTCGTCTTGCTGGAGGTCAATACCCAGCCCGGCATGACGCCGACCTCTCTGGTGCCAGAGCAGGCCGCCTATTGCGGGATGTCGTATCAAGATCTGGTCCGGTGGATGGTGGAGGACGCCTCATGCCCGCGGTAGTTCGCGGCGGTCGGCGCGCGAATGTCGCGTCGGCTCCCAAACGCAGCGCGGGGCCGAAAGGGCAGGGGCGTGGCCGTGGGCGCGCCCCCCATGTCGGCGGTGGCGTGCCGGGCAAGATGGCGGCCCTGGGCCGGCTGGACCTGACACCGCGTGCGGTGGTGATCTCGATCTGCGCCGGTGTGGCGGTCCTCGTTCTGGTGCTGGCGACCGGCGCGCGCGCCGAGCGGATCGGGCAGTCGCTGAGCCACGGCATCGATGGCATCACGACCGGCCTGGGGCTGAAGCTGAACCGCGTCCATATCAGCGGGGCGTCGGCCGAGGCGACGCCGGCGATCCAGCGGGCCCTGGCGGTCCAGGCCGGACAGCCGATCACCTCGCTCGATCTCGACGCTTTGAAGGCCAGTGTCGAACAGGTCGGCTGGGTGAAGTCGGCGCGCGTCGTGCGCCTGCTGCCCGACACCCTGATCGTCGACGTTGTCGAGCACGACCGGCTGGCCGTCTGGCAGACGCGCGGGCAGGTGTTCGTCATCGACGGCGAGGGCAAGGCCATCCCCGGCGCGGACGCCGGTCGCTATCCCAACCTGCCGCTGGTGGTCGGCACCGGGGCCGATGCGGCGGCCGGGGCGATCCTGCCGCTGCTGGCCGAACGGCCGCGGCTGATGAGCCGGATCGACGCCCTGGTGCGCGTCGACGAACGACGCTGGGACCTGCGGCTGAAGGACGGCAGTCTGATCCAGCTGCCCGCCACGAAGCAGGAAGCCGCCCTGATCCAGCTGGATGCGCTGGACCAGCGCGAGCGGCTGCTGGAACTCGGATTTTCGCGCATCGACCTGCGCACGGAGGGTCAGGTCGCGGTGCGGCCGGGCGCTTGACGACAGTAGATTGGGGAACGGCGGGCCATGACGAACAGAAAGGGTGATCCCTCGGTCGAGGCGGGGCGGGCGGCGACGCGTGCACCGGTTGTGGCCGCGCTGGACCTCGGCCAGTCGAAGGTCGCCTGCTTCATCATGAAGCCCGACGGCGTGCGCCACGCCGACCGCACCATCCGCGTGGCGGGTGCCAGCCATGTCCAGTCCAAGGGGGTGCGCGGCGGCTCCATCGTCAATATGGACGAGGCCGCCCAGGCCATCGGCCATGCGGTCGAGCGGGCTGAGCGCACGGCCGGTGCGCCCGTCTCCGGCGTCATCGTGACCACGGCCATCGGCCAGATGGCCAGCCATCGGGTGCAGGCGCGCGTCTCGCTGGGTGCCAACCCCGTCGGCGACGCCGACCTGGCCCGGGCCATCGGCATGGCTCTGGCGCAGATCCGGCTGCCCAACCGCCGCCCGATCCATGTCCTGCCCGTCGCCTGGTCGGTGGACGGGGCCAAGGGGGTGCACGATCCGCGGTCGATGCGGGGCGGCTCGCTGGGGCTGGACCTTCTGGTGGTGTCGATGGCCGAGGGCGCCTTCGCCTCGCTGAGCCACTGCCTGGAACTGGCGCATCTGGATCTTCAGGGCGTGGCGGCGGCACCGGTGGTGTCGTCCCTCGCGGCGCTCGAAGAAGACGAAATGGACCTCGGCTGCGTCTGCATCGACATGGGCGGGGGATCGACGTCCGCGGCCGTCTGGGGCGGGCGCTCGCTCCTGCATATCGAGTCGCTGAACGTCGGCGGCGATCACGTGACGGCCGACATCGCCCGCGGCCTGTTGACCTCGAAGAGCGGGGCCGAGCGGCTGAAGACCCTGCATGGCTCGGCCATGGCCGGAGCCCATGAGGATCGCGAGATGCTGGAGGCCCCGCCGCGCGGGGAAGATGCGTCCGCCGGACCGGTGATCGTTCCCCGCGCCATGCTGAAGACCGTGATCGCCCCGCGTGTCGAGGAGACACTGGAGCTGCTGCGCGACCGGTTGCGGAATGCCGGCGTCGGCATGGATCCGGGGGCCGGCCTGGTCCTGACCGGCGGCGCCAGCCAGCTGAACGGCGTCCGGGAGCTGGCCGTGCGCGTGTTCGACCGGCCCGTCCGCCTCGGCCGTCCGCAGCGTGCGCCGCATCTGGCGGATGCCGCGTCCGGCCCCGCCTTCTGCTCGGCGTCCGGCGTGTTGCTGCGCGCGGCCTACGGACCGCGCGAGGCCGTCTCGGCGCGACGTCTGATGTCCCGCCAGGTCACAGCCGCCGACGCCCCGCGGGTGCATCAGGGCAATCTGATCCGCCGGGCCGCAGGCTGGCTGAAGGACAATCTCTAGGGCGCATTCGTGCGTAACGCGACTGTGTCTCGATTGTAACAAATATGCGTTCGCGTTGCCGCACCGTGGCCTCAATGGTTGCGATGCGTCCGAATGTTGTTAGCAATGGGACCAGATGCGACGGCTCCATCCGTGGACTCGTGGCCAAATTTTCCATCACGGGGCGAGGTTCATGATTTCCAATCGCAAGTATCTTTTCGGCACGACCGTCCTCGCGGGCGTCCTGTCGATTGCGGCACCGACGTTCGCGCAGTCCACGACGTCATCGACGTCTTCGTCGCAGTCCTCGACCTCGCAGGACGACGAAGAGAAGGACAGCGCGTCCGTTGAAGACGTCGTCGTCGTTGGATCGCGCATCCGTCGCGACGTTTACAACTCTCCGTCGCCCGTTCAGGTGATCACCCGCCAGGAAGCGACCCTCGCCGGCCTGGCCTCGACCGCCGAAATCCTGCAAAGCAACGCCGTCACCGGCGGGACGCAGCAGATCAACAACCTGTTCTCCGGCTTCGTGACCAACGGCGGTCCGGGCGTGAACACGATCGGCCTGCGTGGCCTCGGCCCGAGCCGCACCCTGGTTCTGCTCAACGGCCGCCGGGTTGCCCCCGCCGGTTCGCGCGGCTCGGTCGGTTCGGCCGACCTGAACGTGTTGCCTTCGGCGCTGATCGACCGGATCGAAGTGCTGCGCGACGGCGCATCGTCGATCTACGGCTCTGACGCCGTCGCCGGCGTTATCAACATCGTGACCCGGGACAACCTCGAAGGCATCACGGTCGAGGCGCAGTACAATGCGACGACCGACGCCAACGGCGGCGGCGACCAGTCGCGCTTCTCGCTGTCGGGTGGCCTGCAGGCCGACAACCTGAGCATCATCGGATCGGTCGAGCGTTACACGCAGGAAGCCCTCTATGTCGGCGACCGCGACTTCGCCCGCTGCCCGACACAGGGCTTCCTGAACACCAACCCCTCGTTCCAGAACTACATCGATCCCCTGACCGGCCAGCCCAAGTGCTTCACGCTGGACAACGGCGGCGTCACGATCAACACCCTGGGTCTCAGCAGCCGTAGCGGCATCGGTGCTGCTGGCAGCCTGACGCCGAACGCACTGGGCACGTTCAACCGCTTCCGCCCGAACGTGGCGGTCTCGACGGGCGTCGTTGGGTTCGAGGGCGTCGGTGGTGCGTCGTCGCCGAACACGAGCGTTCGCGACACCGGTCAGGGCGATCCGCGCCTGCTGCAAGAGACCCTGTTCTCGCCCGCCACGACGACGACGGCCTTCCTCGCCGCCACGCTGGATGTCGGTAACGCAGAAGTCTACTCCGAGACCCTGGTGAACCGCCGTGAGTCCTCGCAGAAGCAGTTCCGCCAACTGACGCTCGACTATGCCGTCGGCAGCCTGCTGATCCCCGCCAACCTCTCGACCGGCGGTGCTTTCTCCGTCGACCAGGGGCTGAACGGCGGTCGCAACGTTCAGGCGCGCGCCTTCATTGGCTTCGGCATCTATGACGCCAACCAGGAAGTCGACTTCTTCAAGCAGGTGGTCGGCGTCCGTGGTGACCTGCCGTTCCGCGACTGGGAATATGACGTCTACGGCAGCTTCACGAAGTCGCATTCGGAATACACCTACGACCAGTTCCTGACGAACCAGCTGATCCGGTCGCTGGATGTTGTCGCTGCTCCTGTTGGCACGGCGGCCAATCTGACCCGTGCGGGCGTTGGCCCGACCGGTGCCGTGACGGTCACCTGCGCGATCAACGTCACCACCCCTGGCACCAACTGTATTCCTGCGCCGTTCCTGACCAGCGACACCATCGGCGGCCGTCTGCCGGCCGACTGGCTGGCGCAGGTGCTGCGTCCCGTCACCGGGATCACGGAATACGAAGAAAACGTCATCTCTGCCGGCATCGACGGCACACTGCTGACCCTTCCGGCCGGCCCCGTCGCCTTCTTCCTGGGCGCCGAGTACCGCACCCAGAACATCGACGATACGCCCGGCTTCGATTCCCAGAACGCCAACACCTACAACTTCTCGACGGCTGCCATCACTCGCGGCAAGGACAACGTCACGGAAGTGTTCGGTGAACTGGAGGTTCCGCTCCTGGCCAATACTTTCCTGGCCAAGGACCTGACGCTGTCGGCATCGGCCCGTTATACCGATTACGACTCCTACGGTGACGACACGACCTACAAGGTCGGACTGAACTATGCGCCGAACGACTGGGTCCTGTTCCGCGGCACCTACGGCACCTCGTACCGTGCCCCGGCGCTGTTCGAACAGTTCCTGGGTGCGACGGCCGGCTTCATCGGCAGCACCAACGACGTCTGCAACAACTACGACGCCACAAACGTCAACCCGAACCGTGCTGCCAACTGCGCCTCGCAGGGTCTGCCGGCAGGCTTTACCGCCACCTCGAGCGTTCGCGTGCTCCAGGCCGGTGGTGCGGCGGCCGGCCTTGGCGCCGAGACGTCCACCAACTTCACGGGTGGTGCGGTCTTCACGCCGCAACTGGCCGAGCAGTACGGCAACCTGTCGTTCGCGGTCGACTACTACAAGATCGAGATCGAAAACTCGGTCGCCCAGGTGGGCACGGCGTACATCCTGTCGCAGTGCTACAACTCCTCGACCGCTGATTTCGCGGCTCGCGTCGGCTACTGCGCTCTCGTCAGCCGCGACTCGGCGACCCGTGCACTGACCGTCACCAACGGTTACGTGAACATCGCCACCAACTACGTCGAGGGCCTGGATTACAACGTCCGTTACACCAAGGACGACGTGTTCGGTGGTCGGATCGTGTCGAACCTGGCGGTGACCCAGTTCATCGATCGCTACACCCAGCTGTTCTCGACCGACACGATCTACAGCGTGATCGGCACGACCGGTGACCCCGAGTACACGGCCCAGTTCGACATCAGCTATTCGTGGGACAAGTTCCGCGTTCGCTACGGCGTCGAATGGGTGGCAGCGACCACGGACGAGGATGACTACTTCGCCCGCAACGGTGCCAGCCTTGAGAACGACTTCGGCATCGATACGAGCCTGGAGGACTACTTCAATCACAACGCCTCGGTTCAGTGGGCCAATGACGATGTCTCCGTCGTGATCGGCGTCCAGAACCTGTTCAACGAAGATCCGCCCTCGGGTTCGGGCTACTGGTTCGCTGGCATCGGCAACTCGCCGCTGTATTCGGGCTATGACTTCAAGGGCCGCACGGCGTTCGTGAACGTCAGCAAGGCCTTCTAGGAAGAAAGCCAGTCGACTTCGGGTCAGGGCGGCGAACTCCGGTTCGCCGCCCTTTCTTTTGCCCTGGTGCCGACCTCGCTGATTCCTGCATTCAGCCGGGCGTGCCCGTCAGTCCCGTGCACCACCCGGTCCACCGGTCGCCGAGCGGCCATGCCAATGTCTGGACGGTCAGGTGTGTGCGCCGGGCCCCGGATCTCCGACGGTGTCTCGTGAGGGGCCGCGGTCTTTTGCCAGAGGTGTTGCGGCACCACGCCCGCAAGGGCCGAGCCTTGCCGGGTTAGATCATCGGGGCGTGCCCGCCCCGGCAGCAGTCTGCCGACATATGCATGGGCGTGCTCAGGGGGCCTCTGTCGGACGGGGACTGTCAGCCGAATTCCGACGCCCGGCACTACCCGCATCAGGCCAGGCGCTGGTCATTCAAGAATAGTCCAGGTGCCGGCCTGCATTCCCGCCACCGACTTCAAAACCCGAGCCTCACCCCCAAGGGACGGAAAAGCCGCCGCCATTCCCTCGCTGCGGTGAGCGAAGGCCGGGTCCAGCAAGGGCGGAGGTGATGCCGTCGGCGGACGCACGACGTGCGCCCGCCCTGGCCGACCCGAGGTCTAGAGACCGCCCGGTCCGCAGTCGGTTCGAAGATAGCTTTCCAGCAGGCCCAGCTGTTCGGCGGCCGTCTCGCGGGTCCAGGCCGGCCCGTGCGCATAGTCGGTCAGCACGTGATAGGCGACGGGCTGGCCGCTGTTGTTCGCGCCGCGAACAAACAGCTCGGATTGTTCGAGCTGCACGGTCTGGTCCCGATCGCCATGGAAGACCATCATCGGGATCTGGATCTCCCTGGCCCGTGTCACAGGGCTGAGGCCATCGACCGTGTCTCGCTGGGCCTCGCGCGTGTACGGGTTCTGAAAGAGGCTGGACCGGATCCGCGACAGGTCTGAAACCCCGGCCCCGGCGATGGCGCACTGGTAAAGGCCGTTTGGCCGGATCCCGGCCACCATTGCGGCATAGCCGCCATAGGAGAAGCCGAACATGGCCACGCGGTCGGGAGCAGCCACGCCCTGGGCGGTGGCCCAGAGGACGGAGTCGTCAAGATCGTCCTGCATCTTCTGGCCCCACTCGGCATCGCCGGCGGTCCACAGGCGGCGACCCCATCCGTCCGACCCGCGGAACTGCGGCTGGATGACGGCATAGCCGCGCGACGTCAGCAACTGGGGCCACCAGGAGCCGTCAAAATCCATGTCATCGCGTGACCATGGCCCGCCGTGGGGAAGGATGACTGTCGGCCACGGGCCGGAGCCATAGATCGCCTCCGACGGACGGGTGACGAAGACCGGGATATCGAGTCCGTCCCGCGCCTTGAAATACTCCAGCGATGTCGTGCCGAGCGTCTCCGGCCGGACGTCGGGATAGGGGCGTGACAGCAGGGTCAGGTCCGTCTTGTTGCGCAGCAGATAATAGGCACCCGGATCGTTCGCCGACCCGGTCCAGACGATCGCCAGATTCAGGTCCTGGGACGCGGCCTCAATCCGCATGTAGCGGCCCTGGGGATAGGCGATGGTCCTCTGGCGACCGTCGGCCGGATCCGTGACCCGCAGGGGCGTCTCGGTGATCTGCAAGGCCTGCTCCAGACCTTCGTAGAGCGAGGCGTAGTCCGGGGCGATCGGATATTCGGTCGTGCGCGGTCCGGCGTAACTGAAGCTCATGATCTCGCCGAAGGTCGGGCCCTCGGTCCGGTCGATCCACATGCCTGTCGCCTCGAACAGCGGATGCTCGAACGCCACCTCTCCCAAGGTCCGTGACGCGACATTGTATTCGAAAATCGCTGCACGATCGCGGCCGCGGTTGGAGATGACATAGGCAATGTTGGGATCGGGGGCGAAGCCGACGACGCTGAAGACATCGCGCTCCCGGATGTGGTTGCGCAGGTGCTCATCCCAACCCCCATCCGCATTGCGGAACTGGGTGGCGATGTAGAGGCCTTCGCCATCCCGGTCTGCGATGTTGCGCACGCGCAGCGCGCCCTGCAGGTCCGTCTGATAGCCGATCACGCGTTCGCCGGACCGCTGGATGCGCTCGCCCCGACGCCGGTGGACATCCAGCCGGTAGACATCGGCTCCGATCGTGACCAGCACGTCGTCGGGATCGTTCTCGAGGGCATCAAGCAGGGCCGGGCTCTGCAGACGGGCGAAATCGGCCTCGCCCTCGGACCGTGCATTCAACAGCTCCATGGGGTCGTACCAGGAGCGACCCTGCAGGTCCGTGAGGTAGAATTTCGAAACGAAGGTCTTGATGAGGTTGCCGCCCTGGTTCAGATCGAAGGGCTGAAACAGGCTGACACCCAGCACATCGTTCTTGAGAAAGGACACATCCCGGATTTTCATCCTGCTGGCATTGATCACTGTGGGCGCGACGTCCAGGTGATCGGCCTGCCAGATCAGGATCGACCGGTTCTCGCCGTCGCCCTGGAGTGCGGCGACATGTTGACCGTCCGGAGAGATCGAAAAGGACGCAATTCTGGGAAATGCGGCCATCTGTTCGATGGTGGGGAGTCCGGCTGCGCCTGTCGCTGCAGGGGCGGCGGTGGTGTTGCCCGAGCCCGTCGCCGTCTGTGCCAAGGCCGTTGTGGACATGAGGGCGATGCTCAGGATCGCCGCTGGTAGCTTGAGCATTCGTAACCCCCGAAGCTTCATTGAACTGGCATCGTAACAAATCGGAGACCGGGCCTGGCCGCAACGCCAATCGGCGGGGTCGAAGACATTTTCCGGATAAAAAGCCGTCGTAACTTGTCGCAGTGACCTTTCAAGCCGCCCGACTCACCGTATTCGGTAACCTTCCCTTAAGGGCGTTGGGTGATTCTTAACGCGCTCATAACCAATGCGGATCTGCGGGGACTTCGCATCGGTACCTTGGGGGCAGGGTCGGAACAAAGGTCGGTTTGGATATGTCTCTTTCGCTGGTGCGGCCTTCGGCCACGGAACTGAAGCCCCGGATCGTCGTGTTCGGCGTGGGGGGCGCGGGCGGAAACGCCGTCAATAACATGATCGATGCCGGCCTCGAAGGGGTCGAGTTCGTGGTCGCCAACACCGACGCCCAGCACCTGTCCTTTGCCAAGACCGACCGCCGCATCCAGCTGGGCGAGACGATCACCCAGGGCCTGGGGGCCGGGGCTCACCCCGAAGTCGGCATGAACGCCGCCGAGGAAAGCGCCGACGAGATCCACGCGCACCTGGAAGGCGCGCACATGATCTTCATCACCGCCGGCATGGGCGGCGGCACCGGCACGGGCGCGGCGCCGATCATCGCCAAATGCGCGCGCGATCGCGGCATCCTGACCGTCGGCGTCGTGACCAAGCCCTTCACCTTCGAAGGCCGTCACCGCATGCGCCTGGCTGATGCGGGCATCGCCGAGCTGCAGCGTTATGTCGATACCCTGATCGTCATTCCGAACCAGAACCTGTTCCGCGTCGCCAATGAGCGCACGACCTTCGCCGACGCCTTCGGTATGGCCGACCAGGTGCTGCACTCGGGCGTCCGCTCGATCACCGATCTGATGATCCTGCCCGGCCTGATCAACCTGGACTTCGCCGACGTCCGCGCCGTCATGTCCGAGATGGGCAAGGCGATGATGGGCACGGGCGAGGCCTCGGGCGACGACCGCGCCCTGCTGGCGGCCCAGAACGCCATCGCCAACCCGCTGCTGGACGAGACCAGCCTGAAGGGTGCCAAGGCCGTGCTGGTCAACATCACCGGCGGCCTGGACATGACCCTGCTGGAAGTCGACGAGGCCGCCAACGCCATCTCCGCCGAGGTGGACGGCGACGCCAACATCATCTTCGGAGCGGCGTTCGATCCGGCCCTGGACGGCAAGATCCGCGTCTCGGTCGTGGCCACCGGCATGGACGAGGTCGGTGTCGTGCGTGCAGAGCCCGCCGCGCCGACCTCGACCACCTTCCCGGACACCCGCCGTACGGCCCCCGTCACCCCGGCTGCGGCCGCCCGCGCGCCGGAACCCGCCTACCGCGAGCCGGCCTATCGCGAGCCGGTCCGCACCGAGGCCGCCTATCGCGCACCCGAGCCCGCGCCGGTCGTGCCGACCTTCCAGGCCCCGCCGCCCGTTGCCCGCACGCCCGAGCCGGTCATCCGCGCCGCCGAAGAGCCGCGCACGCTTGAGCCCATCGTCGATCCCTGGGTCGAGGAGTTCGAGGCCGCTCCGGCCCGTCCGACCGCCGCCGCGCAGGATCAGGGCGAGCTCTATATGGACGGCACCCCCCAGGCACCGCGCGAATATGACGAGTCGGCCTATGATGACCGCGATCACCGGAAGTCGGGCTGGAGCCTGTTCGGCAAGAAGCCCCGCGCCCCGTCCGCCTATGCGCCGGTCCAGCAGACTCCCCAGCGCGGCCAGCCCCAGTTGCGCACGACGGCCCAGCCCGCGCCCGAGCCCCAGAAGACGGAAGACGATCTGGAGATTCCTTCGTTTCTGAGGCGGCTGGCCAACTAGGGATTCGGCAGTAGGCAGTAGGAAAGGGGCGGTCCTGCTGGATCGCCCCGTTTTCGTTTTGCCGGCGAAGGTCGCGACAATCACGCCACTGCCCGCTGCCTCCGCCACCATCCGTAACATTCCGAAACCCGACTTTGGTTTATGGTTTCCGAACGGACGGCTAGGCATCGATCTTCGGATATTGCGCTGCACACTGGCGCAGGTCGACGATCGAGTTGAACGCCTTGCCCGCACGCCACGATCATCGTGAACGGACCCTGGTCGCCCCGGCGATCTGCGCCGGCGTGGGCGTGCACACGGGCCAGCGCGTGCGCCTGGTCATCCGTCCCGCCCCGACCGGCACCGGCATCGTCTTCATCCGCACCGACATCACGGACCGCGACAACCGCATCGTCGTCTCGGGCGACGCCGTCGTCGATGCCCGGCTGAACACCATGATCGAGAATGCGGCGGGCGTGCGCCTGTCGACGATCGAGCATCTGATGGCGGCCTTCTGCGCGCTCGGCATCTCCAACGTCGTGGTGGAGGTCGACGGGCCCGAGCTGCCGATCCTCGACGGTTCGGCCCTGCCGTTCGTCCAGCTGCTGGACCGTGCCGGCTTCCGCCGTCAGGAGGCCCCGGTCCGCTACATCGAGATTCTGGAGCCCATCCACGTCACCGACGGCGACAAGCATGCGGCCCTGCTGCCGTGCGACCGCTACGAGATGCGGTTCGAGATCGATTTCGACAATGCGGTCGTCGGCAATCAGGTCATCGATTTCGTCGTCGACGAGGAGACCTTCCGCACCGAGATCATGTCGGCCCGCACCTTCGGTTTCGCGCATGAGGTCGAGGCCCTGCGTCAGGCCGGACTGGCGCGCGGCGGCAGCCTCGAGAACGCGGTCGTCATCGACGGCGACGAGATCCTGAACCCCGGGGGCCTGCGGATGGAACGCGAGTTCGTGCGGCACAAGGCGCTGGACGCCATCGGCGACCTCTACGTCCTGGGCGTGCCCCTGCTGGGCCGCTACGAGGGCTACAAGGCCGGGCACGCGGTCAACAACCTGCTGGTCCGCGCCATGCTGGCGGTGCCGCACGCCTGGCGCGAGGTCGTGCTGGAGCCGCAACTGGCCCGCGTCGGCTAGAGCATGATCGTTTGAGGTGGACCCACGTCGTGGGTCCAGCCGAAAGCGTGAATCATGCTCTCGCTGTTCTCTGGAGCCTGATTCACGGCATCGGCGGAATCGCGGAGCGATTCCACCTCAGCCGATCAGGCTCCGGACGGCCTTCTCCCCGCCGGTCGCAGTCGCTAGGGTCCGCGTCTGTCCTGTGGAGATTCCCCATGTCTGTTTCCCTTCGTTTCGCGGCGTCCGGCGCGATCTCGGCCCTGGCGCTGCTCGCCGGTCTGCCCGCGCCGGCCGTGGCCCAGGACTCAGCGACCATCGCGGCGGCCGAGCGTGTCCGTGATGCCGCCATGGCCGACAACATCGCCCTGGACTACGTCACCCAGCTGACCACCCGGTTCGGGCCGCGCCCGGCCGGATCGTCGCACGAGACGGCAGCGGCGGAATGGGCGGCGGGCTATCTGCGCGAGCACGGCTTCAGGAACGTCCGCATCCAGGAATTCCCTCTGGTCGGCTGGGAGCGGGGCGAGGAAAGCGCCGCCATCGTGGGCGCGAACCCGCAGCGGCTGGTGGTCGCCGCCCTCGGTCACTCGCCGGGCACGCCGGAAGGCGGCATCGAGGCCGAGGTGGTGCGCTTCACCTCGCTGGAGGATTTCCAGGCGGTGCCGGACGGATCGCTGGCGGGCAAGATCGCCTATGTCGATGCCGGCCAGATGGTGCCGATGCAGACGGGCGCGGGCTACGGGCCGCTGACCCGCATTCGCGGTGCCGGACCGGGCGTGGCGGGACAGAAGGGGGCGCTGGCCTTCATCATGCGCTCGGCCGGATCGGACGAGCACCGCATGCCGCACACGGGCACCACCCGCTATGTGAACGGCGTCGTACCGGTCCCGGCCTTTGCGCTGAGCGCGCCCGACGCGGACCAGCTGAGCCGTCTGATCGGCTATGGGGAGCCGGTGCGGATACACCTGTCCTCGACCGCCCACACCTATCAGACCACCTCGCGCAATGTGATCGGCGACCTGCCGGGGCGGACCCGGCCCGAGGAGATCATCGTTCTGGGGTCCCACATGGACAGCTGGGATCTGGGCACCGGGGCTATCGACGACGGGGCAGGGGGGGCCATCACCATCGGCGCCGCGCGGGCCATCGCCGACCAGGGCCGCACGGCCCGCACCATCCGCGTGATCCTGTATGGATCCGAGGAAGTGGCCCAGCCGACCAATACCGGTAACGGCGGCGGAGCCTATCTGCGAAGCCTGTCGCCCGAGGACCTGGCCAACCACGTCTTCACCGGAGAGAGCGATTTCGGGGCCGACCGGGTCTATGCGCTGCAACTGCCCGCCGGAGCCCAGACGGGAACGTTCGCCGATGCCGCGAACCGCGTGCTGTATCCGATCGGCGTGCTGCGCTCGTCCGAGCCGGAAACCGAGGGCGGGGCCGACATCGGGCCGATCGTCCAGGCCGGCGTGCCGGTGTTCGGCCTGATGCAGGATGGCCTGCGCTATTTCGACCTGCACCACACCGCCGACGACACCCTGGACAAGATCGACCCGGAACAGCTGAACCAGAACGTCGCCGCCTGGGCGGGGCTGATCTGGCTGGCGGCGGATTCGGACGTGGATTTCCGGGCCCTGGCTCCGGGCAAGACCGCGCCCTGAGGCGGACGTCGGCCGCGAGCGTGGCGAAACTGGTAGACGCAAGGGACTTAAAATCCCTCGACTTCGGTCATGCGGGTTCGATCCCCGCCGCTCGCACCATCCCCCTGCGCGCAGGGCCCGGTGGGTGACGACGCCGGGCGTTCCGCCTATGACCGCTCCATGACGAGAGGATCGAGATGAAAGCCATCCTGGAACAGCTGGAAGCCCGCCGCGAGGCCGCGCGTCAGGGCGGCGGGGCCGCGCGGATCGCCGCCCAGCACGCCAAGGGCAAGCTGACCGCGCGCGAGCGGATCGAGGTGCTGCTGGACGAGGGCAGCTTCGAAGAGACGGACATGTTCGTCGAGCACCGCAGCCACCAGTTCGGCATGGAGCATCAGCGGGTGCCGGGCGACGGGGTGGTGACGGGGCGCGGCACGATCGGCGGGCGGCTGGTCTATGTCTTCTCCAAGGATTTCACGGTCTTCGGTGGCTCCCTTTCGGGCGCGCATGCGGCCAAGATCGTCAAGCTGCAGACCATGGCCCTGACCAATGGCGCGCCGATCATCGGCCTGTTCGACGCGGGCGGGGCGCGCATCCAGGAGGGGGTGGAGAGCCTGGCCGGATACGCCGACATCTTCCTGCAGAACACCCTGGCCAGTGGCGTCATCCCCCAGATCAGCGTGATCATGGGGCCGTGCGCGGGCGGCGACGTCTATTCGCCCGCCATCACCGACTTCATCTTCATGGTGAAGGACACGTCCTACATGTATGTCACCGGCCCCGATGTGGTGAAGACGGTCACCAACGAGGTGGTCAGCCACGAGGACCTCGGCGGTGCCCGTGTCCATGCCGGCAAGTCGGGCGTCGCCGACGGCGCGTTCGAGAACGATCTGGAGGCCCTGTCGGAGGTCCGCCGCCTGATCGGCTTCCTGCCGCTGTCGAACCGCGAAAAGCCCCCGGTGCGCGAGAGCTATGACGACCCGGACCGGGACGAGGCGTCGCTGGACACCCTGGTGCCCGCCAATCCGAACCAGCCCTATGACATCAAGGAGCTGATCCTGAAGACGGTCGACGAGGCCGAGTTCTTTGAAATAGGGGCCGATTTCGCCCGGAACATCGTCTGCGGCTTCGGTCGTCTGGACGGCCAGCCGATCGGCATCGTCGCCAACCAGCCCCAGGTGCTGGCCGGGGTGCTGGACATCGACAGCAGCCGAAAGGCCGCGCGCTTCGTGCGGTTCTGCGATGCCTTTTCCATCCCGCTGGTGACCTTCGTCGACGTCCCCGGCTTCATGCCCGGCACGCGCCAGGAATACGGTGCCCTGATCAAGCACGGGGCCAAGCTGCTGTTCGCCTATGCCGAGGCCACCGTGCCCAAGCTGACGGTGATCACGCGCAAGGCCTATGGCGGCGCCTATGACGTGATGAGCTCCAAACACCTGCGCGGCGACGTCAACTACGCCTGGCCCAGTGCCGAGATCGCCGTGATGGGGGCCAAGGGCGCGGTGGAGATCATCTTCAGGAAAGAGGCCGGCGACCCCGAGGCCCTGGCGGCGCGCGAGGCCGAATACAAGGAACGCTTCGCCAACCCCTTCGTGGCGGCGGGGCTGGGCTATATCGACGACGTGATCATGCCGCACGGCACGCGGCGGCGGCTGATCCGGGCGCTACGGACGCTGAAGGGGAAGGTGCAGAGCAACCCGTGGAAGAAGCACGATAATATTCCGCTATGACAATCACTAGCGCCGAATTACTTGACCTTGCCGACAAAGCGGATGCTCTCGGTGATCGAGCAGAAGCAGTGGGACTTGCCCCACAACAGCTTGACTCTTTGAAGGCAGTCGCTGGAGATTTTGGCCGATCTTGGAGTGGATCGAACCTTGGCTACCACTCGTCTGTCTACTTTCGTGACTTCAAAACTCCGCCGCCCGGTGCCCATTTCAGCACTGAATGGGGTCTACAGCGCAGTTGGCCGAGCCCGGGCTCCTCGGGCGATTGGGTTGAGTACGGCTTCGATGAGGTCCGAGAAGCCATCAAGAAGCGAGCAGCTGTTTCCGGGTTAGATGAGGCTGCAGAACGGCTGAAGCCCCTTCGGGCAGAGGTTGAGGCCCTGCAAAAGGACCTGATCTCAATTCTGACGTTGACTGTATCCGAACATTCTCAAGATGCCTTCTTGGCCAATCTCCTCGTCAAGGCGAATCAGACCAAAGTTGAGACATATGGAGAATACGGGTCGAAGTTCCTGCGTTCTGGTCGGGTGATAAGCCGTGACTCGCTCGCCGTGAGCCAAGGCTTCGCTATCGCCGCCCATCAATCGATTGATGCTGAAATCTCGGCTCTGAAAGCGCCTTCGCGAGCTGCCAGAGAACTCTCGTTGACAGCCCGGCAGGCTGGTTCGCATTTGTCGCGTGTGCAGCGCTCAACCAACCGACAGGCGATGATTGGGACGAACGTTTTCATCGGGCATGGCCAGTCTCCCGTTTGGCGTGACCTCAAAGACTTTATCAGTGAACGCCTTCATCTGCCCTATGACGAGTTTAACCGCGTCCCGGTCGCGGGCGTGACCAACATTGCACGCCTATCGGAGATGCTGGACTCCGCGGCTTTGGCCTTCGTTGTTTTGACTGCTGAGGACGAACAGTCCGACGGTGATGTTAGGGCTCGCCAAAATGTGGTCCATGAGGCTGGCCTTTTCCAGGGACGGCTTGGATTCAGTAAGGCGATAATTCTTTTGGAAGAAGGCTGTCAGCCATTTTCCAATATTGACGGGCTCGGCCAGATTCGATTCCCGCGAGGCGATCTCAAGAGTAAATTTGAGGAAATTCGGCGGGTCCTTGAGCGTGAAGGTCTCTTGGCAACGCCGACTTCGATAGACGCAAGCTGACCAACCTCCTCTTCCTCTGCGCCCGCAACCGCCTCCGCTCGCCGACGGCGGAGCAGGTGTTCGCCGCCTGGCCGGGGGTGGAGACAGCGTCGGCGGGGCTGGCCCCCGATGCGGACGAGCCCTGCACCGATGAACTGGTCGAATGGGCCGACATCGTCTTCGTCATGGAGCGGACGCACCGGGCGAAGCTGCAGCGGCGGTTTCGCAAGAGCCTGAAACGGGCGCGGGTGGTGTGCCTCGACATCCCCGACGACTACGCCTTCATGCAGCCCGAGCTGGTGGCGCTGCTGGAGAAGAAGGTGGGTCCGCATCTCCGCTCCCTCCCCCGGAGGGAGAGGGCTTGAGGCTCGGGGAGCGGAGCGATCCGTCAAGCCGAAAGGGTGAGGGGTTAGGCTGCCAACCGGTGAGGGCTTTACCCCTCACCCTTTCGCGTTTCCAATCGCTGCGCTCCTGGACGCTCAAGCCCTCTCCCTCCGGGAGAGGGGTCGTGACACGGACGTCCCACCCACGGTTTGCCTTGCCCGCCGCGTCTCGCTAAGCCCTGAGCCGCAAGCAGAGGCCAGAATGTTCTCCAGAATACTCATCGCCAACCGGGGCGAGATCGCCGTCCGGATCATCAGGACGGCCCGTCGGATGGGCATCCAGACCGTGGTCGTGCACTCCGACGCCGACGCAGGCTCGATGGCGGTCGAGATGGCGGACGAGGCGATCCATATCGGGCCGTCGCCGGCGTCCGAGAGCTATCTGGTGCAGGACAGGATCGTCGAGGCGGTGCGTCGCTCGGGGGCCGAGGCTGTGCATCCGGGTTTCGGCTTCCTGTCGGAGAACCCCGTCTTCGCCCGGCGGCTGGAGGCCGAGGGCATCGCCTTCATCGGCCCGAACCCCCACGCTATCGAGGCCATGGGCGACAAGATCACGTCCAAGAAGTTCGCCGCCCAGGCGGGCGTCTCGACCGTGCCAGGCTATATGGGGCTGATCGAAAGCGACGAACACGCCATCCAGATCGCCAACGAGATCGACTATCCGGTCATGATCAAGGCCTCGGCCGGGGGCGGGGGCAAGGGCATCCGCGTGGCCCATTCCGACGCCGACATGGCCGAGGGGTTCTCTGCCGTGAAGGCCGAGGCCCTGACGGCGTTCGGCGACGACCGGGTGTTCCTGGAAAAGTTCATCATCGACCCGCGCCATATCGAGATCCAGGTGCTGGGCGACAAGCATGGCAACATCGTCAGCCTGTTCGACCGCGAATGCTCGATCCAGCGCCGCAACCAGAAGGTCATCGAGGAGGCACCGTCGCCCCTGCTGGACGACGCGACGCGCAAGGCCATGTCCGAACAGGCCGTCGCCCTGGCCCGGGCGGTGAACTACGACTCGGCCGGGACGGTGGAGTTCGTGGCCGGTCAGGACCGCAGCTTCTTCTTCCTGGAGATGAACACCCGGCTCCAGGTGGAGCACCCGGTCACCGAGCTGATCACCGGCGTCGATCTGGTCGAACAGATGATCCGCAGTGCCGCCGGAGAGCGGATGGCCTTCGGTCAGGACGATCTGAAAATCAACGGCTGGGCCATCGAGAGCCGCATCTATGCCGAGGATCCCTATCGCGGCTTCCTGCCCTCGATCGGACGTCTGGTCCGCTATGACCAGCCCGAGGAAGGCGAACAGGACGGCTATGTGGTCCGGAACGATTCCGGCGTCCGCGAGGGCGACGAGATCTCGATGTTCTACGATCCCATGATCGCCAAGCTGAACACCTGGGCCCCGACCCGGATCGCCGCCATCGACGGCATGAAGCGCGCGCTGGAGGACACCCATCTGCAGGGCGTCGGCCACAACGTCCCCTTCCTCGCCGCCGTGATGGATCAGGAGCGGTTCCGCTCCGGCGCCCTGTCGACCAGCTACATCAAGGACGAGTTCCCCGACGGCTTCAGGGGCGTGGCCCCCGACCGGCGGCGCACCGACATCCTGATCGCCACGGCCGCGGCGATGAACGAGATCCTGACCGAACAGTCCGGCGACCCGTCCGACCGCACCGACTGGATCGTCCTGATCGACCGCGACGCGCACGGGGTGTCGCTCGGGTACGACGACGGGGAGGCGCTGACGCTGGAGCTGGCGGGCCAGGACCGCGCCTTGCAGCTGTCGGAAATCGACTGGCATCCGGGTCTGGCCCAGTTCCGCGCCGTGCTGGACGACGAACCCTATACCGCCGAGGTCGCCCGCATCGCCGACGGCTTCCGCATCCGCACCGGCCCGGTCACCGCGCGCGTCCGCGTCCTGACGCCCCGCATGGCCGAGCTGTTCGCCCGCCTGCCCGAGAAACAGGCGGCGGATACCTCGAAGCTGATCCAGTCGCCCATGCCGGGCCTGGTCGTCTCCATCGCCGTAGAAGTCGGCCAGGAGGTGAAGGCCGGCGAGACCGTGGCCGTGATCGAGGCCATGAAGATGCAGAACATCCTCAAGGCCGAACGCGACGGGGTGGTGAAGGCTGTGGGGTCGAAGGCCGGCGATCCGGTCGCAGCCGACGACGTGCTGGTGGAGTTCGCCTGAGCCGGTTCAAGTCGTCAGGGCGCGGGGCAGTTTGAAGGTGACGGTTTCCGGCTCGCCCGGATCGTCGGCCAGGGTCACGGCGAACCGCGCCTGCATCGCCGAGACGACGGCCTGAACCAGCGGTTCCGGTGCCGAGGCGCCGGCCGTGACGCCGACCGTGTCCACGTCCTCGAACCAGCTCCAGTCGATCTGGGTCGCATCGTCGATCAGACGCGCATCGCGGGCCCCGGCGCGCAGGGCCACCTCGACCAGACGCACGGAGTTGGACGAGTTCTTCGATCCCACCACCAGCACCAGATCGGACCCGTCGGCCAGTTGCTTGACCGCCTCCTGCCGGTTGGTGGTGGCGTAGCAGATGTCTTCCTTGTGCGGATCGGGCAGTTCGGGAAACCGGCGCTTCAGCACGCCGACGATCTCGGAGGTATCGTCCAGCGACAGGGTCGTCTGGGTCGCATAGGCCAGGGGCTGGTCGCCGGGACGCTGGAAGGCCATGGCGTCCTCGACCGTCTCGACCAGGCTGATCGCGCCGTCGGGCAACTGGCCCAGGGTGCCGACGACCTCGGGGTGGCCGGCATGGCCGATCAGGATGATGTGCTTGCCCTGGGCGTGATGGCGCTCGGCCTCGACATGGACCTTGGACACCAGGGGACAGGTGGCGTCCAGGAACAGCAGGTCGCGCGCCCGGGCCGTGGCCGGCACCGACTTGGGCACGCCGTGGGCCGAGAAGACCACGGGCCGGTCGTCCGGGCAGTCGTCCAGTTCCTTGACGAAGACCGCGCCCAGACCCTTCAGCCGGTCGACGACATGCCGGTTGTGGACGATCTCGTGGCGGACATAGACGGGCGCCCCGAACTTCTCGATCGCACGCTCGACGATCTGGATGGCGCGATCGACCCCGGCGCAGAAGCCGCGCGGCGTGGCCATGCGCACGGTCAGCGGACGGGCGGCTGCGAGCGAGGCGGCGACGGGCGAAGGGTCGAGAGCGTCCATGCGCCGAACCTAGTCCTTCTGCGGCTTCCTCGCCACCGGGACGGGCTTCACGGTTTGCGACGCCTCGCTTTAGCCGCTATCAGGCGGGAAGCCTGACCGGGTTTCCCGCCAGCGGTTCAGATTTCCGGATTTCGATACATGCGTCTTGCGACCGTCGCCCTCGCCGCCCTGGCCGTTCTCGCCTCCGCCGGTGCCGCCTCCGCCCAGAGCAGCCAGAGCCAGCGTGACCGCCAGGGCCAGCAACAGGACCGGGAAGACGAGCAGGAGGCGCGGCCCCCGCGAATCGCGCCGCTCCGTACCCGCCCCAATGCCGGACCCTGCCCGTTCGTGAAGGTGCTGTACGATGCCGCGCGCTATGTCGAGCTGGACGGAGGCCGCGCCACAGCCAGTGCCGTCGGCTATACCGGCGAAATCCAGGGCGTGACGGCCGGGTGCCGCTACTTCAACGACGACCCGATCGAGGTCCAGATGAACATCCTGTTCGATCTGGGGCGCGGCCCGATGGCCCAGGGCGATCGGCGCACCTATCGCTACTGGATCGCGGTCACGGAACGGAATGAAGCTGTCCTGGCCAAGGAGTATTTCGATCTGCCGGTGAATTTCGACGGGTCCTCGACCACGTCGGTGACCGAAGCACAGTCCGTGGTCATCCCGCGCGCGTCGGCGACGACCAGCGGCGGCAATTTCGAAATCCTCGTCGGCTTCGAGGTCACGCCTGAAATGGCCGAGTTCAACCGTTCGGGCAGCCGCTTCCGGATCACCGCCGGCACGACCACGGCGACCCCTCCGGCCCAATGACGGACCTCAGGACCGCACTCGGCGAAGCGGTCGCGGCCGCCTTCGCCGCCGAAGGCGTGGACGCGGGCCTGGCGCGGGTCACGACCTCGGACCGCCCGGACCTGGCCGACTTCCAGTCCAATGGCGCCCTGGCCGCCGCCAAGGCGCTGAAGGCCAATCCGCGCGAACTGGCGGGCCGGGTGGCCGGACGGCTGGGCGGCGACGACCGTCTGGCCGCCGTCGAGGTCGCGGGACCCGGCTTCATCAATCTGAAGGTCGCCGATGCGGCCCTGTCGGCGCGGGCGGCCGAGGTGGCGTCGGATGCGGACCGGGCCGGAGCCTCGCCGGTCGCTGCGCCGCGCAAGGTGGTCATCGACTTCGGCGGGCCGAACGTGGCCAAGCCCATGCACGTCGGCCATCTGCGCAGCGCGATCATCGGCGAGAGCCTCAAGCGGTTGTTCCGGTTCCGGGGCGATGCCGTAACCGGGGACGCCCATTTCGGCGACTGGGGCTTCCAGATGGGGCTGCTGATCGTGGCCTGTGGTGACGAGGGTCTGGCCGACGCCTTCATGGCCGAGGGCGAGGGGCCGTTTCCGGCCGAAAGCCCGGTGACCCTGGCCGATCTGGACCGGCTGTACCCGCTGGCCGCCGGGCGAGCCAAGGAAGACCCCGCGTTCCGGGACCGGGCGCGCAAGGCGACAGCGGAACTGCAGGGCGGCCGTCCCGGCTATCTGGCGCTGTGGCGGCATTTCGTGGCGGTCAGTCGCGAGGCCCTGGTGCGGGAATACGGCACCCTGGCCGTCGATTTCGACCTGTGGAACGGCGAGAGCGACGCCGATCCCCTGATCGCGGGCATGGTCGTGGACCTGAAGACCAAGGCCCTGCTGGTCGAGGACGACGGAGCCCAGGTGGTGCACGTCGCCCGGCCCGGCGAGACCCGCAAGAAGAAGCTGGCCGACGGTTCGGTGGTCGAGGCCCCCAGCCCGCCGCCACTGCTGGTCGTCTCCTCGGAAGGATCGGCCATGTATGGCACGACCGACCTGGCCACGATCCTGGACCGCAAGAACCGGATCGATCCCGACCTGATCCTGTACGTCGTCGACGAGCGGCAGGCCGAGCATTTCGAACAGGTGTTCCGCGCCGCCATCCTGGCCCGCTATGCCGAGCCGGGTGCGCTCGAGCATCTGGGCTTCGGCACGATGAACGGCACGGACGGCAAGCCGTTCAAGACCCGGGCGGGCGGGGTGCTGAAGCTGAACGATCTGATCACCCAGGCCACCGACAAGGCACGCGACCGCCTGCGGGAGGCCGAACTGGGGGCCGATCTGGACGCGGCGACGTTCGAGGACACGGCGCACAAGGTGGCCATTGCGGCGCTGAAGTTCGCCGACCTGTCGAACAGCCGCACGACCAGCTACGTCTTCGACCTGGACCGGTTCATGAGCTTCGAGGGCAAGACCGGGCCCTATCTGCTGTACCAGGTCGTGCGCATCAAATCGCTGCTGCGCCGCGCGGGCGAGCAGGGAGCCAGGGCCGGGCTGGTGGCGATCTCCGAACCCGCCGAGCGCGATCTGGCCCTGACGCTGGACGCCTTCGACCAGGCGGTCGGCGAGGCCTATGACAAGCGCAGCCCGCATGTGATCGCCGAGCACGCCTATCGGCTGGCGCAGGCCTTTTCGAAATTCTATGCGGCCTGCCCGGTGCTTGCGGCGGCGGATGCGGCGACGGTGGCCTCGCGGCTGACCCTGTCGAAGGCGGCGCTGGACCAGCTGGTGATCGCGCTGGGCCTGCTGGGGATCGACGCACCGGAGCGGATGTAGTCTGCTCGCGGTCAACGGAGCGACCATGACCGACCTGAACGCCTTCATCGACGGCCTGCCCAAGGCCGAGCTGCATCTGCACATCGAGGGTTCGCTGGAGCCGGAGCTGATGTTCGCCCTGGCCGAGCGGAACGGGGTCGCGATCCCGTTCGACAGCGTCGAGGCCGTGCGGGCGGCCTATGACTTTTCCAACCTCCAGGATTTCCTCGATATCTACTATGCGGGGGCGAACGTGCTGCTGACGCGGCAGGATTTCGAGGACCTGGCCTTCGCCTATTTCCAGCGGGCGGCGGCGGACACTGTGCGCCACGCCGAGATCTTCTTCGATCCCCAGACCCATACCGATCGCGGCGTACCTTTCGGGGTGGTGGTCGAGGGGTTGATCTCGGGGATGGACCGGGCGAGGGCCGAGCTGGGCGTGACGTCGGGCCTGATCCTGAGCTTCCTTCGGCACCTCAGCGAGGAAGAGGCCTTCGCCACGCTGGAGATGGCCAGGCCGTATCTGCATCATTTCGTCGGGGTGGGGCTGGATTCGTCGGAGGTCGGGCATCCGCCGTCGAAATTCCAGCGCGTTTTCGCCGCCGCGCGTGACCTCGGTCTGAAGCTGTGCGCCCACGCAGGCGAGGAAGGTCCGCCGGCCTATGTGTGGGAGGCGCTCGATCTGCTGCGCATCGACCGGATGGATCACGGCAACCGGTCGATGGAAGACCCCGTACTGGTGCGCCGGATCGTGGCCGAGGGGATGACGCTGACTGTCTGTCCGCTGTCGAACCACAGGCTCTGCGTCGTCGACGACCTGAAGGACCACCCGGTGCCGGAGATGCTGCGCCAGGGGATCAGGGTCACGCTGAACTCGGACGATCCCGCCTATTTCGGCGGCTATGTGAACGAGAACTATCGGCAACTGACGGCGGCCGTCGGCCTGACGCAAGAGCAGCTGACGCTGATGGCGAAGAACAGTTTTGCCGGCTCCTTCCTGAGCGAGGCCGACAAGGCCGCGCGGATCGCCGAGGTCGAGGCCTACGCGGCCTGACGTTTGTCATCCCGGCCGGAGCGCGGCGTGTGGTTCCGAGGTCGGTTTGCCGCGCTTGACTTGGCGGCAGAGTCGGGGCCTAGGTCGTCTCGCTCTCGCGGGAGAGATCGGGCCGTCCAGCCTCCCACTTTCGGACGGACCCGGAGCCGAAGGCGCAACCGCCCCGGAAACGCTCAGGCAAACGGACCGCGAGGACACTCGGACGCTGGAAAGTCACCCTTCGAGGGTGCGCCGACGGAGCAAGCCCTGTCATCCCGGACGGCACCCGCCGAGCCGGGACGGGGCGGAATCTCTCAGGTTTCACGGACAGCGGGGGCGCAGATGGCGGCGGAGCCTTCCGCCTCAACACGCGACCCCGAGAGTCTGACAGAATGACCGACCCGACGCTGAAGACGACCGTCCTGAACGCCGCGCATCGTGCACTGGGCGCGCGCATGGTCGGGTTCGGCGGCTATGACATGCCGGTTCAGTACGAGGGGGTGCTGGCCGAGCACCGCTGGACCCGCGAGCATGCCGGTCTGTTCGACGTCTCTCACATGGGCCAGGCCAGGCTGACCGGGGCCGATGCCATCGCCCAGTTCCAGCGGTTCGTGCCCGGCGACTATGCCGCGCTGAAGGCCGGGCGTCAGAAATACAGCCTGCTGCTGAACGAGAGCGGCGGCATCATCGACGATCTGATGGCCGGAAAGCCCGATCACGGCGGACTCTATATCGTCGTCAACGCGGGCAACAAGGACGAGGACTTCGCGTTCTGGCGAGCTCATCTGTCGGGTGACGCGACCCTGACTGTGCTCGACGACCGCGCCCTGATCGCCATTCAGGGACCCGAGGCGGCCGAGGTGATGGTCGCGCATGAGCCGGTGCTGGCCGAGTTCGGCTTCATGGACTGCGCCCGTCTGATGCTGTTCGGGGTCGACTGCTACGTTTCGCGCTCGGGCTATACGGGCGAGGACGGCTATGAGATTTCCGTGCCGGCCGCCGAGGCCGAACGGATCTGGAACACCATACTGCAAGACGCCCGGGTCAAGCCGATCGGCCTCGGCGCGCGGGACAGCCTGCGTCTGGAGGCCGGGCTGCCGCTGCATGGCCACGACATCGATGCGACGACCTCGCCGGTCGAGGGGGCGCTGACCTTCGCCCTGTCGAAATCGAGGAAGGACGCCGCGGACTTCAACGGGGCCGGGCGCATCCTGAAGGAGCTGGCCGAGGGCCCGTCGCGGGTCCGCGTGGGCCTCAGCGTCAAGGAAGGCGCCCCGGCCCGCGAGGGTGCGGAGATCGCCGATGCGGACGGCACGGTGATCGGCGTGGTCACCTCGGGCGGCCCGTCGCCTACGCTCGGCCGCAACATCGCCATGGGCTATGTGCCGCCGTCGCACGCCGCCCTCGGCACCAACCTCAAGGTCATCGTGCGCGGCAGGGCCTCGGCGTGCGAGGTCATCGACATGCCTTTCGTCGCCCAACGCTACCACCGCAAACCCGCAGCCTGATCCTCCGGTCGAGCCGGAGGATGACGAAGAAGGAACACCCCATGCATTTCACCAGCGATCACGAATGGGTCCGGCTGGATGGCGACATCGCCACCGTCGGCATCACGAAGCACGCCGCCGACCAGCTGGGGGACGTCGTGTTCGTCGAGACGCCGGAAGCCGGCAAGACCTTCGGCAAGGGCGACAGCTTCGCCGTCGTCGAGAGCGTGAAGGCGGCCTCTGACGTCTATGCCCCCGTGTCGGGTGAGGTGGTCGAGGGCAATGCGGCGCTCGCCAGCGCGCCGGAGACCGTCAATGCCGACCCGGAAGGCGAGGGCTGGTTCGCGAAGATCAAGGTGTCGGATGCCTCGCAGATCGACGGCCTGATGGACCGCGCCGGCTACGACGCGTTCCTCGCCACGCTGTAAAATCTCCGCTCATCCCCGCGAAAGCGGGGACCCGGTTCTGTCGTGAGGCAGGGTGGCTGGGATGAGCGGTTCGACCTCCCCGGCGACAGTCTTCGCCCAAAGCACTGGTTCCCCGCTTTCGCGGGGATGAGCGGAAAAAAACAGAATGCGCTATCTGCCTCTGACCCCCGACGACCGCACGGCGATGCTCGCCGCCATCGGCGTGACCTCCATCGACGACCTGTTCGTGGACGTGCCCCGGGCGGCGCGGCGCGACGGCTTCGTCGACCTGCCCCGCGTGATGGGCGAGCTGGAGGTCGAGCGGGCGCTGAAGGCGCTGGCGGGCAAGAACACGGCGGCGGGGGATGTGCCGTTCTTCTGCGGGGCCGGGGCCTATCGCCACCATGTGCCGGCAACGGTGGACCACATCATCCAGCGGTCCGAGTTCCTGACCAGCTACACCCCCTATCAGCCCGAGATCGCCCAGGGGACGCTGCAGTACCTCTATGAGTTCCAGACCCAGGTGGCGAACCTGACCGGGATGGAGGTGGCCAATGCCTCGCTCTACGACGGCTCGACCGCCACGGCCGAGGGTGTGCTGATGGCCACGCGGGTGACGCGCCGGAACAAGGCGGTCTTCTCGGGCGGGGTGCATCCCCACTATGTCCGGGCGTCGGAGACGGTCGTTCATGCCGTGGGCGTCGAGACCGTCAGCCTGCCGGCCGCGATCGATGCCGAGGCCGCCGTGATCGACGCCATCGACAGGGACACGGCCTGCGTCGTGGTCCAGACCCCGAACGTGTTCGGCACCGCCACCGACGTGACGAAGATCGCGGAGGCCGCAAAGGCCGCCGGGGCCCTGCTGATCGTCGTGGTGACCGAGGCTGTGTCGATGGGTCTGCTGAAGTCGCCGGGCGAGATGGGGGCCGACATCGTCGCCGCCGAGGGCCAGTCGATCGGCAATGCCCTGAACTACGGCGGGCCCTATGTCGGCCTGTTCGCCTGCAAGCAAAGCCTGATCCGCCAGATGCCCGGTCGCCTGTGCGGCGAGACGGTGGATGCGGACGGGGAGCGGGGCTTCGTCCTGACCCTGTCGACCCGCGAACAGCATATCCGCCGCGACAAGGCGACCTCGAACATCTGCACCAACTCCGGCCTGTGCTGCCTGGCCTTCTCGATCCACATGAGCCTGCTGGGCGAGACGGGATTGCGCAAACTGGCCCTGCTGAACCACGAGAAGGCGCTGGCCACGCGCGATGCCCTGGCCGCCATCCCCGGTGTCGAGATCCTGACGCCGCGCTTCTTCAACGAGTTCGCCGTGCGCCTGCCCAGGCCCGCCGCCGAGGTGGTCGAGGCGCTGGGCAACCACCGCATTCTGGCCGGCGTGCCCTACAGCCGTCTGGCCCCCGGCGTCGGCCCCAATGGTGAAAGGTGGGACGACGTCCTGCTGATCGCCGCCACCGAGACGACGCTGGATGCCGACATCCAGATCCTCGCCAAGTCGCTGACCAAGGTCCTGGGAGCCTGAAGATGAGCACGATGAACACCGTCGGCCGCCCGACCGCCCCCACTGTCGTCGATCACGACTACAAACATCCGACCCTGACGGGCGGGCGCGGCCTGTTGCAGGACGAGCTGCTGATCTTCGAGACGGATGGCTGGTACAAGACCGGGGTCGATCTGCCGGAGCCGACGTCGGATGGCGGCGATCTGGGCGCTCTGGTGCGGCGCGATCCCATCGGCCTGCCGGGGCTCTCCGAGCCCGAGGCGATGCGCCACTATGTGCGCCTCAGCCAGAAGAACCACGCCATCGACCTGGCCCTGTATCCGCTGGGCTCGTGCACGATGAAGCACAATCCGCGGCTGAACGAGAAGATGGCGCGTCTGCCGGGCTTCTCCGACATCCACCCGCTGCAGCCCATCTCGACCGTGCAGGGCGCGCTGGAGCTGATGGATACCCTGGCCCACTGGCTGAAGACCCTGACCGGCATGCCGGCGGTGGCGATGTCGCCCAAGGCCGGGGCCCACGGCGAGCTGTGCGGACTGATGGCCATCCGCGCCGCGCATGAGGCCTCGGGCCAGCATGAGGTGCGCCGCAAGGTGCTGGTGCCGACCTCGGCCCACGGGACCAATCCGGCGACCGCCGCCTTCGTCGGCTATACGGTGGTCGAGGTCGCCCAGACCGACGACGGCCGCGTCGATGTCGCAGACCTGGCCTCCAGGCTGGGGCCGGACGTGGCCGCCATCATGGTGACCAACCCCAACACCTGCGGCCTGTTCGAGCGCGACATCGTCGAGATCGCGCGGCTGACGCACGAGGCCGGAGCCTATTTCTACTGCGACGGGGCCAATTTCAACGCCATCGTCGGGCGGGTGCGGCCGGGCGATCTGGGCGTCGATGCCATGCACATCAACCTGCACAAGACCTTCTCCACCCCGCACGGCGGGGGCGGGCCGGGCGCCGGTCCGGTGGTGCTGTCCGAGGCCCTGGCCCCCTTCGCCCCGGCCCCCTGGGTCGTCAATGACGGCGACGGCTTCAAGCTGATCGAGCGCGAGGAGGACGAGGCGGCCCAGGCCTTCGGCCGCATGTGCGCCTTTAACGGCCAGATGGGGATGTTCGTCCGGGCGCTCAGCTACATGATGAGCCATGGCTCAGACGGCCTGCGTCAGGTGGCCGAGGACGCGGTCCTGAACGCCAACTACATCAAGGCCCGGCTGTCCGACGTCATGTCGGCCGCCTTCCCCGATGGCCCCTGCATGCACGAGGCCCTGTTCGACGACGAATGGCTGAAGGGCACGGAGATCACCACGCTCGACTTCGCCAAGGCGATGATCGACGAGGGCTTCCATCCGATGACCATGTATTTCCCGCTGGTCGTTCATGGTGCCATGCTGATCGAGCCGACCGAGACGGAATCGAAGGCCGAACTGGACCGGTTCATCCACGCCCTGCGCCTGCTGGCCGCGGCCGCGAAGGCCGGCGAGGTCGAACGCTTCAAGGGCGCGCCCTTCCATGCGCCCCTGCGTCGTCTGGACGAGACCCGCGCCGCGCGTTCGCCCAGGTTGCGCTGGACCGCCCCCGAGGGCCACAATATGGCGGCGGAATAGGGCGGTTTGGCAGGGGGCGGGGGAAGGGCTAGGCTCAGCCCATGTCGCCAGACGCCGCCGTCCCGATTCTGGAGCGCCTGATCCCCGGCCTCGCCGCTGTCTATGTGTTTGGCAGCGCCGCCCGGGGCGATGCGCGCGCTGACAGCGATCTGGATCTGGCATTCATATCGGACGCTGTCGTGCGCCCCATGGTGCGCCACGAGGCTCGTCTTGCGGTCGAGGCGATGTTGAAGATCGACGTCGACCTGGTCGATCTGATGACGGCTTCGCCCATTCTCGGACGGCAGGTTCTGCTCGAAGGGCGGCGACTCGCCACGCTGAAACCCATCACCGCCGATTTGGCCGAGATCCGTCTGATGCGGGACTACGAGGACCTCAAGACGCGGCGCAGGGGCATAGAAGCCGACATCGTGGCGCGCGGGCGGGTACTGGCGTGACCGACGACATTCTTGTCGCCAAGGCTCAAACCGTTGAACGCTGCATCGCCCGCGCCCGGGAAGAACTGGCTGAAAGCGTCGATTTCGCTACGGAGTTCACGCGGCAGGACGCCGCCGTCCTGAACGTCCAGCGCGCCTGTGAGGCGACGATCGACATGGCGTTCCGGCTGGTGCAACTGGAAGGGCTGGGGGCACCGGCAAACACCCGCGAGCCCTTCGATCAGCTGACCCGCGCCGGGTTGATCGACAATGCGCTGGGCGAAGTCCTCATGAAGATGGTGGGCTTTAAAAACGTGGCTGTGCATCAATACATCGATCTGGACATCACCGTGGTCGAAAGCGTCATCCGGCTCAGCCTTGATGATCTGCTGACGTTTTCGAGCGTCGCCCTCAGGCTCTCGCCGAACGCAGGATAGACCCGATGCCTCACTGGACCACCGCAAACATTCCCGACCAGAGCGGAAAGCTGGCGATCGTCACGGGGGCGAACAGCGGGACGGGCTATGAGACGGCGCTGGAGCTGGCCCGCAAGGGGGCCGAGGTCGTGATCGCGGCGCGCAACCCGGGCAAGGGCGAGGACGCCCTCCGCCGCATCCGCCGCGCGGTGCCCGGGGCCAGCGTGCGGTTCGAGGCGCTGGACCTGGCCGATCAGGCCTCGGTCGCGGCCTTTGCCGACCGGCTGCTGGCGACCGGGCGGCCCATCGACATCCTGGTCAACAATGCCGGGGTCATGGCCCTGCCGACGCGCGAGGTCACCGGCGACGGGTTCGAGATGCAACTGGCCACCAACTATCTGGGCCATTTCGCCCTGACCGCGCGGCTGCTGCCCGGGCTCAGGGCGGGTCGGGCGCGGGTCGTCCAGCTGTCCAGCATCGCCCACCGCCGGGGGCGGATCCGGTTCGACGACCTGAACCATGCCACCGGCTACAAGGCCTGGCCCGTCTATGCCCAGTCGAAACTGGCCATGCTGATGTTCGGGCTGGAGCTGGACCGGCGCAGCGCGGCGAACGGCTGGGGCCTGACCAGTGTGGTGGCGCACCCCGGCTATGCCCGGACCGGCCTGATCGCCAATGGCCCTCTGGTTCGCTCGCCCTTCCAGCGGGCGGTCATGGCCGTGATTTTGCGGCCGCTGATCGAGCCCCTGATCAGCCATTCGGCGGCGGCGGGCGCCCTGCCGATCCTGATGGCGGCGACCGACCCTTCCATAGCCGGCGGGGCCTATGTCGGGGCGACGCGTCTGATGGAACTGAAGGGCCCGCCGGGACCGGCCAGGGCCGAGCCACAGGCGCTGGACACAGCAGCGGCGGCGCGGCTGTGGGAGGCGACCGAGGCGATGGTGGGGGTGCGGTTCGTCCAGGGCTGATTCGTGCCAGTCCAGAGGCTTGCAGCGCCTCGCGTGGCGAAGCAAAGCGCCAGGTGGATGCACGGTCGGCCTCACGGCGGCCCCGTCTTGCGCGCCCGGGCGGCATGGCGGCGGAACAGGGTGGCACCCCCAGGGCGTCAACCCGGCATCCGTCCCGGTCAGATGCAGATGGCGGCCGCTCTGACAGGGTAAGGTCATCAAGCTCCGGAGCGCGGCGACCAGTCGGGGTTTCGCCCCGCCGTATCCGGCGGCAGTTTCACCAGCGCGCAGAAATCGGCCGTGTCGCGCTGTTCCCACGCCAGCTGCATCAGCCGACCCTGGAACCAGCTGTAGCCAATCGGATCGCGGGTCGCGAGCGTCTCGTAGTTCTCGTCGAAATACGTCCGCTCGTCCTCTCCAGCCGGGGTCGGCCCCGGACCGGCGTGCAGGAAGTCGAACATGGCGACGGTCCGTTCCAGCTCAGCGGCCGTGGTCGGATCCAGCTTCGCGAAGGCAATGGCGAAGCGATTGGCCTCCATCTCGCTGTCCCAGCGATCGAGCGTCGCCCAGCGCCCGGACCAGTCCCCCACCCAGTGGCCCAGCTCGTGCCCGACCAGGAAGCCGTTGAAGATCCTGTCGTACAGGGCCTGCCCGCCCTCGCCGGGCATGACCTGGGCGGCCCAGGCGTCGGCGAAGCCCTGGATGGGCGGCGGCAGCTCTTCCCATCGGCCGACGATCAGGGTCTTGCGGTAGTAGGAAATCACGCTGGCGTCGGTGGAGATCGACACGGCAGGCACGAACGCCGGCTCGACGCCGCAGGCCTTCACGGCGTCGACGAAACCGTCGCGGAGCACAGTCACCCTGGTCTCCAGCGGATCGGTTGTCGCCTGGGCGGATGTGACCTGAGGAAACAGGGATCCCGACGCGGCCAGGGCGACGGCGATGTAGGAGCCACGCATCATCAATCTCCATGCCCCGAACGGGTCTGCTGCTTGACAGGGTAGAGCCGGCGGACCGACGCTGTCTTTTGAATCCTTGCTTTTTTTCTCTGGAATCCTGCGGTGGCGAACCTCGAAGGCGAAGACGCGGTCGTCGCAGCCCCGCCCATGGACCCGACGGTGAGCGTCGATCTGGTCTCGGCCGGGCAGTGGTCGCTCTGTCGCATGGAGCATACGGTGATGGGGCCGGTCAGCTTCGACCAGCCGCCGCCGCCCGTGCATCACCTGGCCATGCCGCTCGGTACCGCTCGACCCCGGATGACCATGGTGGTGGAGGGGCGGGTGCGCCGCCCGGCCTTCGGTCCTGATGAAATCATCGCCATCGAGGCGGGCTCGTGCGGGCGGGGCGGCTGGGACGACGCCTTCGAATCCGCCTGCTTCTATTTCCAGCCCGAGGCGATCGAGGCCGCGCTGGGCCGACCGGTCGGCGCAGGAGACATCACCCTGCACACTTCTACGGGTCTGAAGGCCCCGATCGTGGTCCATCTGCTGCAGGCGCTGCATGCGGATGCGGCGGCAGGCCAGCCCCATGGCGTGATGGTTGGAGACGCCATCTTTTCGGCGCTCGCAGCCCAGTTCGTGACGCAGCCGGTGCGCGACGGAGGGTCCGCCGGAGCAGACTGGCGGGTGCGCCGGGCGCTGGATTACATCCACGCCAATCTGACCGATCCGATCGACCTCAACAGCATCGCCATGGCCGCTGCCACCAGCCCGTACCACCTGGCTCGCAGCTTTCGCGCCGCCACGGGTTCGACGATCTGGCGATATGTCCTGAAGCAGCGCGCCCGACGGGCCGGGCGCCTGATGCTGACCACCGAAATGTCGCTGACGCAGGTGGCCTATGCGGTGGGATTCGAGACCTATTCCAGTTTCGTCGCCGCCGTCCGCGAGGAATACGGGATGACACCCATGGCATTGCGGCGTGGCCGTTAGCCAGGACACGTTCGTCCTCGCCGAGCGGCGTTCGCCCCGCGCGTCGCACCCTCACAGCCTGGTTCAGGTGCCTGCCGATCTGGCCGATGGCGGCGTCGAGGAGGGGGTCGGTGGTCCGGGTCGCGAGGTGGGCGGCCAGGGTTTCCTCCAGCCGGACCCTGGCCTCGGCCTCCATGATGCGGGCATCGGCCTCGGCGACGACGCGGGGATCAGACGACGAGGTCGGCGATCCGGATCGGCTGTTCCAGTCGGACGGTGCCATTGACGTCGCGGATCTGGGCCAGGACCGTCGGGCTTTCCCCCTGCCAGCCTATGGTCAGCAGGCCGAAATTCTGATCGCGGAACACGTCGCCGACGCGCAAGGCGTTGGGTGGGGTCACCGGCCAGACCTCGGTCAGGCCGGAGGAGGTGATGTCCCACAACGGATAGGGCGTGTTGACGTCCAGCCTCGAAATCTCGGCGTAGTGGGTGTCGCCCGAGAGGCAGAACAGGCCATTCGCCTTCCGGTCCCGGATGGCGGCAATCAGCCGCTGGTGGTCATGGGCAAAATTGATCCAGCCCTCCCAGCCGGCGAAATCGGCCAGGACCTGCAGGCTGGAGGCAAGGATGCGAATGTCGGCCGGAACGGACAGCTGCTCTTCCAGCCAGCGCCACTGGGTCTCGCCCAGCTGGGTCGCGGTCATCTCCGGATTGCGCATATAGGGGCCGGGCGTGCTCAGCCCCGCCTGGGCGCGCTGCTGGACCCAGGTGCCATAGTCCTGATTGCCGAGCTCCAGCGGCACCAGCGGCGTACGGTTCCAGCGCAGGTCGGGCAGCAGAATCTGCACCTGCCGTCCCGCCGGGCCAAAGACGGGGGCGGTATAGATGCCGTCGCGGGTGCGTCGGGGGCTGTCGGCCGGCTCGTCGAAGAAGTCGAGGAACTGCCGACGGGTTTCCTCCTTCATCGGATAGTCCGCCCCGGCGTCGTTCTCGCCGTAGTCGTGATCGTCCCAGATGGCCAGGATCGGGACCGAGGCCTTCAGCTTCTGGAATCCGGGCTGGGCCGCCAGCTCTGCATATTTGCGACGCATCACGGCCGGGTCGCGTGTGTCCAGATAGACGTTGTCGCCCAGGAAGATGAACAGGTCCGGCTCGGCCGCCAGTACGGCGTCCCAGATCGGCTGGGGCTTGTCGCTTTTGGCGCAGGAGCCGAAGGCGATCCGGGTCAGGGTCCGGGCGGACTCCCTGTGGGGATCGGCAGACGCCGTACCGGCCCCAGCCGCCAGGCCAAGCCCGGCCGTGCCGGCCATCAGGCCCCGTCGAGAGAGAGTCTTCATTGCCGATTCTCCATTGCGTTAACGCGAACGGAGCGCGCCGCATGGACGCGCCCCGTCACAGTTACTGGCGTCGCCGGCCTAGAAGTGGCGACGCAGGGTCACGAAGGCCTGACGGGGCGCGCCCGGCAGGAAGGTCTGGCGACCGGCATCGTTCTGGAAGCCGCCCGAACCGACGGTCGAGATGTAATCCTCATCCAGCAGGTTGGTCACGTTCAGCTGCAGTTCGGTGCCGTCCAGCCAGTTGCCCGTGTCCGCCACCCGGTAGCCGGCCGTGAACTCGACCACGGTGTAGCCGTCGACGCTCTCTTTGTTCAGATAGGTCGAGAAGCGTTCGCCGGTGTAGGCCGCTGCCAGGGTGCCGAACAGGGTCCCGTTGTCATAGGCCAGTTCGGCGCGGAACAGGGTGTCCGGTGTATTGACGACGGTCTTGCCACCGGTCCTGATAATCCCGGTGGGATTTGCGGGGGTGACAGCAGCGAGGTCAATGTAATCGTTATCATAGGTCGAGTCGTTGTAGCTGAAGGAACCGAAGGCAGACCAGTCATCCGTGAGGTTCCACACGACCGCTGCTTCAAAACCTCGGCTGGTAACCGCTCCGACGTTCTGGATCCCGGAGCCCAGGCCCAGGATTGGCGCGCCGATCGAGATACCCAACAGGCGATCCTTAAACTCCACATTGTAAGCGGCCAGCGATCCCTGGAGCTGGTCGAAGCGGAAACGCCAGCCCGCCTCAATCGTTTTGGAGGTTTCCGGTGAGAGCGTGTCACGAAGTTTCGCGAACCCGCTAGGGGATGCGGCGAAGGGGCCACCCGTGTTGGAGGATTCGAAAGCCCGGATGTTTTCCGAGTACGAAACAAAGAGCTGGTGATCAGGGTTGACATCGTAGGTCGCGCCGAGTTGAGGCACGAAGTTGTCTTCTGCCTTGATCGTGCCGGTCTTGTTCAGACCGGTGATGGTCCGGGCCGTATTCTCGACCGACAGCGACTTGAACCCGCCGAATACCGTCAGGGCGTTGGTGACGGACCAGCTGTCCTGCACATAGAACATCCGGGTTTCGGTCTCGAACGCATATTCCCACTGGGTGCGGAACGGATTTTCCAGGAATTCCAGCGAGTTCCGGGTGTTGGCCGCGCGCGCCAGGCCATAGAACCGGCGCGCCTGGTTGAAGTCGTTGTTTTCCAGCCAGAAGCCGGCCTCGACCGAATGGGCGCCCAGGTCCAGCGTGGCCGACCCGATCGCGCCCTTTCGGGCGATGTCATACTCGGTGGTGCGAACCGAAAGGGGGCTCGGAGTGGTGATCGCCGTACCGTTCTGGTCGGGGGCGCCGACGGGCGTCACCTCATAGGGCGTCCACCACAGGCCCTGGCCCTTGTTCTCGTGACCATAGCCGGTCAGCGACACCGAGAGCGCGTCCGAGATGGGATAGTTGAACGTCAGGGCGCCGATCGTATCGTCACGCAGGCCCGAGGCGTCGAAATAGGCGTCGTCGATGCAGCTGCTGCCCCCGACATAGGCGTTCGAGCCATTGCCGCCGCCGAGCTGAGGGCAGTCCCCGCCGGGGGTTGCCTGATAGATCAAGGCATTTCTGACCGCATCGGCGTAGTTATCGGAGTTGTTGTCCCAGTCCCGTCCAAGACGCGAGATCTGCTCCAGGGACATGTCCTGGTAGTCGTTCTCGCGGCGCTCGGACCAGTTGATGAAGCCGGTGATCTCGCCCTCGCCGACCGGCTGGAGCAGTCTGGCGTTGAACTGGCGCTGGTTCTGCTCGCCCACGCCCTTCCACTTGTCCATCTGATGATCGACATAGGACAGCGACAGTGCCGTGCCGGCCGGGCCGAAAGCCCCCGTATCCAGGCGGATGAACCCGCGCCAGGTCTGGTCGCTGCCATAGGTCCCCGCCACATCGACGCCGAAGTCATCGGCCGGGCGACGGCCGATGAACTGGACGGTGCCGCCCAGGTTGCTGCTGGAGGCGGTGCCGAGCGCGCCGGAGCCCTGCGCCACGTCCACGCGACCGACGTTCTCGGAGATGATGGCGCGCGAGATGTGCAGGCCGTTGTGGTTGCCATAGCTCATGTCGCCCAGCGGCACGCCGTCCAGGGTGAAGCCGAGCTGGTTCTGGTTGAAGCCGCGCAGAACGATGCGCGCCGACCATTCGTAGTTTCCGAAGGCGTCGGCGGACTGGAAGCTGACGCCGGGCAGGCGTTCGATCGCCTTCAGAGGGCTGGTGCCGGGAGCCTCGACGGCGATGGCCGCCTCGGTGAGCGAGGTCTGCTGGCGGCTCTGGCCGACGCCAAAGACGACGACCTCATCAAGCTGGGCGGCGTCGCCCGGCTCGGAAACAACAGCCTGGGCCTGGGCCTGTGCGGCACCCGGCATGGCAAGCGCGCCCGTCAGCACCAGAGCCAGCGTCGAAACACCGGCGAGAAGTCGATAATCAGTCATGGTCGCCCCCGATCCTCAGGCCCCATTGGCCTTTGGCGGCCTTAGACGGGGCCGGCGACGACGTCGTTACGGTCAAGATTCCGTTTCGTGACGTCCGCGCAGGGCGATTCAAACGGCTGCAGACCGTGTCCCGATGGCTACGCCGGATGGTCCGCGGCCCCGGCCGCGGTCGTGGCCGCCTAGTTCAGCCGCGTCCCGATCTGGCCGATGGCGGCGTCGAGGAGGGGGTCGGTCTTCTGGGTCGCAAGGCGGGCGGCGAGGATGGTCTCTGCGGCCTGGGCGGCGATCTCGGCGGCGGCGGCCTTCACCTCGGCCGAGGCCTGGGCTTCGGCGGAGGCGATGCGGCGTTCGGCCAGGGCCTGGCGGCGGGCCAGGGTTTCTTCAAGCCGGACCCTGGCCTCGGCCTCCATGATGCGGGCATCGGCCTCGGCGGCGGCCAGCATCTCGCGGGCCTGGATGTCGGCCGCGGCCTTCTCGGCGCGGATCTGGGTCAGCAGGGCCTCGGCCTCTGCGCGCAGGCGCTGGGCCTCGTCCAGCTCGGACTGGATCTTCTGCGCCTTGGCGTCGAGCATGCCGCCGACGAGCTTCGGCACGCCGACGAAGATGCAGATTCCGATGAAGATCAGCAGGCCGATGCCGACCCACAGCTCGGCCTCGGCAAAGTTGTAGAAATGCGGTTCGAGGAAGGCGGGCATATCAGGCGGCTCCCTTGACCGCGGCGGTCGCCTCGGCGGGCGTAGGGGCCTTGCCGGTGAGGCGTTCGACGATGGCGGCGGCGGTGTCGGCGGCGATGGTCGAGACATTGGCCATGGCGGCGTCGCGGGTGCGGCCGATGGCGGTCTCGGCCTCGGCGATGCGGGCGTTGACGACGGCCTCTTCCTCGGCGGCGCGACGATTGGCTTCCTCGGTGACGCGCGCCTTTGCGGCAACGGAGGCGGCGCGGGCGTCGGCGCGGGCCTTTGCGACCTCGGCCTTGGCGGCTTCGGCCTGTCCGGCGGCCTCGGCCTGGACCTGGCGGGCGGTGGAGACGGCGGTGGCGATCGTGGTCTCGCGCTCGTCGAAGACGCGGCGCATGCGCGGGGCGAAGACCTTTGCGATCAGCCAGTAGAGAATGGCGAACAGGAAGATCAGATAGACGATCTGGCCCAGCCAGTGCTGGAACTCGAACTGCGGCAGACCACCGCCGCCCTCATGCCCGGCCGCTTCGGTCGAGGCATGGGTCTCGCCCGCTGCGTGGGCCGCAGGTGCGCCGTGAACGACGGTCGAGGGTTCGGTAGGATCAGCCATGGTCCATCAGGTCTGGAGAAATCGGTCGAACAGGCGCGACGCCAGATATCCGGCGCCGCGCCCGATCGGAAATCGGCGCTTTAGGCCGAGTAGATCAGGATGCCCAGAACGAAGGACAGGATGCCCAGGGCCTCGGCCAGGGCGGCGCCCACGAACAGGTTGCCGATCTGCGAGCCGGCGGCCGACGGGTTGCGCAGGGCACCCGTCAGGAACGAGCCGAAGATGTTGCCGACGCCGATGCCGGCGCCGATCATGCCGGTCATTGCGAGGCCGGCGCCGATGAGCTTGGCGGCTTCTGCTTCCATAGTCTTTAGTCCTGGTTTGGGGTTGGTTGGTTGGGGATGGAACTGGGGGTGGGCTTTAGTGCCCGTGGCCCAGGTTGACCACATCGTTTAGGTAGATGCAGGTCAGAACGGCGAAGACGAAGGCCTGGAGGAAGGCCACCAGAAACTCCAGCGCGGTCAGGCCGACGGTCATGCCCATCGACAGCAGGGCGATCGGAATGCCCAGCAGGCCGACAGCCCCGCCGACGCCTACGACCACGAAGCCGGCGAAGACCTTCAGGGCGACGTGGCCGCCCATCATGTTGCCGAACAGACGAAGCGTCAGGGTTACGGGGCGCAGTAGGAACGACACGAACTCGATGATGATCACGAACGGCAGGACCGGCCACGGCACGCCCGACGGCACGAACAGCTTGAAGAAGCCCAGGCCGTGTTTGGCAAAGCCGATGATCAGGACCAGCAGGATGGTCAGCACGCCGAAGGTGGCGGTGACGGCGATCTGCGAGGTGGCCGTGAAGGTCAGGAACAGGCCGATGAAGTTCATGGCCAGGATGAAGGTGAAGACGGTGAAGACGAACGGGAACAGCTTGCGCCCGTCATGGCCAATGATGGAATCCACCAGGCCGTCGATCATGCCGAACAGGGTCTCGCCCGCCGCCTGGGTGCGGGTGGGGACCACCTTGGCATTGGCGGTCACCAGCTGAAGGAACAGGACGACCAGGCCGAAGGCGATGGTCATGGCCAGATGCGAATTGGTGAAGGCGATCTGCTGCTCGCCGACGACGGGCAGGTTGACGGTCCCGAAGTCAATCAGGGGTTCGATCTTGAACTGGTGAAGCGGATCAGCCATGGGCCCCTTTAGTCTTCTTCGTCATCGTCGAAGGGAACCGACTTCGGCTCCACTCCGCTTGCTCTCGCCTGGGCCATCAGGCGTTGCGCCGTCGACCAGGCCATCCAAACCGAAACGGCGAAGCCCAGAAGGACGCCGCCGATCAAACCCCATGGCGCGGTCGCGAAGAACCGGTCCACGATGAAGCCCAAAGCCAGGCCCACGAACACACCGCCGAACAGGTCGGCGATGATCCGCCACGCCTGACCGGCCGCAGCCTGACCCGCAGCGTCGTGCGAGATCGCCCTGGCGTTGCGCGCCTCCAGTGCGGATGCGCTTTCGGTGAGGCGTTTGATCGCCTCTTCGCGCGATTCCGTAGGCTGGGACATGGACTTTGTTGGCTTCTGATCCCGCCCGGCCACGCATGGATATGCGGGCCCCGACAGGGGTCTGAATTCGGCGCGGAACCTATAGGCGGGGGCACGGAAGGTCAAGGCGGGCGAGCGCATCGTTAACCTCCTGAAATAAAACGGCTCTTTCCCGGCTTCTATGCCTGTCGGCCATATTCGCCGGGCTGCACGGAGGTTGGAGGCGTCGCGCGCTTCCCACGCCCGTGCCCCCGGCCTATAGCCCCTGCCTTTACCGGAGCCGCCCGCCGTGCCTTTTCCCTTCACCCTGACTGCGACCGAAGGGCGCGCCCGGACCGGCGTGCTGACGACGCCGCGCGGCGACATTCGCACGCCCGCCTTCATGCCCGTGGGCACGGCCGCGACGGTCAAGGCGATGAGCGTGGACCAGGTGAAGGCGACGGGGGCCGACATCATCCTGGGCAATACCTATCACCTGATGCTGCGCCCGGGGCCCGAGCGGATGGAGCGGCTGGGCGGGCTGCACGCCTTCATGGGCTGGGACAGGCCGATCCTCACGGATTCGGGCGGGTTCCAGGTCATGTCCCTGGCCGGCATATCGAAGGTGAAGGAGGAGGCGGTGACCTTCTCCAGCCACATCGACGGATCGAAACACGTCCTGTCGCCCGAGCGCTCGATCGAGATCCAGGCCGACCGGATCGGGGCCGATATCTCCATGCAGCTGGACGAATGCGTCGCCTGGCCGGCCGAGGAATCCCGAGCGCGGGCCGCCATGGAACGGTCGGCGCGATGGGGGGCGCGATCAAGGGTCGCGTTCGGGACGCGGGAGACGCAGGGTCTGTTCGGCATCCAGCAGGGATCGACCTTCGAGGCCCTGCGGCGCGAGTCGTCCGAGCGGCTGATCGAGATCGGCTTCGACGGCTATGCCATCGGCGGCCTGGCGGTGGGGGAGGGGCACCAGGCGATGTGCGAGGTGCTGGACTATGCGCCCGACATGCTGCCCGCCGACCGGCCGCGCTATCTGATGGGGGTCGGCAAGCCGGTCGATCTGGTCGAGGCGGTCTGGCGCGGGGTCGACATGTTCGACTGCGTCCTGCCGACGCGGGCCGGCCGCCACGGTCAGGCCTGGACTTGGGACGGGCCGATCAATCTGAAGAATGCGAAATTCGCCGAGGATCGCACGCCGCTGGATCCCTCGATCGACTGCATCGCCTCATCCGGCCATTCGAAAGCCTATCTGCATCACCTGATCCGCGCCGACGAGATCCTCGGCAAGACCCTGCTGAGCTGGCACAACATCGCCTTCTATCAGGCCCTGACGGCAGCGATGCGCGACGCCATTGCCCAAGGCCGGTTCGAGGCGTGGCGCAAGGCCTTTCACGCGCGGCATGTGTCGAACTGAGCGGCCTCCTGCTTTCGTCATCCCCCGGTCTGCGCTTCGCTTCGCCGGAGGATGACGACATGAAAAACGGCCCCGGAGCGATCCGGGGCCGTTCGGTTTTCTGACGGAGACCCGGGGCTAGCCTGCCCTGGCCTCCAGACTGGTGATTTCTTCCTTCAGGCGGAGCTTTCTTCGTTTCAGCTCCCTGACCTGCAACTCATCCACGGCCGGTCGACTGAACTCCCGCTGGATCGTCTCGTCCAGCTGGCGGTGACGGTTTCCCAGTTCGCGGATACGAGCTTCGATGGTCATGGCTTGCGCCTCCATGTCTAAGGGACCACACAGTGAGCGCCCGGATTGGCGGTCTGTGAAATCACGGTTCGGTGACGTAAACGGACCGTTAAAATCTTCCGGGCACCGATCAGCCTGACCCCCAATTTGGACCATGATGTGAACGGAGCCGTACGCAACCCGCCGAGCCGACTGGTGGTCGGCATTTCGGGCGCATCGGGCGTGATCTATGGCGCGCGGGTGCTGGATGCGCTGAACGAACTGGGTGTCGAGAGCCACCTGGTCGTCACGCGCGCGGCCCTGCTCACATTGTCGCAGGAAACCGATCTGACGCCCGACGAACTGACGGCAAAGGCGAGCGTGCTTCACAGGCTGAACGACGTCGGCGCGACCATCGCCTCGGGCTCGTTCCGGACCCTGGGCATGATCGTGGCCCCCTGTTCGGTACGGACGATGAGCGAGATCGCCACGGGTGTGACGTCGACCCTGCTGACGCGGGCGGCAGACGTGGTGCTGAAGGAGCGCCGCCCTCTGGTGCTGATGGTGCGCGAGACGCCGTTCCACCTGGGCCACCTGCGGACCATGACGGCCCTGACCGAGATGGGGGCGGTCATCGCGCCGCCGTTGCCGGCCTTCTATGCGCGGCCCGAGACCATCGCCGACATCGTGGACCAGTCGGTCGGGCGGGCGCTGGACCTGTTCGGACTGGACTGGGGATCGGTGCGGCGCTGGGACGGGCTGAAGGGTCCGGCGGCCGAAGAGGCATGAGCGAAGGGTCCGACGGCGGTCTGTGGGCCTGGGCACTGACCGCCTATCGCGCGCCGGGCGTGTCCGAAGCGTGCCTCGGCCTTCAGGATGTGAACGGGCAGAATGTGCCCCTGCTGCTCTGGGCGGCGTGGGCGGCAAGCACGGGTCGGGCGCTGGACGAGGATACGGTCGAGGCGGCCTGCGACGCCGCGCGCGCGTGGGACCGGGTCGCGGTGACCCCGCTGCGGGCCGTGCGGCGGACCCTGAAACTGCCGGTACCGGACATCGACGATACGGCGCGCGAGGCGCTGCGGGATCAGGTCAAGGCGGTCGAACTGGCGGCTGAGCGACATCTGCTGGCCGGACTCGAGGGTCTGGCAGCGACGGTCGAGGGCCCGCCGCGGCCGGCGATCGAGGGTCTGGTGGCGGTGGCCAGGGCGTGGAGCCGGGTCGTGCCGCGCCCGGCGCTGATCGCGCTTTCCGAACGGCTTCCGGCATGACCGACGAAGCGCTATAAGCCGCCGCGCGCAGGGTATCCGATGAACGACGATCAACCGTTTCTGACCGAGGAAGAACTGGCGCTGCATGCCCAGGTCAAGCTGCTGCGGCTGGAGCATTCCGACCTCGACGCCTCGATCGAGGCCCTGTCGCACATGCCGATCCCCGACCAGCTGCTGATCGCCCGGCTGAAGCGCAAGAAGCTGTCCCTGCGCGACGAGATCGTGAAGATCGAAAGCCGGATTCTGCCCGATATCATCGCCTGAGTTCGCTGGACTCCCTGAGTCCAACGCAGTGCATCCATGCTATTGAATTCTATACAATTGTACGCGTTGCACCCGGTTTTTCTGAGTCCATTTCTGACGCCTGGGCGACCTTGGCCGCAAGCGTTCAGAAACGCGCCTAATCATCTGAAAAACAGGGGCTATCGCCCGCGCTTCCTCACCCACATGGCCGCATCAGCTTCGGCCAGCCAGGTCTCGACGTCCGTCTGGCCGGCGAAGGCCCGGACGCCGAAGGAGCCGGCCAGGGGCGCGGGCCGGTCGTCGTAGCGGAAGTCGGCCTCTTCCAGCGCCGCCGTCAGCCCGGCGGCCTTCTCGCGGCCCTCGTCGATACCGGCGTTCAGCAGCAGCAGGCCGAACTCGTCGCCGCCCAGGCGTCCGACGGCATCGGTGGCGCGCACATTGTCCAGCAGCAGCCCGGCCACGCGCACGAGGGCGGCGTCGCCCGCGGCGTGACCCAGACGGTCATTGACCCCCTTGAACCCGTCGAGGTCGAGATACAGCAGGACGGCGGGAACCTTGTAGCGGCTGCAGTAGGCCATGGTCCGCTGCATGGCCGCAACGAAGCCGCGCCGGTTCAGGACCGGGGTCAGGACGTCGTGGTCGGCCGCGGCCTCGGCCGCTTCGGCGCGGGCCCGCAGGGTCGCAACCTCGGCGCGGAGGCGGGCGATCTCGGCCCGGGGATCAAGCCCGCTGTCGATGTCGGCGTCGTCGGTCACGAGGGGCGAAGGCTCCGGGGGGCGCGACTCAGACGGATGAGGCACAGTCCTAGGCTAACGCCGTCAGTTGCGGGCGCAACGTGCGTGCTGTAACCGGCCGCTTTCGTAGCCAGGGGCCTCATCGACCATGACGACGACGACCGCGCCGGTGGCGATCATCATGGGCAGCCGCTCGGACTGGCCGACAATGAAACACGCGGCCGACGCGCTGGATCGGCTGGGCGTGGCCTGGGACGCGCGGGTGATCTCCGCGCACCGGACACCCCGGCGCCTCTATGAGTTCGCGACCACGGCCCGGGTGGCGGGATTCAAGGTCATCATCGCGGGCGCAGGCGGGGCCGCGCACCTGCCGGGCATGGCGGCGTCCATGACGCCCCTGCCGGTGCTGGGCGTGCCGGTGCAGTCAAGGGCGCTGAAGGGGCTCGATAGCCTGCTCTCCATCGTCCAGATGCCGGGCGGGGTGCCCGTGGCCACCCTGGCCATAGGCGAGGCGGGGGCGAAGAATGCGGGCATTCTGGCGGCGCAGATCCTGGCCCTGTCCGATGACGATCTGGCCGGTCGGCTGGAGGCCTTCCTTGAGGCCCAGACCGAGGCCGTGCACGAGACGGTCGAGGACTGATTGAGCGCCGTGTCCGATCCTTCTCCCCTGGCCCCGGGATCGACGCTCGGGATCCTCGGCGGCGGCCAGCTGGGCCGGATGCTGTCGCAGGCGGCTTCGCGCCTGGGGTTCGACGTCGTCATCCTGGACCCGGAGGAGAACAGTCCGGCGGGGCGGGTCTCGCGCGGCCAGATCGTCGCCGCCTATGACGATCCGACGGCGCTGAACGTGTTCGGCCGGGTCTGCGACGTGGTGACCTTCGAGTTCGAGAACGTCCCCGCCAGTTCGGTCGAGCGCCTGGCGGCGGCCGGGGCCCTGGTCGCGCCGGGACCGACGGCCCTGGCTGTGGCCCAGGACCGGGTGGACGAAAAGACCTTTCTGAACGCCGTCGGCGCGTCGACGGTCGGCTTCGTCGCCGTCGAGGATCTGGACGACCTGATGGCCGGGCTGGAGACGCTCGGCCTGCCCGCGCTGCTGAAGACCCGCCGCGACGGCTATGACGGCAAGGGCCAGGTCTGGATCAGGTCGGCGAAACAGGCCGGGGCTGCGCTGGCGTCGCTGGGCGGGCGGCCTGCTATCCTGGAGGCCCGGGCCCCGTTCATCCGGGAGCTTTCGATCATCGCCGCGCGCGGCCGGGACGGGTCGGTCGCGGTCTATCCGCTGGGCGAGAACCGACATTCGGGCGGCGTCCTGCGGACCACCCGGGCCCCGGCCGGGCTCGACAGGAAGACGGAGCGGCGTGCCCGGGCGATCGCGGCGGCCGTTCTTGATGGGCTGGCCTATGTCGGGGTGATCGGCATCGAGCTGTTCGATCTGGGGGGCGGCACGCTTCTGGTCAACGAGATCGCGCCGCGTGTGCACAATACCGGGCACTGGACCCAGGACGGCTGCATCTGCGACCAGTTCGAGCAGCATATCCGCGCCATCGCGGGCTGGCCTCTGGGGCCGACGGCGGCCCATGCAAGGGTCGAAATGACCAATCTGCTCGGCGACGAGGTGAATCAGTGGTCCCGCGTCGTCGCCCGCGCCGACCAGCGGCTGCATCTGTACGGCAAGACCGACGCCCGGCCCGGTCGCAAGATGGGCCACGTCAACCGGGTACGACCCCTGGGCTGAGGCCCTGAACATCTGGACCGCATCGGTCGGCGGATGCTAGATCACACGCGTCCGGGGAGAACATATCGCCATGCGCATCGGTCTCTATCCGGGCACCTTCGATCCCGTCACCAACGGGCATATGGACATCATCGGCCGGGCCGTGAAGCTGGTGGACCGGCTGGTGATCGGCGTGGCCCAGAACGACGACAAGGGGCCGCTGTTCACCACTGCCGAGCGCGTGGAGATGGTGCGGGCCGAGGTCGCGGGTCTGGGAGGCGACATCGATGTCCAGCCGTTCTCGACCCTGCTGATGCATTTCGCCGAGCGGCTGAACGCCAACGTCATCGTGCGGGGCCTGCGCGCCGTGGCGGATTTCGAATACGAATTCCAGATGACGGCCATGAACCAGCGCCTCAATGACGACATCGAGACCGTGTTCCTGATGGCCGATCCGCGCCACCAGGCGATCGCCTCGCGGCTGGTCAAGGAGATCGCCGGGCTGGATGGCAACATCGAAAGCTTCGTCAGCCCCGCCGTCGCCGCCGCCGTGCGCGAGCGGGTCAAACGCTAACCCCAGGATGCCTCGCTTGAAGCTCACGCCGTTCGCCGTCGCCGCCGTCCTCTCGGTCCTGATGCCCGCCGTCGCGTCGGCGCAGACCGGCCCCGCACCCGCCGCCACGGACTGGCGGACGGTCGCGCCCGAGAACCTGCTGGTCATCGATACGTCCAGGGGGCGGATCCTGGTGGAGCTGGATCCGCTGGTGGCCCCCAACCATGTCGTCCGCATCCGCACCCTGGCCGATCAGGGCTTCTATGACGGACTGACGTTCCACCGCGTGCTGACAGGCTTCATGGCCCAGACCGGCGACCCCCTGGGGACCGGGGCAGGCGGGTCGGAGCTGCCGGATATCGCAGGGGAATTCAGCTTTCGGCGCGGCCGGGATGCCGGTTTCGCTCCTGTCGAGGGCGATTCCGGGACGGGTCTTTTCGGTTTCATCCATTCGATCCCCGTCCTGACCCAGCCCGACGCGCAGATGATGGTCACGTCGGACTTCAAGACCACCGCCACCGGTTTGTTCTGTGGCGGAGTCGTGGGGATGGCCCGCGCCGGCAGCCCCGACAGCGCCAACAGCCAGTTTTTCCTGATGATGGCTCCGAATGCCACTCTGAACGGAACCTACACTGTCTTCGGGCGGGTGGTCTCGGGGCTGGAGGTGGTCAGCCGTCTGAAGGCCGGTCCGGCGAGCGAGGACGGCAAGGTCGCCGACAACCCCGACACCATGACCCATGTCCGCACGGCCTCCGCCCTGCCGGAGGCGGAACGTCCGACGGTGCAGGTTCTGGATCCGCGTTCGCCGGCCTTTCAGGCCCATGTGGCCGAGGCGCGCAGGGCCCGGGGCACGACCTTCAACGTTTGCGACGTGCAGCCCGTGACCGAGGTGATCGCTCCATGATCCGACCGACCGTTCTGGCCCTGGCCCTGCTGGCCTGCGCCCCCATCGCTTCGGCGCAGGACATGGGGACGACGGCCACAGACGCACCCGTGGCCGTCGCCACCGACTGGCGCACCGTGCCGGCCGAAAACTTGCTGGTCATTGACACGAACAGGGGCCGGATTCTGGTCGAGATGACGCCGGAGATCGCGCCCCTCCATGTCGAGCGGATGCGGCTGCTGGCCCGGCGCGCCTTCTTCGACGGCATCGTCTTCCACCGCGTGATCGACGGCTTCATGGCCCAGACCGGCGATCCGCTCGGGACGGGAGAGGGCCAGAGCCCCTATCCCGACCTGAAGGCAGAGTTCACCTTCCGGCGCGGGCCGGACATGCCCTTCGCCCTGGTCGCAGCCCCGGCCGGCGCGGCGCTGGGATTTCTGAACAGCCTGCCGGTCCAGACCCAGCCCAACGCCCTGATGGCCACGACGGCGGATGGCAAGGTCCACGGCTGGGGCACCTATTGCCCGGGCGTGGCGGGCATGGCGCGCGACGAGGCGAACGACAGCGCCAACAGCCAGTTCTTCCTGATGCGCCAGCCCTATCCGGCTCTGGACAAGCGCTACTCCATCTGGGGTCGGGTGGTGTCCGGCCTGGACATCGTCAGGGCGATCAAGGTCGGCGACGGCGACAACGGCATGGTGACGACCGATCCCGACCGAATGACCCGTGTCCGGGTCGCCTCCGACCTGCCGGTCGACCAGCGGCCGGTGGTCCAGGTGATGGCGACGTCGTCGCCGGCCTTCCTCACCCTGGTCGAGAGCGTGCGGATGGTGCGGGGCGCGGATTTCTCGATCTGCGACGTCGACCTGCCGGTTCAGGTCTCGGGACCGGCCGCGCCCGCCGTCTGAGGCCGACCCCGGCCGCGTCCGCGCCGCCGCCGTACGGGTCGTCTGGCCAGACGCATCTGCTGCAGCAGCAGGCCCTCGCGCAGGCCGCGATCGGCGACGCGGACACGCTCGCTGGGCCAGGCGCGCTGGACGGCATCCAGGATCGCGGCACCCGCCAGCACCAGGTCGGCGCGGTCTGGCCCGATGCACGACTCGGCGGCGCGACCCGTGGGCCCCATGGCCTTCAGCCGGTCGGCCGCCGCGTCGCAATCGGCCCGCGTCATCCACAGGCCATCGACCCGGTCGCGCTGATAGCGGGGCAGGTTCAGGTGCACGCCCGCCAGGGAGGTGATCGCGCCGGAGGTCCCCACGAGGTGGCCTTGGCCGCCCTCATACAGGCGCCGGAATTCCGGATCCTCGAATCCGTCGGCGGCCAGGGCTGCGGACATGTCGGCCACCATGGCCTCGTACCAGGCCTGACCCGACCCCTCAGGCTCGGGATGGCGCTCGGCCAGGGTGACGACGCCCAGCGGCACCGACAGCCAGGCCGCCGTCTTCATCTCGCTGCCCGACTTGCGCAGCCAGGACAGTTCGGTCGATCCGCCGCCGACGTCGATGACCAGGACGGCCTCCGCCGCCGGGTCGAACAGGTTCAGACAGCCTTCGACCGACAGGCGGGCCTCCTCGACCGGATCGATGATGCGAAGCTTCAGCCCGGTGCCCTTGCGCACCCGCTCCACGAAGGCGGCTCCGTTCTCGGCCTGGCGACAGGCCTGGGTGGCGACCGCGATCAGACGGCTGGAGTCGACGCCGCGCCGGATCACCCGGTCGGCGCACTGGGCCAGGGCGTCATAGGCGCGATCCATGGCCGCCTCGTCCAGGCGACCGGTGCGCGACAGACCCTCGCCCAGACGCACGATCCGGCTGAAGCTGTCGACCACACGAAAGCCGTCCCGCGCCGGACGCGCGATCAGCAGACGGCAGTTGTTGGTCCCCAGATCAAGCGCGCCATAGACGGGGCCGTCGCGAGCCGACGCATCCCCGTTCCACGCCCGCTGGACCCGGGACCGTTCGTCGCGCCGTCGTGGCGCGCCGTCGGGTGCCGGCATGGGCCGAACTTTCACATGGGCGCAACCGGGAAGGGCGCCCGTCCCGATCAGCCTAATGCGCGTTGATCGTCCGTGCCAAGCCTATCTGACGCCAGGATGAACGGATCTGACAGCGTCCCGCTCAGGCCGGCCGTCGTACATGAGGGTCATGACCCAGTCCCTGACTGCCAAATTCGGCCTCGGCCAGATCGTGCGCCACCGCGAGGACTCGTTTCGCGGGGTCGTGGTCGATGTCGACCCTGTCTATGCCGGCCCCGCCAGCGAGCCCGGCCCGGACCAGCGGGACCAGCCCTTCTATCGCGTCCTGGCCATGGGCGAGGACACAGGCTTCCTGGTCTATGCCGCCGAGGCGGTGCTGGAGCCCGACACGGAGATCGCCCCGATGAATGCCGCCGATCGCGCCCGGTGGTTCACCATCGACGCCGCCGGCCACCACGCACCGAGGGCCCAGCCCATTCATTGACGCTTGGAGGGCGGGCGGGGGGCCTCTAGATTGGGGGGCAGGGAGTTTCGCCATGGCCGATTTCGAACACGTCTTTCAAAGCCCACCCGAAGGCGCGGCCGCCGACTGGACGATCAGCCAGAACTGGCGGGCCTATACCCAGGTCGAGCACGACACCTGGGACACCCTGTACGCGCGGCAGATGGAGATTCTGCCCGGTAGGGCCGCCGACGCCTTCATGAAGGGGCTTAACGCGCTGGACCTGAACACCGGCGGTATCCCGGATTTCGCCCTGATGAATCCGAAGCTGAAGGCCCTGACCGGCTGGACTGTGGTGTGCGTGCCCGGATTGGTGCCGGACGAGGTGTTCTTCGACCACCTGGCCAACCGGCGCTTCCCGTCGGGGCAGTTCATCCGCAAGGCCGACCAGCTGGATTACCTGCAGGAACCGGACATCTTCCACGACGTCTTCGGCCATGTGCCGATGCTGACCGACCCCGACTTCGCCGACTATATGCAGGCCTATGGCAAGGGTGGGCAGCGGGCACAGAGCCTGGGCATGCTGAGGAACCTGGCCCGGCTGTACTGGTATACGGTCGAGTTCGGCCTGATCGACCAGGGCGAGGGCCTGCGGATCTACGGCGCGGGCATCGTGTCCTCGGCGTCCGAGAGCGTGTTCGCGCTGGAGGACCCATCGCCCAACCGCATCGCCTTCGACCTGGAGCGGATCATGCGGACCGACTATCGCATCGACGACTTCCAGCAGGTCTATTTCGTCATCCCCTCGATCGAGGCCCTGAACGACGCGACGCTGGAAGACTTCGGCCCGATCTACGACCGGCTGAAGGGCCAGACCGACATCGGCATCACGGCCATCCAGCCTTACGACCGGGTCGTCACGCGCGGTACACAGGCCTATGCGGCCAAGGGCGGGAGGTTCGCGGCATGAGAAAGACCTTCGTCGTCCTTCTGGTCACGGGGCTGACGGTGTCGGCCGCAGCCTGCACCGATGCCAGGCGCGCGCGGAACGCCGCGACCTTTGGCGACAAGCCTGCGGACATCACCTGCTGGACCTATGGGACCGAGACCTTTGCCGGCCGCTCGACGGGCAAGGTCGAATACAACGACGGCGGGCGTATCGCCTTCGTCGACGCCGCCAACGGCCGCTACACGACCATCGATGGCGAGTGCCGCGTGGTCTATCTGGCTGATGGTGATGAGGCTGCGAAGGCCGCCGTAGCACCGGGTGAAGCGGGCGGGCCGGTCGCGCCGCCGCCCGCCGTGCCGGAAGCCTAGTTCCGTTTGTCATCCCCCACGGCGCGCAGCGAAGATCGGTGTCTTGTCATCCCCGACGAAGCGCAGCGGAGATCGGTGTCTTGTCATCCCCGACGAAGCGCAGCGGAGATCGGGGACGGCGAAGGCCCCATCTAGTCTGGCCACGCCCGGACAGCCTGCCAAGGCTGAGCCGGGCGACGGCGTGGGACCGCAGGAATGGCGGGCACTACTCCTGAACGCCGCGGCGAGGCGTCATACACCCGCGTCGCGCCCACCCGTCTCCCGGCCCAGCCCAGGCGGGCTGTCCGGGAGGGGACCACAGAGAGAGGAGCACCGTCCCGGCTCTTCGCTTCGCTACGGCCGGGATGACAAGCCATCCGGGTGCCGGATGCCGATCGCGCCTAATCCTCAACAATGAGACTCTTCGCCTTCGTATCCCGCATCAGGACGTAGGTGATCAGCGAAATCCCGATCATGGCGGTGACGTACCAGAAATACAGGCTCTCGCGACCGTCCAGCTTGAACCACAGGGCGACGTATTCGGCCGTGCCGCCGAACACGGCATTGGCGATCGCATAGGGCAGGGCGACGCCCAGCGCCCGGATATGGGCGGGGAACAGCTCGGCCTTCACCACCGCATTGATGGCGGTGTAGCCGGAGACGATCACCAGGGCGGCAAGGCTCAGGATGAAGGCGGCGAAGGGGTTGGTCGTGACCGCCAAAGTGCTCATGATCGGCACGGTGCAGACCAGACCCATCACCCCGAAGGCGATCATCACCGGCTTGCGGCCGATCCGGTCCGACAGCGCCCCTACGGCGGGCTGCAGCAGCATGAAGAGGAACAGGGCGGCGGCGCTGATCTCGGTCGCCTGGGCCTTGGAGAACCCGGACGTGTTGGTCAGGAATTTCTGCAGGTAGGTCGTGTAGGTATAGAAGGCCAGCGTCCCGCCAGCCGTCAGGCCGATGACGATCAGCGCCTCCTTCGGATGGCGCAGGACCAGCTCCAGCGCGCTGGATTTCGGCGCGGCGCGGGTGCCCGGGTCCTTGAAGGCGGTGGTCTCGTCCAGGCCCCGGCGCAGCCAGAACACCACGACCGCCAGGGCCGCGCCGACGAAGAAGGGGATGCGCCAGGCCCAGTCCGACAGGGCATCCTCGCCCAGGGTCCTCTGCAGCAGGATCAGCAGCATCAGGGCCAGCAGCTGGCCCGAGATCAGGGTGACGTACTGGAAGCTGGACCAGAAGCCGCGATCTTTCGCCGTCGCCATCTCGGACAGATAGGTGGCGCTGGAACCGTATTCGCCGCCGACGCTCAGGCCCTGCATCATGCGGGCGATCAGCAGCAGGACGGGGGCGGCGATGCCGATGGTGGCATAGCCCGGCGTGCAGGCGATCAGCAGGGAGCCCGCGCACATCAGGCTGACCGACAGCGTCAGGCCGGCCTTGCGCCCCTTGCGGTCGGCATAGACCCCCATCACCCAGGCCCCGATGGGGCGCATCAGGAAGCCGACGGCAAAGATGGCGGCGGTGCTCAGCAGCTGGGCGGTCGGCTCGCCCTTCGGGAAGAAGACCGGGGCGAAATAGACGGTGAAGGCCGCATAGGCGAACCAGTCGAACCACTCAACCAGATTGCCGGCCGAGCCGCCGATGATGTTCTTCAGGCGGCGGGCGGGGGTCATGATGGTGGGGGTCGTATCGGTCATGCGGCCGGACCCGCAACCGGGGACGACAGGCCCGGCCAGGCGATCCAGGTCCCGACCCCATAGGCGATCCCATAGACCAGCACGATCAGCGAGCTCCAAAGCACGAAGGGCAGGACGCCGCCCGGGTTGAAGATGAAGGCGGGAACCAGCACCAGGCCTCGCAGCAGATAGACCGTAGAGATCAGCACGAGGACCGTGCGCATCAGCGGCAGCCGGGGGATCAGACCGGCCCCCGCGAAGGCGTAGGCCGACCAGACCGCCAGCACGCCGGCGATGCCAATGGTCATAAGCGTCGGGTAGGGGGAGCCCCGTTCGGCCATCCGGGCTATGCCCTCGCCGGCGCCAAAAAACCGGTACCAGGCGGGGCCACCGGCGATGACGGCCAGATGCAGGATCGAAGCGGCGGCGCTGAGCACACCGCCGGCGATCAGGAACGGGTTCGGGGCCATCGCGGGTCCGATCAGAGGCGCTGGAACGGATAGAATCCGGACCCGAGCTTAAGCAGTCCGGTCAGTTCGTCCAGCGCGCCCCGGGTTTCCGCGATCAGGGCCGGGTCGGCGAGGTCGGCGGGGGCCAGCGTGTCGCGGTAATGGCGGTTCGCCCACTCCGACAGGCCGGCGTGCAGGGCGTCGGTCAGCCGCATGGCCGGGTTGGTGGCGGCCAGCTCGGCCTCGGTCAGGACGACGCGCAGGCGCAGGCAGGCCGGGCCGCCGCCGTTCCGCATCGACTGGCGCACATCGACGTATTCGACCCGGCCGATGGGGCCGTTGGAGGCGGTCAGGCCTTGGGCAACGGCGTGGGCGCGGGGGTTGTCGCGGGTCTCGGTCGGGCAGATCAGGGTCAGGCGATCCTTGCCCGGGATCTGCACCAGCATGGAGTTGAACAGATAGCTGGAGATGGCGTCGGCCAGCGGCAGGTCGGCGGAGGCGACCTCCACGAAGATCGGCTCGAAGCCCTGCGCGGCCGCGCGGATGGCGGCGTGGGTGGCAGCGGTGTCCTCGAAGGCAAGGTCGTGGTGGAACAGGGTGTCGAGGGCGCCAACGCAGACCACGTCGTTGTGGAAGGTGCCCCCCGCGATAGCGGCGCGGGACTGCTGGGCCAGCACTGCTCCGCTGGCACCGTGGCGGCGGACGATGGCCTCGGAGGCCTGACGCGTCTGGCGGGCGGGGAAGGGGCCGTCCCAGGCCTGATGCGCGTCGCGGCCCCAGACCAGCAGGTTGACCCCGGGCGACCCATGCTCGGCGCACAGGCGGACATGGTTGGCGGCGCCTTCATCGGCCAGATGGGCGACGGCGGGCAGGGCATCGTGGACGGCAAAGCGGGTGGGGTCGGGAAACAGGGCGTCCAGTGATCGTTTCGTCTGGGCGTGCTCCAGCGACCGATGCAGGTTGGTGTGCAGGTTGGCGGGAGTGAAGTGGACGCGGCCGTCGGCGGCGTCGGCGCTGGGCGTCACGGTGGCGGCATTGGCGGCCCACATGGGGCTGGCGGAACAGGCGGCGGCGGCGAAGGCCGGGGCCTCCTGCCAGGCCTTCTCCAGCACCCGGGCGTCCGGGCCGGTGAAGCCGAGGCTGCGCAGGAAGGGGATGTCGGGCCGTTCGTGCGGGGGCAGGACGAATTGGGGCAGGCCGAGGTCGGCGAGCCGCTTCATCTTGTCGAGCCCCTGCAGAACGGCCGCGCGGGGGTTCGACGCCTCGCCCTTGTTCAGGCTGGAGGCGAGGTTGCCGGGGCTCAGACCGGCATAGGAATGGGTCGGGCCGATCAGGCCATCGGCATTGGCTTCGAGGGCTTTCACAGACCCCTCTCCCGGCGGGAGAGGTTCATTGTCGCAACCCCTTGATCTCGCTTTCAGTGTTCTTCACCGCCCCGGCCTCGAAGCTGGCGACCGGATAGGCGCAGTAGTCGGCGGCGTAGTAGGCCGACGGGCGGTGGTTGCCGCTGGCGCCGAGGCCACCGAAGGGCATGTCGCCGGCGGCGCCGGTGGTGGGGCGGTTGAAGTTGACGACGCCCGCGCGGATGCGGCGGATGAAATGGTCCCAGTTCTTCGGATCGTCGCTGACCAGGCCGGCGGACAGGCCATAGCGGGTGGCATTGGCGGCGGCGATGGCGGCCTCGAAGGTCGGGACGCGGGTGACGGACAGGAAGGGGGCGAACATCTCCTCGTCCGGGACGTCGATGCCGGTGACGTCGAGGATCGCGGGCTGCACGAAGGCTCCCGGCAGGTTGTCGACGGGCCCGGAGGCGCGGATCACCCTGGCGCCGATGTCGATCCGCTGCTGCAGGGCGGCCAGCGCCTGTTCCGCCGCGCGCTGCGAGATCAGGGGCCCGCCATAGGGTTCTGGCGTCGAGTCCCAGGGGGCGAAAATCAACCGGTCGACGAGGCTGTTGACCGCTTCGACGATGGCGTCGCCCGCCGCCCCCTCGGGCACGATCAGGCGGCGGGCGCAACTGCAGCGCTGGCCGGTGGTGACGAAGGCGGACTGGACGACGATGCCTGCGACGGCTTCGGCATCCGCGGCGTCCCAGACCACCAGCGGATTGTTGCCGCCCAGCTCCAGCGCCAGGATGACGTGCGGATCGTCGGCGAACTTGCGCCGGAAATGGGCCCCGGCCGCACCGGAGCCGGTGAACATCAGGGCGTCGATGGGCTGGTCCAGCAGGGCGGCGCCGACGTCGCGGCCGCCCTGAACGAGGTTGAACACGCCCGAGGGCAGGTGGGCTTCCTCAAGGCATTCGGCGATCAGCTGACCGGCGTGAGGGGTCTCCTCCGACGGCTTGAACACCACGGTGTCGCCGGCCAGCAGGGCAGGGACGATGTGGCCGTTGGGCAGGTGGCCGGGGAAGTTGAACGGACCCAGCACCGCCGCCACGCCGTGCGGACGGTGGCGCAAGGTGGCGTGGCCGAAGGCGGTCTCGGCCGTGCGCTCGCCGGTGCGCTCGTCATAGGCGCGGATGGACAGGTCGACCTTTCCGGCCATGGATCCCAGTTCCGCCGTGGTCTCCCACAGGGCCTTGCCGGTCTCTCTGGAGATGGCTTCGGCGAAGGCGGGGGCGCGGGCCTTCAGGGCGGCCTGATAGCGTTTCATCGCGTCGATGCGGTCGGCGCGGGGGCGGTCGGCCCAGTCGGGGAAGGCGGCGCGGGCGGCCTCGACAGCGGTGCCGACCTGGGCGGTCGAGGCCTCGTTCCCGCGCCAGACGCGGCCTTCGGTCGCCGGATCGAAAGAGGCGAAGCCGTCGCCCGCGCCCTCGGTCCAGCGGCCGTCGATATAGAGTTTGCCGTCGGTCATGGGTGCCTCAGGATTTCACGCGCACGGTGTCGCCCGTGCGCACTTTCAGGGCCTCTGCCACCTCGGCGGGCAGGCGCACGGTGTCGCCGTCGATCGCGGCCCGGCCTCGCACCGCGCGGAAGTCGCCGACGCTGTCGGTCGATACCAGCGACGGCAGCTCGGCCTCGACGTCGTCGACCACGGAGGCCGTCAGGCGGCGGGCGTCGCGGACGGTGCGGATGTGGTCGCGGGGGCAGCTGACGGTGGGGCCGGCATCGAAGATGTCGATCAGGCCGTTGGGGCGGAAGCCTTCGCTCTCCAGCAAGGCCATGGCCGCCACCCCCTGGGGGTGCACCTTGCCGATCACGGCGCGGGCGGGCTCGGGCAGCAACTCGACATAGATCGGGTGGCGCGGGGCGAGGTCGAGGATGAACTGCTTGTCGGTCGAGCCCGTCATCATGTCCGCCTGGTCGAACGGCATGGGAAAGAATTTGTGCGCGACGTGGTCCCAGAAGGGGCAGGCCCCGTCGGGGGTGAAGACGCCGCGCAGCTCTGCGAGGACCGTCTCGGCGAACAGGTCGGGCTCGGCACCGATCAGCATGTAGCGGGACTGTGACAGCAGCCGCCCCGCGCCGCCCTTGCGCCGGTCGGCCTTCAGGAACAGCGAGCCGACCTCGCTCCAGCCGGTGCATTCGTTGACCAGCTGCAGCGTCTGGTGCTCCAGCCTGATGTCCAGCGAGGGCGAGGACGAGGCGTTGTTCACCAGCCGGAACGAGAAGAAGGGCCGGTTCAGCCCCACCGCCGCCTTGACCGAGGCGATGCCGTCCACGTCGCCGGTGTCGGTCTCCTCCATCATCAATGTGTACCAGCGCTCTTGCGGCGGCAGCGTGCCTTCGAAGCTGTCGCGGCTGAGATCCAGCCGCTCGGCGAGCTGGTCCGGATCTTCAGGCAGGCTGGTGAAGCCCGGCCCGGACAGGATGGCCAATTCGAGCAGGTGATCCAGGTCGGCGGGACCGGCGGGGCGGACGACGAGCATTACGGGATCCTCCCCCGTTGGGGGAGGTGGCGCGCAGCGACGGAAGGGGCTTGCCGCGAAGAGCCGTGTCCGGGGTTGGCCCCCTCCACCGCTTCGCGGTCCCCCTCCCCCGATGGGGGAGGATTGAGACGCAGCGACTTCAGTTTCAGCGCGTCGATCTCGCCGGACGCGATCTTGCACAGCATCAGGGTCGACAGCCGGGCGCGCTCGACGAAGCTGTCGGGCCAGGCGAACTCCTCGGGCGAGTGGATCAGGCCGCCCCGGACGCCTAGAGTGTCGATATTGGGCAGGCCCGCCGCGTGCAGGTTGTTGCCCTCGCAGACGCCGCCCGAGGGCGACCAGGCGATGGTCTGGCCCAGCAGAGCACCGGTTTCGCGCACTGCCTCGAACAGGGCGGTCTGGGACGCATCCATCGGCTTGGGCGCGCGGGTCATGCCGCCGTGCAGGTCCAGGGTCAGGCCGTCGAACGGGGGCGACGCGACGATTTCGGCGATGGCGTCGGTGATCCAGGCGGCGGCCCGGGCGTCCGGGACGCGGACGTTGAAGCGGACGACCGCATTGTCGGCCACGACGTTCAGCGCCCCGCCGCCCGAGATGCGCGCGACATTGACCGTCACGCCTTCACGCCGGCCGTTCAGCGCGTGAAGCGATGCGGCGACGATGGCGGCCCCGGCGACGGCGTTGGCACCTTCGTGGAAGGCGCGACCGGCGTGGGCGGCCTTTCCCGACACGATCAGGTGGAAGTTGCCGCTGCCCTTCCTCGCCCCCGCCAGGGTGCCGTCGGCCAGGGCGGGTTCGTAGGTCATGCCGACATGACCGCGCGCGCCCAGTTCGGCCAGAAGGGGGGCAGAGGCGGGCGAGCCGATCTCCTCGTCCGGGGACAGCAGGACGGTCCAGCCCACGCCGTCGCGGGCGGGGTGGGTTTCGAAGGCGGCCAGGGCCCCGAGCATGACCGAGATGCCGCCCTTCATGTCTGCGATGCCCGGGCCGTTCAGGGCACCGTCGGGACGGTTTACGACCGTCTGGAAGGCGCTGTCGGCCGGATAGACGGTGTCATAGTGGCCGGTCAGGACGACCTGGATCGGCGCATCGGGGCGGGCGGTGATTTTCAGGGCGTCTGCGCGGGCCTGGGGGCTAACGGTGCCGTCGTCGGCCACGGTGGAAAAGCCCTGGGTGGGGATGCGGGCGACCTCGGCGGGCAGGCGGCCGGCCTCGGCCTCCAGCAGGGCCAACATGTCGTTCAGGCCGTCGGGATTGTCACTGCCGGAATTGACGTTCGACCAGGCGACCGCACGATCGATCAGGACCGCCGCGCCCCGCCCGACCAGGTCGAGGGCGGCATGATCCTGTGGGAGAATCCGCATGGCCAGACCTTAGCCGGGTCGATCCGAAAGGTGAAGGCTTGCGATACCTCCGGATTGTGTGTAAAGCCTGCTTGTCATTTTGGGAGAATTTCGATGACCGACTGGATCAAGGCCTTCAACCCCACCAGCCCGATCACCACCGAGGCCGAAGCCGAGGGTGCAGCGCGTTCCAGCGCGGTGGCCATGTTCATCGGCGCCGTGGTCGGCGTCGTCAGCGTGGCATGGACCCTGACCAATCCGGGCGAGATCCAGGCGGCGGTCGCATCGGCCGAGGCCGCCAATGCGGGCGCCTCCGGGGCGGCGTCTGCGGCGATTCAGGTCGGCCTGTGGATGGCGGGCGGGCTGTCGTTGCTGCAACTGGTCCTGGGCATCGTGCAGTGGCGCAATCCGGGCAAAGTGCTGGCGATCCTGTTCCTTGTACTGGTGATCTTCGGGATCGTGTCGGCGGCCGCGGCGCCGCTGATGGCCAGCGCCATGCCCAATATCCCCGCGACGCCGATCTGGCAGGTCGCCCTGTCCATCGCGATTCTGGTGGTCCAGCTGATCCTGCTGATCGCGGGCCTTCGCGGCATCGGCCGGCTGGACCGGCTGCAGATGGAAAGCGCACGCTGAGGCGCTTCGGCCGTTGAGGTTGGCGTCCGACGCCTATTCGAAATCGAACGAATAGGTGTTGTCGCCAACCTTGACCACCGCGTTGCGAATCTGCCCGCACGAGGGGATTGGCACGAGCAGATAGTCGGTGTTTGCGATGTCGCTGAACACCTTGATGTCGCAATTGGTGTCGCCCGCCTGGCCATTGGCGATAACCTGATCGACCCGCACCACGGCTCCGGTCTGATTGGTCAGCTCAATCGCGGGACCGTAGCCATCACTGCTGAGCCGCGCCGTGAGGAAATCGGAATCCTGCAGCTTCAGGCTCTTGTCGCCGATCCCTGTCTTGACGTCTACGCTGCGCACGACGCCGCAGCGCGGGAAATCCACCACCTGCGATGCGTTTGCCGCGAGCGAGGTGAATACCTTGACGTCGCAGTCCGGGTCGCCGGCCAGGTTATTCGCGATCACCTGATTCAGCTGCAGGGGCACGGTGCCCGTGTTCTTCACGGTCACGCTCCAGACTCCGAGCAGGGATTTCAGCTGGATGTCGATCGGAGGCGGCGCGGGCGGAGCCACGGCGGTGTCCGCAGTCGCCGCAGCATCCGCGTCAAGGGCCGCAGGGTCTGCGGGGACTTCAGCCGGCGGAGAACAACCGCAAACCACCAGCAGGCCAACCGCTGGCCAGGCCTTCGCAATCCGCATGGTGCCCCCCGTTCAGACGTCCGGTAACCAACATACTGAAGGCTTCAAATCAAGAGAACCCCGGTCACGGAACGAGAGAATTCAACGATTCGGGCGGCGGTCGTCATCACCGGCGGCCGCCCCCGGCACACGCGACTGACGACGCCACCGGATCGACAGGGTGGCGTCTCCCTGACCGCCGAATTTGGAGCTGATGGCCACGTTCCGGCGCACCTGCCATTCGACGTTGACGGCGGCGCCGCCTTCCCCCCCGCCGATGATCTCCAGATAGACGTCGTCGGTGATGTAGCGACCGCCCGAGACCGTCAGGGCCGAGGCCTCGCCACTGAATGACAGCCGGTCCAGGCCGGCCAGTTCGCGCAGATTGCCGATCACGTCGAACCCGCCGCCGCCCGCCAGGGACGCCACCCCGGCCGCAAGCTGCGCTGCCTCGAACGGCGACAGCTGCGAGGCCGAGCGGCCGAACAGGACCTGGGACAGGATCTCGTCCTGGGGCAGCTGGGGCGTCGATGTCAGGACGATCACGGGCAGGGCAGCGGTGCCGGTCACGCGGATGGTGGCGGCAAGGGTCGGGTCCTCGCGCACGGCCGCAAGATTCAGCCGGATCCGCGCCGGATCGGTGGACAGGGCGACGGTGCCGCGGTCGTCGAACACGAACCGCTTGCCCGCGAAATCATAGTCGCCGCGCACGATCCGCGCCGTGCCGCTGAGGGCCGGCCGGGCGACCGTGCCGCGCACCCGCGCATTGACGCTGAGATAGACGTTCAGGCCGCGTCCGACCACGCGCACGGCATTGCCGGTCGAACGCAGGCGAATGTCCAGACCGATCTGGGGCCCGCGATGGATCGTGACTTCATCGCTCCCGGCCGGGTCGTCTCCCGGCCGGTTGATCTCGACGACGTCCATGGCGGTGACGCCGCTGGGAACCGGGGGATTGGCCTCGATCCGGGCCTCGTCGATCGCCATCTGGCCCGCCAGCTGGATGTTGCCGTCGGCCCCGCGCGTGACGGTCAGGGGGCCGGTCGCGCGACCCTGGGCGATGTCATTGTCGATGATCCGGAAGCGGGTCAGGGCCAGCTGGAAACTGGAACCGGAGCCCTGGCGCAGGCCGATGCGGCCTTCGCCCGAGACAGTCCCGGCCGAGCCGTCCGTGGCGGTGAAGGTCTGGATCAGCGCCGTCGTGTCGTCGAACCGGCTGGCCAGGGTGACGTCGTTCAGCACCAGGCCCGTGCCGTTGTCGCGGAACCGTCCCTGGGCCAGGTTCAAACGGCCGGTGATCAGGGGGGCGTTCATCGTGCCGTTCAGGATGGCGCGACCGTCGACCTGACCGGCCAGGGTGCGCTCGCCGCCGAAGAAGACATCCCAGATCGGCTGGATCTGGCCGTTGAGCACCACCTCCCCGGACATGGGCCGGGTCTTGTTGATGGCGAGGCGTAGGGGCGCGGCCGAGGCCTCGACCGGTAGGGTGACATCGGCGGTGGCGCGCACGGCGTCGGTTCCGGCCGCATTGGCCTGGATGCGCAGCGTGTTGTTGACCAGGGTCGCGTTGACCGTGCCGTCGACCGACAGGCCGCGCGGGGCATCGACGCTGCGCAGCTGGGCCAGGGTGACATTGGCGGACCCCGACAGGTCGTCGCCCGAACCGCGCAGGGAGACCCGGCCCGTGACGCGGCCGCCGAGATCGGGCGCGATGGAGCCCAGTTCGACGCTGGTCAGATCGGCCTGGATCACGGCCGCCTCGGCGTCCTGGCGCATCTCGCCCAGCAGGATGCCGCCACCGACCGTCATGTCGACGCGGACCACCCGACCGTCGCCGGCCAGGGCGATCACCGCCGGGCTGCGCGTGGCGAAGGCCACCTCGCGCACGCGACCGTCGCCGGACAGGGTCAGGCTCTGGGCCGCGGCCTGGCGCGAATACACACCGGTGCCGTCGAACGAGACCGGGGTCGGACCGCCGACGTCGGCGACGACGCGGAAGGGCAGGCGGTCGAGCGTGCCGCGTCCGTCCAGACTGATGCGGCGGATCACATAGGGCGATCCGGAGAAACCGAGGTCGCGGCCGGTCACGTCCAGAATGGCGCTCTCGCTGCCCGGTCCGTCGGTCAGGCGGATGCGGCCGTCCGCCGTGCCGGACGTCAGGAAGGCCCCCGGCCGCGCTGTGAAGGTCAGATCGGCGCTGGACGGTGTATTGTTGTTCAGGGCCAGGGCGCCCTGGGCCGTGATGCCGCCCGCATTCAGATCGACGTCGGTCAGGCGGAGCGCATTGCCGCCGAGGAAAAAGTTGCCCGAGGCGGTGGCCGGGCCGTAGTTCGATCCGGCGGTGAGCACGATCCGGCCATCCGAGGCGTCCGCGCCCTTGCGGAAGCTGAGGATCAGCCTGGCGTCCGTCAGGGTCAGGGACCCGGCGGCGACGCTGGCGAAGTTCGCGGTCAGGTCGGCGCGGGGCCGGGCGAGGGTGCCGGTCAGGGCCCCGTTGCCGGTCATGGCACCATCGATGGCTAACGGCCCCACGCCGAAGGGCCCGCGGGCATTCCAGTCCAGCGCCAGGCGCAGGCGACCGGCGGACTCGATCAGGCCCTTTGCGCTGGCCTGGCCCGCCGCCCCGGTCAGCAGGCCCTGCTCGACCTCGATCCGGCCACCATTCAGGCCACCGGCCAGTTGCAGGCGAGGCGCGGCGCCCAGCAGGCGATCCAGCTCGGCCATGCCCGTGGCCAGACGCGCCGCACGACCGTCGAAGGTCACACGCCAGGGTGCGCCCGATCGGGCGGAGGACGCCTGGATCGGTCCACCGAATGTGCCGCGCGCGCCGGGGCGAAGGCGGCCGACGTCGGTGATCTCGGCCCTACCCCGGAAGCCCAGACCGCCCAGCAGGTTGCGACCGCCCGAGCCGGTCAGCGTCAGGGCCTGACCGCGTGCGTCGATGTCTTCCAGCAGGATCGCGCCGTCCTTCGCGCGGGCGGCGGCGAACCTGAAGCGCGGTTGGGACCCGAGCAGGGCCCCGACGATGCCGGCGCTGCGACCGCCCGTCACCGACAGGTCGCCGCCCAGGGTGAAGCGGCCGTTGTCGGCGGCGATATCGAGCGGGCCGGACACCTGACCAGCCGCATAGCTGGCGATGTCGGCGTTCGACAGGCGGACATCGCCGTCCAGCTTCCACACTTTCGCATCGCCCTTGAACGTCGCCGAATAGGTCGCCGCCCCGCCGATGGTGGTGCCCGCCAGCCGGGACACGGATCCCGTGGAGATGGACACCGCGACGCCGTCGTCGGCCGTCTGGTTCTTCAGGTCGATGATCCCGCGCGCGCTGGAGGTCAGATTGTCGGCGATCAGCCGCCAGGCCAGACCCTGGACGTTCCTGTCGTCCGCCGTCGGCACGGAGGCGAAGCCGAACCGGGCCGTCCGCCCGATCCGCTGCACGAAGGGCTCCAGCAGATCCGAGCCACCGAAGTCGAAATAGCCGGAGATCCGCGATCCCGTGACGCCATAGCGGCCGCGTACCGTCAGGGGGACGAACGCGCCCGTGCGGACCGTCGCATTGACGATCTCTCCGTTCACCAGGGCGACGGCGGAGAAGGGCTGGTCCGGCGAATAGCCCAGCGACCCGGCCAGGGGGCCGCCCTGGGCCTCATTGGCGCGAAGGTTCAGGCGCAGGTCCTCGACCTTGCCGCCGAAGGTGGTGGTGACGCGCAGATAGTCGCCGGGCCGGTTCTGGCTATAGGCGTTCAGCGACGCCGACTTGTTTCCGGACCGCGGGATCAGGGCGTCGCCGCTCAGACGCCACTTGCCATATTCCTTCGAGAAGCCTTCCAGCAGTTCGACGTCGGCCGAGAACCGGTCGATGTCGACGCCGATCGGGCTGGGCTGCGGCGGCTTGCCGTCGGGTGGATCGAGCGTCGGGCGGCGCAGCAGGCGGATGGACCGGGCGCTGATGTCGGTCGCATGGAAGCGGCGCGTGACGAGCGGCCAGAAATCCCAGTCCACGCGGACACCGCTCGCTTCCAGCCAGACGCCGTCCTTGTCGGTGACGGTGACGCGCGCCAGGGTGAAGTCGTCGAACAGGTCGCCCGTCAGCCCCTCCACATTGATGCGGCCATAGCGGCTGATCTTCTTGCCGGCGACGAAGCTGGTGACCAGATCGCGGCCGGGCCCCGAGACCAGATACATCCGTCCGCCGACCGCCAGGATCAGGGCCAGGGCCGCCAGACCGGCCAGCAGGAAACCGGCGATGAAGCCGAAGGCCTGAAGGCGCGTGCGACGACGCTTCTCGGCCTTCGCCGGCGTCTCGATCTGGGGCGTTTCGAGGTCCGGATCGGTCAAAACGCCTGACCGATGCTGACATAGACCTGGAAGCTGGCGTCGCCTTCACGCTTGTCCAAGGGGATGGCGATGTCGGCGCGGATCGGGCCGAAGGACAGATTGTAGCGGCCGCCGACACCGACCGAATAACGCAGGTTCGAGAAGTCCGGGGTTTCGCCGAAACCGATGGATCCCGCGTCGATGAAGGCCACCGCGCCGAAATTCCTGCCCAGATCGCGGCGGACCTCGGCGGAAACCTCGAACAGGGAGATGCCGCCGCGCGGGGTGTTGTCGGGCAGACGCGGGCCGACGCCCTGGTATTCGTAGCCGCGCACCGAACCGCCGCCGCCCGAGTAGAACAGGCGATCGGACGGCGCGCTGAGCTCGCTGCCGCCGAGGATGGAGCCCAGTCTCACGCGGCCTGCCAGGACCGTCCGGTTGCGCGGGTCCAGCGGCCGATAGCCGGTGACCTGGGCCTCGTTGCGCAAAAACAGGACGGTGTCTTCGCCCGCCACCGCGGTCGGCTGGATGTTGACGGTCAGCCGCCACCCGTTCGTGGGGTTCAGCGGATCGTTCGAGTGGTCGATGTAGGCGCTGGCGCGGCCGGTGAAGATGGCCAGGTCGCGATCGAGGCTGACTGGCAACTGGGTGACCGGATCGAACCGGTTTTCATAGTAGCGGCCGAAGTCCAGGCCGATGCCGTAGCTGTACCAGGACGTCTTGCCCATGCGCTGGCGCAGGTCGGCGGACAGGACCCCGGCCGTGCGGATATAGGCGTCGGTGTCCTCGTTCACGACGGCGGCGGACAGGGCCAGGGTCTGGCCCGGCGCGCGCCAGTGGGGCAGGGACAGGTCGGCCCCGATCCGGCTGTCGATATTGGCGATGCGCGCCTGAAACCGCAGGGTGTCGGCTCGACCGAAGCGGTTGTACCAGGTCCACAGTCCTTCGACGCCCGACCCGTCTGCGGTAGAGAAGGTGGCACCAGCCTCCAGAATCTTGCGCGGGCGATCGGTCAGGGTCACCACGATCGGGCGGTTGCCGTCGGGCGTGGTCTGGTCCGGGCCGGTCAGGGCGACGGCTACGCCGTCATAGACGCCGGTCTCCAGCAGGCGGCGCTCCAGCTCGCCGACCAGTTCGGGATCGTAGCGCTGGCCCGCGGTCCAGGGGGCCAGATTGGCGACCCATTCGGGACGGGTCGGACCGCGGGTCTCCACGCGGACGCCGTCCAGACGCACCAGGGCACCGGAGGTGATGTTGAAGGTCGGTTGCACCGTCATGGCGGCATGATCGACCACCACGCGGCGCGGCTGGGTGGCGGCGTCAGGATAGCCTTCGCGCGTCAGGCTGGCGATGATTCGACCCTCGGCGGCGACGACCTCGGCCGCCCGACCGGGATCGCCGGGGGTCAGGCCGATGTCGGCCTGGGCCGTCTGGATGACCTCGGGCTCCGGCTCCGGTGCGACCCACTGGATCGTCGCGGGGGCCAGGACGAAACGGGGCCCGGGGCGCACGCTGACGATGGCCACGGGAGTGTCCTCGCCCTCGACGATGTCCTCGAGGATCGACTGGTAGTAGCCCTCGGACCGCAGCAGGGCCTCGGCGGACTCCATCGCCCCGCGGGCGCGGCGTCGGGCCTCGAACCGGTTTCCCGGCGCGGCGTCGACCTCGCCGATGGCCTGGACCAGACGGGTTCGGAGATCGGCGGGCAGATCGCCCCGGACCTGTGCGCGGGGGTCGGCACGGGCGTCATCGACACCGCCCAGCCAGCCGCAGGCCGTCACGAGGACGGCCGACAGGCACAATACGGAGCGGTGACGACGCAACCTCAATCTCGATCCTTCATCGCCGACCCTCGCGGTCGACGGGCGCGGCTTGTGAGACCCAATCGCGACGAGGTTGCGGCAAAGGCTCAATAGAAAAGGGTTTCGCTTTCCGGCTGAACCGACTGTTCCGAAGACCGTTCGTCGGCGGGCAGGGTGGTCGTCGATGGTGCCGTCGTCGGCGCGGTCGTGTCGGCGACGGGTGCGGTCTGGTCGGTCGCCGACGGCGCAACCGGCGCCTCGATGGGCGGCGGTGCCGTTTCGGTCTGCTCCTGAAAGGGCTGGTCACAGGCCGACAGGGTCAGGGCGGCCACCCCGATCGCCACAACAAACATCAATGACTTCATCTGCATCTCCCCCGGATCGGCGTCAAAACGCCCCGTGCGCTGGGCCGTTCCATAACGCGACACCGCGCCGGGGTCACGCCAGTTCAGCCTGACGGAAACCAATCCTTCGTCTCTTTCAGCTTATGGTGTTCGGTGAAGAGGGGTGTGCAATGACCACCAACGGCTATTCCATGATCGCGCAGGTTCGCTTTCGTGAGCTGAAGACGCGGATCGCCCTTGCCCTGTTCATCGCCGGGACAGCCTGTTTCCTGTCGAAATCACTCTGGCCGGCCGCCTGGTTCGGGGCGGTTCTGGTGGGTCAGTTCATCGACTGGCTGGTATGCCGACCCATCCGGCGCAATCCGGAGATCGCGCCATCGCCTGCCTATCGCGTGGCGATGTGTGCCACCACCAGCCTGAACGTCGTCATCTTTTCGGGCATCGCCGCCTATCTGTGGATGACCGGCGGCGAGGCGGGACGGCTGTTCGCCATGATCCAGGTGGCGGGAGGGCTGCTGCACGTCAGCCTGCATATGCACCATATGCGCGCGCTACTGCTGTCGGCGGTCATCCCCCACAGTCTCTATTTCCTGGGCCTGCCGATCATGGGAGCCATCGCCGGGCGCCAGCCCCAGGATGTGCTGATCGCCATCGGTGGCGTCCTGTACATGACCCATCTGATCGTCGCCGTGCGCCAGAGCTCCATGACCACCCGCGCCATGCAGGCCGCCAATGACGAGGCACGGGCCGAACGCAGAAAGGCCGAGGTCGCCAGCGCGGCCAAGTCGGACTTTCTGGCCGTCATCAGCCACGAGATCCGCACACCGATGAATGCCGTGATCTCGGCCGCCAATCTTCTGCGCCGGACGCGCCTGGACCGCGAGCAGCGGGAACATGTCTCCATGCTGCTGGATGCGGGTGATGTGCTTGTCGGTCTGCTCAACGACGTCCTGGACTTTTCCAAGATCGAAGCCGGGCGGATGCAGCTGGAGGCGGCCGATATCGATCTGCGCGAAAAGATCGGCTCGCTGATCCGACTGTGGGAACCCAGGGCCAGCGCCAACAGCGTGCGGCTGAAGGTGTCGATTTCGGACGCGGCACCGATCCGCATCCGCACCGACCCCCTGCGGCTGCAGCAGATTCTCTTCAACCTGTTGTCCAATGCCGTGAAGTTCACCGGGAATGGCACCATCACCCTTTCGGTCGACTGGCAGGCCGGGCCGGGTCGGCTGGTCGTGTCGGTCACGGACACGGGATGCGGCATTCCCGCCGATCGGCTGGCGAACATCTTCAACAGTTTCGAACAGGTCGATGCGGGCACGACCCGCAAATACGGCGGCACCGGTCTGGGACTGGCGATCAGCCGTCGCCTGGCCGAGATCATGGGCGGCCAGCTGACCGCCGAAAGCGTCGAGAACGAGGGTTCGACCTTCACCCTGATCCTGCCCGTCGAGGTGGCCGAGGCCGCCAGATCGACGCCGAAGCGCCGGGCCGCGTCCAGCGGATCCCTGACCGGCAAGATCATCCTGGCAGCGGACGACCACGCGGTGAACCGCCGGATCCTGACCCTGCTGCTGGAGCCGCACGGCTGCCGCCTCGTTCTGGTGGAGAACGGCGCGGAGGCGGTCGAGGCTGCGTCCGGCCAGAAGTTCGACGCCATCCTGATGGACATGCAGATGCCGGTGATGGACGGGCTCGATGCCTCGGCCCGGATCCGGTTGTCCGGCCTGAACCGCCGCACGCCGCTGATCGCGCTGACGGCCAACGCCATGGACGTGCACCGCGCGGCCTGGGACGCGACGGGCGTCCATGCCTTCCTGACCAAGCCGATCGATCCGGTCCTGCTGGCCGAAACCCTGGCCGAGGCCTGCGCCTCCGTCGAGGAAGACGCCCCCGGGCAGAACGCGGCCTGAATCCGCGAAAGCGGTGCCCGGCCTTGACCCGGCTGCTGCGATGCACCAGAAGGCGCAACCGCGAAACGGCGACGCCGTTCAGCCGCGATGCGCGTCCTTAGCTCAGTTGGTTAGAGCATCTGACTTTTAATCAGAGGGTCCTCGGTTCGAGCCCGAGAGGACGTACCATCCGCATGCCGACGTGCGATCGCGCCTGACGCGGTCGATCGTGACTTCGGTACGGTCTTGCCTTCCGGGACATGACGGTGGAAGCGTTGGGGCATGGTGGTCGGAGTGCGGTCTTGGTGAAGCTCGGCGTGGTGTCGGTCCTGGTGGCCGTGGCTCTTGCGGGATGTTCGGCGGCGACCCAGGTGCGCGATGGCGTCGGTGCGGCGGTCACGGCCCCGCTGAACGACTTCAACCTGAGGCGGGAGTTCATCCCCACCGTCCTGCTGCAGGCGGAAAGCAACCCCTACGACATCCGCAACCTGAACCAGTGCACCACGATCGCGGCCGAGGTCATCCGGCTGAACGATGCGCTGGGTCCCGACACCGACGAGCCGCCGCACGAGGACGGGACCCTGATGAGCGAGCGCGCCCAGGACGCGGCCGCGCGCGCGGCGCTGGACGCCATCCGCAACAGCGTGACCGACTTCATTCCCGGGCGGAACTGGATCCGGCAGCTGTCGGGGGCCGAACAGCACAGCCGGCACGTCCAGTCGGCGATCCAGGCCGGGCGGTCGCGCCGGGCCTATCTGAAGGGACTGGGGATGCAGCGGAACTGCGCGCCCCCCGCATCCCCCAGCTGGTACCGGCCGCGCAGCGCGGCCTACGCCCGGTAGTCCTGGTCGCGGTTGCCGAACACGGACGCGGCTGTGGGTTCGGCGGTGCGCCGCTCGCGCTCCTCGGGTACGAATTCCGGCTCGACGGGTTCCGGAGCGATCGGCTCCAGGGCCGGTCCGCCCTTTTTGGCGTCGTCGCGGTTCTTCTTTTCGGCCGCCTTGGAGATCAGGTCGTCCAGCACCAGCTGACCGACGAGGCCCAGGGTCACCGGATCGACCGGCTTGATGTTGGGGCTGTTCCAGTGGGTGCGGTTGCGCACGCTGTCGATCGTCGACTTGGTGGTGCCCAGCAGTTTGGCGATCTGGGCGTCGGTCACCTCGGGGTGGTTCTTGACGAACCAGCTGATGGCGTCCGGCCGGTCCTGACGACGCGAGACCGGCGTGTATTTCGGCGCGGGCTTGTTGGTCTTCAGCAGTTCGGCGTGGCGGCTGACGATCGCGGTCATCCGATACGTTTCGTCGGCCTGGGCCTTGTCCAGTTCCTCGCGGGTCAGCTGACCGCCCGTGATCGGATCGACGCCCCGGATGTCGCGGGCCACGTCGCCGTCGGCGATGCCGCGCACCTCCAGCGGGTGCAGGCCGCAGAAGGCGGCGATCTGCTCGAACGTCAGAGAGGTGTTGTCGACCAGCCAGACGGCGGTCGCCTTGGGCATCAGGATGTCGGTCATGGGCGGTGGTCCCGAAAGTGTGCGAGGGCCCGGCGATCCCGGGCTCCGGATACGACGGCGCCCGGCCTTTCGACCGGGCGCTTGATGCTGGCGATATAGTCCGTTTCGCGCGAAAAGAAAACGACGTCCTGCAGCGGCATACAGCTACGGTTCATCCAGACTGTAAAACAATGGGACATCGGATGCGCAAGGCATCTTCCCCGGAGGAGGAAAACCATGAAGACGATCGCTCTCATCGCCGCCAGTGCCGTTCTGGCCACGGCCGGTGTCGTGGCGGTGCCGGACGCGGCCGAGGCCCAGTCGCGGGGCGCACCGCGCGGCAGCTATGCCCAGACCTGTTCCGGGGCCTATGTGAACCAGGGGCGGCTCTATGCCGACTGCCTGGACACGCGGAGCCGGGCGCGGTCGAGCTCGATCGAACTGGCGCCCTGTTCGTCCAGCGACATCGCCAACATGGACGGTCTGCTGGCGTGCGGTGACCTTCGGGGTCGTTTTGAAAACAACGCCGGTGGCGGTGGCTGGAACGGCGGCGGTAACAATGGCGGCGGCAACAACGGCGGCGGTTGGGGCGGTGGCGGCAACAACGGCGGCGGCTGGGGCGGCGGCGGCAACAACGGCGGGGGCGGCTGGAACGGCGGCGGCAGCAGCGGCGGCCGCAACAGCATCACCGTCTTCGCCGATCGCGACTATCGCGGCGCGTTCCAGACGTTCCGGGGCGAGCAGTACAATCTGTCCAACACAGACTTCAACGACCAGATCAGCTCGATCCAGTTGAACGGCCCGTGGGAGGTGTGTTCGGACTCCGGCTTCCGCGGCTATTGCCAGGTCATCGAGGGCAATGTGCGCAACCTGAACAACACCGGCCTGAACGACCGGATTTCCTCGATGCGGCCCTTGCGCGGCGGCGGTCGCTACTAGACCGTCAGGACGATCTTGCCGACGTGCTCGCCCGCTTCCAGCCGGAGGTGGGCGAGACCGGCCTGGTCCAGCGGAAAGGTGGCGTCGATCGGCGGGCGCACCTGGCCGGATGCGACCCAGGGCCAGGCGCGGGCCTCGATGGCGGCGGCGAGGCGTGCCTTTTCGTTCGCCGGGCGGCGGCGGAGGGTCGAACCCGTCAGGGTCGCCTGTTTCATCATGACCTTGCCCAGCTCGATCCGGGACAGGCCGCCGGTCAGCGTCGCGATCACGACCCAGCGGCCGAAGGGCCTGAGCGCGTCCAGGTTCAGCCCGGCATAGTCTGCGCCGACCATGTCGAGGATGACGTCGGCCCCGCCAGCATCAGCGATTCCCTGCGCCAGATCGCCTGAGGTGGCATCAAGACTGACATCCGCCCCCAGATCGAGCGCGGCCCTGGCCTTGGCGGCCCCGCGGGAGGTTGCGATGACGCGGGCCCCAGCGGCCTTGGCCATCTGGATCGCCATGACACCGATGCCCGAGGTGGCACCGTGGACCAGCAGGGTTTCTCCGGCCGCGAGGTGCCCGCCCTCGAAGACGTTCGTGAAGACCGTGAACAGGGTCTCGGGCAGGGCGGCGGCCTGGACGAAATCGATGTCATCGGGGACGGGCAGGGCATGGCGGGCGTCGACGACGGCGTATTCGGCATAGCCGCCGCCGCCCAGAAGCGCGCAGACCCGGTCGCCGGTCGTCCAGCGGGATACGCCATCGCCGACCTGATCGACCGTGCCGGCGACCTCCAGTCCCATGATGTCCGAGGCCCCCGGTGGAGGCGGATAGGCCCCGATCCGTTGCAGCAGGTCCGGCCGGTTCACCCCGGCGGCGGCGACGCGGATGCGGATTTCACCGGGCCCCGCCTGCGGGTCCGGGCGCTCGGCGATCTGCAGCGCGTCGGCTGGCCCGGAGCCGCCCTTGATCTCGATCACCCGCATGCGGCGTTCCCTGTCTTGCAATCGTCCGTGTCCGGGCGCTCAAATGGGGCGTTTTCCGACGATGGCCAAGGAGGCGACGGTGAGTTTCGAAGATCTCGATCCCCGGCCGCAGCGCGGGGCGATGCTGACGGCGCTGGGTCGAGAGGACCTGGACCTGTATTCCGTCGAGGAACTGAACGAGCGGATCGCGGCCCTGACCGGCGAGATCGACCGCGCCAGGGCCGCGATCGCCGGAAAGAATGCCAAGAAATCGGCGGCGGACGCCCTGTTCAACTTCGAGTCCTGATGTCATTCCGCCGCGACCCGATCCGTGGCATGGCCGTTGCAGGCGAAACGGCTGCGGTGCCGATACGGCCCGACGAAACAGCGGACGTCGATCGTTTTCATGAGTATGGTTGAGTTGATGGCGAGCGACGAGGAACAGTCGGCGGTGCGGTCGCGGGCAGGCGAGGTGCGCGATTTCGCGCGCTCCGAACTGTTCGAGCGGACCTTTCAGGAAGGCATGGACCTGGTCGAGGAGACCGCCGCCTATCTGGACGGCGATGGACGGCGCGAATCCAGGCTGCTGTCGCGCGCCTCGGCCCTGGCCTATGCGGGCGAGAGCATGAAGCTGACCACCCGGCTGATGCAGATCGCGTCCTGGCTCCTGGTGCAGCGGGCCGTACGCGAGGGCGACATGGCGCCCGAGGCCGCCTGCGACGCCCGCTATCGCCTGACCGAGCGCAAGGTCGAGACGGAGCCGACCCATCCGGAAATCCCGATCGCCCTGGTCGAATACCTGGTGCGGACCGAGAAGCTGCACGACCGGGTGCTGTACCTGGATCGTCGCCTGTATCTGGACGCTCCGGCCGAGCCCGACACCAATCCGGTACTGAGCCAGATGGGCCTGCTGGAAGCCGCGTTCCGGCTCTAGATCCTACGGCCCGACGTCGTTGGCGACGCGCGCGCCGTCGTCGACGACAGTCGGCAGGCTGACCGCGATGCCTAGGGCCTCGGCCAGCTTCTGGTCGCGGCTATAGATGTCCTCGCGGAAGGCCACGCGGCCCTGACCGTCGACGAAGGCGGTCCAGTAGAGCAGGCGCACGGTGATTTCGCGGCCGGTCTGGATGCGCCGGGTCTCGCGGGTCTGCTGGGCCGTGTCGAACTCGGCCAGCAGCGTCGGATCGGGCGCGAGCAGGATCCGCGCGAACTCCACCGCATTCTGCACCCGGACACAGCCGTGCGACCGCTGGCGGGTCGACAGGTTGAAGGCCGCCTTGGACGGCGTGTCGTGCAGGAAGATGGCGTAGCTGTCGCGCAGCTCGAACTTCACATAGCCGAGGGCGGCGGTCGGGCCGGCGCGCTGGATGACCTGGCCGTTCTGCACATACATGTTCTGGCTGGCCAGATAGGCCGGTCCGCGCGGCAGGATCTCGCGCCGCGCGATGCCGGCGGGCACATACCAGGGCGGATTGGCCACGACCGAGGCGAACGGCTTTTCGAGGCTCGGCGTCTGGGTCGCGGGCGCGCCGCACACGACGCGGTTGGAGTGAACGGGGCGACCGTCCTTCCAGTAGACCATGATGGCGGCGGCGGTGTTGACCTCGATCCGTTCGGGATTGAGCTCGCGCTTCAGCCAGCGGCGACGTTCGAGGTTGAGCGCGATCTGGCGGGCCCGGTCTTCGGCCGAGGCCCCCAGAGAACTCTGCGTGCCCGCGCCGATCCGGCCGTCGGGGGCCAGGCCGTGCCGGGCCTGGAAGCCCCGGACGGCCGTCTGGAGTTCAGGGCCATAGACCAGGCCCTGGGCCGTCAGGCGGGTGCCGTCGGCCTCCGACAGGTCGCCTTCTGCCACCAGACGCTGGATGATGATGGGCACGCGGGTGTCGCTGTTGCCCGGCTCGATCGCGGCTCCCGCACGGAACCGCGCCCAGCCGCCGTTGCGGATGATGCGGCGATAGCGAACGTATCCGGCCGACAGATTGTTGTAGCCGATGTCGGTCGGGGCCAGGCCGTCGAACCATTCGACGACCTTGTTCTGGACCATGGCGTCGTTCAGCCCGGCGGGCAGATCGACGACGTTCTTCTGCATTTCCCACAGGTCTTCGACCGATTCCGGACGCACCCGGCCCCGGGCCAGGACGCCGGCATAGGCCATGGCCGCGCCCGTAGTCCGCACGTCGGCGCTGGCGGGATCAGCGGCCAGCCCCACGAAATCGAAGAAGTCCGACTTGGCCAGACCATGACGCTCGGCCCGGTTCGACGCTTCGTTCAGCCTGCGCAGACGGTCGGTGTTCCACACCGGGCGCCAGCCATTGAGTTCGTAGAAGGCCCGCACGTCCGCCTGTACGGCCTGGGGCAGGCGACCGATCTGGTCGCTGTAGGCGGTGTAATAGGGGCTGTTGATCGAATTGGCCTGGGCCAGCTGTGCCGGGACCGTCTGGGCCGAGGCCCCGCCGGCCAGCGCCGCCGCGGCCACGCCGAGGGTCAATTCACGTCGATTCATGGTCGTGTCGCTCTGTGTTCGACGCCGCGTTGAACCCGGCGTTCGCGCCCCGGTATCGAACCGCTGCATGTTATCGACGTTCCGCCCAAACAAAAAGCGCCGGTCGAGAAACCGGCGCTCTTCGTGTCGTCCGTGCCGCAGTTTGCGACTACTTCTTGATGAAGCCGCCGAACTTGTTGTTGAAGCGCGAAACGCGGCCGCCGCGATCCAGCATCTGCTGATTGCCGCCGGTCCAGGCCGGGTGCGTCGACGGATCGATGTCCAGGTTCAGCACGTCGCCTTCCTTGCCGTAGGTCGAACGCGTTTGGTACGTCGTGCCATCGGTCAGGGTGACGGTGATGAAGTGGTAGTCGGGGTGCGTATCGGCCTTCATGGTCGTGTTCCAGTCTCTGTACGCGATGACGATGCCGACCGTCGGTGCGTGTGCATTTTTTGGCGCTAACGCTCGGCTCGCGGAGCCTCGCTGCTTTAGCTGGATAAGAAAACCCGCCAGAAGGTCCAGCGGGAATGAGCGGCGGCGTTTACACCGGGGGGCCTTTGGGAGCAAGAGGCGCGCACCATGACAGACAGTGCCGCGCCGAACCGTGATTCCATGACAGGACAGGCGGAGGCGGCCGGGCGTCCCGGTGCCGGTGCCATCCTGGTCGAACAGATCGGCGAGGCCAAGCAGCGCCGTGCCAAGGGTCGCAGCGTCAAGCCCTTGCTGCGCCTGTGGCCCTATCTGTTGCGGCACCGGCTGAACGCCCTGTTCGCCATGTTCTGGCTGCTGGGCTCCACGGCCGCCTCCCTGGCCCTGACCGGGACGGCGCGGGGGGCCATCGACCACGGGTTCGACAACGGCGGCCAGGACATTGATCGCTGGTTCCTGATCCTGGGCCTGAACGCGGTCGTTCTGGGTGTCGCCACCGCCGTCCGTTATTTCTATGTCACCAAGACGGGCGAGAGGGTCGTGGCCGATCTGCGCAAGGGCCTGTTCGACCGCATCCTGACGCTCGATCCGTCCTTCTTCGCGCAGATGCGGACGGGAGAGGTGCTCAGCCGGCTGACGACCGACATCGCCCTGGTGGAGACGCTCCTGACGACGTCGGTGTCGTTCGCCCTGCGGAACTTCCTGACCCTGCTGGGTGGAGTGGCCCTGCTGTTCGTGGTCAGCCCCAAGCTGACCGGGCTGGTGCTTCTGACCGCGCCCATCCTGATCGCGCCGATCTTCATTTTCGGCCGGTCGGTGCGGAAGCTGACCGTCAGGTCCCAGGACCGGTTCGCCAATGCCGTCGGCTTCGCGGGCGAGAGCGTCGACGCCATCGAGACGGTCCAGGCTTTCGGACGCGTCCAGAGTGCCATCGACCGGTTCGGGGCGGTGGTCGAGGAAGCGTTCGGCGTGTCGCTGGTTCGCATGAAGGCGCGGGCCTGGATGACGGCGGTCATCATCGTGGTGGTGTTCGGCGGGGTGACTTTCGTGCTGTGGCTGGGTGCCCAGGACGTGGCCCGGGGCGTGATGACGCCGGGGGCCCTGCTGCAGTTCGTGCTGCTGTCGGTCTTCACGGCGGCGGCGGTCGGGGCGCTGGGCGAAAGCTGGGGCGACGTGCAGAAGGCGTCGGGGGCCATGGAGCGGATCGACGAGCTGATGCGGGCGACCCCTTCGATCGCGCCGCCCGCCCACCCCGTGGCCCTTCCGAGACCCGCCGAGGGCCGGGTCGCCATGGCAGGCGTGCGGTTCGCCTATCCGGGCCGCCCGGATCTGCCGGCGCTGAAGGGCTTCGATCTGGCGGTGCAGCCGGGCGAGACGGTGGCTCTGGTCGGTCCGTCGGGCGCGGGAAAGTCGACCGTGTTCCGCCTGTTGCTGCGCTTCTACGATCCGCAGGAAGGGGCCGTCAGCGTGGACGGCGTGGATGTTCGTGCCGCCGACCCCGTAGAAGTGCGCGGACGCTTCGCCTGGGTATCGCAGGAGGCCCCGCTGTTCTCGGGTTCGGCGCTGGAGAACATCCGTTTCGGTCGCGAGGCTGCCAGCGAGGCGGAGGTCCGTCAGGCGGCCGAGGAGGCCCAGGCCCTGGGCTTCATCGAGGCCCTGCCCGAAGGGTTCGGCACCGCATTGGGAGAACGCGGTAAGAGCCTGTCGGGTGGCCAGCGTCAGCGTCTGGCCATCGCCCGCGCCCTGGTCCGGGACGCGCCGATCCTGTTGCTGGACGAGGCGACCAGCGCGCTCGATGCCGAGAACGAACGTCTGGTCCAGGCCGCGCTCGACCAGGCCATGGAAACCCGGACCACCCTGGTCATCGCCCACCGCCTGGCCACGGTGCTGCGCGCCGACCGGATCGTGGTGATGGAGGACGGAGCGGTCGTCGAGACCGGCACCCACCACGAACTGGTGGCGAGGGGAGGGCTGTATGCCCGCCTGGCGGAGCTGCAGTTCCGGGAGGGGTGATCCCTCTCCCTATGGGAGAGGGTGGGTTCTGGCCCTCACCGCCACGCCCGGGAAGTCGCTGAACACGGCGTCGATGCCCAGCCCGTAGAACCGGCGCAGCCAGGCCGGAAGATCGCCGCGATAGTCTGTCGGCAGAAACGGGTCTTCCGCACGAAAGGTCCAGGCGACGACCTTCAATCCGGCGGCATGGGCGTCTTCGATCAGGGGCGTCGGGGTCGTCGTAACGCCGGAGGCGTCCCGGGGCACGATCATGGCGGTATCGACCCCGATGGCATCGGCATAGGTGGCGATCTCGGCCAGCCCGCCGGGCGTGACCATGGCGGCATAGGTCATTCCAGGCTGGTCTGCGGGGCCGCCCTCGTTCGACATCAGCTGAAGCAGGGGGGCATCGGTGCTCTGGTCCAGGGATCGCAGGGTCTCGACCTCGAAACACTGGATCAGGACCGGACTGTCGGCCGCCATCAGGGCGTTCGTGCGCAGGGCCTCGATGAAGGGAGGCTCCATCGGCAGGCCAAGCGAGGCAAAATAGGTCGGATGCTTCAGTTCGGGCGCGACGCCGATCACCCGGCCGGTGCGTGCCGATCCGGCGCGGGCGATGTCGATGACCTGCTGGAACGTCAGGATGGGCTCGTCCACGAAAGCCGTATTGCCGGGGCGAAGATCCGGCAGCCGCTCGCGGGCGCGCAGCGTCCGGAGTTCGGCCAGGGTGAAGTCCTCGGTGAACCAGCCGGTCGTGGCGACGCCGTCGATGGTCCTCGTCGTGCGTCGGGCGGCGAACTCGGGATGGTCGGCGACGTCGGTGGTGCCGGAGATCTCGTTCTCATGCCGCACGACGAGGGCACCGTCACGGGACATGACCAGGTCGGGCTCTATGACGTCCGCGCCCTGGTCGATCGCCAGTTCATAGGCCGCGCGCGTGTGTTCGGGCCGCTCGCCGGAGGCACCACGATGGGCGATCACCTGGATCAAGGTCAGTCCGGCGGCCAGGGCAGCAAACAAGCTCATGCTTTAGACCTAAGCCAAACTGACGACCGTCTGGTGACGGTGGCGGACGAACCGCGACCGTCCCCAGCCCCGATCGATCGTCGGCCTCAGTTCCGGGCGAGGCGCTCGCGCAGTTCGCGGTGCTGACGACCCGTCATGCAGCGGGCCTGGGCCCAGCGCTCGCCGGCATCGCGGGCGGCCAGAACGTCGTTGGCCGTGACGTACTGCGGGCTGGGGCCATGCTGGTCGCGGAATGAGGCCTGGGTCAGGGCGTCGCGCTCGCAGACGGTCACGGCGATGCGGGCCGTTGCGCCCGGGTCACGCGGCGCGGCACCGGGCACTTCGCCGGCGAACGCGGGTGCCGAGGCGAGCATGAGGCAGGCGATCAAGGCGGTACGGGACATTGGTGAAATCCTCCCAAACCTGAAAAACGTCAGGACAAGGACGATTAATGCGCCACTTCGCAGATTTGTAAAGACCGTGCGACGACTTTATTACATTAGTGCGACAAGCCGTCTGATAACAGACGATAATCGGGATCTCAGCCGCGTAGGACCTTGCCGAGCTGGGGATGCAGTTCCGGGTTCGACGCCAGAATGGACACGCCGGTCTTTGGGTCGCCATCCGGATCGATGGTGGTGACGATGCCGCCCGCCTCGGTGACGAACAGAATGCCCGCCGCTACATCCCAAGGCTTCAGGTTGCGCTCATAGTAGGCGTCGTAGCGACCGCAGGCGACCCAGGCGAAATCCAGGGCGGCGGAGCCCAGGCGACGGATGCCGGCGACGCGCTGGCCGATGGCGTGGATGTCCTTGATCGACTGGGCATGGCCCGACTTGCCGATGAAGGGCAGGCCGGTGGCGATCAGGCTTTCCGACAGGTCGCGACGCCCGGCGACGCGGATGCGGGTGTCGTTCAGATAGCAGCCCTTGCCCTTTTCGGCCCAGAACAGCTCGTTCATGATCGGGTTGTAGGTGACGCCGGCGACGATCTCGGACGATCCATCCGGTGCATAGCGTTGCAGCCCCACCGTGATGGCGAAATGGGGCATGGCGTGCATGAAGTTGGTGGTGCCGTCGATCGGATCGACCACCCAGGTGTGGGACTTGTCGGTTCCCTCGATCATTCCGCGTTCCTCGCCGAGGAAGCCGTAGCCGGGGCGGGCCTTCATCAGCAGTTCGTAGAGGGTGTCCTCGGCCTTGATGTCGGCGGCTGTGACGAAGTCGCCGGGGCCCTTCCGCGACACCTGCAACTGCGCCACCTCGCCGAAGTCGCGCAGCATGGGTCGGGCGGTCTTGCGGACCGCGTCGATGATGACGGAAACGAGGGCGGAGGCGAGGGCCATGGGGGGTATCCTAGCACGACATCTCCCTCCCCGTCCGGGGAGGGTGGCTGAGTCGCAGGCGAAGCCGGGTGGGAAGGGCCAGGCGATACGGACTCTGATTTGTGCGGCGTTACCGAGCCGCCCCCACCCCGTCGTCGCTATGCGCCGACGACCCTCCCCCGAGGGGGAGGGAGAGGCTCCGGTGCAGTTCTATTCCGCGCGGCGGACGTATTCGCCGGTGGTGGTGTCGACAACGATGCGCTCGCCCACGCCCATGTAGGGCGGGATCATGATGCGGACGCCGTTATTGGCTTTGGCGGGCTTGTAGGACGACGACGCCGTCTGGCCCTTCACGGTGGGCTCGGTCTCGACGACTTCCAGCGTGACCTGTTCGGGCAGGGTCAGGCCGATGGGCCGGTCCTCGTGCATCTCGATGACGACCTTCATGCCGTCCTGCAGATAGGCCACGCGGTCCTCGCCGACCCAGTCCTTCTGCAGCTCGGTCTGCTCATAGGTGGCATCGTCCATGAACACGAGGGCGTCGCCCTGCTCGTACAGATAGGAGAACTCCTTCTGCTCCAGGGTGACGCGTTCGACCTTGTCTTCCGAGCGGAAGCGTTCGTTCAGCTTGTTGCCGGTCTCGAGGTTCTTGGCCTCGACGTTGGCAAACGCACCGCCCTTGCCGGGCTTGACGTGGCTGGCCTTGGTGACGACCCACAGGCCCTTGTTGTGCTCGAGCACCATGCCGGGCTTGATGGTGTTGCCGTTGATTTTCGCCATTGGGGATCACTGTCTGGAGGGGCGCAGCCGGTCCCGTGACGGGCGCGCGAAATCGGGCGCGATCCCTAGAGGAAGCCGCTCGCAAGGGCAAGCCGAGCGCAGGGGGCGGTGCCGGGTGCCTGCAGCACGAAGCGGAAGGGGCGGAGGGCGGACGGGTTCCGCCTCAGACCACCTCGTCGTCGGCGCGGATCATGTCGGCGGGATCATGGTCGTAGTCCAGCAGGTCGCCGGGCCGACAGCCCAGCACCGCGCACATCCGCGCCAGGGTCGAGAACCGGATGCCCTTGACCTTGCCGGAGCGGAACAGCGACAGCTGGGTCTCGCTGAGCCCGATCTCTGCGGCCAGGTCGCGGGCCTTGAGGCCACGCGCGACGATCATACCGTCCAGGGTGACGCGCACCGGCATCAGATCATCTCGTCCAGCTCGGCCTGGATACGGTCGGCCTGATCGACCACCCGGCCCAGCAGGAACAGCGCCCCGCCGATCATCCCCAGGGTCATGCCAGCCACATCGAAATAGGCGTAGCCGCCCTGACTGGCTCCGATCAGACGCGAGATATTGGTGATGCCGAAGACGCTGAGAAGGCCGCCCAGACCGAGGGCGATGCCAACATGGCGCAGCGCTCGGGCCAGTGTCGGCTGGATCAGGCGGCCCCTCGACACCTGACCCATCGCCGATCCGATGGACCACACGGCATACAGGTAGAACAGGGTGGGCGTGGCCCAGATCGCCTTTTCCACCAGGTCGATCGGCCAGACATCTGCGGGGAATTTCCCCCGCGACCACGCCACGGTCGGCGCGACGACATACATCAGGGCCAGGACGGCCGAAACACTGCAAACCATGAACACCGCCAGCCAGCGAAACTGGCCGCACAGGCGTCGAAACTGGGCGAGGTCGTCGGTGGGCATGAGTGCGATTTCCAGTTTTATTTTTAATCTTGACTTAAAGACGCATGCTTCGCAAGTTTATGTTAGAGTTAAATGACTGATGAGGGGGTGGCCGATGCAGGCGGCGATCGAGACACAGGGTCTGACCCGCCGGTTCGGCCGGCATCTGGCCGTGGACGGGCTGTCGATGATGGTGCCCGCGAAAGCCGTCTATGGCTTTCTGGGACCCAACGGGGCGGGCAAGACCACCACGCTCAAGATGCTGCTTGGTCTGCTGACGCCGAGCGCGGGGTTCGCGCGTGTCTGCGGCCTGGATGTTGGACGGGACCGGATCGGCGCGGCGCGGAAGGTCGGCTCGCTGCTGCAAGCGCACGGCTTCTATGCCAACCTGACGGGGCGCGAGAACCTCGACCTGACCCGTCGCCTGCTGGGCCTGCCGGCCGCCGAGATCGACCGGGTGCTGGAGATCGTCGAGCTGGCCGACACGGCGCGTCGGCGGGTCGCAGACTATTCGCTGGGCATGCGCCAGAGGCTGGGCCTGGCCCGGGCCATGCTGGGCGCCCCGCCGGTCCTTGTGCTGGACGAGCCGACGAACGGGCTGGACCCCGACGGCATCGCCAACATGCGGCGTTTCCTGAAGGCTCTGCCCGACCGGACGGGGGCGACCGTGCTTCTGTCCAGCCATCTCCTGGGCGAGATCGAACAGACGGCGACCCACATCGGCATCGTCCATGAAGGCCGACTGGTGATGGAGGGGGAGCTGGCTAGGCTGAAGTCCGATCTGGCTCCGGAGATCGGACTGAGGGTCGACGATCCGGACAGGGCAGGGCCGGTCCTTCGTCGCCACGACCTGACCTTGACACAGGACGCCAGCGGACTGGTTGCGCGGCTGCGGCCCGGCGATGACCACGATGCGGCAACCGCCGCCCTGAACCGCGACCTGGTCGAGGCGGGGGTGCAGGTGTTCGCCATCGGTGCCCGCAGCCCGTCGCTGGAAGGTCTCTATCGCAATGCCACCGCGTCCGCCCCGGCGCGCCAACGGGAGAGCGTGTGATGCTGACCGTGCTCGCTGTCGAACTGCGCAAGCTGAACCGCTCGCTGGCCCTGTTGCTGGCGCTGGCGGCCCCGACGCTGATCGCCATCTTCGTGTTCTTCAACATGTTGCGCGGCGAAGGGGCTCAGCCCTGGGAGAATTATTTCCGCGTCTCTGGCGCCATCTGGGCCTTCTTCATGCTGCCGATGAGCGTGACGGCGCTGACCGCGCTGGTCGCCCATATGGAGCACGGCCCACGCGCCTGGGATCACCTGCGCGGCCTGCCGGTCGCGCGGTGGAAGATCTATGCCGCCAAGGCGGTCTGCGTCCTCGGCGTGGTCGCGGCCATGAGTCTGCTGAACCTGCTGCTGACGGGAGGCGCCGTCGCCCTGGCGGCTGCCATCAAGCCCGTTCTGACGCCGACCGGCCCGATCGATGCGGGCGCGCAGGCGATCATGCTCGGCAAGGTCCTGCTGGCGGCGATCCTGATGATCGCCATCCAGTTCTGGATCGCGATCCGCTTTTCCAGCTTCGTCCCTGCCCTTGCGGTCGGCATCGGGGGCACGTTCTTTTCCGTCGTGGCGACGTCGGCAAAGCAGGGTGTCTTCTTTCCCTGGCAGATGCCGATCAACATGCTGGCCACCGAGGCGTGGCGCGTGAACACGGCTCTGGCCCTGGGGGGCGGCGTCGGCCTGGTCGTTCTGGTCGCCGCGATCGCCCATCTGACGCGGCGGGAGGTGCTGTAGGCTCAGCCGCCGGTGGCGGACTTGTCCGGCGCGATCTCGGTCATGGCCGACTGCAGATAGTTCTGCTCGCCCAGTTGTTCGATCAGCTTGAACTGGGCCTCGAGGAAGTCGATGTGCTCCTCGGTGTCCGCCAGGATCTCCATGAAGATCTGCCGGCTGACATAGTCGGACAACTGCTCCGCTTGGGCGACGGCGGCCAGCAGGGTGGCGCGTCCGCCCAGTTCCAGCTGCAGGTCGGCCCCCAGGCATTCGACCGCGTTCTCGCCGATCTTGAGCTTGTGCAGGTCCTGCATGTTGGGCAGGCCGTCCAGGAACAGGACGCGCTTGATCAGCTTGTCGGCGTGCTTCATCTCGCCGATCGATTCGTCGTAGATGATCTGGCCCATGTGTTTCAGGCCCCAGCTTTCGAACATGCGCGCATGCAGGAAATACTGGTTCACGGCCGTCAGTTCGTTGGTCAGCACCGCATTCAGGCTGCGGATGATCGCGGGATCGCCCTTCATGGCTCGGTTCCTTCGTGTTCGGGCCGGACTATTCGGCGGCCAGGGCGAAGGAGTCGCGGCTGTCCTGAATCATCTGGCGCATCTCGCAGACGCATTTAGCACACTGGGCGCTGCACTGGTTGCGCTGGAAAACATCGGCGGGGCGGGTGGCACCGGCCTCGATGGCGCGGGCGACGTCGCGCTGGCGAAGACCATTGCAGTTGCAGACGTACAAGGCAGGCGATCCTGTCGGCCAGTTGCGATTGGTTCTCTGTAGCAGGTGTTCTGGCGATTGCAACGCGTTCGCAACAGGCGCGCGGTTGACGGCCGGGCCGCGTTGACGCACCTCCCACGGATGTCCGTCCCTCGCTGCCAGCTCTATCTGATCACGCCATCCACCATCGACGATCTGGACGCCTTCGCCGCGCGACTGGAGCGCGCACTGGACGCAGGCCCCGTCGCGGCCGTGCAGATCCGCTTGAAGCCGGCCGATGATGCGGCGATCACGGCGGCCGTCCGGCGCCTCGCACCGCTGGCCCAGGGGCGGGGCGTGGCCGTCATTCTGAACGACCGCCCCGATCTGGCGGCCGCGCTGGGCTGCGATGGAGTCCACGTCGGACAATCGGACGCCTCGGTCGCGTCGGCACGTCGGATCATGGGCAAGTCGGCGATGATCGGCGCGACCTGTCACGACAGCCGCCACCTGGCGATGGAAGCGGCTGAGGCCGGGGCCGACTATGTGGCCTTCGGGGCCTTCTTTCCGACGAGCACCAAGCAGACGGAGCATCGACCCGATCCCGAAATCCTGACGATCTGGCAGGAGGTCATGGAGATCCCCTCGGTCGCGATCGGCGGCATAACCGCGGACAACGCCGCCGGCCTGGTCGCAGCCGGGGCGGACTTCCTCGCGGTCAGCGCCGGGGTCTGGGCGCATCCGGAGGGGGAAGCGGCCGCCGTTCGCGCATTCGCTGCGCTCATGGCCACATCGCGCTGACTTCAGGGGATATTAGGAAGCTTGTGGTTGAAGGGTGGCTGTCGCCTCCCCCCGAGTTTTTCCCCCATGGCCAATGCCCGCGCCCTTGGCGCGACCGATCTGGAGTTCAGCGAGGCACCCGGTGTGACCGTTCGCCAGGCCGTGACGACGGCCGCGAGCCTGTTCGCCCAGCCCCTGGCCCCCATGCTGACCGTGCTCGGCGTCGCGGTGCTGGTCATCCTGGCCGTCACGACGGCGAGGACGGCCGGCCTGGTCGCAGCATTGTGGGCGGCCAATGGTCTGGCGGTCGGCGTATGGCTGCGAAGTGGTCGAGGGACCAGTTTCGATTTGAGTTTCGGCGCCCTGGTGGCGCTCGGCATACTGGCGGGAGAGTTCCTGGCCGGGAACACCCCGACCCTGGCGGTGTGGTTCACCGCGGCCAATATGATCGAGATCGTCGTGGCCGTTCTGTTGGCCCGCCGGTTCGCACCGACGCTGAACCTGGCCTCCGTCGGCGGAGCCTCGCGCTTCATCTTCTGGGCCGCGATCGTCGCGCCCATCGCGGCCGGATTGATTGTCGCCTCGGTCTTGCTGGCGATCCACGGCGCGCCGTTCCTGATGAGCTTCCAGACCTGGTGGTTCGGTCATGCGCTGGGTCTGGCCGTCGTCGCGCCGTTCGTTCTGGGCTTCGAGAAGCGCCAGCTTCAGTCGATGCTCGAACCCCTCCGGGTCGCCGAAACCGTCGGGCTTTTCACGCTTCTGGCCGGCACCTGCGTCGTCGTCTATTTCTTTGTGGCGCTGCCGATCAGCTTTGCCGTCATTCCCATACTGATCCTGATCGCGGCCCGGCTGAGGGTGCCCGGCGTGACGGCGGCGCTGGTATTGGTGGCGGTCGCCGCCGTCGGTTCGATGATGGCGGGACTGGGTCCGTCGTCGCACCTGGACACACCGTTGGCCGAGCGTGCGGTGATTGTCCAACTGACGATCCTGTTCGGCTATGTGCCGATTGTGCTCGTCGCCTCGCTGCTGGAAGAGCGGGACCGCCTGTCCGAGCGCGCGAGGGCAGGGCAGCTTCGCGCCGAACGGGCGTCGGCGGCCAAGTCGCGACTGCTGGCCAATGTCGCGCACGAGATCAAGAGCCCGATCGGCGGTATCATCGGCATCGGCGACCTGTGGTCCAGCGGACAGCTGGGCCCGGTGACCCAGACCCAGGCCGAAATGGCGGCCATGCTGGTCAAGACCGCACGTCAGGTTGAGGCGCTGTCGCATGATCTGCTGGATGTCGCCCGTGCCGAGTCCGGAGCCGTGAAGGTCGAGCTTCGGCTCACCGACGTGCCAGGCATTCTTGAAGACATTCGCGCCGCGACCGTGCTGCGACCCGAGGCACGCGCCCTGTCCGTCAGTGTGCAGTGCGAGGGTGACGGGCTGATCGCTATCGCGGATTCGCAGCGACTGGCACAGGTCATCGACAACCTGGCTACCAATGCGGTGAAGTACGCCAGCTCCGGCGGGAGTCTCGTGCTGCGTGCCCGCCGGATTTACGACGGCGTCCGCATCGAGGTCGCGGATCGCGGGCCGGGGCTGACGCCCGAGAAGCAGGCCCAGCTGTTCGAGCCCTTCAACCGCCTGGGCCTGGAGCGAACGACGGTCGAAGGCCACGGCATCGGCCTGGCCCTGGCCAAGCGCCTCATCGAACTGCAGGGCGGATCGATCGGCGTGGAGTCCAGGCCGGGCGAGGGTGCAACCTTCTGGATCGAACTGCCCGCCGCCTGAAGGAGATCAGAACGGACGTCACCGGTCAGGTGCCGTGCCGTCGACGTCGACCCAAATAATCATCATCCGATGAATTCGTGCGACGCACCGTCGCGCGATGCGTTGCCGTATGGACCTGGAGGAGAAGAAGGTGCCAAGCCTGACGTTCTCTGTGGTCATGAAGGAACGCGCCCGTGGACTTCGACGCCCTGCTGCTGTCGCGACTTCAATTCGCCTTCACCATCGCCTTCCACATTCTGTTCCCCGCCTTCACGATCGGGTTGGCGGCCTATCTGGCGGTGCTGGAAGGGCTGTGGCTGTGGACCAGGCGCGAGGCGTTCAAGACGCTGTATCTGTTCTGGGTGAAGATCTTCGCGCTCAGCTTCGGCATGGGCGTCGTGTCGGGGGTCGTGCTCAGCTACCAGTTCGGCACCAACTGGTCGGAGTTCATTCGCCTGACGGGCGGCGTGATTGGGCCGCTGCTGGCCTATGAGGTCCTGACAGCTTTCTTCCTGGAGGCCTCGTTCCTGGGCGTCATGCTGTTCGGTTGGAAGAAGGTGGGGCCGAAGCTGCACTTCACCGCCACGGTGCTGGTGGCGATCGGAACGTCGATCTCGGCCTTCTGGATCCTGTCGGCCAACAGCTGGATGCAGACGCCCCAGGGGTTCCAGATCATGGCGGACGGACGGTTGGAGGCGGTCGACTATATGGCCGTGATCTTCAACCCCAGTCTGCCCTCGCGGCTGGCGCACATGATGCTGGCGGCGTTCCTCACGACCGGGCTGGTCGTGGGTGCCGCATCCGCCTTCCGGCTGCTGAAGGATCGTGCGGCCGGGGTCGTCACCAAGGGCTGGAGCGAAAGCCGCATCTCGCTGACCATGGCGGTCGGGCTGATCGCGGTACTGGCCCCGCTGCAACTGGTGGCGGGACACGCCTCGGGCGAGATCACGCACAAATACCAGCCCTCCAAGACGGCCGCGATCGAGGGCTATTGGGAAACCCGGGCGGACCAGCCCCTGCATCTGTTCGGCATCCCCGACCGCGATGCACAGAAGAACCATTTCGAGGTCTCCATTCCCGGCATCGGCAACCTGATCCAGGGCGTGCCCAGGGACGAGGTCATCAAGGGGCTGGACAGCTGGGCGCGCGAGGACCAACCGCCGCCCTTCATTCCCTTCTTCGGGTTCCGGATCATGGTGGGTCTGGGCCTGCTGATGATCGGTCTGGGCCTGTGGGGCGCGGTTCTGATCGTCCGGCGTCGCCTGTTCGACAGTCCGTGGTTCCTGCGCTTCGCCGTCGCCATGGGACCCTCCGGCTTTCTGGCCGTGCTGGCGGGATGGATGGTGACCGAGGTCGGGCGCCAGCCGTGGATCGTCTATGGCGTGCTGAAGACGCGCGACGCCGTATCGCCGGTGGTGACCAGCCAGGTCGCGACGTCGCTGATCGCCTACATCATCGTCTATTCGATCGTCTTCACCGCGGGTGCCATCTTCATTCTGCGCCTGATGGCGGAAGGACCGGTCGCGGCCAGGACCGAGCCGCCGCCGCGCGGGCAGCGGCCGCCGGGGACACCCATGGCCAAGGCCCCGGAAAACACGACCCCCGATGACAGTGGCGACGGCGGCGTGCGCGGAGTGGTGTCATGAGCCTGGACCTTCCCCTGATCTGGGCCGGGCTGATCGCCGTCGCGGTGCTGCTCTATGTAACGCTCGACGGGTTCGATCTGGGCATCGGCATCCTGTTCCCCTTCGCCCGATCGAAGGAAGAGCGGGACGTGATGATGAACACCATCGCCCCCGTCTGGGACGGGAACGAGACCTGGCTGGTGCTGGGCGGCGGCGGGCTGCTGGCCGCGTTTCCGCTGGCCTATTCGGTTCTGATGCCGGCGCTGTATCTGCCGATCCTGCTGATGCTGGCGGGGCTGGTGCTGCGGGGCGTGGCGTTCGAGTTCCGGTTCCGGGCGAGGCTTCGAGGCCGCAAGTTCTGGACCCAGATGTTCGCGGGCGGCTCGATCCTGACGGCGGTGGCGCAGGGGCTGGTCCTCGGAGGCTTCATCCAGGGCGTGACGGTGCGCAACGAGCGCTTCGCCGGCGGGCCCTTCGACTGGTTCACGCCCTATACGCTGCTGGTCGCGGCCGGTCTGGTAGCCGGTTACGCCCTGCTGGGCGGGGCCTGGCTGATGATGAAGACCAAGGACAATCTGCACGGCGACGCCAGGCGCTGGACCAGCATCAGCGCGCTGGTCGTGACGGTGCTTCTGGGGGCTGTCAGCGTGGCGACCCTGCTGATCCACCCGCGCGTCGCGGCGCGCTGGGGGTTCGATCTGAAAGACGGGTTCGCCCTCGACTGGGGCATCCTGCTGCCGCTGCTGCCGATCCCGCTGCTGGGGCTGGCCGGGCTGGCGCTGGTGTTCGTGATGTCGCGTCGGGGGTCGCATCGCTGGCCGTTCGTCGGCGCGATGCTGGTCTTTCTGTCCGGCTATCTGGGTCTGGCGGCGGGGTTCGCGCCCTATATCGTGCCCTATGCGCTGAACTTTCGGCAGGCAGCGGCTCCGCTGAACGCCCTCGGCCTGATGCTGGTCGGGACGGTGGCGATCCTGCCGCTGATCCTGGCCTACACCGGATGGGTCTATTGGGTGTTCCGCGGCAAGATCGACGAGGAGGCCGGCTATCATCATTGATCCTGTCCCCCCGCCCGACGGCGACGAGGCGACCGGGCCGCTGTGGAAGAAGCTGGCCTGGTTCGTCGGGCTTTGCCTGGCGGGCTCGGTCAGCGTGGCGGCGGTAGCCTATGTGCTGCGGAGCTTGCCGTTCGGCGGCTGAGGCGCGATGGTCGCAGCCATGTTGCATCTCCTCGCCGCCCTCGCCCTGATCGCCCAGCAGACCGCGCCCGCCACGAGTGCCAGCGATCTGACCCGGATGCTGAACGGCGCGCCGCCTGCCGCCGCCGTCGCGCCGCGGTCGACGACGCCCGCTCCGACGCCCGCGCCCGCATCGAATGGTCCTGCGGCGACCCAGCCCGTGCCGCGCGCCGCGACCAGTCCCTCGGTATCCGGCAGCGCGTCTCCGTCGGTCCGGCCGGCCCCGCCCTCGACGCCAGGGCGGGGCGCTGCCACGACCCCTTCCGGGCCATCGCCCGCGACCACGGTTGCACCGACGTCGACCGCTGCGCCGCTCCGCGCTCCGGTTTCGTCCGGCACCACCGCCGCGCCTCGACCCGTGGCGACCCCTGCACCCTCCGTCAGCACGACCCCGGCCACCGCCCCGGTCGAGGAGGTCGTTGTGGCCCCGGTCGAGCCGCCCCCGCCGGCACCTGTGGCCCTGGATGCCCGGGCCGTCGCGGCCCTGCCGTTCACCGTCACCCTGCCGACCGGCTTCTCGATCACCACGGGGCGGCCGGGGCCGGATTTCAACGTCTATACGATCCGGAGGGGCGGGCAGCCGTTCGTGATGGTCTATACCGGCTCGGCCTCACAGTTCCCGATCTACTCGGGCGAGATGGTCGAGGCGGGCGGTCGGGCCTCGATCGTGGCGAACGAGGACGGTCGACGCGTGGCGCTGGAGCACCTGTTCACCCGGACCACGGCACCGCAGGAAATCCACGTCTGGATCACCAGCCTGGAGGGGGCGGACCGGCTGCTGGCCGAGCAGATCGGTCAATCGGTGGACGCGCGCTGAGACCTCAGGCGCGGCGGACGGCCGTGTCGGTCGCGCCGAGCCGGACGCCCCGCTTTCCGGCGAAGACCAGCACCTCCTGCCCGTCGGCGGCAGCCCAGAGGCGGAGCCGGGCTTCGTAGGGATCCCGTCGCCAGTCGTGGGGGCGGGCGGCGTCGCATTCGACGATCAGACGCTGACCGCCGTTCTCGCTGTGCAGGACGAAGCCGGCCGTGGAAGGTTTCCAGGTCTCGTCCAGCGCATCGGTCAGCAGCCACAGGCAGTTGAAGGCGCGGCAGTCGTTCGGGCGGTCGTCGTAGATGGCGCAGCCGCTGGTCTTGCCGAAATGGCGGCACCAGCGGCCCGCGGGCTTGCCGAGGGCGGTGACGCCCATCAGCTTGCAGCAAAGGCCGCAGTCGCCGCAGGATTTCATCCGTTCCCGGACCAGACGGCGAGCTCATTGCCGGAGGGGTCGACGAAGTGGAATCGCCGCCCGCCGGGGAAGGCGTAGATCGGCTTGACGATCCGGCCGCCGGCCGCCTCGACTCGGGTCAGCATGGCCTCCAGATCGTGGGCATAGAGGATCGGCAGAGGGGCCTTTGCGCGGTCCGCCGCATCGGCGTCGAAGCCGCCGTCGAGGCCCTCATTGAAGCCGACGTAGCTGGGGCCGTAATCCTGGAAGGTCCAGCCGAAGGCGCCTTCGTAGAAGGCCCTGGTCTCGGGCAAATCCGTGGCGGGCAGTTCGAGGTAGTCGATTTTTCCGTCCTGTCGCATCGTTCGTGTCTCCCGGAAAGCCGCCGGATGAAGGCGTGACATGAGCGGAACAGAATAGCAACGCGTCAGCTGGCGAGCCAGCCGTTGCGCGATCCGAACGCCTGGACCAGCTCCGGCCAGACGGCGGCGGGCTTTCCGGCGATCAGGCGAATGGCGAAGCCGTGACCGCCCTCCTGGAACAGATGGGCCTCGGTCATGACGGCTGCGGCCCGCAGGGTGGCCAGCAGGTTCAGGCTGTTCTCGACCGGCACGGACGTATCGTCCAGCGCATGGATCAGGACGGTGGGGGCCACGCCGGACCAGTCCATCTGCTCCAGCGACCAGGCGGCGATCTGTTCGGGCGTCGGGGAGGCCCCCAGCAGCAACTCGCGCGATCCGGCATGGGCGAAGGGGTCGGCCATGGTGACGACGGGGTAGAGCAGGACGTTCAGGTCGGGGCGGAAGGAGGCGGCGTCGGCGGCATCGACGGCGTCGTAGGTTGCGTCGCGGCGGGCGGCCAGCAGACCGGCCAGGTGCCCCCCCGCCGAACCGCCGAGGCTGGCGATCCGGGCCGGGTCGATGCCGTAGTCGGCGGCGTGGGCGCGGATCAGACGCATGGCGCGCTGGGCGTCCTGCAGGGGCGCGTTCGGACCGGCCGTCCAGCCGTCGGCGGGCAGGCGATAGCGCAGGACGAAACAGGTGACTCCGGCGGCCGCAAAGACCCGGGCGACGTCCAGACCCTCCTTGTCCACCACGGCCCATCGGTAACCGCCGCCCGGTATCAGCAGCAGGGCGGCCCCGTTCGGGGTTGCCGGCCGCATGACGGTCAGGATCGGGTCGGTGGTGTACTGGGCGAAGCGGTCGTGGAAGGCCGGATCGGTCGAGCGTTCGGGCACGATCGGGGTGACGGTGACGGTCTCGCCACCCGGAGCGCCGTTGGGCCACAGGCGGACGACCTCGGTCGGGTCGGGCGGGGCGACGGCGGGCGTCCGGGTTTGCGCAGATGCGGACACCGGTGTCAGGGCCGGAGCGGCGGAGGCGAAGGCGGCGACGCCCAGGAGGGTACGACGATCCAGGGTCATGGGGTCAGGCGATCTCGACCGCGAGGGCGACGGCTTCTCCGCCGCCGATGCACAGGGACGCCATCCCCTTCGACTTGGCCCGGTTCTGCAAGGCTGAAATCAGGGTGGTCAGAACGCGGGCACCCGAGGCACCGATGGGATGGCCCAGGGCCGTCGCGCCGCCATTCACGTTCAACTTCGCGTGGTCGATGCCCATCTCCTGCATGGCGATCATGGGGACGACGGCGAAGGCCTCGTTGATCTCCCACAGATCGACGTCCTCGACCGACCAGCCGGCCTTCTTCAACGCCTTTTGCATGGCCGGCACAGGGGCGGTCGTGAACAGCCCGGGTTCATGGGCGTGGGCGGCGTGGCTGACGATGCGGGCGACAATGGGCAGGTTCAGAGCTTTGGCGATGCTCTCGCGCGTCATGACGAGGGCAGCGGCACCATCGGAGATCGACGAGGCATTGGCGGCAGTGATGGTGCCGTCCTTGCTGAACGCCGGCTTCAGGGTCGGGATCTTTTCCGGCATGGCCTTGCCCGGCTGTTCGTCCTGGCTGACCGTGACGGTGCCCTTGCGGCCCGCGACCTCGACCGGGGTGATCTCGGCCTCGAACGCTCCGGTTTCGATCGCCTTCAGCGCGCGGTTGAGGCTTTCGAGGGCATAGGCGTCCTGGGCCTCGCGCGTGAGCTGATAGGTCCGGGCCGAATCTTCGGCGAAATTCCCCATCAGCTTGCCGGGCGTATAGGCGTCCTCCAGCCCGTCCATATACATGCTGTCGACGATGACATCGTGGCCGATACGGGCGCCACCACGGTGTTTGGTCATCAGGTAGGGGGCACCGGTCATCGATTCCATGCCACCCGCGACGATGACATCGGCGCTGCCCGCCGCGAGGCTGTCGGAGGCCATCATCACGGCCTGCAGACCCGAACCGCACATCTTGTTGACCGTGGTCGCCTCGACGTGCTGGCCGAGACCGGCACCGATCGCGGCCTGGCGGGCGGGGGCCTGGCCGAGACCGGCGGGCAGGACGCAGCCCATGTAGATCTGCTCGATCTTCGCTGGATCGAGACCGGCACGTTCGACGGCGGCCTTGACGGCGGTGGCCCCCAGCTCGGTCGCCTTGACCCCGCTCAGAGCACCCTGGAACCCGCCCATGGGCGTCCGGGCAAAGGAGACGATGACGACGGGATCGGACATGGTGCGGTTCTCGGTTTCGATGCGATGGATTTAGCGCCGGGCGAGGGGGATTGCGAGGGGGAGGGAGAACGACGTCGCGTTGTTCCGCCTTACCCCACCGCCGACTCGAACACCCGGAACTGCCTCATCGGCGAGGGCCTCAGATGCGGCGCGCGCACCCGCTCGTCCAGCCAGGCCGCCCAGTCCCGGGGTTCGACGACGGCGGGCTGGCGGTCATGGGTGGCCACGATGTCGGGACCCGCATCCACGGTCAGCAGGCTGAAGCGAGGGCCTTCGGGTGTCGGCTTCCACAGGGCGGCGAAGGTGATGAAGTCGCCGTCCAAGGGGGCGATGGTCCATTTCGTCTTCGGGTATTTCGTGCCGGTGTATTCGTAGAACCAGCTGGCGGGGACGAGCGCCCGGCCGGTCGTGAAGCTGCGGCCCTCGCTGCGTATATTGATCAGCAGGGGGCGCTTCGGCGCGGTCGGCGGCAGGCCCCAGCGCACGGTGGTCAGGGTCGCCTTGCCTGTCCCATCGCCACGGATCAGCAGGGCCGGATCGGTCGGGCGAACGGACGCGGTGGGCTCTGCGTTGGGGGCGCCTTCCGGAAACAGCATCGGGATCGCAGCGTCGGCGAAGCTGGCCATCAGCGTCGCCGGCGAAACCTTCATCGCATAGTTGTTGCACATGATCCTGGCTCCTGCGGACCGCGCGACGCCAACGACGCGGTCGCTCGCTACTTGAGCGCATTTTCTTGAAGGGGCGCTACCGCTCGGAACGCGGTTCCTCGCTACTTGAGCGCAAAAGGGTCGGGGCGCTACTGCCCGGACCGCGGTTCCTCGCTGGTTGAGCGCGGCTCAGTCCGGGGCGATTTCGCGCGGGGGCCGCCGGGGTGCCAGTTTGCGGCGCTGACGGGCGAGGGCGAGAGGCTGGCCGGAGGGCGAGAAGGCGATGCCGTCGTCCAGAGCCCAACCGCCACCCAGATCGCGGACGGTGAACTGGAAGACCGCCCAGCCCTCGGGCGAGGTGTCCGGCGTCAGGGGCTCGATGAAATCGTAGCGCAGGTCGACGCTGGCCGAGATGATCGGCGGGGCGGGCAGGACGGTCATATAGGACGGAAAGATGCCATCCAGCAGGAAACACAGGTCCAGTTCGTCGAGCGGCTTGTGATCGGTGGTGCGCATCCACAGACGCAGGGTCGGGTCCGTGACGGGGTTCTGCTGATACAGGCGCGGCCCGCCGTCGAACCTGTGCTCGATATAGCGGGTAAACCAGGGCGCCAGGGCGGGATCGACGGGCGTGGCGTCCAGAGCGTCGAACGGGGTGAGCGGAGCGCTCAGGGGCTTGATCGTCTCTCCGTGCGAGACGGTGCCGAAAGTCGCGAGGGCCGACAGGGCGGAGCGGTCGGGCTGGCCCGCGTCGATACGGGCAAAGGCGACGTTCCGGCCGCCGCGCAGCAGTGTCGGGGTGAAGGCGCAGGTCTCGAAACGGGCGGCGGCCAGATACTGGACCGTCAGGGTCTGCAGCGGCGGCGCAATGGCCAGCCCCTCTCGCGCCGCGCGCGCTGCCAGGGCCGCCATCAATCCACCGAACGGCGCGCCCCGGGTCGGGTCCATGGCCAGGGGGGCATTGGAAAAATCGCTGGTGAGCTGCGCCCACAGGCTGCCGTCCGTGCCCGACGTCAGCGACAGGGCTTCAGCGAGCGTTTGCTGCGACATGGGCTTTGTCCGGAAGAAACGGGCGGAAGCCGTAGCCCCCGCCCGGGAAGTTGGGAATGCAGGAACGCCACGACGGATCGAGAGGTTCGTTGCCAAACAAGACTGACGGACTGGGTTCCTTTTGGCAACCCTCTTGCCAAAAGCCTGACGCGACGTCATTTTCCGGTCATGGGACGTACAGCCGACTATTCACGCCAGAGCTGCTCGATCGCCGCGACGCTGGAAGTCATCGGCGATCCGTGGACGCTGCTGGTCATCCGTGACGCCTTTCAGGGCGTGAAGCGGTTCGAGCAGTGGCAGGAACGGCTGGGCGTGGCCCGCAATGTGCTGGCCGCGCGGCTGAAGACGCTGGTGCAGCACGGGGTGCTGGAGCCGGTGCTGTATTCCGAGCGGCCGCCAAGGAACGAATATGTCCTGACGGCCAAGGGCCGGGATCTGTCGGACGTGCTGGTCAGCCTCTACGGCTGGGGCTCCAGGCACGTCTACGACAAGGAGGTCGCCGGGTTCGACATGATCCACGAGACCTGTGGTCACTCGCTGCAACCGCGCATCGCCTGCGGCTGCTGCGGCGAGATCGTCAACCGCCGCGACATCAAGCTGACCCGCGCCGAGAACTGCCCCACGGTGGGCGAGGTCCTGCCGCGGGAGACGGTCGGCGAAGAGGCGGCCTAACCGCTGAACACCTGCGCGTGGCGCGTGATGAGAGGGACGACGATATCCTCCTCGTCCTCCAGATGGCGACCCAGCACCGGACCCGCCGCGTCGAGTGCGTCGCCAAGGCGAGCGGCCGCGTCGCCGGCTGTCGATGCCTTGGCACTGATACCCTGATGGAAGGCCAGGCCGGTCTGGAACAGGCTTTCCAGGTGGCCGTGGATGACGTCATGGTCGCGGTCCAGCAGATCGATGCCTGAACCGATGCGGGGCTCCACCCGACGCATGGTCGGAAAATAGTGGTGGGTCTCGATGTTGTGGTGGCCTTCCAGGTGCTGGAGGAAGCCCTGCAATGTCGGGATCAGCTGTCGGTGCAGGTCGGGCAGGGCGAGGGTTCCGCTGCGCCACTGGTCGATCAGGGCGTCCATCCGGGCGACCTCGCAACGGAAGCCGGCATGCATCTGCAGCCAGAAGCGCGCCATGGCGGCGATCTCATGCCCATGCCAGCGTTCGCGGGGCAGGTCGGCCAGAAGGTAGCGGTAGGGTTCGGGCAGGCCCGGCCGCGTGGCGAGGTCGTCAGACAACGCAGGCCGTCGTGCTGGCGATGAAGCCGCCGCCCAGCAGGCGATCGGGGTCGGCCGGGTCGTAGAGGGCGCAGGCCTGGCCGGGGGCGACCCCTTCCTCGCCCGTCTCGAAGACGATCGAGATCGTGCCGTCCTGACGCGTCAGGCGGGCGGGAGAGGGCGGGCGGGTCGAGCGGACGCGGGCGAGAACGGGGGTCCCGGCCTCGGCGGCGGCTTCGATGGAGGCTTCGTCGCCGAGCCAGTTGGTTTCGTCCAGGGTCAGGGAGGCGGTCAGCAGGGCCTCGCGCGGGCCGACGATGACGCGACGGGTGTCGGGGTCCAGTTTGGTGACGAACAGCGGCTCGCCCACGGCGACGTTCAGGCCCCGGCGCTGGCCGATGGTGTAGTCGGTGATGCCGGCGTGAGTGCCGAGTACGCGGCCGTCCATGTGCACGATCTCGCCGGCTTCGCGGCCCTGCGGGCGCAGACGATCGATCAGGGTCCGGTAGTCGCCCGAAGGGACGAAACAGATGTCCTGGCTGTCGGGCTTGGCGGCGATGCGCAGGCCCAGCCCGGCCGCGACGCCGCGCACGGCGGGCTTCTCCAGACCGGCCAGCGGGAAGCGCAGATAGTCGAGCTGGTCGCGCGTGGTTGCGAACAGGAAATAGGACTGGTCGCGCGAGGGGTCGATCGCCTTGCGCATCTGCGCGCGGCCGTCGGCGGCGACGGCGCGGCCGACATAGTGACCCGTAGCCATGGCGGCGGCCCCCAGGTCGCGGGCGACGTCGAGCAGGTCGCGGAACTTGACCGTCTGATTGCAGCGGATGCAGGGGACAGGCGTCTGGCCCTTCAGATAGCTGTCGGCGAACTGGTCGATGACGGCGTCGCGGAAGCGGCTTTCGTAATCGAGCACATAGTGCGGAATGCCCAGCATTTCGGCGGCGAGGCGGGCGTCGTGGATGTCCTGACCCGCGCAGCAGGCCCCCTTCTTCTTCAGGGCTGCGCCATGGTCGTAGAGTTGGAGCGTGACGCCGACGACATCGTAGCCCGCCTTGTGCAGCAAGGCGGCGACCACAGTGGAGTCCACCCCGCCCGACATGGCCGCGACGATGCGCGACCCGAGCGGCAGGCCGACCGCCGCGCGTGCCGAGGCGATCGCCGCGTCCATGTCAGGCGCGGCGATATCGGGGATCGCGCAGAGGGGCTCGGCCAGCGTCATCGGGCGCATATAGAGCGGATGGGCCCGGATTTCGAGGCCGGGCCGAAAACGACAACGGCCGCCCCCGTTGCCAGGCGCGGCCGTCGTCGTGGTTTCGGGAGAGGACCTTCAGGAGCGGTAGTTCTGGATCCGCGTGGTGCGCAGGCCCTGCATGCCCCATTTGTCGATCGCCTTCTGCCAGGCGAGGAACTCCTCGGCTGTGAGGCGGTATTTGGTCAGGGCGTCGTCGAGGCTGAGCAGGCCACCGCGAACGGCAGCGACGACTTCGGCCTTGCGACGGATCACCCAGCGATCCGTGTTGGCGGGCGGCAGATCGCGAATCGTCAGGGGCGTGCCCGTCGGACCGACGACATACTGCTCGCCCTCTTTGTTGACTCTGCGTTCTTGCAACATGGGCTTTTGCCTCATTCACCACTACCGATTGAGGGTGAATGTAGCCCGGCGCCGCTAAGGGCCGGTTTAGCGTCGTGGTGAAGGAATGGATAAAATCCATTTCCCCCCAGCCGACGGTTCTTACCCAATCTAGACATGCGATTCATTCACGCTAACGGACCGTTACTTGAAGATCAGCGTTTGATGTTGATCAGTTCGGCCAACATCTCGTCGGCCGTGGTGATGATCTTGGACGATGCGGAGTAGGCGCGCTGGGTGGTAATCAGGCCTGTGAACTCGGCCGACAGGTCGACGGTCGAGGCCTCCAGCTGTGACGCACCGATCAGGCCCGCCCCGCCCGCGCCGGGCGTCTTCAGGCTGTAGGTGCCGGACCCCTGGCTGACGCGATAGGCGTTGCCGGTGGCCGAGGCCAGACTGTCGGTGCTGACGAAGGTGGCCAGTGCGACCTGGGCGATCCGGCGGGTCACGCCGTTGTCGAAGATGGCGGTGACATAGCCTTCCTCGTCGATGTCGATGTTCGACAGGTTGCCGAAGGCGGTGCCGTTGGTGACGACGGACTGGACGATGGAATCCGAGTCATATTGGGTCAGGCCGCCGGAAGCCGCCGTGAGGTCGAACGTAACGGTCTGATCGTCGATCCCCAGCGAGGTTTTCCACTTCGGTGCGGCCGCGGTGCCCGCTGCCGCATCGGACGCGGCGAGGGTGATGGAGGCGGCCGAAGGATCGGCAAACAGCATGGAGCCCGGGGTGGCGATTTCCCGCGCCTTCATGGCGGCGACGTCGAGGCGACCGTCCTGGGTGAACAGGACGAGCCCGGACTTCAGAATGCCGTTCGCCGGCGTCGAGCCGTTGTCGACGTCGCTGGCCGGAACGGCATGGACCTCGACCTGCCATTCGTTGGGATTGGCGGTCTTGAGGAATGAATAGGCCACGGTGCGCTGACCGCCCTTGGAGTCCGAGACGGGCATGGTGATCTGGTAATCGGGCTTGAAGCCCGTGCCGGCCGTCGCGCTGTAGGTCGACATCGACTTGGTCGCGGTGGAGTAGGTGGCAATGCTGGCCGAGACGGCCTGGCTGGATTTCAGGTTGGCGTTCAGCTGGGCCCGGGTCGTGGCCTGTGCCGTGCCGCCGACGGATCCGACGTTGATCGAGGTCAGCTTGCCCAGGTCCGATGCGTCCGTCGGGATGTTGCCATCGGCGTTCACCGGCCAGCCCTGCAGATACAGGCCTGCGGTGTTCTTCAGATAGCCGAAGTTATCGACCCGGAAGGCCCCCGCACGGGTGAACAGGCGAGGGTCGGCGGGATCGAGGCCTTCGGCTTTTTCGGTGGTGACGAAGAAGCCCTGACCCGAGATGCCGAGGTCGGTGTTCGACGTGGTGCGTTGCAGCTGACCGCCCTGGGAGATGAAGTTGCGCGTATTGGCCAGGACGCCACCGGCGGAGTAGCCCACGCCTTGGCTCTGGGCGTTGAACACGGTCGAGAACTCGGCGGCGGTGCGCTTGTAGCCTACCGTGTTCACGTTCGCGATGTTCTGGGAGATCGCAGCCATGGCGGCGGCGTTGGCGGACAGGCCGGACACACCGGCAATGAGGGCAGAGTTGATGCTCACGGAGTGGGCTCCTTACAAAACGCGAATAAGATTTGAGTGAACGGCAATCATGTTGCAGGCCGTGCCTTGAGCCCGATGACGGAGGACAGGGGCACCAGGGATGCGCCGATGGTCAGGTAGGGTTTGCCGTCCGCCATCTCGACGCCGGTGACCGTGCCTCTGGTCAGGACCTGGGCCTGCACGTCGTTGGTGCCGCTCTTGGCTGTGACCTTCAGCGAATAGACACCCCCGTCGGGCAACTGGCCGCCCGCCGTGGTCTTGCCGTTCCAGGCGAAGTCGTGGGTGCCGGATGAACGGTCGGGGGCGGGTCCGGTCCAGACCGTCTTGCCGGAGCCGTCGATCACGCTGAGCGTCGCCTCGGAGGCCGAGGTCCCCAGCTCATAGCTCCAGTTCGCCTTGCCGCCTTCCAGCCTGGTCGCGGACCAGACGGCCGTGGCGTCCTTGCCGATGTAGTCGGATGCGCCGCCGAGCCCCCCCTGCTGTGTCGCCAGAAGGCTGGTCAGCAGGTCGTTGGTCAGCAGTTGCTGCTCGACCCCCGACATCTGGGTCAGCTGCTGGGTGAACTGGTTGGAGTCCAGGGGCGACAGCGGGTCCTGATTCTTCAGCTGTGACGTCAACAGAGACAGGAAGGTCTCGAAGTTCGAGGTCAGGCTGGTGCGGGCCGCAGTCGTGCGGCCGGCGGCATCTGAGGCTGTGATGGCGGCGACCATGGGGTCAGACCTTCATATCGACGCGCTCTGGCGTCAGGGTGAGAGACATCCAGCGGGGGGGCACGAGGCTTGCCTCCGCATCGAGAGTGAGGCGCGAGGCGGCACCGAAGGCGCGGGCCGGATTGCGGTCATGACCCCGATCGAAGCCGCCGGCACCGGACGAGGGCTCGCGCTGGTCGAACGAGAGGGCATCGTCGGCGACGGTGAAGCCCGCGTCGGTCAGCTGACGGCGCAACTCATCGACCCGCCCGCGCAGGTCGGCGGCCGCCAGGGGATTGTCGAAGGCCAGGCGGGCCGACAGCTGACCGTCTGCATCGATGTCCAGGCTGACGTCGACACGGCCGAGGTCGTCGGGGGTCAGAGCCATCTCGAACCGCGTGGAACGCCCTTCCAGCTTCTTGACGATCTGGGCGGCGATCTGGGCCGTGGCGTAGATCGCACCCTGGGACAGGGTGGACAGCATCGGGGTCGCGGCGGCGGCGGCCTGGGCCGCGCGGGTCTCTGCCGGGGTAGCGCTCTGGAGCGTCTGTGCGGGCTCGGCGGAGTCGATCCGGGTCACGGCGGCCGAAGCGGGTTCGGTGGCGGTCTTCGATGCGGTGGCCGCGGCGTCTGTTGCCTTGCCCTCGGGTGACGATGCGTTCGCAGCTCTCGCACCCGTATCGGTCTCGCCGGCCGGGGTCCGGCCGTTATCCGACGGTCCATGAGCGGCAGCGGCGTTGCCTGTCTTCGCCTGTTCGATCGTGTCACGCAGGCGCGGCGCAGCCGGTGCCTCATCAAGGACGGGAAGCAGGGAGGTGTCAGAGGCCTCCGCCTCGGCCGACGTGGCCGTGTCTTCCGAAGGGGCCTCGGTCGTCCGGGCCTCCGGGAGGGGCAGAGGCGCTGCCACCGGCGCGGCCGACGGGGCGGGGAGGGTCATGGCCGGAGGGGGAGCGACGGCCTCCACAGGCGGCGCGGGCAAAGGCAGCAAGACAGTCTGTGAAGCGGAGGCCTGGCTATCCTCCGACGATGGCGACGCCGCGCCGTCCGTATCGATCTTCGGCAGGGGTGGAGCGACGATGAGTGGAACTGGGGTGGTCGCGGCCGGGTCGGGCTTCGCTTCTGTTCCAGCCTCGTCCGTCTTCTCGATCGCACCGTCGGCAGAGGCGGTCTCGGGGCTCTTGCCGGGCCGGGCAGGTGGACGCGGTGCCTCGGGCGCGGTCGCTCCGTCCAGAACGGTCGCGAAGGTGTCGGGCCGGGACTCGGCGCGCACGGGAGCGGATCGCCGCGACGGGGCGGCGGTCGGGGCCGTCACAAGGACGGGCGCGGGGGCGAGACCGGAAGCGGACATGCGAACGACAGGCGATTCAAGCTGGAGGTCGAGGGCGCCTGCTGCACCGGAACATTCAAATCGTCCGTCGCAAGGGTTGGGCCAGCGATATGAATCGAGTCCAACTACCTGTTTTGAATGATAATATCCCCGTTCCCGTATCTGGGCGACAGCGTTTGGGCCCGTCGCTTCTTGCCGTGTCGAAGTCGATTCTTGCCCGGTGCCGCCGGGGCTTTTTCCGACTGGCCCGACCCTTGCGCCCCTGATCCACCATGATGGATGCGTCACGTATCAGACTGAGGGATTTCAACGACTTGGCGGGATCGCCCTCCAGGACGGCTGGGCAAGACGCGCCGCTGGCCGGGCAGGGCTTGCCGGGCGGAGGGTTAATCGGATGAGCCTGAACTCGATCCTGAACATCGCCAATTCGGGGCTTCAGACCGCCCAGCAGCAGCTGCGCGTCGTCTCGGACAATGTCTCGAACGTCAACACGCCCGGCTATATCCGCAAGATCGCCGAACAGAATTCCCTGACGACGCAAGGGGTCGGGTCGGGCGTCGAGGTCGCGAGCATCCGGCTGGCCACCGATCGCTTCCTGCAGGCCGCGTCACTGAATGCAGGGGCCGAGGCCGCGCGCCAGGGTGTGCGCTATGAACTGTATGACCGCATCCAGTCGCTGTTCGGCGATCCCGGTGGCGACAGCGGCTTCTTCTCGCAGATCGACGGAATATTCTCGTCCTTCGCTGCCAGTGCGGAGGGCCCGACATCCGGCGCGCGCCGCCAGGACACGATATTCAAGACCCAGGCCGTATTCGATGAGGCGACGCGCATTTCCCGCCAGATCCAGGCCGTGCGCGAGGACGCCGATGGCCGGGTGCAGACCGCGGTCGAAAAGGTCAACGGCCTGCTGCAGCAGATCGAAACGCTGAACACCGAAATCGCGCGGGCGACGGTGGTGAACGGCGACGCGACGGGCTCGCAGACGCAACAGGCGCGGCTGGTGGACGAACTGTCGAGCCTGCTGGACGTGCAGGTCAGCCAGCGCTCGGTCGGCGGGGTGTCGATCCGGACCGGCGCCGGCATCCAGCTGGCCGGAAACGGCGCGGCGACGCTGGAGTATCAGCGGGCGAGCACGGTCAATGCCGAGAGCAGCTTCGGCGACATCTATGTGATCGAAAAGGGCGGCACGCAGCGCGCCCTGGCGGACGGACTGCAGTCGGGTGAAATCAAGGGTCTGCTGGAACTGCGGGACAAGGAGGCCCCGGCGACGGCCGAACGACTGGGCGAACTGGTCACCCGTGTCGCCGATGAGTTGAACCGCGCGCACAATGCGAACGCTGCGGTGCCCGCGCCGACGACCCTGACCGGGCGCAACGTCGGACAGGCGCTGGATACCGCTCTGACGGGCTTCACCGGCAAGACGACGATCGCGGTGGTCAATCCGACGACGGGCGCGCTCACGACACGGGCGGACATCGTGTTTTCCGGAGCCACCCTGACGATCAATGGCACGGCCTCGACACCCGCGAACTTTCTGACCGATCTGAATACGGCCCTGGGCGGGGCGGCGACGGCGACCTTCACCAACGGGTCGCTGAAGATCACGGCGGCGGGCGCGAACGGGGTGGCCATCGCCGACGATCCGACCACGCCCAGCAACAAGGCCGGGCGGGGCTTCTCGCACTATTTCGGTCTGAACGACCTGGTCTCGACCGACCGTCCCGCGCTGTTCGATGCCGGTTTGACCACGACCTCCCAGCACGGCTTCACGCCCGGCGAGACGGTGACCTTGCGGATCGCCGGCGAGACCGGGTCGCGCATCCGCGATGTCGAGGTCGCCGTGCCGGCCGGAACCGGCACCGTCAGAGAGCTGATTACCGCCCTGAACGACATGACGACAGGGGTGGGGCGATACGGCAGCTTCGCGCTGGACGCCTCGGGCGAAATGAAGTTCACGCCGATCGGCGATCCCGCTCCCAAGTTAAGCGTGGTCGGGGACACCACCACCCAGGTGCCGTCGGGCGTCTCGGTCACGGAGCTGTTCGGCATCGGCGGGGGCGTCCGGGCCTCGCGCGCCGACGGGTTCAAGGTCAGGACGGATATCCAGCAGAGCCCGTCGAAACTGGCGCTGGCGCAGCTGAACCTGTCGGCGGCGGCGGGCACCGCAGCCCTGAGTGCGGGGGACGGGCGGGGCGCGCTGCTGCTGGCCAACGCAGGTCAGGTGGCCTCGAAATTCTCGTCCGCCGGCAACAGTCCGGGCGGCAGTCTGTCGGTCTCGCGCTATGCGTCCGAGCTGTCGGGCGAGATCGGCGGGACGGCGGCGGCGCTCAAGACGCGGCAGGCCAGTGCCCAGGCTCTGGCCACCGAGGCGGACGCCCGGCAGTCGAGCCATGAGGGCGTCAACCTGGATGAAGAGCTGGTCCTGATGACGACCTATCAGCAGGCTTTCAATGCGTCGGCCCGCCTGATCCAGGCGGCGCAGGACATGTATGACACGCTTGTAGGGATGGTGAGATGAACCGCGTTTCGACCTCGGGTAACTACCAGTCGGCCCTGCTGAATCTGATGGCGTCCCAGCAGCAGCAGGCCGATGCCAACAACCGCGTCTCGACGCAGAAGAACGCCACCGACCTGAGCGGCTTCGGTCGCAGCTCCGAGGCCGTGACGGCGCTGAAAGCCGCGTCCAACCGGGTACAGGGCTTTCTCGACACGGGCGAGACCGTCGGGGCGCGGCTGGAGGCCCAGGACCTGGCACTGAACCGGGTCATCGACGGCGTCGGTGGTGCTCGCGAAGCGATCGCCGGTGTCCTCTCCACGGATTCGGCGAGCACGTTGATGCTGGACCTGGAAAGTCATTTCGCCTCGGTGACCGGGGGGCTGAACACGCGGCATCAGGGCGGATATCTGTTCGGCGGCGCCAATACGACACAGCAACCGGTGTCCGTGGCCAACCTGTCGGACCTGGCCGCCGCCCCGACCGTCGCCAGCACGTTCAACAACGACACGATCAAGCCGGTATCGCGGGTGGCCGAAAACACCTCGCTGGAGACCGGCTACCTGGCCAGCGATCTGGGCTCCACGATTTTCCAGATTTTCAAGGACATCAAGGCTTACAACGACAATCCCCTGACAGGACCGCTCACGGGCCGGCCGACGGATGCGCAGGAAGCCTTTCTGACGACCCAGCTGGCCCGGCTGGATGCGGCCAGAACCTCGGCGATCGACACGACGGCCCGCAACGGCGCGTTGCAGAAGCAGGTCGAACAGATCGGACAGAGCCACACGGCGCAACTGAAATCACTGGACGAGATGGTGTCCAAGCACACCGACGCCGACATGGCCAAGGCCGTGACGGACCTTCAGCAGGCGCAGATCGCGGTGCAGGCGAGCGCCCAGGTCATCAGCCAGCTGCGCGACGTGAGCTTGCTGAACTATCTGAGGTAGGCCTGCGACCGAACGCCTCTCGATCGCGTTGTCGAATGAGAACATAATGGCAACATATGGCTCAGCTCGATCTCAGGAAGAAACTGTCGGTTCTGGCTGACGCGGCGAAATACGATGCGTCCTGCGCCTCATCGGGAACGTCGAAACGCGACTCGAAGGGCGGCAAGGGGCTCGGGTCGACCGAGGGGATGGGAATCTGTCACGCCTATACGCCGGACGGGCGCTGCGTTTCCCTGCTCAAGATCCTGCTGACCAACTTCTGCATCTACGACTGCGTCTACTGCATCAACCGGGCGTCCTCGAACGTCCAGCGGGCGCGGTTCAACGTGGACGAGGTGGTCGAGCTGACGCTGAACTTCTATCGCCGGAACTATATCGAGGGCCTGTTCCTGTCGTCGGGCATCATCCGCTCGGGCGACTACACGATGGAGCAGATGGTTCTGGTGGCGAAAAAGCTGCGCGAGGAGCACGATTTTCGCGGCTACATCCACCTGAAGCTGATCCCTGAAGCGGACCCGAAGCTGGTCGAGCAGGCGGGGCTGTATGCCGACCGGCTTTCGGCCAATGTCGAACTTCCCCGAGACGAGGCCATGGGCCGGTTCGCACCGCAGAAGGACGTCGGCGTCATCAAGAAGGCGATGGCCGATGTGCGTCGCTCGGTCGAGGCTGCGCGGCCCCAGAAGAAGGACCGGGCCAGGCCGCCGAAGTTCGCGCCGGCGGGCCAGTCGACCCAGTTGATCATCGGCGCGGACGGAGCCCCGGATACCGAGATCATCGACCGGTCGGCGGCGCTGTACGGCGGCTATGGCCTGCGCCGGGTCTATTACTCCGCCTTCTCGCCCATTCCGGATTCAAGTGCGGCCCTGCCGTTGTCGAAGCCGCCCCTGATGCGCGAGCACCGGCTTTACCAGGCCGACTGGTTGATGCGGTTCTATGGCTTCAGTCCGCCGGAGATCGGGGAGGCGACGACCGGCGGGATGCTGGACCTGGCGATCGATCCGAAACTGGCCTGGGCCCTGAACCGGCGCGAGCGGTTTCCGGTGAACGTCAACACGGCGGCGCGCGAGGATCTGTTGCGGGTGCCGGGGCTGGGTGTGAAATCCGTCAACCGGATGATTTCGATCCGCAGATATCGGACATTGAGGCTGGAAGACGTGGCGCGCCTGTGCCGGGGCATCGACAAGGTCCGGCCCTTCATCACGGCGCTGGACTGGACACCCGGCGGCCTGACGGACGCTGTCGATCTGCGGGCGCGGCTCGTCCCGGAACCGAAGGCGGTGCAACTGAGCTTGTTCTGAGATGGCGACTGCGGAACTGGCCCACGAGACGGATTTCGACGGCTGGCGCGAGGCCGCGCGGCGGTTCCGACTGTCGGGGGTCGAGCCGGCCGGGGCGCGGTTCGTGGTCGTGGGTGGCGAGGCTTCGGGGTCGCTGTTCGACGGCGAGGGGCCCGGTCCGTCCGACCTGCCGCGAGAGTCGGCCTTCACCGTCCCCAAGGCCTTCGTCGATGTGGCGCGCGAGGTGATGCTGCATCGCTCGGCCGACCGGTTCGACCTGCTTTACCGCATCTTGTGGCGGCTGAGGGACGAACCGGATCTGATGAAGGTGACGTCGGATGCCGACGTCGCCGACGCCCTTGAGCGGGTCAGGAACGTCAGTCGCGCCGCGCACAAGATGAAGGCCTTCGTCCGTTTCCGGTTGGTCCAGGCTCCGGCCGTCGCCGGGGTGGGCGGAGAACCCGGGGACGTCTATGTCGCCTGGTTCGAACCGGCGCACCGGGTGCTGGAGAAAACCGCGCCGTTCTTCGTGCGGCGGTTCGCCAATATGCGGTGGTCGATCCTGACGCCGGAAGGATCGGCGTTCTGGGACGGCGAGGCCCTGACGACCGGCCCCGGTGCCAGGCCGGAGGACGCCCCCCGGGATGACGAGATGGAGGCGTTCTGGAAGACCTACTATGCCTCGACCTTCAATCCGGCCCGGCTGAAGACGAAGACCATGCAGGGCGAGATGCCCAGGCGGTACTGGAAGAACCTGCCCGAGGCGTCGCTGATCCCCGAGTTGATCGCGGCGTCGCGGGATCGGACCGAGACCATGGTCGATCGCGCCCCGTCAGCCCCCAACCTCAAGCTTGCTGGAGCGGTCGCGCCCGACGCCCGCCTCGGCGGACTGGACGACGGGCGGGTCACGTCTGACCCGACCGAACTCAGTCAGGCGATCCAGGGCTGTCGGCGCTGTCCCCTGTGGCGCGATGCGACCCAGGGCGTCTGTGGCGTGGGGCCCGTAGGTGCCAAGCTGATGATCGTCGGCGAGCAACCGGGGGATCAGGAAGATCTGGCGGGCCTCCCCTTTGTCGGGCCGGCGGGGCAGGTTCTGGACGCCGCGCTTCAGGAGGCGGGCATCGATCGGTCCGATGTCTATGTCACCAATGCCGTCAAGCACTTCAAGCATGAGCCGCGCGGCCAACGCAGGCTGCACAAGACGCCGAATGCGGGGGAGGTCACAGCGTGCCGGTGGTGGCTGGATCAGGAGCGCGCGATCGTGCGGCCTCGCCTGACCCTCGCATTGGGCGCGACCGCAGCGTTTGCCGTTCTGAATCAAAAGGTCGCCGTGACGAAGACGCGCGGGGAACCTTTGCCATTGCCCGACGGTTCTCGCGCCATGGTCACGGTTCACCCCTCCTACCTGCTCCGACTTCCCGACGAGGCTGCGAAGGCGCGCGAACGGGCGGCCTTCGTGCGCGACCTGATCCGGGCCCGTGGTCTGCTCTGAGCCGATGGACCCATGTTGCCGAATGATAACGCCTGTCGAACGACGTGCGTCGGCCGGGTTGGCCGGGCATGGGCGATTCAGTCGCACTCCGCTATGCAGTGCGCATGAGCATGGCTGATTTCCAGATCGAGCAGGCAAGCGGCGGAGGCTCCGTCCTCAAGCTGACCGGCGACTGGACGACCATGTCGCTGGGCCGCACGGGGCGTCGGCTGGCGGACCGCGTTTCGGGCCAGGCCATCAAATCCGTGGATCTCAGTGATCTGGGCCGGTTCGATACGGCCGGCGCCCTGGCCCTGGTTCAGGCGTCGGACCTGACCCTGCCGAAGGAAGCCTGGAGCGCGCGTCCGGAGGCCGGGCGCATCTATGCGATGGTCGAGACGCTGGAGCGCAAGTCGCAGCCCGCACCGAGGCGTCAGGCCTCGCTGACCCGCATCTTCGCCCGTATGGGCCACGGTGTGCACGACGCAGCGGCCGAGTTCCTGCTGTCGATGGCCTTTCTGGGCCGGCTGATGGCGGCGACAGGGAATGCGTTGCGTCACCCCGGCGCGATCCGCTGGCCGGCCTGGGTCAGCCAGGCCGAGCGGTCGGGCCTCGATGCCCTGCCGATCATCGCCGTGACCAACTTCTTCATCGGGGCCGTCATCGCCTTTCTGGGGGCCGATCTGCTGACCCAGTTCGGGGCGGGCGTGTTCGCTGTCGATCTGATCGGTGTCTCGATCCTGCGCGAGCTGGCGGTGCTGATCACGGCCATTCTGCTGGCCGGGCGCTCGGCCTCGTCGTTCGCGGCCGAGGTCGGTTCGATGCGCATGAATCAGGAGGTGGACGCCATGCAGGTCATGGGCGTCGACCCGTTCCAGGCGCTGGTGATCCCGCGTCTGGCGGCGATGCTGATCATGGTGCCGTTGCTGACCTTCGTGGGAATGGTGGCGGGTCTGTTCGGCGGGCTGATCGTGACCTGGAGCCAGCTGAGCCTGGGTCCGGCCTTCTTCCTGCAGCGCATGGTCGATACGCCCGAGATGTTCACCCACATGATGGTGGGCCTGTCCAAGGCCCCCGTCTTCGCCATCGTCATCGCCGCCATCGGGTGCCGTCAGGGTCTGGCGGTGTCAGGCGATGTCGAGAGTCTGGGTCGGCGGGTGACCGCGGCCGTGGTGCAGGCGATCTTCGCGATTATCTTCCTCGATGCCGTCTTCGCCCTGATCTATCTGCAGCTGGACCTATGACCGACGTCTCCCCCAGCATGCCCGCCAACGACGCGGCGAAAGAGCCCGAGGTTCTGATCGAGGTGCGGGGTCTGCGCAGTCAATTCGGCGAACAGGTGATCCATGACAACCTCGACCTGGACGTCGTCCGGGGCGAGGTGCTGGGCGTCGTCGGTGGCTCGGGCACCGGCAAGACGGTGCTGCTGAACACGATCATCGGGCTGAAGGAGCCCGACGGCGGGACGGTCAGGATCTTTGGCCACGACACGGGCGACCTCTCGGAGGCCGACAGCGCCGATATCGAACGCCGGACGGGCGTCCTGTTCCAGCAGGGCGCGCTGTTCAGTTCGCTGAGCGTGCTGGACAACGTCGCATCCCCGATGGTCGAGCATACCAACCTGCCCAGGGACACGATCCGCGAACTGGCGGAGATGAAGATCGCGATGGTCGGCCTGAAGCCCGAGAGCCACCACCAGAAGCCTTCGGAGCTTTCGGGCGGGATGCGCAAGCGCGTCGGTCTGGCGCGGGCCCTGTCGCTGGATCCGGAACTGCTGTTCCTGGACGAGCCGACGGCGGGGCTGGACCCTATCGGGGCGGCGGCGTTCGACGAGCTGATCCGCAAGCTGTCGGACGATCTGGACCTGACCGTCTTCATGATCACACACGACCTCGATAGCCTTTATGCCATCTGCGACAAGGTTGCGGTGCTGGCCGACAAGCGGGTGATCGAGAAGGCCACGGTGCAGGAGCTGGAGAAATCCGACCACCCGTGGATCAAGGAATACTTCCTGGGACCGCGCGGTCGCGCGGCCACCAGGGCCGCCTAGAGGACCGACATGGAACGAGACGCTCATTACGCCGCCGTCGGCATCGCCACAGTCGCCCTTCTGGCGGCGCTGGCCGTGTTCGCCATCTGGCTGGCCCGGCTTCAGTTCAACGACAGCTATGATCTGTACGACATCGTCTTCACCGGACCGGTGAACGGCGTGTCGGAGGGCGGCGAGGTGCATTTCAACGGTATCCGCGTGGGCGAGGTCACCGATCTGAACCTGGACCCGAACCGGGGCGATCAGGTCATCGCCCGCGTGCGCCTCGACGCCACGACGCCGGTGCGGGTCACCAGCCGCGCCCAGCTGGAGCCACAGGGCATCACGGGTCTGAACTTCATCCAGATCACGGCGGGAACCGAGGGCAGCCCTTTGCTGAAGACCCAGTACGCCAAGGACGTCGTGCCCGTGATCCAGAGCCAGGCCTCGCCCTTCGCCGAATTGTTGAGCGGATCGGGCACTGTGCTTGCCCAGGCGGTGGATGCCCTGAACCGCGTGAACCGCGTGCTGTCCGACGACAACATTCGCAGCTTCTCGACCAGTCTGAGAAATGTGGAATCGCTGTCCAACGAGCTTGAAGCGCGCAAGGGGATGTTCAGGGAGCTGGAGGAGGCGCTGGCCAAGGCCAATGCTGCCGTCGGCGAATACCAGGCCCTGGGGGCCGATGCGCGGCGTCTGGTCAATGGCGACGGGGCGGAAGCCATCGCCAGCATCAATGCCGCCGCCGGCGATGCGCGCACCGCCATCGCCAGTATCAACCGCACGGCCACCGGATTGGAAGGCCCTGTCGGCGAGCTGAGCACCAGCGGCATTCCGCAACTCCTGGAGGCGATTGAGGGGCTGCAGGAAGCGACGGATTCGCTTCAGGGACTGGTCGACGAGGTGCGGGCCAGCCCGCGAGATTTCATCGGACGGCCGCCGTCCCGGGAACTGGAGGTCCAGCCTTGATCCGTTCGCTTCTTGCCGCCGCAGGCCTTGCCGTCGCCCTGTCGGGCTGTGCCCTGCTGTCCTCGCCCGATCCGGTGCAGCTCTATCGGTTCGGCAGCCCGGAAGCGGTCGCGACCCGGGCGGTCGCCGATCCGGTGCAGGTCAAGCTGCGGGCGGTGGAGTTCCCCCAGGAGTCCCAGGGCGACCGGCTGCTGGGCGTGACCGGCACCCAGGCAGCCTACATCAAGGGTGCACGCTGGGTGTCGCCGGCCGCGCAGCTCTATGCCGACAGCCTGGAAAGCGCATTCGCCGGACAGGCCCGGTCCGTGCGCCTGATCGGCCGCCGCGAGCTGACGCCGGCCACGCGGGTGCTGGACATCGACGTGCGCAGTTTCGAGACGCGGTATGACGAGGTGGGCGGTGTGCCGACGGTCGTTCTGAGCGCCCACGCGCGCCTGCTGCGATTCCCGGATCGCACGGTCGAGGCAGAGCAGAGCTTCGAGGTCCGCCAGACAGCAACCGGGAACCGGATCGCGACGATCGTGGACGCCTATGACGTCGCCACGCGGGACCTGAACGCCCGGATCGTCGCCTGGACCGACGCGAACGCCACCGGCGGCTAGAGTCCGATCGTTTGAGGTGGACCCCGGCCGCGCGTCCACCGCGGCCGATTCGGGTCTAGGCTGGCGTCAGGGGAATGGTGGGCCCTTCCGCATCGTGCGCCGGAGGGACCAGCGCTGCCGGCGGGCGCTTGCGGACCGTTGCGATCGGGCCGTCGAGATCCGCAAGGGCGGCCACGGCCGCGGCATGGCCGGACGCGACCACGGGATCGTAGATCTTCCAGTCGCGAATGTCGGATCCCTCCGGCTCAGGCAGGATCAGGAGATCGGATTCTGCGCGCGACGTGGCCATTTCGGCATCGGTGGTGATGGTCGCTGACCGCATCAGGATGGAGACGATCGGCGGGCCCTTCTTCCATGCGCCCGAGGCGATCCAGCGCCACCAGGACGGCGGATTTTCCAGAGCACCCGGATCGACGCCACGCATCTGCGACATGTCCACGCCGATGATCGGACCGGCGTTGAACTGGCGCATCACATCGGTGGGGAAGTTCTTGATCACGGCGCCGTCCACCAGCACCTGACCGTCCATCACGACGGGCGGCATGACGCCGGGGATGGAGATGGATGCCCGCATCGCGCGGCGCAGAAGGCCGCGACGGTGCACCTCGATCCGCCCCGAGGTCAGGTTGGATGAGACTGCAAAGAAGGGCAGGGGCATGTCGGCGATGTCGATGTCGCCATAGGCCTCTTCCAGCAGCCGCGCGACCTTGCCCGCCCGGGTCATGGCGATCATCGGAAACGCCAGGTCGGACAGGGGATCGGACCGGACGAAGGCGCGGCGGATGCGGGCGTCCAGCTCGTCGTCCGACCAGTTCAGGGCCGGTCCCGCGGCGATCACCGCCCCCATGGACGACCCGCCGAGGAAATCGAAGGTCACGCCCGCTTCTCGCAGGGCACGGACGGCACCGATGTGAGCATAGGCGCGCGCCCCACCCCCGGACAGGACCAGGCCGGTCGCGGTGCCGGTGACGATGCGGGCGAGCCGTGCGGCGTCGCCGGGGTCCGCTTCCATGGCATGGAACCAGCGGCCGGGGTTGATGGCGTTCAGCCACACCGATGTGTTGGCGGGACGGGACATGCGGGGGTCGCGCAGCAGGATCAGGTCAGTGAACTGCTGAAGGCCGTGCGCCGTGCGGCTGGGAACGGACCTGGGTGGCGCGGTCAGGGCATCGCCGACGACGAACAGCCGGTCGACCTGGCGGGCGCACAGATTGGCCCAGGACGGCTCGTCGAGCTCGGCGACGTAAAGGACGAAGTCGTGCGTGTCCTCCATGCGCGAGAACCATTCCGACGCCGAGGACAGGGCCGAATGGTCGATGACCTGACAGGTGAAGCCCAGGGCCTCGACCGCCGCCGCCACGCGCTCGACGAAGGCGCGGATGGGCCGGTTGCGGACCGAGATGAAGCCGAAGACGCTGGGCTCGGTGACCCCGGGTGCGCGTTCGCGGGCGCGGTGCAGCATCAGGCGTGACAGCTCGAGCATGACCTCGGGCCGGGTGCGCACGGCCTCGAAGAAGGTCTCGGCCGGCAGGGCGAGGATTTCGGAATCGCGCAGGGCCACGACGCTGGATGTGTGGGGTGTTCCGGCGATCAGGGCCATCTCGCCCACCGGTTCGCCCGGCTTGATGACACCCAGGAACCGGGGGGCCTGATCCTCTTCCTGCCGGAACACGCCGAGGCGACCGGACCGGACGAGGTAGAGGCTGTCGGGAGCCTCGCCCGCCGAGAACAGCAGTTCGCCCCCGGTCAGGGCGAACCAGCTGGCCTTTGTGTTCTGGTCCTCGAAGACGCGCGCGAGGGCGGCTTCAAGACTGTCGGGCCGCGGGTGTCGCATGGGGGTGTGTCGTCCGGTCCGTAGCGGGGGGTTACGCCCCCGGGCGCACCACCATGCAGGTGACGTTGCGGGCGGCCAGGGCTTCGCACGCGCTTTCGGCCGACGCCTGAGTCATGCCGACGAAGCGCGAGCGGTGCCAGCCGGCGGCGTCGACGACGGTGCGCTCGGCCGTGGCGAACTGGGTGCGGAAGCGGCGGTTGACCTCTGTCAGCCAGTTGCGGGCCACGGTGGCGTCGCGGAAGGCTCCGACCTGAACGGCCCACCGGCCGGCGGCCGTCGTGGGTGCGGTCGGGCGCGGCGGATTGGCGACGGCGGTGCCGGGCCGGGCCGGGGCCCCCGTCGCGGCGGGCGTGACGCCGCTGTTCAGGCTGGCCGTCAGGTTGCCGCGGGGCGGTGAGGTCTGGGCCCGCTGGACCGGGGCAGGCTGGGTCGGCACGGTCGGCCGGGGTTCGGGCGTCCGTGTCAGGGCGGTCTGGTAGGGCACGACACCGGGGCCATTGCCCGGGGGCGTCGTCGGGGTCGAAGACGTACTGCCCTGTTCCGTCGGGGCCGGCTGGCCGTTCAGGGCGGCATAGGTGACGGGAGCGCCACTGTCGGGCTGGCCGATGCCGAAGCCGCGCTGCTCGAAGAAGGTTTGGGCCACCTGGATCCGCTCGCCGGCGGCACGACGGGTCTCGACCTCGAAGCCGGTGTCCATCAGGGCGGCGACATGGGCATTGCGGGTGATGCTGGAGCGGCCGCCCAGCACGATCGTGATGACCCGCTTGCCGCCACGCACGGCCGAGGCCGCCAGGTTGTAGCCGGACGCATTGGTGAAGCCGGTCTTGATGCCGTCATAGCCGTTGCCGCTGAGCAGCAGGCCGTTGGTGTTGCGATATTCGCGGCCCTGATAGGTCCAGTCGTGGATGCCGAAATAGCTGTAGTACTGGGGATAGTCGCGCATGATGGCGCGGGCCAGGATGGCCAGGTCGCGCGCCGAGGTCAGCTGGCGGCTGTCGGGCAGGCCGTTCGGATTGACGTAGCGGGTCTGGCCCATGCCAAGCTCTTCGGCCTTCAGCGTGGCCATGGCGGCGAAGCGGGCCTGGGAGCCGCCGACGTGCTCGGCCAGCACCATGGCCATGTCATTGGCCGACCGGACGGTCGTGGCACGCATGGCGTCGTCCAGACGGATCGTCTGGCCTGCGGCCAGCCCCAGTTTCGACGGGGGCTGCGAGGCGGCGAGGGGAGAGACGGTGATGACGTCGTCCAGATGGACGGTGCCTTTCTCCAGGGCCTCGAACACCAGATACAGGGTCATCATCTTGGTGACGGACGCCGGATAGCGGGGGCTGTCGGCGTGACGGGCAAACAGGACCTCGCCCGTGCCGGCATCTACGACGATGGCGGCATACCGGCTGTTCTCGCCCGATTGTGCCTCGACCCGCGTGGTCGTCAGCGGACCCGACAGGCCGACCAGCACCAGCAGGGTCAGGCCAAGGGCCAGAAGGCGGCGCGGGAAGCCCGAACGGTCACGCATCATCGCCAATCGAAGCCTCATCCTTTGTGGCGCGGCGGCGGCCCCCCGGCGCGTCGCAAGTGGCCTTTAGCATGGGAGCCGCAGGTTTCAGGGTGGTTAAGCAGAGATCAACGCAGATTTGAACGGGCGAATCCTGACAGGCGAGCGCGGATTTTCGCAAATATGTTGCATTGCACAATACGTCTTGACCCGTCTTCGCACTTGCACCATATGGGCGTCATCGAACCAGAATCGCCTGGGTCGAGCAACATTCCGCGGGTCAGACCGCGACCATCAGGTTCAGGAGACTTCACATGGCTGACAGCGCCGAAACCATCAAGAAGACCGTCGAAACCGCCACCACGACCGCCAAGGCCCAGGGCGAGCAGTTCAAGGCCCAGGCCGAGAAGATCCAGGCCACGGGCACGCAAGCTCTGCGCGAGACGCTTGACAAGACCTCGGCCTCGATGGCCGAACTGTCGGCCCACTCGAAGCAGAACCTGGAAGCCCTGACCGCCTCGGCCACGGCCGCCCAGAAGGGCGTCGAGGCCCTGTCGGCCCAGGCCCTGTCCTACAGCAAGTCCAGCTGGGAAAACGGCGTCGCCGCCGCCCAGACGATCGCCAAGGCCCGTTCGGTCCAGGAGCTGATCGAGCTGCAGACCAACTATGCCAAGTCGGCCATGGAAACCTATCTCTCGGAAGTCACCAAGATGACCGAGACCCTGACCGGATCGGTCAAGGAAAGCTTCAAGCCGATCAACGAGCGCGTCACCGCGACCGTCGAGACCTTCCAGGCCGCCCGATAAGGGCATTCCTGGAGGCCGCGGGCAAAAGGCTCCGCCTTTTCGCTGCGACGCGGCCCAGGCCGGAATTAGCGTAACGAGAGGGCCCCGGCGGAAACGCCGGGGCCCTTTTCGCATGCGTCACATCAACCTGTGACTGGACGTCCCTTCAAATCAGGCCATCATTACCTATCTGAACTCTCGAACTCCCCAACCGGAACGTAGATGCCGACAAGAAGGCCAGGTGAAGAAAGCGGAGGTGGCCAGGGTGCCGCCACGATCACCGAGACAAAGCCCAAGCTTCAGAAGCCCTCGCTGTACCGGGTGCTGATCCTGAACGACGACTACACGCCGATGGAATTCGTCGTCTATGTGCTGGAGCGGTTCTTCCAGAAGAGCCGCGAGGACGCGACCCGCATCATGCTGCATGTGCATCAGCATGGCGTCGGGGTCTGCGGCGTCTTCACCTATGAGGTGGCCGAAACCAAGGTCGCCCAGGTGGTCGAGACGGCGCGCCGTCACCAGCACCCGCTACAGTGCACTATGGAAAAAGACTGAGAGGATCTCCCCATGCCCTCGTTTTCGCGTCCTCTCGAAGAGACCCTGCATCGCGCGGTCTCCTATGCCAACGAACGCCGCCACGAATATGCGACGCTCGAACACCTGCTGCTGGCCCTGGTCGATGACGCCGACGCCGGTGCCGTGATGAAGGCCTGCAACGTCGATCTGTCCGCGCTGAAGACGGCGCTGACCCTCTATGTCGACACGGACCTGGCGGCGCTCGCCACCAGTGATGGCGAGGACGCCAAGCCGACCGCCGGTTTCCAGCGCGTGATCCAGCGCGCGGTGATCCACGTCCAGTCCTCAGGCCGCGAGGAGGTGTCCGGGGCCAATGTGCTGGTCGCCATCTTCAGCGAGCGCGAAAGCCACGCCGCCTATTTCCTGCAGGAGCAGGACATGACCCGCTATGACGCGGTCAATTTCATCGCCCACGGCATTCCCAAGAAGGCCGGTGTCGGCGAACCGCGTCCGCCCAAGGTGGCTGGCGGCCAGTCGCCCGAGGAGGCCGAGGATGCCGCGGCCGTCAAACAGGGCGGGGAAGCGCTGGAAGCCTATTGCGTCGACCTCAACGAGAAGTCGCGCAACGGCAAGATCGACCCCCTGATCGGCCGCCAGGCCGAGGTGGATCGCTCGATCCAGATTCTGTGCCGCCGGACCAAGAACAACCCGCTGCTGGTCGGCGAGCCCGGCGTCGGCAAGACCGCCATCGCCGAAGGCCTGGCCCGGAAGATCGTCAATCACGAGGTCCCGGCCGTGCTGGAAGGCGCGACCATCTACAGCCTCGACATGGGGGCGCTGCTGGCCGGGACCCGCTATCGCGGTGACTTCGAGGAGCGGCTGAAGCAGGTCGTCAAGGAGCTGGAGAACCACGAGAACGCCATCCTGTTCATCGACGAGATCCACACGGTGATCGGCGCGGGCGCGACATCGGGCGGGGCGATGGATGCGTCCAACCTGCTGAAGCCCGCCCTGGCGTCCGGCACCCTGCGCTGCATGGGCTCGACGACCTACAAGGAGTACCGTCAGCATTTCGAGAAGGACCGTGCCCTGGTCCGGCGCTTCCAGAAGATCGACGTCAACGAGCCGACGGTCGAGGACACGGTGAAGATCCTCAAAGGCCTGAAGACGGCCTACGAGGGCCACCACAAGCTGCGCTACACCGACGCGGCGATCCGTTCGGCCGTCGAGCTGTCGGCGCGGTACATGACCGACCGCAAACTGCCGGACAAGGCGATCGACGTGATCGACGAGGCGGGGGCGTCGCAGATGCTGCTGCCCGAATCGAAGCGCAAGAAGGTCATTGGCCAGAAGGAGGTCGAGGCCGTCATCGCCAAGATGGCGCGCATTCCGCCGAAGTCGGTGTCCAAGTCCGACACCGAGGGGCTGCGCGAACTTCAGACCGACCTGAACCGGGCCGTCTTCGGTCAGGACGCGGCGATCGAACAGGTGGCCTCGGCCATGAAGCTGGCGCGGGCAGGCCTGCGCGATCCGCAGAAGCCGATCGGGTCCTTCCTGTTCGCGGGCCCGACCGGCGTGGGCAAGACCGAGGTGGCCAAGCAGCTTGCGGCAACCCTGGGCATCGAGATGTTGCGCTTCGACATGAGCGAATACATGGAGCGGCACACGGTCAGCCGCCTGATCGGGGCCCCTCCGGGCTATGTCGGGCACGACCAGGGCGGACTCCTGACCGACGCCGTCGACCAGCATCCGCACGCCGTGGTCCTGCTGGACGAGATCGAAAAGGCCCACCCGGACGTCTACAACATCCTGCTCCAGGTCATGGACAACGGGATGCTGACCGACGCCATCGGCAAGAAGGTCGACTTCCGCAACGTCGTGCTGATCATGACCACGAATGCGGGCGCGGCCGACAACGCCCGTGCCTCCATCGGCTTCGGCCGTGGCAAGGTCGAGGGCGAGGACGAAAAGGCCATCCAGCGCCTGTTCGCGCCCGAGTTCCGGAACCGTCTGGATGCCGTGGTGTCGTTCAAGCCCCTGGCGGCCGAGACGATCCGCCAGGTGGTGACCAAGTTCGTGCTGCAGCTGGAAGCCCAGCTGGCGGACCGCAACATCACCATCGAACTGACCGACGACGCGGCCGACTGGCTGGCCAAGAACGGCTTCGACGAACTGTATGGCGCGCGGCCCCTGGGCCGGGTCATCCAGGAAAACATCAAGAAGCCCCTGGCCGACGACATCCTGTTCGGACGTCTGACGCGCGGCGGCCACGTCAAGGTCGCCCTGGTCGACGGCAAGATCGCTTTCGACATCACCCCCACCGCCGGCGCGCCGGTCAAGGAAACGGTGGACGGGGTGGCGGTGTAGTCCTCCCCCGACGGGGGAGGATCAAGACAGCAAAAAGGCCCGGGATCACTCCCGGGCCTTTCGTTCGTCTGGATGCTGCTCCCTAGAGCGCGTTCGGTTTAGTTGGACGCATATCCGGCGTGCTTAAGGTAGTTGGCGCATTCTGATGGGCTGAAGCGGTCGAGGAGGCTGCCGATGCGTCGCCATGTGGCTTCGACTGTGCGCTCGTCGGCCTTTTTCAGAAGGGTCTTCAGCTTTGAAAAGACCTGTTCGATGGGATTGAGGTCGGGGCTGTAGGGCGGCAGGAAGATCAGGTGGGCCCCGGCTTTTCGGAGGGCCTGCCTGACGGCCTTGCCCTTGTGACTGCCGAGGTTGTCGAGCACGACGACGTCGCCGGGGCTGAGCGTGGGGATCAGGAACTGCTCGACCCAGGCTCGGAACGCATCGCCGTTGATCGGGCCGTCCAGCACCATAGGGGCCTCGATCCGATCGTGACGCAGGGCGGCGATGAAGGTCAGTGTGGTCCAGTGGCCATGCGGAACCCGGGCCACCAGTCGCTCGCCACGCCGGGCTCGGCCGTGGGTGCGGGTCATGTTGGTCTTGGCCCAGGTCTCGTCGATGAAGACCAGGCGACGCGGGTCAATCCGGTGTTGATGACGCTTCCACCGCGCCCGCTTTCGGGCCACGTCCGGACGGTCCTGTTCGGCGGCGTGCAGGGTTTTTTTTGAAGCTGAGCCCCTCGCGCTTGAGGAAGGCCCAGACCGACCAGTCGCCCGCCCTCACGCCACGATCCGACAGTTCAACCACCAGCGCCCGGATCGTCAGGTCCGGCTTTTCGGCCAACCGGGCCAGAAGCCAGTCCCGCTCGCGGTCCAGCACCGAGCGGCGATAGCCGCCCATCTGGCGAGGCAAGGGACGACCCTCGGACCGTGCCCGCGCCATCCATTTCACCGCCGCAGAGGCGCTGACACCGAACCGACGCGCCGCAGATCGCCGGCTCTCGCCCGCCTCAACGGCAGCCACCAGCCGCTCTCTCAAATCCATCGAACAGGGACGAGGCATCGGAGCTGGCCTCCCATCCAGCCCCAACCTTGAATCACGATCCGACCAAAAGGGGAATCCTTCGATTCCAACTAAGCCGACGACGCTCTAGTAGCGTCGGCGGCCCGAGCCGGCGAGGAGGAAGGCCAGGCCGGCGATGATGCCCGTGGTCAGCAGCGGCTTGCGGCGCGCGAAATCCAGGCCCGTGTTGATCGGGTCCCGCAGGTCGGCCGGGGCGCGTTCCGACAGGGTCTCCAGCTTGTCGATGGCGCGGCCATAGGCGTCGAGCGCCTTGCCCTTCACTTCCTCGAACTTGCCCTCGACCTGCAGCCTGGTATCGCCGGTCAGATTGCCCAGGCCGTTCTTGAGCTTGCCACTGATGCCGTTGGCGGCACCTTCGATGCGTTGTTCGGTCATGATGAAAGTCCTTGTGTCTGAAGCGCCGGGGAGGCTGCGGTGATAGCGCATGTGACCGGCTACTGTTCCGTTAGCGAACACGGTTGCGACGCGGCCTGAGCAGAATGATATCGTCGCACCTTCATGGCGAAATCCGGGACGCAACAATGTTGAGATTCATCCTGCAGGCGTTGGTGACGGCGCTGGGGCTCTGGCTGTCGGCCTATGTTGTGCCGGGCGTGGATTTCAGCTCGACCGGGTCGCTGATCGCGGCGGCGGTGCTGCTGGGGATCGTCAATGCGATCGTGCGACCGATCCTGGTGTTGATCACCTTTCCGCTGACCGTGGTGACGTTCGGTCTGTTCCTGCTGGTCGTGAACGCCACGACGATCGGACTGGTCGCGTCCTTCCTTGGCGGATTCAGCGTGGACGGCCTGTGGGCCGGTGTGGGCGCGGCCATCATCACGGGTCTGGTCAGCCTGATCGCGGGCTCGTCGATCCAGGACGATCGGCCGCGCGCGAGGCGCTAGGGCCGCGGGAAGGGGTTTGGGTCCGTGACGCCGCGGCCGAAGATGGCCCCCCTGCATGGGCCTCCTTCAGGCCCGCGCCGCGGCGCGAAGCGCGTCCACGTCCAGCCGCTTCATCTCCATCATGGCCGCAAAGGCGCGCGCCGTGACCGCCGGGTCGGGGTCGCTCATCAGCGCGGTGAAGCCTGCCGGGATGATCTGCCAGCTCAGGCCGTAGCGATCCTTGACCCAGCCGCACTGTTCGGCGTCGGGCACTGCGGACAGGGCGTCATACAGGCGGTCGGTTTCGGCCTGATCCGCCGTTTCGATCTGAAGCGAGATGGCCTCGGTGAAGGTGAAATAGGGACCACCGTTCAGGGCGGTATAGGGGGCACCGGCCATGGTGAACTCGACCATCAGGACGCTGTCCTTCTTGCCTCCCGGATAGTCGGCGGGCGCATGCACGACCTTTTCGATCCGGCTGTCGGGGAGGACGGAGACGTAGAAATTCACCGCTTCTTCGGCCTCGGTGTCGAACCACAGGCAGGGGACGATCCTCCGGTCGGCGGGCATGGGCGGGGTCCTCTCCTTGCGGCCCAACCACGATAGTTAACTCATCAGTTAAGTGCAAGCGGAGCGGTTCAGGCCAGCAGGGCGGTGCGTTCTTCGGGGGTCAGGAGGCGCCATCGACCTTCGTCCAGCCCGTCCAGACGGATGGGGCCGATGCGGACACGCAGCAGGTCGGTGACCTCCAGATCCGCATGTTCGCACATGCGCCGGATCTGGCGGTTGCGACCCTCGGTCAGGACGAAGCGGAGGCGCTGCTGTTCCATCCGGCTGACCCTGGCGTATTTCAGCTGGCGGCCGTCCAGCATGATGCCGTGGCGCAGCAGGGCCAGCTTCTTCTCCGTCACATCCCCGGCGACGCGGACCAGATATTCTTTGTCGAGTCTGGACTCCGGCCCGATCACCGCCTTGGCCACGACGCCGTCCGAAGACAGCATCAAAAGGCCGCGTGAATCCTCGTCCAGACGGCCGATGGGGGGCAGGGAGGCGTCCGCGGCCGGCACGGCGCCGGGGCCGATCAGATTGGCAGCGGTGAGCAGGCGGACAGCGGGAATCTTGTCCGGCTCGGGCTGGCCGGAGACATAGCCGACCGGCTTGTTCATCACCACCGTGATCCCGGCGGCGAGGGCGGTTTCGGCGCGGTCGGACAGGGTCAGGGTCTGGCCCGGCTCGATCTTGCGGCCCGCATCGGTGACGACCTCTCCGTCGATCGAGACCAGGCCGTCGGCGATCAGGGCGTCGGCCTCGCGCCGCGAGCAGACGCCGGTCTGGCCCAGCCATTTGTTGATGCGGCTGGGCTCCGGACCATCATAGAGGCGGGAGAAGGCCAAGCTCAGTCTGCGGTCAGGGCGGCCGTGGCGACCTCGGCATCCTGGGCGGCCGTGGCACCCGATACGCCGATGGCCCCGACGATACGCCCGTCGACGACGATGGGGATGCCGCCCGCGATGGGCAGGGCGTCGTCGTTGGCGAGGCTGACGATCCGGCCCGCCAGGGTGCGCTCCTCCATCACCGATGTGGCCAGTCGATAGCGGGCGGCGGTGCGGGCCTTTCGCTGGGCGACCAGGATGGAGCCGTACTGGGTGTCGTCCATGCGGGCGAAGGCGACCAGTTCGCCGCTCGGTTCCACAATGGCCACGGCCATGCGAAAATTGCCGCGCGCGGCTGCTGCGACCGCGCGGTCGATCAGGGCCTGGGCGGCGTCCAGCGAGATCGGCGTGCCATAGGGCGGCGAGGGGGCGGGAGGCGTTGCCGGTGCGGTCTGGGCCGGCGCGGTCTGAACCTGTGCGGTCCGGGCCGTGGCAGCGGGCGCCGTGGCCGAGAGGGCCAGGCCGAGGGCGAGCAGGGAGGCGAGGGTCTTCATGGCAAGCTCCAGGGGTCAGCCGACGCGGCGAAACAGCAGCATCAGATTGTTGGCGGGCATTTCGGCGCGGCGGGTCAGGTGCAGGCCGTGGGATCTGGCAAGGGTCACGACGGCCTCGACCTCGCGCAGGCCCCAGGCGGGGTCGCGGGACTTCAGGCTGGCGTCGAAGGCTTCGTTGGACGGGGCCAGCGGGACGTCGGCCTCGCGGAAGGGACCATACAGGACCAGCAGCCCGCCGGGGTCGGGCAGGACGCGGGCGGCTCCCGCAATCAGGCCTTCGGTCGCCGACCACGGGCTGATGTGGATCATGTTGATGCAGACGATGGCCTGGACATCGACCGGCGGCCAGGTGTCGGGGCGGCCGGCGTCGAGATCGAGCACAGGGTTCAGATTGGACAGGGCCGCCTCCGCAGCCCAGGCGGCGATGCTGGCGCGTGCCTCGGGCGACGGATCGCTGGGCGTCCAGGTGGTCAGGGGCAGGGCCCGGGCGAAAGCGACGGCGTGCTCGCCAGAGCCGGAGGCGACCTCCAGCACCCGACCCCGGGCGGGCAGATGGGTCTTCAGCACCGCCAGGATCGGGTCGGTGTTCCGGGTCACGGCGGGAGAGGCCATGGCCCCGGCGGGAGCGGCCGGTGTGATGGGATCGAGCGTCTGCACAGCGTTGCAGATACAGGGGCTTTGTCTGTCGCGCGACCGGATTCGACCCTCCCGGTACCGGGCGCTGGCGTGATCGGGGTGAAAACCTGCAGCGGTTGACGCCGCGGCATCCCGGGTGGCATTGCGCCTGTAACAGGTCGTGAGGCACTGTTACAAAAGAGGCGGTTCACGGCGGCGTCAGACCAGCCGGGCCCACGTTCAGGAGAGTTCGCTTGGCTTCCATCCCGACCATACCGGGCCTTGCGCCCGGACCGACCCGTCATGCCCGCTTGATCGCCTGGGTGGAGCAGATCGCGGCGCTGACAAGGCCCGCACGGGTGCACTGGTGCGATGGGTCCGAGGCCGAAAAGGCTGCGATCATCGCCGACCTGATCGACAAGGGCACGCTGAAGGCCCTGGATCAGGACAAGCGCCCGGGCAGCTATTACGCCGCCTCGGATCCCAGGGACGTCGCGCGGGTCGAGAGCCGCACCTTCATCTGTTCGGCCGAGGAGATCGACGCCGGACCCACCAACAACTGGGCCGACCCGATCGGGATGCGGGCGCGTCTGGACGGTCTTTTCGACGGCTGCATGGCCGGCCGGACCATGTATGTGGTTCCCTTCTCCATGGGCCCGCTGGGCTCGGAGCTGTCGGCCCTCGGCGTCGAGATCACCGACAGCGGCTATGTCGCCGTGTCCATGGGAATCATGACGCGGATGGGCTCTGCGGCGCTGGAGGCGCTGGGTGACGACGGCGTGTTCGTGCCGGCCGTGCATACGCTGGGTGCCCCCCTGGCCGAGGGCCAGGCGGACGTGGCCTGGCCCTGCAATGCCGAGAAGTGGATCGTCCATTTCCCCGAGACGCGCGAGATCTGGTCCTACGGCTCCGGCTATGGCGGCAACGCCCTGCTGGGCAAGAAATGCTACGCCCTGCGCATCGCCTCGGTCATGGCCCGCGACGAGGGCTGGCTGGCCGAGCATATGCTGATCCTGAAGCTGACCGATCCGAAGGGGCGGTCCAAATACATGGCAGCGGCCTTCCCGAGTGCCTGCGGCAAGACCAATCTGGCCATGCTCCAGCCGACCCTGCCGGGCTGGACCGCCGAGACGATCGGCGACGACATCGCCTGGATGCGCTTCGGCGACGACGGGCGGCTGTATGCAGTGAATCCGGAAGCGGGCTTCTTCGGCGTCGCGCCCGGGACCAGCCGCAACACCAATCAGAACGCCCTGGCGACCCTGGCGACCAATACGGTCTTCACCAATACGGCCCTGACCGTCGACGGCGACGTCTGGTGGGAAGGCCTGACCCGGACGGCCCCGGAGGGCCTGACCAACTGGAAGGGTGTGCCCCACGACCCGGCCTCGGGCGAGCCCGCGGCCCATCCCAATGCGCGCTTCGCCGCCCCTGCGTCACAGTGCCCGACCATCGCGCCGGAGTGGGAAGACCCCAAGGGCGTGCCGATCGACGCCATCCTGTTCGGGGGGCGCCGTGCCTCCGCCGTGCCGCTGGTGACCGAGGCGTTCGACTGGGAGCACGGGGTGTTCCTGGGTTCGACCGTCGCATCGGAAGGCACGGCCGCTGCCGAGAACGCCATCGGTGACCTACGCCGCGACCCGTTCGCGATGCTGCCGTTCTGTGGCTACAACATGGGCGACTATTTCGCGCACTGGCTGGCGCTGGGGGCCAGGGCCGATCAGGCGAAACTGCCCGGCATCTATTTCGTCAACTGGTTCCGGAAGGGCGAGGACGGCGCGTTCGTCTGGCCGGGGTTCGGCGACAATGCCCGCGTGCTGAAGTGGATCGCCGGGCGACTGGACGGCGAGGCCGAGGCCCTGGACACCCCGGTCGGCCGCGTGCCTGCGCCGGGGGCGCTCGACATCCAGGGCCTGTCGCTGAGCGAGGCGGATCTGGCGACCCTGCTGGAGGTCGATGCGGACGTCTGGACCGAGGAGGCCGGGCTGATCCCGCCGTTCTATGTCCGTTTCGGCGACCGTCTGCCCCGGGCGCTGTGGGACCAGCACGCGGCCCTGACCGAGCGGCTGGCCGCCGTCAGGATCGCCGATCAGGCGGCCGCAATGGCGGCGGAATAGCTCGCCGGTCACTCTCGACTTGAAATGGCCGGACGGTAGGTCGAAGGACCGGCCGTGGCGGACATTTCCTGTGACATCGTCGTGGTCGGCGCGGGCGTGCTGGGGCTTTGCGTTGCCAGTGAGCTGACGGCGCGCGGGCGGGATGTGCGCGTGATCGACCCTGGCCGGGCCAATGCATCGTCCATTGCCGCCGGGATGATCGCCCCGGCGTTCGAGACGGTGCTGGACGGTGGTGATGCGGAGCGTGGAGCTTTTCTACGGGATGCGGCCGCGTTGTGGCCGGCCTTTGCAGGGCGGTTCGGCCTGTCGCTCGATCGGACACCGGCGGAGTGGCGCGGACCGCAGGCCGGGATGATGCAAGCCCGGCTCGCGGCGCTTGGTTTTGAAGCCACACTGACGGCCGGAGGGGTGGCGGCACCGGAGGATATCCGGCTGGAGGCGGGCGCTTCATTGCAGGCTATGTCCGAACGCCTCGGGCCCCGGCGCATCGGGACGGGCGTCGATCGGCTTGCGCGCCATGGCCCGGGCTGGCGGATCAATGCAGGCGACACCGGGATTCGGACGACCCAGGTGATCGTGGCGACCGGCGTGGCGGCGGCCGTGCCGGGCCTTCCTCACCTGGCATCCTCGCTGATCGCCGCCGTATGCCCGATCAAGGGGCAGATCGGCTGGACGGCCGACGTCCTGACCGATCGCGTTCTGCGAGGGCCGGGGGGCTATGTGGCCCCGGTCGCGGATGGGACCCTGATCGGCGCGACCATGGTCGAGGGCGCGCGGGATCTGACCGTCGATCCGGCGGCGACAGACCGTCTGCTTGCCATGGCGCAGCTCCTCACCGGGCATGGGGTCGTTCCGACGGTGCAGTGGCGTGTGGGGGTCAGGGGCGCGTCCGCAGACGGCCTGCCCATCGCCGGCCCCGTCGGCGACGGATTGCATCTGGCCCTGGCCCCGCGCCGGAACGGATGGCTGCTGGGGCCGATGGTGGCCCGGGTCGTAGCCGACGGGATCGAAGGGCGGCCGCGCGATCGACACGCGGCCGCCCTTGATCCCCTCCGGTTCAATCCTCCGGCAGATTGAACCGCAGGCCGATCGTGACCCGGGCCCCGTCCACCGCCTGACCATCCACGGTACGCGGGCTCATGCGGAAATAGCGCGTCAGCCCCAGGGCGGCGCGGCCGAAGCCAAAGCCGCCGGGCGTCTCGGACACGACGCTGCAGCCTGTGACCGAGCCATTGGCCTGGACCAGGCAGGTGAGCCGCGCCGACCCCGACACTGACTGCGAGAGCGCCCGGCCGGGATAGGCGCGAGCCAGCTGGTCCGCGTTCGGCTGACTGACCCAGCGGGGTGAGGTGATGACCGGCGGGCCGGGCGGCGTCGTGTCGGCGGGTTCACTGCCCGTGCCCTGGGCCGCGGTCGGGGCGACCGGTGTGGTCGTGTTGATGACCGGTCCCGTATTGGCAACGGTGGTGTCGGACGTGACCGTATCGAGAGTCTCGACCGGCTGGTCCGGCAGAGGCGTACGGTTGACATCGGGATTGGCCGCGGGCGGCGTGGTCGATCTGACCGGCTCCGGCGGCCGGGGTTTCGGGCGGAACATTGTGGTCTCGATGACCCGCGCCGGAGGCGCAGGGGCGACCTCCGTCTCCACCCTCTGGTAGTACAGCACGGCACCGACCCCGACATGGGCCAGGGCGACCACTCCGATGGCGATCCAGGTGGATCGGGGCAGGGGTCTTTTGCGTTCGGCGAAATCGATCGGGCTGACCAGTCGGGGTCCGCCTGCGGTCTGCATCATCATGGCCGTCACTCCCTCGGTTCGTTAGCCGCTCCCCAGCAACCCTCGGAGGAATGACGCGCGCGACTGATGGCGGGATTGGGGCGAAAGAAACGTCGGTTTTTGTGATCGTTGATAAGGTGGATGCGGAGGCTTCCCATGGGCCGCGCCGGGCCGTTAACGGACATTAACACTCGATTAACCACGATCTCGGAGCCTTGCTGCATGAGCGTCGGAGCGATTCCAGCATCGGGAGGGGTGGAGGCGGCGATCCGTCGTGCCGCCACCGCGACCGGCGTGGACTTCGACTTCCTGATGAAGACGGCGCGCCGCGAGAGCGCCTTCAATCCGTCGGCCCAAGCGCGGACCTCATCGGCGGCGGGGCTGTTCCAGTTCATCGAGCAGACCTGGCTGGCGACCGTCAAGCAGCACGGGGCCCAGCACGGATATGGCCAGTATGCCGACCTGATCCATCGGGGCTCGGACGGACGCTGGCGGGTGGATGGGTCGGCGCGCAATGTGGTGCTGGATCTGAGATTCGACCCGCAGGCCGCCTCGACCATGGCGGCCGAGCTTACGGCGTCGAATGCCGCCTATCTGCGCGGGCGGACCGGTCGTGAGCCGGGGGCCGGCGACCTGTATGCGGCGCACTTCCTGGGGCCGGCGGGGGCCGCCCAGATCATGGAGGCCATGCAGACCCGGCCGGGTGCCAGCGCGGCGGCCATGTTCCCGCAGGCGGCGGCGGCGAACCGCTCGATCTTCTATCGCGACGGGAGAGCGGCGACGGTGGCCGAGGTGCACGCCAATCTGCAACGGACGGCGGGCGAGGGGGCACCGGCCCTGGGCTCGGGCGGCCCCGGCCTTCCCGCGCTGGACGAAAAGGACACGGCCATCGCCGCGCGCTTGGACCGCCTGAAACAGGATCAGGGTCTGCTGGCGCTGCTGCTGGGACAGGAGGGCGACCAGAAGCCCGGTAGCTTCACCAAGGCCTTCGGATCGGGATCGGAATCGACCTCCGGAAGCGGGTGGTAAACCGCGCGTTAAGCAAGCACGGTTCATGGTAAACATCGCCTTTCGCGACTCACGATCCGAGCCCCAATGACCGCCTACCGTGCCCGTCTGACCGAGTTCGACATCCGCCGCCTGATCAAGGCGACGGACGAGGACGAGCGCGCCTCGGCCGCACACAAGCTGTGTCGCAGCATCGACCGGATCGACCTCGAAGATGCGGATCGGGAAGCCGCACAGAAGATTATCCGGGTGATGGCCAATGATTCGGCCGAGCTGGTGCGGCGTGCCCTGGCGGTGACGCTGAAGAGCTCTGACCTGGTTCCCCACGATGTGGCGCGACTGCTGGCGGCGGACGTGGATTCCATCGCCCTGGCGATCATCGGATCCTCTCCCGTGTTCACCGACGACGACCTGATCGAGATCGTGAAAGCCGGATCGGCCCTGCGGCAGGTGGCTGTCGCGGCGCGGCCACGCGTGTCGCGTGACGTGGCCGATGTCCTGGCCGCTGATGGCTGCGAACAGGCGGTGCGGACCCTGGCATCGAACGACAATGCCGACATCTCCGAAAGCGCCATGGGCCGGGTCATCGACCGGTTCGGTTCGGCCCCCGAGGTGGTGGCCGCCCTGGCCTATCGCCAGGTCCTGCCGCTGGATATCACGGAGCGGCTGGTGGCCCTGGCCAGCGAGGCTGTTCGCCATCATCTGGTCATGCGCCACGCAGTGGCGCCCGAGACCGCCATTCGCCTGTCGACCTTTGCGCGCGAACGGGCGACCGTCGACCTGGTCGATCAGGCCGCAACGACAGCGGATGTCGCCACCTTCGTCAGCCAGTTGAATGCCCGGCGTGCGCTGACCGGCTCGTTGCTGCTGCGGGCCCTGGCGCGCGGGCAGATGACCCTGTTCGAGCACGGCCTGGCCGAACTGGCTTCAACCCCGCACGAGCGCGCCTGGCTGATGGTGCACGACGCGGGTCCGCTGGGGCTGAAGGCCATCTACGACCGGGCCGGCCTGCCGCCGCGTCTGTTCATGGCCTTCCGGGCGGGGGTCGATACGTGGCGTCAGCTGTCGGCCGAGGGCATCGACACGACCGGCGAGGCCTTCCGCGAACGGATGCTTGAACGGTTCCTGACCCAGAGGCCGAACGCGTCGCGCGACGACCTGGCCTATCTGATGGAGCGTCTGGACCGGCCGGCGGAGACGCCACTGCGGCTGATGGCAGCGAACGCGGCCTGAAACGTCTCCCGGCGGGAGAAGGATCGCGTTTACGCCGCGCGGTGTGCCGCAACCTGGGCTTCGAGCGTCTCGGACAGAACGCGGCCGGTGGGGTGGTCGTCGGTCTGGATCTGATCACGGACAACAGCGCGGATGGCGTCGATGTGGGCGTCGATCAGCACCATGGGTGCTTCCATTCGCCGGATCGGATCGTCCATCAGCTTGCACAGCGATCCGGCCAGGCGCGTGACCAGCGGATACTGATAGGTGGCCCCCAGACCCTTGAGGTCGTGCGCCCTGAAATACAGGTCTTCGGCCGTCTTGCTGGTGTAACCACTGGTGCGGATCGCGGCCTGGGCGGAGTCCAGCTTGGAAATCTCGTCCTGCAGCCACTGCCCGAACTGACCCGACATCGCCTTCAGGGCCTCTTCGGCCTTGGCGATTGCATCGGCGTTGACGCCGCTGAAGCCACCGCCGACCTTGGCGAGCAGCGTGTTGGGTGGGCGGGTAACTTGAGCCGGACTGCTCATCGTGGACTCCTGAGGACGTCGATGCACCAGAATGCACAACCCCCCTTAAGAACCCGTGACCCGTTTCAGGCGGTGAATTGTTCGGCCAGGACGCGTTCCTCGAACGAACGGCCGGCATCGAACAGCATGGTCAGGGCGACGTCGCGCCGCTCCTTGATCGCAACCTTCACCACGCGCCGGATTTCCAGACTGTCGGCGACGGCGCTGACCGGCCGCTTGTCCGCCTCCAGCACCTCGAACTCGACCCTGGCGCGATGCGGCAGCAGGGCCCCGCGCCATCGCCGGGGGCGGAAGGCACTGATCGGCGTCAGGGCCAGCATCCGGGCATCCAGCGGGATGATCGGACCATGGGCGGACAGGTTGTAGGCGGTCGATCCGGCCGGCGTGGCGACCATGCAGCCATCGCAGGACAGTTCCTCCAGCCGCACCTTGCCGTCGACCCTGATCCTGAGTTTGGCCGATTGACGGGTCTGGCGCAGCAGGGAGACCTCGTTGATGGCCAGGCCGGTGTGGACCGCGCCGCTTTCGGTCCAGGCGTCCATCTGGAGCGGATGGATGACCGCGCGCCCGGCGGCGGAGATTCGCTCCAGCAGGGCGTCTTCCTCGTAGTCGTTCATCAGGAAGCCGACCGAGCCGCGGTTCATGCCATAGACGGGCGTCCGGCGCGTCATGTTGGCGTGCAGCGTCTCCAGCATGAACCCGTCGCCGCCCAGGGCCACGATGACATCCGCCTCGGCCTCGGGCGTCGACCCATAGAGGGTGGACAGTCGATCGCGGGCTTCCAGCGCCTCGGGTCGATCGCTGGCGCAGAAGGCCAGCCGCGGCGGGGAAGATGGAGCGTTCACCGCGATACGAGAAGCCGACGCGACGGTCGGAGTCAAACGGCGTTTGGAAGCATCAGCCGCCGGCGTGGCCCATCAGGGCGCGGAACTCCCGCGCAGCGGCGGCGGGGGACAGGGATGTGCGGCCGGGATAACCGGTGTCGAAGTCGCCCGGCCGTCCATCGCTCATCGCGCGGATTTCTTCCAGCAAGGCGGGGAAAACCGCCCGGTCGATACCGACAGCCGCGCACATCAGGAACAGGGCATCGGGGCTGGGACGCGCGAGAGCGGCACGGACCTGGCGAAGAGGAAAGCCGCTCAGTGCGGTCACGCCATGCTCGAACAGGCTGAGGCGCTTTTCCCGGACGGCACGGATCAGGAAGCCGGCACGCAGCTGCCCGGAGCTTTGCAGCTTGGCCACCAGGCGGCGTTCCATCTCTTCCTTGTCGACGATGGCGGCGACGGTGTTCCCGATGCCCCGGGGCTCTGCCGGGGGCGGACGGGTGACTGTGTCGACGGCGTTGGCCAGCCTGGTCTCATCGACCTGGAATCGTTCGCTGATGGCCTCGCGCAGGGCCTGACCGACCCACTGATACAGTTGCACGGCCAGGGCGCCGTTCAGGTGCGGGTGGCGGGTCAGGGGCGCACGCAGGGCGGCGATGCGGCTGGAGTGTTCGATCAGCCGCGCCAGGGCATCCTCGCTGACCTGGGCGGTGCGGTTGCCGGCGAGCGCGGTCAGGGTGGCCGGGTCGCCGCGGTCGATGATGGCATCGGCGACCGTGCCGCTGATATGCGGGCGCCGGGCGACCTCGATCTGATGTTCGATGGTCGCTTCGAGCAGGACGCGCAGAAGGTCCTGGTCTTTCAGGAGAGGACTGGCGGCGATGACGGGCCGTGCGATCTCGATTTCGTCCAGGGCCAGCATGGCGATCAGGGCCGGCGGTGCCCACTCGGCCGAGGCCAGGCTTTCGGACAGGGCCTTTCGGATATCGCGCTCGGCCTGGCGTGCGATGATCATGAAGATATCGCCAAGCAGGGGCGAAGCCTCGGCTCCCGGCGGTGTGGCGTCGCAGAGGGCAGCGATGCCGAGCAGGAGACGGCGGCGGTCGTCGGTGGTCTTGCCGCGGGCGAGATCCAGCAGGTGCGATGCCGAGGTCACCGTCCCTGCATCGGCAGGATCAAGGGTCAGCAGGCGGATGGCAGCGGTCACGGCGAGCTCCGGTCGGAGGAGTATCCGAGCGTCGTCAAGCTTGACCCGGGGGTCGTGAAAACTTGGTTAATCAAGCCTGAACGTGGTCCGCCTTGACCCCGTCCCGGGTTGGCGCGAGGGTCGCCCGACAGTCTTGTTATCGACGATCAGGAGTCAGCCATGGCCGACGGTGCCGCCCAAAGCCTCAAGTCGCGTGTCTCGGCCGGGGAATGGCAGGCGCGGGTCGACCTGGCCGCGCTTTACCGGCTGGTCGCCCTGCACGGCTGGGACGACATGATCTTCACCCACATCTCCGCCCGCGTGCCGGGGCCGGAGCATCATTTCCTGATCAACCCCTATGGCCATTACTTCGAGGAGATCACGGCCTCGTCCCTGGTGAAGGTCGATCTGGAGGGCAAGATCGTTCAGGAGACGCAGAGCTTCATCAATCCGGCAGGCTTCACGATCCATTCGGCCATCCACGGCGCGCGCGAGGACGCGCATTTCGTCATCCATCTGCACACGGTGGCGGGCGTGGGGGTCGCGGCCCAGGCGGAGGGGCTTTTGCCGATCGGACAGAACGCCTGCCTGCTGCACCATCAGGTCGCCTATCACGGCTATGAGGGGCTGGCGCTGAACCACGATGAGCGGGAGCGGCTGGTGGCGGATCTGGGGGACAAGCCGCTGATGTTGCTCCGTAATCACGGAACGCTGGCCGTGGGTCAGACGGCGGCGGCGGCCTGGGTCGGGATGTTCTTTCTGGAGCGGGCCTGTGCCCAGCAGATCGCCGCGCTGTCCGGTGGCCGCGAGCATGTCCTGATGGCCCCCGACGCCGCCCAGGCCGAGACCCGGGAACAGGGCAAGGGGATCGGCTTCGTTTCCGGCCTGGCGTGGCCGGGGGCCCTGCGCCTGCTGGACCGCAAGTCACCCGGCTACGACGCCTGATGTTCAGCCGCTGCCTTGCGGGTCTGGTACTCGCAGCAGTGGCGTCGTCGGCCGAGGCCGGAGCCTGGACACAGAAGAAGGGCCGCGCCCAGGTCATCGTGAAGGCCGAGGTGATGCGGGCGAACGACGGATATGATCCGTCCGGTCAGGTCGTATCCCTGCCCGATGCGCGCGTGGATCGGGCCATCGGTGTCTTCGCCGAGTATGGCGTCACGGACCGGCTGACGCTGCAGTTCAAGGGTGACTGGCAGTCCGGTGAGGACGCCTTCGTCGATTATGAGGGACGCGGGCCGGCCGAGGTCGGACTGATCTGGCAAGCCTGGCGCGACGATCGGGCGGCGGTCAGTCTGTATGCGGGCTACGCGCTCGCCGGTGAGGGACGAAACGCAGGCTATGCCGCTCCCGGCGTCGGGGATCAGGACTGGGAGGTCCGTGCCTCCGTCGGGCGGTCGTTCGGGGAGGGGCAGGACCCGGTCGGCCGACTGTTGCCGGGCCGGTCCTTCGCCGAGCTCCAGGTCGCGCGGCGGATGCGCGATGGATTGCCTGACGAGACGCGGGCGGATGTCACGATCGGCAGCCGGTTCGGCAAGGGCTGGTTGATGCTGGGTCAGGCCTTCGGGGGCATCACCGACGACGACGGCGCACGCTGGCTGTCGATCGAGACCTCGGTGGTGCGTGATTTCGGATCATGGAGCGTCCAGGCGGGATGGCGTCAGACCGTGACAGGGCGCGAGACTCCGGTCAGCGAAGGACCCATGATCGCGGTCTGGCGACGGTTCTGACGCTCAACAGGCCCGTGGTGGAATGCCGCGACGGAAACCGGAACGGCTCGCGTTACAAACTCTTTGGTTTCCTCGACAAGCGGAACGGCTATGTCGTCCGACGCGTATTCTGGAGTCGGTGCCCGCGTGATCAAACGTCATTTCTTTCTTGTCGCCGCAGTCGTGGTCCTGGGTCTGATGATCGTGGCCGCCGTCATGCGCGTGGCCTTTGCCGGTGACGAGGCGGGTGCGGGCGGCCCGGGCGGCGGCGGTCGCGGGGGTGGAAGGGGGCAGGCGGTCGAGGCGGCCGTCGTCGCCCAGCGTCCCTTCAGCGACCAGATCAATGTGCTGGGCGTCGCGCGCGGCCGGCGGTCGGTCAACGTCACCTCCAACACCTCTGAACTGATCACCGGGGTGCTCTTTACGGACGGGCAGCGGGTCGCGGCGGGAACGCCCCTGGTTCAGCTTCAGGCGCGCGAGGAGGACGCCGGCATCATCCAGGCCCGGGCCAACGTCCTTCAGGCCGAACGGGAATACGAACGCTATCGGGTCCTGGCAGAGCGCGGGATCGCCCCGCGGGTGACGGCTGAGGTGGCCCAGACGACGCTGGACACGGCACGGGCTTCGCTGTCGGCGGCCGAGGCGCGACGCGGCGACCGGGTCATCCGTGCGCCATTCGCCGGGACCCTGGGCCTGTCGACGGTGACGGCGGGCACGCTGATCAGCCCCGGTGCGGTCATCACGACGCTGGACGATACCACGGTGATCCGCGTCGATTTCCCGGTGCCGGAACGCTACATCGGCGTGCTTCGCTCGGGCCTTTCGATCACGGCGACCGCAGACGCCTATGGCAACGAACAGTTCTCGGGCCGCATCGCCCTGGTGGATACCCGGATCAACGAGACGACCCGCGCCGTTACCGCCCGCGCCGAGTTCCCCAATCCGGGCGGACGCATTCGACCGGGCATGCTGCTGCGTGTCGCCATCCAGCAGGGTCAGCGCATGACGCCGGCGGTACCCGAGGCGGCGGTCCAGTACGAAGGCGACGGAGCCTTCGTCTATCGCATTGCGGCAGGCGACAAGGGATCGACCGCCCAGCGCGTCGAAGTCGAGACCGGGGCCGTCGAGGGGGGCTTTGTCGAGATCGTCTCCGGTCTGAACGCCAACGATCGGGTCGTCGCGGGCGGCCTCAACCGCATCCAGCCCAATGCGCCGGTGACGGTCGGCGGTGCGGGCGGTGCCCGGCGTGCCGGAGCTACGGCACCGACCGGCACCGCGCAGCCGCAGGCCGCCGCGCGATGATGCTGTCCGACGTTTCCGTCCGGCGGCCAGTCCTGGCGGCTGTGGCCGCCATCGTGCTGTGCGTGATCGGGGCTGCGGCCTTCTTCTTCCTGCCGGTGCGCGAACTGCCCGACGTCGATCCGCCGATCGTGTCGGTCTCCACCAGCTATGCGGGCGCTTCCGCAGAGGTGATCGAGAACCGGATCACCGAGCCGATCGAGCAGCAGGTCGCCGGGATCCAGGGCGTCGAGCGGATCACCTCGTCCAGCCGTGATGGCCGGTCCAATGTGACGATCGAATTCGCTCTGGACCGCGATATCGACGTGGCCGCCTCGGACGTGCGCGACCGGGTCAGCCGGGTGCAGGGACGCCTGCCCGACCAGGCCCAGCCGCCGGAAGTCTCCAAGGCCGATTCCGACAGCCAGCCCATCATGATCCTGTTCCTGCGGTCGTCATCGATGAACCGGCTGGAGCTGACGGATTATGCCGATCGCTATCTGCTGGACCGGCTGGCGACCGTGCCGGGCGTGGCCCAGGCGCAGATCTATGGCGAGCAGCGCTATGCCATGCGTATCTGGCTGGATGCCGACGCCATGGGTGCGCGCGGCCTGACCGTCTCCGACGTCGAGAATTCGCTGAGCGCCCAGAACGTGGAGTTGCCGGCCGGGGCTCTGGAGTCGACCGACAAGGATTACACCGTCCGGGTGGCCCGCACCTATGCGCGCGCCCAGGATTTCGCCCAGTTGCCGATCGGCACGACCGGCTCGGCCTCCATCGGTTCGGCTGGTGCGTCCGGCGCGGTCTCCACCGGGTCGATCCCCAACGGATCGGGAGCCAGCGGCGCGTTGCAGCCGCGCGCCACCTATGTGACCCGTCTGGGCGACATCGCCCGGGTCGAGGAGGCACCGGCCGAATCGAGGCGCCTGTTCCGCGGAAACGGCCTGGACCAGATCGGTCTGGCCGTGACGCGTCAGGCCCAGTCCAACGACCTTGAAATCTCCAAGGGCGTCACCGCGCTCGTCGACGAAATCCGGCCGAGCCTGCCCGAGGGCACGGAACTGGTCGTAGGGTCCGACAACTCGGTTTTCACCTCGCATGCGATCGACGAGGTCTGGATCACCATCGGCATTTCCATGGCGCTGGTCGCCCTGGTGAACTTCATCTTTCTGGGCAGCCTGCGCGCGGCGCTGATCCCGTCGATCGTGGCCCCGATCTGCCTGTTGTCGACCTTCATCGTCCTCGCCCCGCTGGGCTTTTCGCTGAACCTGCTGACCCTGCTGGCCCTGGTTCTGGCCATCGGTCTGGTGGTCGACGACGCTATTGTGGTGGTCGAGAACATCCAGCGCAGGCTGGATCACGGGGAACCTCCGCTGGTCGCGGCCGAGCGCGGGACGCGTCAGGTGTTCTTCGCCGTTATCGCCACGACCATCACCCTGCTGTCGGTGTTCGCGCCGCTGCTGTTCCTGCCGGGGTATGTCGGGCGGCTGTTCGTGGAACTGGCGGCGGCCATTGCGGCGGCGGTCGCCTTCTCGGCCTTCCTTGCGCTCAGCCTGTCCCCGATGCTGGCGTCCAAGATCCTGCGGCCCGCCGCCGGGTCTGGCTGGCTGGCGCGCAAGGTCGACTGGGCGATGGACGGGCTGAAGAACTCCTATGCCGACTCGCTGAAGATGATGGTCGGCAAGCGGATCGCGGTGATCGGCGTGTCCTTGCTGATCCTGCTGGTCGGCGCGGGGGCCGCGACCATGTTCCTGACCCTGCCCGACGAATTGGTGCCGCCGGAGGATCGCGGCCGGGTCCAGGTGCGTGTCCAGGGGCCGGAGGGAGCCGGGTTCGACTACACCCGCAAGATCATGCTGGGGTTGGAACCCATCCTGGCCGAGTACAAGAACGGCGGAGAGGTCGAGAGCTATCTGATCTCGTCGCCCGGCTTCGGTGGCGGCAATTTCAACACCGGCAATGCGTCCCTGATCCTGAAGGACTGGTCCGAGCGGGACCGGACAGCCGACCAGATCGCCCAGGAGCTGAACGGCAAGCTGCGCGGCCAGACGGGGGCCCAGGTCAATGCCTCGGTGCCCGGTGCCTTCCAGCGCGGTGGGGGCGGCGGGGGCGGCGGGGGCGGCGGGTCCAACTCGCTCGAGATGATCGTCACCGGGTCCGAGTATGGCGAGATCTACGACTGGCTGCAGCCGGTGCTGGCGGCGGCGCAGGAGAATCCCGGCTTCTCGCGGCCGCGCCTGAACTATGAGCCGAACGCCCCGCGCGTGCTGGTCGAGGTCGATCCTGAAAAGGCCGCGGCGCTGGGCGTGTCCTCGCAGGAGATCGGCCGGACTCTCGAGACGATGTTCGGGTCGCGGCGGGCCACGACCTATATCCGAGGCGGTCAGGAATACGACGTCATCCTGCAGACGGATCGGGAGGACCGGTCGTCTCTGGGCGACCTGGAAACCCTGTACGTCGGTGCCGGGTCGGGTGCGCTCGTGCCGCTGTCGTCCGTGGTCACGACCCGGACATCGGGCGATACGCCGGATCGTCGGCGGCTGGATCGCCAGCGTGCCATCACCCTGTCGGCCGATCTGAACCCCGGCACCACCATCGCCGATGCCGTCGCCTTCATGAACACGCAGATCGCGGAGCAGCCGAGAGGCGTGGTCAACATCCAGTACGGCGGCGCGGCGCGCGACCAGCAGGAAGCGGGCGGTGCCGTGGCCTGGGCCTTTGCGCTGGCACTGCTGCTGGTCTTCCTCGTGCTGGCGGCCCAGTTCGAAAGCTGGATCACGCCGGCGGTCATCATGCTGACGGTGCCCCTGGCGGCGGCGGGCGGGCTGTTCGGCCTGTTCATGGCCGGGTCCAGCCTGAACATCTATTCCCAGATCGGGCTGATCATCCTGATCGGGATTGCTGCCAAGAACGGCATTCTGATCGTGGAGTTCGCCAATCAGCTGCGCGACCAGGGACGGTCGATCACCGAGGCGATCATCGAGAGCGCGTCCCTGCGGTTGCGCCCCATCATCATGACGTCGATCGCCACGGCGTTCGGTGCCCTGCCGCTGGTCCTCTGGTCCGGCGCGGGCGCTGGCAGCCGTCAGACGATCGGCGTGGTGATCTTCACGGGCGCAATGTTCTCCACCCTGCTGACCCTGTTCGTGGTGCCGGTGATCTACGGCGCCCTGGCCCGCTTCACCCGGTCGCCGGAATACACGGCCCGCAAGATCGAGGAATGGGAAGCGCAGGAGGTCACCGCCAACGATCCGGTCCCGGCGGCGGCGGAATAGCGCAGGCGGTCCGTTCCATGACGAAAAGCTGGACGGACCGCACACGCGTCTGATAAGCGTTCGCAGTAACGGAGAGGCAAGTCGATCTCCGGTAAGGCGAGCGTCATGAGCAACGTCATTTCCCTGTCGGAAGCGCGTCTGGGCGACAAGGGTGTCATCACCCGGGTCGGCACCGATGCCCGCGACGAACACGGGGCCGAGCTGGAACGCCGCCTGCTGGAACTGGGTCTGGTCGAGGGGGCCGTGATCCAGTTGCTTCACCAGGGGGCCATCGGCAGGGATCCGATGGCGCTGAAGGTGGACGACATGCGCGTCGCCCTTCGTCGCCGCGAGGCGCGCGGCCTGACCATCGAACTGTTCGCTCAAGCCGCCGAGTAGGCATGGACGTCGCCGTCAGGCCCGTCCGGGTCGCGCTGGTCGGCAATCCCAACTCGGGCAAGACCGCGCTGTTCAATGCCCTGACCGGGGCGCACCAGAAGGTCGCCAACTACGCCGGCGTCACCGTCGAACGGAAAGAGGGCCGGGTTCTGGCCGCCTCCGGCCGGTCGATGTCGGTGCTGGACCTGCCGGGCACCTATTCCCTTCGCGCCCGCAGTCCCGATGAGGAAGTCACCCGCGACGCCGTGCTGGGCCGGTTGCAAGGCGAGGCCGTGCCCGATGTCATCGTGGCCGTGGCCGATGCGACCAACCTGCGGCTGGTGCTGCGGCTGATCCTGGAGCTGAAGGCCGTCGGTCGACCGATGGTGCTGGCGCTCAACATGTACGACATCGCCCAGCGCCAGGGTCTGCGGATCGATCTGGAGCGCCTTTCGCGCGAGCTGGACGTGCCGGTCTTCACGACCGTGGCGACGAAGAAGCGCGGCATCGCCGAACTGGTGGAGGGCATCGAGACGGCCGCCGGGCCGGGCTGGTCGTCGGCCGGCGATGGCTGGATCGCGCCCGACGCCGAGGCCCTGCGCAGTGCGCACCGCCGCGCCGAGCAGATCATGCGCGACTGCGTGCGCCCGCCCGAGCGACCGGACACCCTGACCGGCAGGATCGACGGTGTGCTGCTGCATCCGGTGGCCGGACTGGCCATCCTGATGGTGCTGCTGTTCGTCATGTTCCAGGCGGTCTTCAGCTGGGCCACGCCGCTGATGGACGGGATCGAGGCGGGCTTCGGCGGGCTGGGCATCGGTGTCGCATCAGTCGTTCCCGACACCGGGCCGGTCTGGCCCCTGGTGCAGAGCCTGCTTGTCGATGGCGTCATCGCCGGCGTCGGCAGCGTGCTGGTCTTCCTGCCCCAGATCCTGATCCTGTTCCTGTTCATCATCGTGCTGGAGGACTTCGGCTACATGGCCCGGGCGGCCTTCCTGATGGACCGGATCATGGGTGGCGCGGGCCTGCACGGGCGGGCCTTCATTCCGCTGCTGTCCAGCTTTGCCTGCGCCATTCCGGGGATCATGGCGGCGCGGGTGATCGATTCGAAGCGCGACCGGCTGACGACCATCCTGGTGGCCCCGCTGATGACCTGCTCGGCCCGCATCCCGGTCTATACGCTGATCATCGCCGCCTTCATTCCGAACAAGACGGTCTGGGGGTTCGCCAACCTGCAGGGGCTGGTGATGTTCGGCCTGTACGCAGCGGGCATCGTCAGCGCGCTTCTGGTCTCCTTCGTCATCCGCAAGGTGTTCTGGAGAGGGGCCGTCGAGCCCTTCATGATGGAACTGCCGGCCTACAAGGCGCCGGACGTGAAGTCGGTGGCGATCAACCTCTGGATCCGGGCGCGCATCTTCATGGCGCGGGCCGCGAAGATCATCCTGCCCTTGATGATCGTGGTCTGGGCCCTGTCGACCTTCCCCTATCCGCCCGAGGGGGCCGCCGGTCCGGCTATCGACTGGTCGTTCGCCGGGATGATCGGCCATGCGCTGGAGCCGCTGTTCGCACCGATCGGCTTCAACTGGCAGATGGTCGTGGCCCTGGTGCCCGGCATGGCGGCGCGCGAGGTCGCGGTGGCGGCGCTCGGCACCGTCTATGCCATCGGCGATCCGGAGGCGGCGGGAAGCCTGCTGGGCGCGACCCTGGCGGCGCAGTGGTCGCTGGCGACGGGCCTGAGCTTCCTGGCCTGGTATGTCTTCGCGCCGCAGTGCGTGGCGACGCTGGGGGTGGTGAAGCGCGAGCTGAACAGCTGGAAATGGATGTGGGTGATGATCGCCTACATGTTCGCCCTGGCCTATGGCGCGGCCTTCGTGACCTATCATGCCGCCGTCGCCCTGGGTGGCGGCTGAGGCCCGAACCGGGCTAAGCGGGATCCATGTCCGCAGCCGTCGTCATTGCCATCCTGATGGGCCTCCTCGGCCTGATCATCGGCAGCTTCATCGCCGCCGTGACGGTGCGGATGCCCCGGGATGAGGACATCGTCTTCACCCGGTCGCACTGCATGAACTGCGAGGCCCCGCTGAAGGCCTGGCATCTGGTGCCGGTGGTCAGCTGGCTGCTCCAGCGCGGCCGGTGCGCGATGTGTGGAGCGGCGGTGTCGCCGCGCTATCTGCTGATCGAGTGCGGGGCGGCGGCGATCGGCGTCTGGGCCGGGCTGTCCGGGGCCGGGGCCGGGTGGCTCATGATCGCAGCCACGACGGTGCTCGGCTGGCAGTTGCTGCTGATCGCCCTGATCGACGCGGAGAATTTCTGGCTGCCGGACGAGCTGACCTTGCCGCTGATCGCGACCGGTTTAATCGGGGCGGCGGTCATCGCCCGGGGCTGGCCGGTCGCGTCATTGATCGGTGCGGCCCTCGGATTCGCTTCCCTTTGGGTGCTGGCCGCCCTCTACCGGCTGATCCGCAAGCGTGACGGACTGGGCGGCGGCGATCCGATCCTGTTCGCCGGGGCCGGGGCCTGGGTCGGCTGGATCGGGCTGCCCAGCGTGCTGCTGTGGGCCTGCGCGGCCGGGCTCAGTGTGGTTTTGACGCTGCTGATCACGCGGCGGCGCGTCAGCGGTGCCGACCGGCTGCCGTTCGGGACCTTCCTGGCCATCGGCATCTGGCTGACCTGGCTCTACGGGCCCCTGGGGGGAGTAGGCTGAAGCGTCTCCCTGCCCCGAGCGGAAGAGAGAATTCTCAGCGCCCCGTGACCAGTTTCACGACGATGTGGGCGGTGGTGTCCAGGATGGCGTCGGACGGTGTGTCGCCACGCCGCATCAGCTCGAACCCGGCGGCGACCGACTCCACCAGATTGGCGACCTCATAGGAGGCCAGGCGCGGGTCGAGACCGGGCGCGTGATAGCCGGTGGCATGGGCCACGGCGATGCGGCGCTCCAGCGACAGGTGGACCCGACGCAGGCGACGCACGCGGGCCTCGACGAACCCCGCCTCGCCCTTGTCGGCCAGCATATGCTCGATGCGCAGGACCGGGCCGTGGTCGCGCCAGATCATCAGCACATCGACGACATAGGCGCGGGCGGCAGAGAAGGCCTGCTCGGCCGACCAGTCGCCGTCCAGATGGCGCGAAAGGGGTTGAAAATCGACGGCCGCGGCTTCGCACAGGGCCAGAACAGGCTCCTCCACCGTCTTGAAATAGGTGTAGAAATTTGACGGCGATACTCCGGCCTCTGCCGCAAGATCGGCGACGCGCAGCTCGCCCAGATGTCGACGTTCCAGCAGGCGTCGGGTGGCGTCGAGGATGGCCGCGCGCGTGCGCCCGCCCCGCGCGCCGATGCGATGGCCCAGCTTGTTGATGGTGCGTTCGAGCATGGAAGTCCGGACGATCGGGAGCCGTGCGATGAAAGAGGATCTCTACAGCGGATCCATGTTGTTATCATGATCGACCGCCTGGCGCTTCAGCCAGGTCACGAAGGCAAGGGCGCTGACCGAGGCGGGGCGGTCGCGCGGCATGATGACGTGGTAGGCGAAACCGACCGCCTCCGATCCGTCGGCGAAGGGGGCGACCAGACGACCGGCGGCCAGGTCCGCCTGGGCCAGGGTGCGTTTGGCCAGGGCGACGCCGCGACCGGCGATGGCCGCTTCGATCAGCAGGCTGGACTGGTTGTAGCGCGAGCCCCGGCGCGGATCGGGGTGGCGGACCTTCCGCGCCTTCAGCCACATGGCCCAGTCCGGACGGCTCGGGTCGGCGTCGGAAGAGACGTCGTGCAGCAGGGTGTGGTGGGCCAGGTCGCCGGGCGTGCGGATGGGGTGATCGCCCTTCATCAGGCGCGGGGCGCAGACCGGCAGGACCGTCTCCGTCATCAACAACTGCGAGACATGGCCGCCGTAGTTGCCGGGGCCGTAGCGGACGGCGAGGTCTGCGGCGCCCTCGGTCAGATCGGCCGGCTCCATGTCGGCGGAAATCCAGACCTCGATCTCCGGGTGGGCGGCGTGGAAGTCGTCCATGCGGGGCATCAGCCATTTGGCAGCGAAGCTGGGCGCCACGCTGACCGAGATCTGCCGGCGCCGGGGCGGCTCGCGCAGCAGGGCCGAGGCGTCCATCAATCGTTCGAAGCCTTCGCGCAGTAGAGGCGCAGCGGCCCGGCCCAGGTCGGTGATCTGCAGTCCCTTCGCCTCGCGCCGGAACAGGGGGCCACCCACGGTGTCCTCCAGAAGGCGGATCTGCTGGCTGACGGCACCGGGCGTAACGGACAGTTCGTCGGCGGCGCGGGTGAAGTTCAGATGCCGGGCGGCGCTTTCGAAGGCGCGCAGGGCGTTGAGGGGAAGCAGGGGTCTGGCCATGCCCCTAGAAATCCTATCGGCACGCGGAAGACAATCGGGATCGGGGCGGCCGGATCGCAGGCGGGGCAGGGGCGCAGGCGTGGACAAGTCCGGGCGTCCACTTCACCCTGTCGACGACCCCGCCTTCAAGAGATTCCATGCCCGCGACGTCCGTCATCGACCTCATCGGCCAGACGCCGCTGATCCGGCTGAACCGCCTGTCGGAACAGACCGGCTGCGAGATTCTGGGCAAGGCCGAGTTCATGAACCCCGGCGGGTCGGTCAAGGACCGCGCGGCCCTGTCGATCGTCCGGACGGCGCGGGCCGACGGTTCGCTGAAGCCCGGCGGCACCATCGTGGAGGGGACGGCGGGCAACACCGGCATCGGCCTCGCCCTGGTCGGGGCGGCGCTGGGCCATCCGGTGGTGATCGTCATCCCCCGCACCCAGTCGGAAGAGAAGAAGTCTGCGATCCGGGCCCTGGGTGCGCGGCTGATCGAGGTGGACGCCGCGCCCTTCTCCAGCCCGAACCATTTCGTCCACTATTCCGGGCGGTTGGCGCAGGAACTGGATGCGTCGCAGCCGAACGGAGCGATCTGGGCCAACCAGTTCGACAACACCGCCAACCGCGACGCCCACTACACCGGCACGGGCCCCGAAATCTGGGACCAGACCGGCGGGCGCATCGACGGCTTCGTCAGCGCGGTGGGGTCGGGTGGCACGATCGTCGGGGCGGGGACCTATCTGAAGGACCGTGACCCGTCCCTCCAGGTCGCGCTGGCGGACCCGGCGGGCGCGGCGCTGTTCAACTGGTTCACCCGGGGCGAGATGACGGCCGAGGGGTCGTCGATCACCGAGGGCATCGGCGTGGCGCGGATCACCGGCAATCTGGAAGGCTTCACGCCCGACCACGCCTATCGCATCGAGGACGCCGAATTCCTGCCCCTGCTGTTCGACCTGGTGGTCCATGAAGGGTTGTCGCTGGGCGGATCGGCGGGGGTGAACATCGCCGGGGCCGTGCGGCTGGCGCGGCAGCTGGGGCCCGGCAAGACGATCGTCACCATCCTGTGCGATCCGGGCTCGCGCTATGCGTCCCGGCTGTTCAATGCGGACTTCCTGGCCGGAAAGGGCCTGCCGGTGCCGCCGTGGGCGTCCGCGTGACGCTGGTGCCGGCTGCAGGAATCGAACCCGCGACATCCAGTTTACAAAACTGGCGCTCTACCAACTGAGCTAAGCCGGCCACGCAACGAGGGCGTCGTTTAGCGGGCGCGGGCCGCGCCGCGCAAGCTGTGAAACGCCATGCCGGACACGTCCCGCATCCTGCCTGTGGTCAGGCTGGCGCTGTCGATCGTCGTTCTGAACCCCGTCATCCTCCGGCGAGCGCAGCGAGACCGGGGGACGCAGCGGCGCGCGAGAGCGCGAACCTGCCACGAAGCACGACGCTGCCGACATCGTGCCTGAACGGATCGCCTTCGGCGCCGCTGCGTCCCCCGGTCTGCGCCGCGAAGGCGCGGCTTGCCGGAGGATGACGAAAGCTAGGCAAGCGCCGCCCGGATCCGTTCGGCCGTCGCCTTCAGCGCGTCCATGTCGGCCATCCCGGCCTGGCCGTGGCCCTTCAGCGGCCTATCCGCCCAGCGGGGAATGATGTGGAAATGCAGGTGAAAGACCGTCTGGCCGCCGGCCTCGCCGTTGAACTGCATGATGGAAAAGCCCTCGGGCGACAGGGCCTTCACCACGGCTGCGGCCGTCCGCCGGGTCGCGGCGGTCAGGGCGGCCAGGGTCTCCGGCTCGACCTCCAGCAGGTTGCGGGCCTGCGAGGTCTTCGAGATCACCAGCACATGGCCCTCGGACTGGGGAAAGACATCCATGAAGACCAGGACGGCATCGTCCTCCCAGACCTTCACGGCGGGGATCTCGCCGCGCAGGATCTTCGCGAAGATGTTGGACGGGTCGTAGGGGGCGTGCAGGGTCATGGGGGCATCATAGCGGTTCCCTCTCCCAACGGGAGAGGGCTTGAGCACACGACGCGCAGCGTCGTTCTTGTGCGAAAGGGTGAGGGGTAACCGTGCGAACCGGAGAGGGCATAACCCCTCACCCTTTCGGTTTGCGGATCGCTGCGCGCTCCGAACCTCAAGCCCTCTCCCTCCGGGAGAGGGAAGGACTGGATACGATCGGCGACGCCCGCTAGGACAGCCGATCATCCCGACCGCCCCATGAAGACCGCCCGCCATGCATGACATCCGCGCCATCCGAGAGACTCCCGAAGCCTTCGTCGCAGGCTGGTCGGCGCGGGGTGTGGAGGATGCCCATGTTGTAGAGCGGTTCCTGCTCCTCGATCAGGAGTTTCGAGATGCGACGACTGCCTATGAGGCCGCTCAATCGCAGCAGAACTCGGCCGCAAAGGGAATCGGCCTCATCCAAGGACGCCTCCAGCAAGCGAAACGAGAAGAGGATTTCGAACAGATCGATGTCTGGCAGGCAGAGTTCGACCGGCTCCGTGCGTTGGCCGGGACCGAAGGCAAAGCTCAACTTGCGAAGCTAGAAGCTGAGCGGAAACGAACGGAGCATATCCGCGACGAGTATCTTGCAAAGCTGCCAAATCTGGCCGCCGCCGATGTGCCGGACGGCGCGGACGAGGACGGCAACGTCGAGGTCTCCGTCTGGCGCGAGCCCCGCCGGACGGGTCCGGCCCGGGACCATGCCGACCTGGGCGAGGCGCTGGGGCTGCTGGACTTCGAGGCGGCGGCGCGGATGTCGGGGGCGCGGTTCGCGGTGCTGAAGGGCGGGCTGGCCCGGCTGGAGCGCGCCATCGGCCAATTCATGCTGGACCTGCAGACATCGACGCCCGAGGGCGTCGATCTGCACGGCTATCTGGAGGTCAATCCGCCCTATCTGGTCCGCGACGAGGCGATGTTCGGGACCGGGCAGTTGCCGAAGTTTGAAGAGGATTTGTTCAAGGCGACATTTCTCGACAAAGATGCGGCATATCAGATTGCAAATGATCGAACGGCCGCCGCCGAGGCGTATCTAATCCATAAATTCCATCTTAGTGTAACTGATCAAGTAAATGCTGGTGCACAGATTTCCGATGTATTGCAATCTAGCTTTGAAGCATTTCAGCGCGATTCACGCAACATATGGGCTCAAAGTTACTTTGATGCTGTGGAGGGAGAACTTTCAAAAGAATGTCGTTTTCTCATTCCCACCGCCGAAGTCTCCCTGACCAACCTCGTCCGCGAGCAGATCACGCCGGAGGAGGAACTGCCCCTGCGGCTCACCGCCCTGACGCCCTGCTTCCGGGCGGAGGCGGGGTCGGCGGGGCGGGATACGCGCGGGCTGATCCGCCAGCACCAGTTCCACAAGGTCGAGCTGGTCTCCATCACCACGCCGGAAGCCTCCGACGCAGAGCATGAGCGGATGACGACCTGCGCCGAGGCCGTACTGAAGCGGCTGGAGCTGCCGTATCGCCGGATGCTGCTGTGCAAGGGCGACATGGGCTTTTCGGCGAAGAAGACCTTCGACCTGGAGGTCTGGCTGCCCAGCCAGGGCACGTACCGCGAGATCAGCTCGGTCTCCAACTGCGGGGACTTCCAGGCGCGGCGAATGGACGCGCGGTTCAGGCGGGCGGCGGGCGGCAAGCCGGAGTTCGTGCACACCCTGAACGGCAGCGGCCTCGCCGTCGGGCGCACCCTGGTGGCGATCATGGAAAACTATCAGGACGAGGGCGGCCGGATCGCGGTGCCGTCTGCACTGCTGCCCTATATGGGCGGTGTCACCCATGTCGGAGCCTGATGTCATGACCCTGCTGTCCAAGACTGCTGCCGCCGCCGTCGCCCTGTCGCTGACCGGATGCGCCGGATCCATGCCCGCCGCCGATCAGAGCATCACCGCGGACCAGACCAGCTTCACCGGCTGGGTCCGGGTGTCCGAAGGCGAGTTCCAGTTGTTTCCCACCCAGCGGCAATTGAGCGAGCCGTTCTCCCGCCCGTGCATCAGCGGTGCCCTGCCCCGGAATGCGCAACGCGCGGCGGACGACCTGAACGGCTCCCAGGTCACCTTCACCGGCCGCACCGCCCCCTGGACCCAGGCGACCAACCAGATCCTGCGACACGAGGGATCGGTCATCGTCAATCACTGCCGGGGTGATCTGGTGATCCTGGCCGATGATGTGAGGGTGAACCGCTGAGAATCCTCCTGACCAACGACGACGGGATCGAGGCCGAGGGGCTGGCGTGTCTCGAACGGATCGCCCGGACCCTGTCGGACGACGTCTGGGTGGTCGCCCCGCAGGAGGAACAGTCGGGCAAGGGGCGGGGGATCACCCTGACCGAGCCGCTGCGGGTCAACCGGTTCGGCGGCAAGCGGTTCTCGGTCACGGGGACGCCGACGGACTGCGTCGTCCTGGCGGTCAACGACCTGATGCCGGAGCGGCCCGATCTGGTGCTGTCGGGCGTCAACCGGGGGCACAATGTGGGCGAGGACTGCTCCTATTCCGGCACGGTCGCGGGGGCGCTGCAAGGCATGGCCTTCGGCATCCGCTCCATCGCCCTGAGCCAGTCGCTGGAGCGGTTTCATGACGAGGTCACCGCCCACTGGGAAACCTCGGAGGCCTTCGCCCCCGCCATCATCAGGCGTCTGCTGGCCCAGACCTGGGAGGCCGGGGTGGTGATGAACCTGAACTTCCCCGCCCGCCCGCCCGGGGACGTCACCGAGGTCGAGGTGACCGTGCAGGGCTTTCGTCAGGCGGGAGAGATGCACGCGGTCAAACGCACCGACCTGCGCGGCCGCGACTACTACTGGATGAGCTTTCGCGGGACCAAGACGGACCACGCACCGGGCACCGACCTGCGGGCCATGGACGACGGAAAGATCAGCGTCACGCCGCTGCACATCGACCTGACCCACAGGCCCAGCGTCCACGACCTGAAGGGCGTGCTGGGCGGGGTGCCACCCAGATGAACCTCCGCGACGACCGCGCCGGGCGGCTGATCCTGTCGCTGCGCAAGCAGGGGGTGACGGAGCCCAGGGTGCTGGCGGCGATGGAATCGATCGACCGCGCCGTGTTCGTGCACGCGAAATTCCTCGATCAGGCGTGGGAGGATCAGGCCCTGCCGATCGACTGCGCCCAGACGATCTCGCAGCCCTATATCGTCGGCCTGATGACCCAGGCGCTGGACGTCCAGGCCCGTCACCGGGTGCTGGAGATCGGCACCGGCAGTGGATACCAGTGCGCGGTTCTGAGCCGCCTGGCGCGCTATGTCTATTCGGTCGAACGCTATCGCAGCCTGCTGGTCGAGGCGGAAAGCCGGTTGCGGACGCTGGAGATCGACAATGTCATCACCCGCCATTCCGACGGCGGCCTGGGCTGGCCGGAGCAGGCGCCGTTCGACCGGATCATGGTCACCGCCGCCTCGCCGACCGAGCCGACCGAACTGCTGAAACAGCTGAAGCCCGGCGGCGTGCTGGTCTGTCCGGTGGGCCGCACGTCGGTGCAGATGCTGCATCGCTATACCGGCCAGGCCGACGGCTCGTTCCGGCGCGAAAGCCTCTGCGAGGTCCGGTTCGTGCCCCTGGTCGAGGGGACGGCGAAGGAGGGGTGAGGGGGAGGCAGTAGGCAGTAGGCAGTAGGCAGTAGGCAGTAGGCAGGAGCAGAAGGGCGATGTCGCGGCGCCGGCCCGATGCGGTTGAATCAGACCTCGATCGAACGAAAAACCTACTGCCTACTGCCTACTGCCTACTGCCCAATCCCCCTCTTCATTAACCACTCCGCCCAACTTTCGTGCTGTTTGCCGGTTTGTGTGCGAGGCACCGGGCGGTGTGTTGCGGGGAGGGGTCCATGCGGGTTTCGAATTGGCTGACGGCGATGCTGCTGCTGGGTGGGGCGTTGGCGACGACGGCGTGCGCCAGCTATCCGACCGAGCCGCGCTATTCGACCCGACCGATGTCGGGGTACGGCGCGGGCGCCGCGCCGGCCCAGCCCGGCGGCCAGCCCCAGTCTCCTGCCGTCGAGCCGCCGCCCTATGAAGCCCCGCCGCCTGCGACCGTGCCCTATGAGACCATCGAAGGCGGGGCGCTGCCGCCGCCGTCGTCCTCCTCCAGCACGACGACCGGCAACCTGAACGGCGGCAGTTATCCGCCGCCTCCGGCCTATGAGCCGACGCCTCCACCGCCCGCCTATCAACCGCCCGGGGCACCGGTGACGACCAGCGCCGGGGCCGCCTATACGATCCGCAGCGGCGACACGATCTCGGGCATCGGACGCCGGTTCCAGACGCCGGTACAGACCCTGATCGACCTGAACGGCCTGGGCCCCCGCGGCGCGATCACGGTCGGCCGGGACATCATCCTGCCCGACAGCGCGGTCGATACCGGACCGGACCCCTATGCGACCGGCCCCGCGCCCAGAGGCGTGATGGTGCCCGAGAACGGCGTCGTGCCGCCGCCGCCTCCACCGCCCTCGGGCAACCCGGCCGCGCCGCCGCCGCCGCGCCAGCCCGCGTCCGCGGGTCAGGTCGGCACCGCGCCCGTCGGTTCCTCGGTCGCCCTGCAGTGGCCGGTGCGCGGCGAGATCGTGCGCCGGTTCGGACCGGTCGGCATGGGCGAGCGCAACAACGGCATCAACATCGGGGCCTCGGCCGGAGCGACCGTGGTGGCCTCCGCCGACGGGCGCGTGGCCTATGTCGGCGACGATCTGGTGGGGCAGGGGCTGACGGTCCTGATCGTCCACCGCGACGGCTGGCGCACGGTCTATGGCCATCTGGGCTCGGCCACCGTTGACGACGGGGCGGACGTCCGCGCGGGCCAGCAGATCGGCACCGTCGGTCTGACCGCCGGTGACGGCCGACCCTCGATCCACTACGAGACCCGGCGGATGCAGGGCGACGAGCCGGTGGCGATCGATCCGCTGACGGTGCTGCCCCGCTAGCGGCGTTGCATTGTGGGAGGCTCGGCCCTAGGTATCGCGCCTTGTTTTCAAAGGGCGCCCGACTGAGGCCTGCCCGCGTCGGGGAATGACCTATGACACCTACCGCTGACGGCGGCCCTATGGCCCTCATCGTGCAGTTCCTGCCCTTCGTCGCCATTTTCGTGCTGTTCTACTTCCTGCTGATCCGTCCGCAGCAGAAGCGCGCCAAGGAGCATCAGGCCCTGATCGCCGCGGTCAAGCGGGGCGACACCATCGTCCTGTCGTCGGGCCTGATCGGCAAGGTGACGCGGGTGGAAGAGGCCGAGGTCAATGTCGAGATTGCGCCGTCGGTCAACGTCCGCGTCGTCAAGGCCATGATCGCCGAGGTGCGCAACCGCACGGCGATCGCGGCCAACGATACCAAGGCCATCTCCAAGTCCTGATCCCCGACCGCTGAACCGGAAATCGCGTCCATGATTCAGCTGTCCCGCTGGAAAGTCATCGTTCTCATCATCGCGCTGGTGTTCGGCGTGCTGCTGGCCCTGCCGAATGTGCTGACGCCCGCCCAGCGCGCGTCTCTGCCCGGCTTCATGCCGAAGAACGCGTTGAACCTGGGGCTGGACCTTCAGGGCGGATCATACCTGCTGCTGGAAGTCGACGTGGACGCGATGCGGACCAAACGGGTCGACAACCTGATCGAGGACGTCCGCGTGTCCCTGCGCGAGGCCGGCATCGCCACCAACCAGATCGCGCGCGAGCCGGGCGGGGCGGTGGTGACCCTGGCCGATCCGACGCGCTCGGAAGCCGCCTATCAGGAACTGCGCAAGCTGGTCGGCGCGCCAGGGGCCAACGGGGCCGCCGAACGCGCTGCGTCGCGGCTGTCCGACGGCCGCGTCCGTCTGGCCTTCACCCAGGCGACCCTCGATACCATGGGCGCGACGGCGGTGGACCAGTCCATCGAGGTTGTCCGTCGCCGGATCGACAGCCTCGGCACGCGCGAACCGTCGATCACACGCCAGGGCGCGGAACGCATCGTGGTCCAGGCCCCGGGCGAGAGCGACCCGGCCGCGCTGGAACGCGTCATCGGCCAGACGGCCCAGCTGACCTTCCAGATGGTGGATACGGAAAACTCGATCCAGGACGCCCTGGCCGGTCGTGTGCCGCCGGATGCCCAGCTGCTGATCGGCGACGACGGACAGACGCCCTATCTGGTCAAGAAACGGGTCCTCGTCTCGGGCGAGAACCTGACCAAGGCCGAGGTCAGCGCCGACCAGAGCGGCCGACCCGCCATCGGCTTCCGCTTCGACGGTCAGGGCGCGCGTCGCTTCGGCGAGGCCACCGCAGCCAACATCGGCAAGCCCTTCGCCATCATCCTCGACGGCAAGGTGATCTCGGCCCCGACGATCAACAGCGCGATCCTGGGCGGGTCCGGCATCATTGAGGGCAACTTCACCATCGCCTCGGCGTCCGAACTGGTGAACCTGCTGAACGGCGGAGCGCTGCCGGCGCCCCTGAAGGTCGAGGAACGTCGGACCGTGACGGCCGAACTGGGGGCCGACGCCGTCCAGAACGGCAAGCTGTCGACCATCATCGGCTTCATCATCATCGTCGTCTTCATGCTGCTGGCCTACGGCTTCCTGTTCGGCGGCATCTCGGTGATCGGACTGGTGCTGAACGGTATCCTGATCATCGCGGCCATGTCCTTGACCCAGGCGACCCTGACCCTGCCCGGTATCGCGGGTCTGATCCTGACCTTCGCCGTGGCCGTGGACGCCAACGTGCTGATCTATGAGCGCATTCGCGACGAGGCGCGGGCCGGACGGTCCGTGGTCGCCTCGCTGGATGCCGGCTTCAACAAGGCCATGGGCACGATCATCGACGCCAACCTGACCAGTCTGGTGGCGGCGACGATCATGTTCATCTTCGGGGCCGGACCCGTACGCGGCTTCGCCTGGACCCTGTCGATCGGCATCTTCACCTCGGTGTTTTCGTCGGTCCTGGTGGCCCAGGTGCTGCTGGCCTACTGGCTGAAGACGGCCAGGCCCAAGACCCTGCCGATCGCGGAGAGCGTGCGATGACCTGGTGGCCCCTGATCAAGGTCCTTCCCCAGAAGACCAATTTCCGGTTCGTCAAATACGCCCGGATCGCTGCCGTGCTGTCGATCGTGCTGTGCACGGCCTCGATCATCGGATGCTTCTATCCCGGCCTGAACATGGGCATCGACTTCCGCGGCGGTGCCGTGATGGAGCTGACCAAGCCCGATAGCGAGACGCTGGACCTGGCGGCAGTGCGCGAATCCGTGGCCCATCTCGGCCTCGGCGACGTGGGCGTTCAGGGCATTGATGACGCGTCCAGCGCCGTCGTTCGCTTCCAGGTGCCGGATGGCCAGGAACAGAGTGCGGTCGTCGCCCGCGTGCAGGGCGCGATCAATGAGGCGGTCGGTCCCGTGACCTATTCCGGCGTCAGCGTCGTGGGGTCCAAGGTCTCGGGCGAACTGTTCACTTCCGGCGTTCTGGCGCTTGGCGTCGCGATCGCCCTGATGTTCGCCTACATCTGGTTCCGGTTCGAACCGCAGTTCGGCTTCGGTGCCGTGGCCGGCCTGCTTCACGACGTCGTCCTGACCTTCGGCCTGATCGTGCTGTTCAAGCTGGAGTTCAGCCTGAACATGGTCGCGGCCATTCTGACCGTCATCGGCTATTCGATGAACGATACGGTCGTGGTGTTCGACCGACTTCGCGAGAACCTGCGCAAGTACAAGACCATGCCATTGCGTGAGGTCATCGACCTGTCGCTGAACGAGACCCTGTCGCGCACCATCATCACCGGTGTGACCGCCGTCATGGTGCTGGCCGCCCTGGCATTCTTCGGGGGCGAGGCCCTGTTCGGCTTCTCGATCGCGCTGATGTTCGGCATCATCGTGGGGACCTATTCGTCGATCTACGTCGGCGCGCCGATCATCCTGCTGTGGGGCGTGAAGCGTGGCGAGATCGCCGAGGACGCCAAGCCGGTGAAACTCGGTATGGCGTCCCGGCCCTGACGACCGCTTTTTTCGACTCCGACGACCATTACAGTCGCCGGCGATCTCGCCCGTGTGGCGTCCCCGGCCGATTAGGTTAGGGTCCGCCTGACTGATTCATTCCTGGGGAGGACACACCGGTGGCCAATCTGCTTTCGAACTTCCGCACGACGCTTCTGGTCAGCCTGACGCTGGCGGCGATCATGATCTTCGCCTTCGCACGGACCTCCGACGTCGATGCGCTCACCTTCGCCCAGGCCGTGGCGCGCTGGGCCCACGTCGGGTTCGGCATCCTGTGGATCGGGCTGCTGTACTATTTCAACTTCGTCCAGATCCGGATCATGCCGAACATCCCGGCCGAGCTGAAGCCGGCCGTCTCGAAACATATCGCGCCCGAGGCCCTGTTCTGGTTCCGCTGGGCCGCGCTGGGCACGGTGATCGCCGGCCTCGCCGTGATGGGGCTGAAGGGCCACGCCTATTCGGCCGAGGTCCTGAGCTTCGGCTTCGCCGGCGGGCTGGTCGAGGGCGACCAGGGCTTTGCCCTGATGGGCGTCGGCGTCTGGCTGGCCATCATCATGTTCCTCAACGTCTGGGGCATCATCTGGCCGAACCAGAAGCGGGCCCTCGGCATCGTCATCGTCGACGATGCGACGAAGGCCAAGGCCGCCCGCGTGGCCATGCTGGCCAGCCGCACCAACCTGCTGCTCAGCCTGCCCATGCTGACCTCCATGGCGATGTACCAGACCCTGTTTGGCTGAGGTCGCGGACAGTCTGGACGCCCAGGTCCGGGCGGCCGATCCGGATCGCTGGCTGTCCAGCCGGTTCGTATCCGACCCCCGGCGTCGCGCGGACCTGATCGCCCTCTACGCGTTCGAGGCCGAGCTGATGGCCATCCCGACGCGGGTCACCCAGCCGCTGCTGGCCGAGATGCGCTATGCGTGGTGGCGCGAGCAACTCGATGGCGTCTGGGCCGGGGTGGCGCGCAAGGGCCATCCGGTGCTGGAGGCCCTGACAGACATCGTGGGCCGCCACGGGCTGGATCGCGCGCCGTTCGACGCCCTGATCGAGGCCCACATCGGCCGGGTCCATGGCGAGCCGCACGATCTGGACGCCTTCTACGTCGGGCCGATGCAGACGGCCGTGCAGGTGCTGGTCGGGCCGGGCCACGCAGATCGTGTGACGGAAGCCGCGCGGGTGTGGGGGCTGTCGCAGGTGGGTCGAACCGAAGAGGCCGATGCGCTGAGGCGCACCGCCAACGGTGCCCTCGAAGGCCTCCCGTCGGATGCCTTTCCTGCCGTGGCCCATGCGACGCTGACCGCCAGGGATCGGTCCGGGGCTGCCAGACGGCTCAGGCTGATCTGGGCGACCCTGAGAGGCCGGATCTAGCGCCGGGCGATCAGGTTCCCCTGTCCGGTCAGGCCGCGTCGCGCCAGGCCTCCAGCGCTCGCAGCGCCCGGATACTCATCAGCCGCTTCTTGGCCCGGCCGCGCTCCTTCAGCGGGATCTTGACCCCGGCCTCGTCGACCTTGGGCGCGTCCAGGGGAGGCAGGAGGCCATAGTTGATGTTCATCGGCTGGAATTTCGACCCGGTCAGGTGTCCGCCGGTGATGTGCTCGACCAGGGCCCCGATGGCGGTGTGGGCGGCGGGGGCATCCAGCGGCCTGCCCAGCCGTTCCGCAGCGGCAAGGCGGCCGGCCAGCAGACCCGTCGCCGCGCTCTCGACATAGCCCTCGACCCCCGTGACCTGCCCGGCGAAGCGCAGACGCGGCATGATTTTCAGGCGCAGCTGACGATCCAGAAGCTGGGGGCTGTTCAGATAGGTGTTGCGGTGCAGCCCACCCAGCCGGGCGAACTGAGCGTTCTGCAGGCCGGGAATCATGCGGAACACCTCGGCCTGGGCCCCGTGCTTCAGCTTGGTCTGGAAGCCCACCATGTTGAACAGGGTCCCCAGCGCATTGTCCTGCCGCAGCTGGACGATGGCATGGGCCTTGACCAGCGGGTCGCGCGGATTGGTCAGTCCGACCGGCTTCATCGGGCCGTGACGCAGGGTCTCGCGGCCCCGTTCGGCCATCACCTCGATGGGCAGGCAGCCGTCGAAATAGGGAACCTTCTCCCAGTCCTTGAACTCTGCCTTGGGCCCGTCCAGCAGGGCGTCGATGAAGGCCTCGTACTGGGCCTTGTCCATCGGGCAGTTGACATAGGCGGCGGCGTCGCCGCCCGGGCCTTCCTTGTCATAGCGCGACTGTCGCCAGGCGATGTCGAAGTCGATGGTCTCGGCATGGACGATGGGGGCGATGGCGTCGAAGAACGACAGGCTCTCCTCGCCCGTCAGCGACAGGATGGCATCGGCCAGCGCCGGGGAGGTCAGTGGGCCGGTGGCGACGATGACGCTGTCCCAGTCCCCGGGGGGTAGGCCGCCGATCTCCTCGCGGACCACGGTGACCAGTGGGTGGGCGTGCAACCGCTCCGTCACCGTGCGGGAGAAGGCCTCGCGGTCCACGGCCAGGGCCCCGCCCGCCGGCACCAAGTTGACGTCGCCGCTGGCCATGATGATCGAACCCAGCGCCCGCATCTCGGCGTGCAGCAGCCCGACCGCATTGTATTCCCAGTCGTCCGAGCGGAACGAGTTGGAACAGACCAGCTCGGCCAGTCCATCCGTGTGGTGGGCATCGGTCCTGACCCCCGGAACGCCGCGCATTTCGTGGATCACGACCGGCACGCCCGCCTCTGCGATCTGCCAGGCCGCCTCCGAGCCGGCGAGGCCGCCGCCGATGACGTGGATGGGCTTCTGCGTGGGGGAAGGCGTGGTCATGCGGCTTCTTAGCCACGCCCGGCCAGTTCGTCAGCAGGTGTCTGTCAGGCGTCATCGTCGCGGTCTATGGTGAGGGGCTGCTCAACGAGGGGGCTTGATGAGCCACAAGGATGTACAGGGTCGGCGGCTGAACCTGCGCGACGCCCTGCGTGCGACGGCCAAGGCTATGCCGCGTCTCTGGCTGGGGGCCAGCGGCGTGCTGGTCGCGGCCGTGATGGCATGGACGATTCCGCTGTTCGTGGCGCTCGACGCCGGGATCGCGCCCTGGGTCTCCGGGGCGGCGGCACTGCTGACCCTGATGGCGGTCGGGGCCCTGGCGCGGTTGTCGATCAGCACGGACGCCCGCGCTGTGCGGGCGCTCGGACTGGGGCCGCTGGGCTTCCAGTTCGGTTGGCCCGAGCCGCGTCTGGTCGGTGCCGCCCTGCTGTGCCTGATCTTCCTGGGCATGATCGTCGCCATGCTGGGTCTGGTCGTCCTGGCCATCGCCGGGGTGGCCGAGCTGGACGTGGCGGCCATCCAGGCCCGCGACTGGGGGGGCGTCGGCCCGGCGTGGAAACTGGTCGTCCTGATCGTGGTCGGCCTGGGGGCCTTGCTGATCCCCCTTCTGCTGGCCGTGCGGCTGTCCCTGTTCGTGCCGGCCACCCTGGGTCGCAGGCAGATGGTGTCGCTGAACAGCATGGGCATTGCCTACGGCAGCTTCTGGCAGATCCTCGGCGGTCTGGTCGTGACGGCGGCCCCGCTTGTCGTCCTGCTGTCGCTCGCCGCAGCGGGCCTGCCGGGCGGCGTCCTCGGCCACACGGTCCTCATCGTCGGGCTCGTGGCCATACAGCTGCCCCTGACCCTCGGATTTCTCGGGACCGCCTATCGCCGGCTCGAGTACTGGAGCCCTGAGGAGGGCAAGGCATGAAACCGACATTCTCCATGGATGCGGCGCTGGGCGCGCCATTCGCCCTGATCCGGCGCCGGCCCCTGACCGTTCTGGGCTGGGGCATCGCCATGTTCGCGGTGGTCGCGGCAATCTATGCGGTGATGATCCCGCTGTTCCTGCGCCTGCCCTGGGGCGAAGGCGAAGCCATGATGGAGGCCTACACCGCCGAGGTCATGCAGCTGCAGGCCGCGATCAACGGGCTGAACATCGTCATGTATCTGGTCATGCTGGTGTTGGCGAATGCCGTGGGGCGGGCAGTCCTGTCCCAGGGGCGGCGAGACCCCTTTCTGTTCATGCGCCTGAGCATGGATGAGGTCCGGGTGGCGGTCGTGGTCGTCGCGACCTTCATCGGCTGGTATGTCGCGTTGCTGGTGCTGATCCTGATCGGGTTGGCTCTGGGGGCGGCGCTGTGGTCGGCCGGGCAGGGGGTCGCGATCGGCGTCGTCGTGATCTATGCCGTCCTTGTGCTGATCGGCGCGATCGTCGGCTGGGTGCGGGTGTCGCTGATGGCACCGGCGACATTGATCCTGGGCCGGTTCGCCTTCGCCGAAGGCTGGGCGATCGCCAGGGGACAGGTGCTGAAGCTGATCGGCATGAACCTGCTGGTCTGGCTGATCTACATCCTTTCCTACCTGGTGTTCGTAACCATCGTCGCGGCGATCCTGGTCGGCGGCTTCTTCGGTCAGGGGCTGGTCTGGCCCTCTGTCGTGGACAGCCCGCTCGATCTGATGCCGCTCGTCCGGTCGATGACGATTCCGTTCCTCGCCACCCTGCCCATCTTTGCCCTGTCGTTCGGCTTCTACATGTCCCTGATCACCGCCCCGTCGATCGTCGCCGCGCGGCAGTTGCTGGACGGGGCACCCTTGCCGGCGGCCCCCGTAGTGGCTGACGCTGCGGTCGGCGATGGGCTAGAACCCCTGTAGTGCAGTTCCCCGGAGGGATTCGATGACGTTTTCGGCCACAGACGCAGCGTTCGAGGGCTTTCGTATGGTGCGCAGGCACCCGCTGGCGGTGGTTTTCTGGGCAGCCCTGTATCTGGTGTTCCTTGCGGCCTTCTTCGGTGTGTTCGGCTCCAGCCTGGCCAGCTTCATGGCGGCGACCGAGACCCTGAAGGGCACCGAGCCCACACCCGCCGAGCTGGAGAGCCTCAGCCCGACCCTTTTGGGCCTGTTCGCCCTGGCCGCGCCTGCGGGTCTCCTGCTGGGAGCCATCCTGAATGCCGCCGTGGCGCGGGCTGTCGTCAGGCCGCAGGACAAGGCGTTCGGCTACCTGCGGCTGGGCTCCGACGAGCTGCGGGTGCTGGCGGTGACGGTTGTGATGTCCATCGTCTTCGGTGTCGGAACGATGGTCGTCTTCACTGTGGTCGGCATCTGCGCGGGTCTGGCCTCCGGCGCGAACGCGGGCCTCGGGTGGCTCGTGGGGATCGTATTGGGCCTTGGTGCCGTGGCGGCGATCGTCTGGATGATGGTCCGTCTGAGCCTGGCTGTACCGGTGACGGTCGCCGAGCGGCGGATCTCCCTGTTCGACTCCTTCGCCCTGACCAAGGGACATGCTCTGAGCCTGCTGGGCATGGGGCTCATTGCCTTCATCATGAGCATTCTGGTCGGCACGCTGATGAGCGTGGTAGCCTGGCCGCTGACGATGACGACCGGCGGGCTGGACCAGTTGGCCGCGCTGGACGGGTCTTCGACCATGGACATCCTTCGCGCCGCCGGGCCGGCCATTGCAGTGTTCGTGGTCGTGAACGCCGTGGTGTCGGCGCTGCAGCAGGCCGTGCTGTATGCGCCATTCTCGGCGGCCTATCTGGGCCTGAAAGGCCTGCCGCAGGAGGACTGATCGTCGTCAACCTGTCCAAGGCTTAACTTGGCCAGACCGGTGCGTGGCCCTAGCCTGATCCGGTCAAACGGGGAGCGGGCACCATGGCCGGACGGGAACTCTACGCAGCGGCAACAGACCGCCAACGCAGGACATGGTCGGTCGCGGCCGTCTTCCTGGCGCTGGCCTTCGTCGTGCTGGGACAGCTCGGTGCCGTCATTCCGATGCAGATCACCCATGCCCTGCCGTCGGATCAGACGCAGTGGCCCAGCCTGTCCTACATCCTGTTCGTCGCCTTCGGACTGGGTGCTGCTCTGACCCTGGCCTGGGTGGTGCTGTTCGAGCGACGCAGGCTGGCCAATGTCGGCCTAAACGGGGATTTCGCGGTCCGGTTCGGGCGAGGTTTCGGGCTGGGCCTCGCCTATCTGACCGCCGTCGTCTGCATCATCTGGGCGACCGGCGCCTACCGGGTCGAGGCCTCGGGCATCTTCCAGACCGGGCTGTCGGCGGCAGTTCTGACGCCGCTGGTGGTGCTGTTGTTCGGCTTCATCGTGCAGGGCTCGACCGAGGAGATCGTGTTCCGGGGCTGGCTGATGGGGATCATCGCCTCGCGCCACGGACTGGTGATCGCCCTGACGGTCTCCAGCCTGCTGTTCGGCCTGGCCCATGCCGGCAATATCGCGCCATCGCCGGAACTGGCCTTGGCCCTGGTCAACATAGCCCTGTTCGGTCTGTACATCGGCCTGTACGCCGCGCGCGAGGGTTCGATCTGGGGCGTTTGCGGCTGGCACGCGGCGTGGAACTGGCTGCTGGGCACAGGCTTCGGGCTGGAGGTCTCAGGCGAGGTCGTCAACGTCACCCCGTCGATCGTCGACCTGAAGGCCGTCGACGGCGCCGCCTGGTGGCTGACCGGCGGGGCCTTCGGGCCGGAAGGCAGTGTGGTCGTGACCGCCGTGCTTCTGATCAGCGTCGTCGTGCTGGTCGTGCGCGGCGGTTTCGCCCGGCACGGCGGCCTGGCGAAGGCCTGACCAGACCGGTCAGACCTTCGGCTTCGCCCGCTTCGGCTTGATGGTCTCGCCGGTCAATGCCGCGACCCGCGCCTTGCGGCGGGTTTCGTGCCGGTCCAGCACTTCCTTCAGATAGCGTCCGGTCCAGCTGGCGTCATTCGCCGCGACCTGCTCCGGTGTGCCGACCGCGACGATCTCGCCGCCGCCATCGCCGCCCTCTGGACCGAAGTCGAGCAGATAGTCGGCGACCTTGATGACATCCAGATTGTGCTCGATCACGACGATGGTGTTGCCCGCCTCGACCAGTTCCTGAAGCACGTCCAGCAGCTTGCGCGTATCCTCGAAATGCAGGCCGGTCGTGGGTTCGTCCAGGATGTAGAGGGTCTTGCCGGTCGCACGCTTCGACAGCTCCTTCGACAGCTTGACCCGCTGCGCCTCGCCGCCCGACAGGGTCGTCGCCGACTGGCCGACCTTGACGTAGTCCAGGCCGACGCGGGTCAGGGTCAGCATCTTGTCCCGGATCGGCGGCACAGCCTTGAAGAACTGCCCTGCTTCCTCGACCGTCATGTCAAGAACATCGGATATACTCTTGCCCTTGAAGACGATTTCCAGTGTCTCACGGTTGTAGCGCTTGCCCTTGCAGACGTCGCAGGTGACGTAGACGTCGGGCAGGAAATGCATCTCGATCTTGATCAGGCCGTCGCCCTGACAGGCCTCGCAGCGACCGCCCTTGACGTTGAAGCTGAACCGCCCGGGCCCATAGCCACGCGCTTTTGATTCCGGCAGGCCGGCGTACCAGTCGCGGATCGGCCCGAAGGCTCCGGTGTAGGTCGCCGGGTTCGAGCGCGGCGTGCGCCCGATCGGCGACTGGTCGATGTCGATGACCTTGTCGAAATGCTCCAGCCCCTCAATCCGGTCGAACGCGGCGGGGGCGTCCGACGCATTGTGCAGGCGGCGAGCGGCCGCCTTGTACAGGGTCTCGATCGTGAAGGTCGACTTGCCGCCGCCCGACACCCCGGTCACGCAGGTGAACAGGCCGACCGGGATCTCGCCGGTGACGTTCTTCAGATTGTTGCCGGTGGCACCGCTGATCTTCAGCGTCTTCTTGCGGTTGATCGGGCGACGGCCCTCGGGCGGCAGTTCGATCTCGCGCTCGCCGGTCAGGTATTTGCCGGTCAGGGACTTGGGGTTCGCCATGACCTGTTCCGGTGTGCCCTCGGCGCAGATCTCGCCGCCGTGGACGCCGGCGGCCGGGCCCATGTCGATGACGTAGTCGGCGGTCAGGATCGCCTCCTCGTCATGCTCGACCACCAGCACGGAATTGCCGAGGTCGCGCAGGCCGCGCAGGCTTTCCAGCAGGCGGGTGTTGTCGCGCTGGTGCAGGCCGATCGACGGTTCGTCCAGCACATACAGCACGCCGGTGAGGCCGGAGCCGATCTGCGACGCCAGGCGGATGCGTTGGCTCTCGCCGCCGGACAGGGTGCCCGAAGAGCGCGACAAGCTGAGATAGTCGAGGCCGACATTGTTCAGGAACCGCAGCCGGTCCGTGATTTCCTTCAGGATGCGGCGGCCGATTTCCAGCTGCTTGTCCGTCAGCCGCTCCGACAGGGTGGTGAACCACAGCCAGGCTTTCGAGATCGACAGCCAGCTGATCTCGGCGATGTCCTCGCCGTCGATCTTGACGGCGAGGGCCTCGGGCTTCAGCCGTTTGCCACCGCACGCCTCGCAGGGCGTTTCGGACTGGAAGCGGCCCAGCTCTTCGCGGACCCAGGCGCTGTCGGTCTCGCGCCAGCGGCGGTCGAGGTTGGGGATGACCCCCTCGAACGGCTTGGAGACCTCGTATTTGCGGGCGTTGTCGTCATAGACGAACTTGATCTTCTCACTGCCGGTGCCGTGCAGGATGACCTTGCGGGCCTGATCCGGCAGGTCGCGCCAGGGCACATCCATCGAGAAGCCGTAGTGGCGGGACAGGGCCTGCAGCGTCTGGGTGTAGAGGGGCGACGGTCCGCGCGACCAGGGGGCCACGGCACCCTTGTGCAGGGTCTTGTCCCGGTCGGGGATCACAAGGTCCGCATCGAAGGTCAGCTTCAGCCCAAGGCCGTCGCACACCGGACAGGCCCCGAACGGATTGTTGAAGCTGAACAGCCGGGGCTCGATCTCGCTGATGGTGAAGCCGGAGACGGGGCAGGCGAATTTCTCGGAGAACAGCAGCCGGCGCGGCTCCTCGCCCTCCGGTGCGGACGCCCATTCGGCCACAGCGATACCGTCGGCCAGGTTCAGCGCGGTCTGGATGCTGTCGGCATACCGCGCCTCCAGACCCGCCTTGGTGACGATCCGGTCCACGACAATGTCGATGTCGTGCTTGAACTTCTTGTCCAGCGTCGGCGCGTCCTCGATGGCGTAGAACTCGCCGTCGATCTTCAGCCGCTGAAAGCCCGAGCGTTGCCACTCGGCGATCTCCTTGCGGTATTCGCCCTTGCGGCCGCGCACGACCGGCGCCAGCAGCAGCAGCCGTTCGCCCTCGGGCAGGGCAGCCAGCTTGTCGACCATCATGGAGACGGTCTGGCTCTCGATCGGCAGGCCGGTCGTGGGCGAATAGGGCACACCCACCCGCGCCCAGAGCAGGCGCATATAGTCGTTGATCTCCGTCACCGTGCCGACGGTCGAGCGCGGGTTCTTCGACGTGGTCTTCTGTTCGATCGAGATGGCCGGCGACAGGCCCTCGATCAGGTCCACGTCCGGCTTGCCCATCAACTCCAGGAACTGGCGGGCGTAGGCCGACAGGCTTTCGACATAGCGACGCTGACCCTCGGCATAGATGGTGTCGAAGGCGAGCGAGGACTTTCCCGAGCCCGACAGGCCGGTCATCACGACCAGCTTCTCGCGCGGGATGTCCACATCCACGCCCTTGAGATTGTGCTCGCGCGCGCCGCGCACGCGGATGAAGTTGTGCTTTTCGGTCATCTGTTCCGGGAACGCGGGAAGGCCGGACAGGTGTCCGGTGCAACATCGCTATATGGGCATTGATCCCGGTGATTCAGCAAGAACAATGTGGGAACATTGACGCTGACGCATAATCGCGAGCGTCAACGCTGTCGCACGAGGGCGATGCTCCGGATCATGGTCAAGTCCCGCGATGACGACGTTCAGTCTTGCATGGACTGCGGCCGTCGTCAGCCCCAGACGGCTCCCGTCTGGCGGGCCGGTTCGGTGGAATGAAGGCGGGTGCGGGGTTCTATCTCGGCCTTTCCGAACAGCCAGCCCTGGCCGTAGTCGACCCCGAGATCGCGCAGGATGTCGGCGGTGGCTTGCGTCTCGACCATCTCGGCGATGGACTCGACCTTGAGCGAGCGGCACAGCTCGACCAGATGTTCGAGCATGGTCCGCGCGCGCGGATCGGTTTCCACGCCTTCGATAAACTTGCCATCGATCTTGACCGCGTCGACCGACAGACGGCGCAGGTAGTCGTATGAGGCGGACCCCGAGCCGAAATCGTCGATGCAGACCTTGATCCCGGCAGCGCGCAGCGCTCCAAGGCGACGGTTGGCGGCATCAACATCGGCCAGGGCGGCCGACTCGGTCACCTCGATGATCAGGCGGCGGCGCTCCACCGGGCGGACTGCTGTCATGCGCAGGACGGACTGCGCGTAGCGGTCATCCGCCAGGGAGGCACCCGAGACGTTGACGGCGAATTTCAGCAGGCCGGCGCCCGGTTGTCGCAGACGGCTCAGCGCCTTCTCGACCACCGCGACGTCGAAGCTGTCGATCAGGGCCAGTTCCTCGGCCATGTGGATGGTGTCGGCCGTGTCATCGGTCCCCTGGAACCTTGCCAGGGCCTCGAAGTGGTGAACCGCGCCTGTCTTGAGATCGACGATGGGCTGGTAATGCAGCTCGAAGCCGCGATCGCGCACCATGCTTCTGAAAGCGCTTGCGTTCTTGAGCGTGCGCGCCAGGGCGGCGGTGAAGGTCAGCTCCGGCCGATCCAGTCCGCCTTCCTTCAGGCAGCCTTCGACCGCGAACCGCAGGGCACGAAGCGTGTTCAGGGCATCGCCGCCGACATCGATGCCGACATCGACGGATCGGACATCCAGATTTTGCCCCTCGCTGAGACCGAGTTCGCGAACCTCGCCCGCGAGGTCGACGTCAATCGAACGATCGCGCAGCATGGCGAACTTCTCGGGACCCAGTTGGCCTGTGCTGTTGCCATCGACCGATGCCGCCTGAAGCGCGCCCTGGACGCGGGTATTCAGCCGTTCGCCCGCCTCGCCGAGCGCACCGATTGCCTGCAGGCCCTGAATGTCGACAAACGAGACGGCCAGGTCGCGGGACACGCCCGGCGCGGACAGGATATCGCGGGCCCTGTCCAGGAATGCTGCCGGTGTCAGCGCCGGACGCGACTGGGGATCGTGCAGCAGATAGGCCGGCCCTTCCCAGGTGACGGCTGACGAGATGTTGGGGGCCAGGTCGGGCATGAGGAACATGCGTACGCTGGCACGACGAACGTGGTTGTCACCCGCGGCAAACAGCAGTTCGACGGGAGGCGATCGGGTCCCGGGCGTGAGCTTGTTGAGTACCGCCTCGACCGCCTTGGCGCTGGCCTTGCCGACACCGTCGAAGATGGACAATCCGACGAGAGTCTCGGCCGGAATGTCCTTTGACGGACCGGAGCCCGTGGCAAAGACGATCTTGCCACCCGGAGCCAGCTCGACCAGCAGGTCGGAGGCCGCGAAGGCAAATCCCAGAAGTCGCGTGCGGATCGACATGAGTTCAATCTGCCATACAGCCCTTAAACTTCACCTGACACTCGTCGTTAAAATAGCGTTCGACCCGGTCTCGCTCCCGTCAGGCGGTGCGATTCAAGGTCACGGCGCGGCCGTCACCGGCCGCCGCGCGGCCGGATGCGCCATAGCCGGTGCCCATCGCGCGGGCACCAGCGACTTCCTGGGCGATGGCGCGAACCAGGCCCTCGGAGATGGTGCGCGCCGCCTCGACGGTTCGGGCATGAATGGCCAGGACGGCCTCGAACGTCTCGGTCGCCTTGATCAGGCTCATGCGTTCGCTGACGGGGGCGGCGGACAGCAAGCCGGGGTTCGATTTCAACTGGGCCGACTCGCGCCGGTAAAGATTGGCCAGTTCCTGGGTCTCGGCCAGGCTTGTGGTCACGTCCTGGGGGCGGCGTGAGGCGAAGGCATCGGTTTCGGCCTCCAGCCTGGCCGTCAGCCGGTCGGTCAGATCGGTCAGGCGACGCAGGTGGGCGGTGGCGGTGATCGGATCGTAGGTCACTCGGCGGCTCCTGCCTGAGCCTGAGCCTGCTGGGCCTGCATGCGAACCATCTCGGCGACCACTGTGTCGGCCAGGCCGATGCCGCCGGCCTTGACCGTCTGCTTGGCCATGGAGTCGATCATGAAGCTGCGCCAGGTGCCCTCGGCCTCGCCGCCCCCGAATGGACCGTCGGTCGACAGCCCCTCGAACATGGGTTTCAGCATCTGGGCCAGGAAGGACGCCTCGAAGTTCTCGGCCGTTTCGCGCATGCGGGCGGAGGCCGCGTTGGGAGCGGTGGGGGTCGGTGCCAGCAAGTCGGCGGAAATGGACAGGTCGCTCATTACAGCACCTCGATTTCGGCCTGCAGCGCGCCCGCTGCCTTGATGGCCTGGAGAATGGATATCATGTCGCGGGGCGAGACGCCGAGGGCGTTCAGGCCGTTGACCAGGGTGGACAGGGATGTCGCCCCGTTCACCAGCCGGATCTCGCGGCCCAGTTCCTCCTCGACCGTGACGTCGGATTGCGGGACGACCGCGGTCTGGCCCTGGCTGAGGGGGGCGGGCTGGCTGACCTGGGGACTTTCCTGAACCGAGATGGTCAGGTTCCCTTGTGCGATCGCGACGGTGGAGATGCGGACGTTCTCGCCCATGACGATGACGCCGTTGACCTCGTCGATGATGACCCGGGCGGGGGTATCGACGGCGACCGGCATGTTCTCGACCCGGCTGATGAAGGCCGCCATGCCCAGTTGCGCGGGGGCCCGCAGGGTGACGACCGACCCGTTCTCGGCCAGGGCCGTCGAGGGATAGGTCGAATTGATGGCGGCGGCGATCCGCTGGGCTGTGGTGAAGTCGGGGTTGCGTAGGGTCAGGCGGACTTCCTGAAGGCTGTCCAGGTTGAAGCCCGTCTCGCGCTCGACCGTCGCGCCCGAGGCGATTCGGCCGGCGGTCGGCACGCCGCGCGTCACCGACGAGCCGGAGGAGCCGGAACCGGACACGGAGCCGGTCTGTACCGAGCCCTGGGCCACGGCATAGACATTGCCGTCCGCGCCCTGGAGGCTGGTGACCAGAAGGGTGCCCCCCAGCAGGCTCTTGGCGTCGCACAGGCTGGAGACCGACACATCGACCCGCGCGCCCGGCGTGGCGAAGGGCGGCAGGTCGGCGGTCACCATGATGGCGGCCAGGTTCTTGGAGTTGGCGTTCGATCCCCGGATGTTGACGCCCAGCCGCTCGGTCATCCCTTCCAGTGACTGGCGGGTGAAGGGGCAGTTGCGCAGGCTGTCGCCCGTGCCGGCCAGGCCAACGACCAGGCCATATCCGACCAGCTGGTTGGTGCGCACGCCCTCGATCGAGGCGATGTCCTTGATGCGCGACTGAGCCGACGCCGGTCCGGCCACGGCGAATGCCAGGGCGAGCGGAGCGAGGAGGGCGGTCAGCAACTTCTGCATCGGGTGGTCTTTCGGCGGACGGACTCACCCGTGCGCTGCGAAAGTCGTGCCGGACAAAAAAACCCGTAAAATCAGCGCAAGGGCTTGCGGGTATGGGGTATCCCCGGCAAATCCTGCCGCGTCGTTAACCAAACGGTGACGGACGTCTGGCGATGGTGAGCCATGCCTCGGAGCACCCCGTCATGAAGGTCACTGGCCCCTCGGGTACCGGTCCCGCCACCGGTCAGCGGCCCGTACGCGCGAGCGGCGGCTTTTCCCTGTCCCAGGGCGTGTCCGCCCCGGCGACGGCTTCATCGCAAGCCGTTTCTTCGGCATCGGGGGTCAGCGATGTCTCTGCCCTGATGGCCTTGCAGGGCGTGGAGACCGCGACCGAGCGTCGACGCCGTGCCGTCCGGCGCGGAGCCGGACTGCTGGACCGCCTGGACGAGCTGAAACTGGCCCTGCTGTCGGGCGAGGCGGGGGAGGGCGCGCTGGAGCGCATGGCGCGGGGTCTGCGCGAAGAGCGTCCCGACGATCCGGATGAGACGCTGACGGGTCTGCTGCAGCAGATCGACCTGCGCGCCGCTGTCGAACTGGCCAAGGCCGAAGTTCGCCGCACTGCAACATAAACCCCGGAAATGCCGGTCAAATCCCGGGTTCGTCGAGCCGGGTGATGAAGAAATGTCACGCAGTCGGTGACAAGCGAGCTTGGCCGCGATCACGGACGCGCGATGATGGTTGCCGTGAGTCACCAACCCTGCCTATAGGCCGTCTTGCGCCATGGGGGGCGCTGTTTTGAGTGTGAGTGCGATGACCGCATTGGCCTCTGTTCCGTCGGACGAACCATCCGGTTACCGGCCTTCGGACGACGAGCCGTTCATGAACGAACGGCAGCTCGCCTATTTCAAGCATAAGCTGCTGGCCTGGCGAGACGATATTCTGCGTGAATCCAAGGGTACGGTCGTCAATCTGAAGGCCGAGACCGAGAACCATCCGGACCTGCTGGACCGGGCCTCCTCGGCGTCCGACCGGGCCCTGGAGCTGCGGACCCGCGACCGCCAGCGCAAGCTGATCTCCAAGATCGAGGATGCGCTCCGCCGGATCGAGGACGGGTCCTACGGCTACTGCGAAGACACCGGCGAGCCGATCGGCCTCGGCCGTCTGGAAGCCCGTCCCACCGCGACCCTGTCGGTCGAAGCCCAGGAACGTCACGAGCGTCGCGAGCGGGTTCACCGGGACGATTGAGGCTAATCTCTCACCCATCGGGAGGGCCGTGGATGCGGCGCGTCGATGGGAGCGACAAGGGGCCCGACTCTACTCCGGAATATCCCTGAAGTTTGAGTAGCGTCCATCGCGGGCGAGATTGCCGAACCGCGTGGTGTCCGCGTCGAAGCTGAGCTTCACGATGCCGATCGGGCCGTGACGCTGCTTGCCGATGACGACCTCGGCCTGGTGCTGCAGGATGTCCATGTCCTCCTGCCATTTCAGATGCTCTTCGGTGCCTTCGCGCGGCTCGGTGCGGCCGAGGTAGTAGCTTTCGCGATAGACGAACATCACGCAGTCCGCGTCCTGCTCGATCGAGCCGGATTCGCGCAGGTCGGACAACTGAGGCCGCTTGTCCTCGCGATTTTCCACCTGACGCGACAGCTGCGACAGGGCCACGATGGGGACGTTCAGCTCCTTGGCCAGCGCCTTCAGGCCGCCGGTGATCTCCGACACCTCCTGCACCCGGTTCTTCTGGCCGTTGCCTTCGCCCACGGTGATGAGCTGCAGATAGTCGACGATGATCAGGTCCAGCCCCTGTTCCATCCGCTTCAGGCGGCGGGCGCGTGCCGCCAGCTTGGAGATGGCCAGGCCGCCGGTGGCGTCGATATAGAGCGGACTCTCGCCGATCTCGATGGCCGCGTCCCGCACCTTGCCGAAGTCCGAGGCATCGATCTCGCCCTTGCGCAGGCGGTCGGAAGAGACGCCCGACGCATCGGCCAGAATCCGCATGGCCAGTTGTTCGGCGCTCATTTCCAGCGAGAAGAAGGCCACCACGCCGCCCGAGACCGTCTTGCGGCCATCCGGCGTCGGCTCCCAGCGATAGTTGCGCGCCACGTTGAAGGCGATGTTGGTCGCCAGCGCCGTCTTCCCCATCGACGGGCGGCCCGCCAGGATCAACAGGTCAGAGGGATAGAGACCGCCCAGCTTCTGGTCCAGATCGTCCAGATGGGTGGCCAGACCTGCCAGCTTCCCGTCGCGCTGATAGGCCTCGCCCGCCATCTGCACGGCACCGGCCAGCGCCGTCGAGAAACTGACGAAGCCGGAAGAGGGCGCGCCGGTTTCGGCCAGGGAATACAGGGTCAGCTCGGCCTGTTCGATCTGCTCGATCGCGGGCGTCTCCGGGTCCGGAGCCTCCTTGATGATCTCCCCGCCGATACGGATCAGATCGCGACGCAGGGCCAGGTCGTAGACCACGCGGGCATAGTCCGGCGCGTTCGCCCCCGGCGGGGCGCGGTCCATCAGGTCGGCGAGATAGCGCAGGCCGCCGAACTCGGCGAAGGCCGGGTCCTGCTTGAACCGCTCCATCAGGATGGTGGGCTCGGCCAGCATGCCCTGGCGGATGTGATCCTCGATCGCGTCGTACAGCCGCTGATGGAAGGGCTCGTAGAAATGCGACCCGCGCAGGCGGTCCGACAGCCTCTCGAAGATGGCATTGTCGAACATCAGCGCACCCAGAAGCGCCTGCTCGGCCTCCAGGTTATGCGGCAGGGACGGGATCGGAACCGCGCCGAAAGAGTCGGGGGCGAAGGAGGGGGAAAAGGCGTTCATCGGGTTAACGCATACCCCTCGCACGCCCCTGCGACAGCCTTGGATATGGCCTTGGCCGGGGATCGATTCGGCCCGTCTGTGGACCGCTGGAAAATCCCCAGACGGATCAGTTCGGGGCGCGGCTCAGCCGGCCGGACAGGGATAGCGATCCGCCATCCAGGCACGGATGCCGTCCGTCGGCGACATGCGACGCCGACGCTCGGCCGGGATGGCGTTCAAAAAGCTCAGCAACTGGCGCGCATTGACCGTAATGCGCTCAGCCGGGCAGGCGGGCGGTGTCCGTCCGGCCGCCCGCGCAGCGCGCACTTCGTCGCCGACGTTGGTGAAGGCGGTATTCGCCTCCCGCATCAGACGACGCGCGTCCGAGCGCAAGGCCGATGTCGGATTCAACGGCACCCTGTTTGCCTCGGTCACGAACGTGTCCAGGGTCCGCGTCTGGGCGGCGGCAGGGAGGGCAATAGCGAGAATGGACGCTGTCGCGACCACGATGATGATAGTTCTCATTGGGTCCCTCCAAGTCTGGCCAAGCTTTGCAGCGTAGCACGGCGGCGAAACCAAGGCGCGAACATGAAAACGGCGCGGAGATCGCTCTCCGCGCCGTGTCCGTTCCGGTCCTGTCTCCAGGCCTAGAAGTTGTAGCTCACGCGGCCGTAGACGAAGCGACCGTTGAAGCCATAGGGCGAGTACTGCGGGAAGCCGGTTGATCCCGTCGACCCGTTGATCGCCGCCGGAGTGAACTGCGGATACTCGTCGGTCAGGTTGGTCACGCCCACGGCCAGGCCGACACCGATAGGCAACTCGTAGCGCGCCTCCAGATCGATCAGGGTGTCCGAACCGGTCTCGTAATCCAGACTCGGACTGTTATTGGCGATCAGGACGCTGTCGTAATAGGTCGCCTTTGCTGTTGCGGACCATCCACCCAGGGACCAGTCAAGGCTGGACACGACCTTCTTCTCGGGCGTGCCGTCCTCGAACGCGAGGATGTTGGCCCGGTCGAACAGGAAGAAGGGTGAGGACGCGAGGGCGCTGGTTGACGGCGGGGTCGAGTTGACCTTGGTGTCGTTGTAGTTGCCGGCGACCGTGAAATCGAAGCGACCATAGTCGGTCGGCAGGCGATAACGGCCGACGACGTCAATGCCCTTGGTCGTGGTGTCCACGCCATTGACGAAGAAGCGCACGCCGCTGACGCTGGTTCCAGGCAGATTAGCGGTCAGGAATGCACGGATCGCATCACGCTCGGCCACGGTCTGGCCGGGACGTGCGCCGCCCGTGCCGCCCAGGGTTTCCGAATAGGCGATCCGGTCGTTCACATCGATCTGATAGGCATCGACGGTCAGATCCACAGCACCCAGACGGAAGACCAGGCCCAGCGAGTAGTTGACCGAGGTTTCAGCCTCCAGAGGCTTCGAGCCCAGGATGCGGGACACCGGATCATCCACACGGAAGGTGCTGTTCTCGGCCAGGGTCACGACGGGCACGCCGCCCACCACGCTGGCCGACAGGTTGGTCGCCGTATAGCTGAAATACTGTTGCTGCAACGCCGGGGCGTGGAAGCCCGAAGACACGGCCCCGCGGATGGCGAAGCCGGGAGTAAAGTCGTAGCGGGCCGAAGCCTTGCCGGTCAGGGTATCGCCGAAGTCGGAATAGTCCTCATAGCGGGCCGCCAGACCGAAGGAGAAGGCCTCTGTCAGCTTGCCCTCGAAATCGACGAAGGCACTGTAATTGCTACGGTCGACCTTGATGGCATTCTTGTTCGACAGGCCGGGGAAGCCTTGTGAACCGAGCGGGTTGGCTGTCGTCGTGCCCGGGATGACGATCTGAGGGCCCTGATTGTAGGACGCGGGCTCGCCGGCCGTGACCTCGAAGTTCTCGGCCCGGTATTCGACGCCGAAAGCAAAGTTCAGGGGCTCATACAGACCGATGTCCAGCGGTTTCACGCCGTCTATGCCGACTGTGAACTGGTCGTAGGACAGGCCGCCGGCATCGAACTCACGCTGGGACGTCGTGCCATAAGTGCGGTTCAGCGAGTTGACGACGCGGTAGTCCAGCGCGTTGCTGCCATATCCGGCCGACAGATCCCAATCGATGCCGAAGGCCGGACCCTTGATACCGCCGTAGATGTTCTTGTCGACGATTTCGGTCTCGATCAGCGGCAGGAAGCCGTTCGGATAGATGGTGATGTCGTTGCGGGTCTCGTTGAAAGCGCGCGCTGTGGCGGCGGACGAGCTGGCTTTGTGCTGGACGCCGCCAAACGCATAGGCCGTCCAGTCATTGCTCAACGGCTTGCCGGCGTTGAACCAAAGGCTCTGGCTCTGCACGTCCGGGTCACCGAAACGGCCGATGACCTGGTTGGAGGCTCCGCCGTTGACGGCCGATGGCGCGGCGTAGTCGGAGCGGTTCGTAGGGTCCCGGGTCTGCAACTCACCAGCGAAGGTGATGAAGCCGTCGTCGCCCAGCGGCAATCCGATCCAACCGGCCAAGGACTGCTGTTCGCCATCCTCGGCCTTGTGATCGCCACGCGCGGTCGTGAAGGTCGTGTCGAACCGCCCGTAGTTGTAAGTCAGGCCGCCACCCGAGTCAGCTTCGCGCAGGCGCAGGTTCAGCACGCCGGCAATGGCGTCGGACCCATACTGGGCGGACGCCCCGTCCCGCAGCACTTCGACGGAGCCGAGAGCGACCGAGGGTATGGTGTTCAGATCGAAGGCGGTCGAGCCGCGTCCCAGGCTGCCGTTGACGTTGACCAGGGCGCTGACGTGGCCGCGCTGACCGTTGATGAGGACCAGGGTCTGGTCCGGGGCCAAGCCGCGCAGCGAGGCGGGACGGACGTGATCGGAGCCATCCGAGATCGCCGGGCGCGGGAAGTTGATAGACGGTGCCGCATTGGCCAGGGCAGCGGCCGTCTCGGTGCCCGTGCCCGTACGGGTCAGGGTCTGGGCGCTGATCACGTCCACCGGCGCGATGGTGTCCAGGCGGCTGCGGCCGACGGTGCGGGTCCCGGTGACGACGATTTCGTCGACCTGGCTGGCGTCATCCTGCGGCGGCGCGGACTGCGCGGAGGCGACGAGCGGGCAGGCGAGCAGGGTCGCGGCGGATGCGAACCCGAGCAGGAGGGAGCGGCTGGTTATTCTGAGCATGTTCTGGACCTGACGACCGAAGGGGAGGAACGGCGCGACCGCCGCGTAACCAAGCGAAACTGTTCAGCACCGGCTGGTGCGGACGGACCCACAGCGCACCAAGAGCGCAAGATTTTTGCGCCGACGGAGCTCAGGGTCCGGTGCCATGCAAGCTGGGTTCGCCTCGAGCGCAGGTCAAGGACGGGAATTGTCTTCGTCGGCGCGCCGTTGCATTTTTGACATGGAAGGGACGCAGTGCAGAAACGAAGAAGGGCGCGCCTTTGCGGCACGCCCTTCAGGTTTTCTATTCCGCCCGATAAGCGGAAATAGGGTCGGCGATCAGGCCTCGGAGCCGAGACCGTCCTGCTGGCCGGCACCGCCTTCGACCATGTCGCGGGCCTGTTCGGCGGCGGCATTGCGGTCTTCGTCGTAGGCCGACTTGATGACGTCCTCGCCCTTGGCCTGACGCTCGGCCTCGTCTGCGGAACGGGCGATGTTGATCTTGACCGTGGCGGTGACCTCGGCGTGCAGGCGAACCAGCACCTCGTGAACACCCAGGGTCTTGATCGCCGTGTTCAGGACGACCTGCGAGCGTTCGACCTTGCCACCTTCGGCCTGGACGGCCTCTGCGACGTCGCGACCGGAGACCGAGCCGTACAGCTGGCCGGTCTCACCCGCCTGGCGGATCATGACGTAGGACTGACCGTCGATCTTGTCGGCGATCTTCTGGGCCTCGCTCTTGTTCTTCTCGTTGCGGGCCTCGATGGCGACGCGGTCGAGTTCGAACTTCTCCAGGTTTTTGGAGGTGGCGCGAAGGGCCTTGTCCCGCGGCAGCAGGAAGTTGCGAGCGAAGCCATCCTTGACGGTGACGACGTCGCCGATGGCGCCGAGGTTCTCGACGCGTTCGAGCAGAACGACCTTCATCTTATTTCACCACATAGGGCAGGAGGGCCAGATAGCGGGCGCGCTTGATGGCCTTGGCCAGTTCGCGTTGCTTGATCTGGGACACGGCGGTGATGCGCGAGGGCACGATCTTGCCGCGTTCGGAAATGTAGCGCTGCAGCAGCTTGACGTCCTTGTAGTCGATCTTCGGCGCGCCTTCGCCCGTGAACGGGCAGACCTTGCGGCGACGATTGAACGGACGGCGGCCGGAGCCGGCGCCGACGGGCATGCCGGGGGTGGAGGTGGTATCGGTCATGGGTTCAAATCCTCCTTACGCGGCCACGTCGGCGTCTTCACGCGGCGTGCGTTCGCGATCGCGTTCACGCTCGCGCTCGCGGCGGGCCAGCAGTGGCGACAGTTCCAGGTCGAGTTCCTCGACGCGGACGGTCAGCCAGCGCAGCACGTCCTCGTTGATGCCGAGCTGGCGCTCGACTTCGGCCATGGCGGGCGGGGGGCAGTCGATGGCCAGCAGGGAATAGTGCGCCTTGCGGTTCTTCTTGACCCGATAGGTCAGGTTGCGCAGGCCCCAGTATTCGATCTTGGCGACCGTTCCGCCGCCGGCGACGATCAGGTCCTTGATGGTGTCGTTGAGGGCTTCGGCCTGTTGCGCGCTGATATCCTGGCGCGTCATGACCGTGTGCTCGTAAAGAGCCATTCGTCAGTCTCCCTTGTAGGGCGTCGGCGCGACCGGACCGGGTGAAGTCCGAACCACGATGGATCCTGAAGCGGCGGTCGGAATGACTTCCCGAACCCTTTGGTGTTCCGCATCAGGACCGAAGCCCTGGAAAGCGGGCGCGTATAGGGGAAAAGGGGTCGGGGGGCAAGGACTGAAAGGGTCAGCGCCAGTTCTGGGCCGCGTGACGGATGCGGAGGATGACCACTTTGCTTTTGGCGATCCGGTACACAACGATGAAGGGCGTCTTCGGCACCCGAAGCTCGCGTGTGCCCGCCCGACTGCCGGCGCGGCCCAGGTTCGGAAACTCTGAGAGATTTCGAATACTGGATTCAATCCGGCTCGCGACCATGAGCGCCGCGCCCGGCTTGTCGCCCGCAATGAAGTCTGTCTGCGCCCGCATGTCCTGAAGGGCACGCTGGGCGAACTCAATGTTCACCGGGATTGTTTGGCCAAGAGATCGGTCAAGCGCGCCCGCATTTCGGCGAAGACGATATCTGCATCGAGCAACGGTTCGTTGTCGGCTGAATCAATGCCTTCCTGAATCCAGGCGAGATACTCACCCTCGGTGGCGAAGCCGAGCCACGGATCGCGGGCGTGGAGCGAATCCCGGACGAAATCCGCCGCCGCTTGTTCCGGCGTGATCTCATTGGCCTCAGCGCGCGCCTTGAGGCGTTCGAGGTCTTCGTCGGACAGCTGGATCGCGACCTGGGCCATGCCCGAAACGTCGTCTCTCGACCGCCTTTCGTCAAGTCGGCCGGGTTGCCCGGAGGCGGCAACCGGCTTACCCCTCCGCGCTTCTCAGGCAACAATGGACCCTCCTTATGACCCTCGCCCTCCTGTTCCCCGGACAAGGCAGTCAGGCCGTCGGCATGGGCGCGGCGCTGGCCGACGCCTTCGCCTCCGCCCGTGAGGTTTTCGCCGAGGTCGATCAGGCGCTGGGTCAGGATCTGTCGGGTCTGATGCGCGACGGGCCGGAGGATCAGCTGACCCTGACCGAAAATGCCCAGCCCGCCCTGATGGCGGTGTCGCTGGCGGTCATGCGGGTGCTGGACAGGGAGTTCGGCGTGTCCGTGGCGCGCGCGTCGTTCGTCGCGGGCCATTCGCTGGGCGAGTATTCGGCGCTGGCGGCGGCTGGGGCCCTTTCGATCGCCGACACGGCGCGACTGCTGAAGCTGCGCGGTCAGGCCATGCAGCGGGCCGTGCCGGTCGGGCAGGGGGCGATGGCGTCGCTGATCGGACCGAAGACGGACTTGGCCCTCGCGGAGGAAGCCGCTGCGGCCGGGGCCGAAATCGGCACCTGCGTGGTCGCCAACGACAACAACAACGGCAACGTGGTCATCTCGGGCGACAAGGCCGCCGTGGATCGGGCCATTGAGAAGGCGAAGGAGCTGGGCGCGCGGGCGATCCCGCTGAACGTCTCGGCCCCCTTCCACTGCCCGCTGATGCAGCCCGCCGCCGACGAAATGGCCGCCGCCCTGGCGTCCGCAAACCTGACCGCGCCGTCCGTGCCCGTCGTCGCCAACGTCACGGCCCGGCCGGAGACCGACGCCGACACGATCCGCCGCCTGCTGGTCGAACAGGTCACCGGCCGTGTCCGCTGGCGCGAGAGCATGATGTGGATGGCCGGGGAAGGCGGCGTGACCCGCTTCGTCGAGATCGGCTCGGGCAAGGTCCTGACCGGCATGGCCAGGCGGATCGCGCCGGAGGCGGAAAGCCTGGCGTTGAACAGCCCCGAAGACATCGAGGCTTTCGCGAAGGCAGTGACGAGTGACGAGTGACGAGTTCAATCGCCGCCCTTCTCGCCACTCGCCACTAAACACTCGTCACTACGGAGACACTCATGTTTGATCTGACCGGAAAGACCGCCCTCGTCACCGGGGCCACGGGCGGCATTGGCGGGGCCGTCGCCCGCGCGCTGCATGCCCAGGGCGCGACCGTCGTCCTGTCCGGCACGCGTGAGGCCGTGCTGGCCGAACTGGCGAAGGAACTCGGCGAGCGGGCGCATTTCGCCACCGCCAACCTGTCGGATCCGGCCTCGGTCGATGCCCTGGTCGGCGTCGCCGAGGAGGTCGCGGGCGCAGGCCTCGACATCCTGGTCGCCAATGCGGGAATCACGAAGGACGGCCTGCTGCTGCGCATGAAGGACGAGGACTTCCAGTCGGTCCTGACCGTGAACCTCGAAAGCTATTTCCGCCTGAGCCGCGCCGCCATGAAGGGGATGATGAAGCGCCGGTCGGGGCGTATCATCGGCGTGACCTCGGTCGTCGGCGTCACCGGTAACGGGGGCCAGACCAACTATGCGGCGTCCAAGGCCGGCATGATCGGCTTTTCCAAGTCGCTGGCCCAGGAGGTCGGATCGCGCGGCATCACGGTCAATTGCATCGCCCCGGGCTTCATCACCTCGCCCATGACCGATGTGCTGAACGAGCAGCAGCGCGAGGGCATCCTCCGGAACATCCCGGCCGGCCGCCTCGGCACCGGCGACGAGATCGCGGCGGCGGCCGTCTATCTTTCATCCGACGAAGCGGCCTACGTCACGGGCCAGACACTGCATGTGAATGGCGGCATGGCGATGATCTGATCGCCGAAGGAACATCCCGATGATCGTCCTCCGCTACCTCGCCACCATTCTCGCGGGTCCGCTGCTGCTGATCGGCGTCATCTGGGTGCTTCAGGGGTTCAACATCCTGCCGGGCAGTTTCATGACCGGCCATATCATCTGGGCGATCTACGGGGCTCCGATGGCGATCGTCGGCGGGGGTCTGGTGTGGTGGGTCAATCGTCCACGCCGATAGCACCCGGCTCAAGCAGCGCGACCGCGCGATAGCCCACCTGGCCTGCCTCAAGTCGCGCGACCGCGCCGTCGCCGCTCAAGATGCGTTACGGCCTATTTCCCACCGCGAGCGGTGTGCTAAAGCGTCGGCAACCGGTTGGGTCAGCGAGGCGTTGCCTCTTGCGCAAACGGGGCCGCCGTGAGACGGCAAACCAAGATTACAACGCCGCCCCGGGCGGCCTCTAAAAGGCAGAGACACCCATGTCCGATACCCTGGAACGCGTCCGCAAGATCGTCATCGACCACCTGGACGCCGATCCGGACAAGGTCACCGAAAAGGCCAGCTTCATCGACGACCTGGGCGCTGACTCGCTCGACAACGTCGAACTGGTCATGGCCTTCGAGGAAGAGTTCGACATCGAAATCCCCGACGACGCCGCCGAGCACATCCAGACCGTCGGCGACGCTGTGAAGTTCATCGACGAAAAGACCGCCGCCTAAGCGCATTCGGTCTAACGGCAGTTGATGGCCGCCCGGCCCTCCTAGCGGAGCGGCCCGGCGGCCATTACTGTTTCTGAATCAGGATTCTGCTGGAGCGCGAAAGCATGCGTCGCGTCGTCGTCACCGGTCTCGGCCTCGTCACCCCCCTGGGCACTGGCGTCGAGCACAGCTGGAAGGGCATCGTCGAGGGGCGCTCCGGCATCCGTCCGATCACCGCCTTCGATACGGAAGGCTACGGCTGCACCATCGCGGGCGAGGTGCCCAGCGTGGACGGGCGGGGCGGCGGCGGGCCGGACGTGCCCGGCAGCTTCGATCCCGACGCGATCATGACGCCCAAGGAGAGGAAGCGCGTTGACGACTTCATCCTGTTCGGCATCGCGGCGGCGGACGAGGCGCTGAACGACGCGAACTGGCACCCCGAGACCGACGAGGACAAGGAACGGACCGGCGTCATGATGGGCGCGGGTATCGGCGGCCTCGGTCCCATAGCCGACAGCGCCCAGATTCTCGCCGAGTCAGGGCCCCGCCGGATCAGCCCCTTCTTCATCCCGTCCGCCCTGATCAACCTGGCCAGCGGTCAGATCTCGATCCGGCATCAGCTGAAGGGCCCGAATCACGCTGTGGTCACGGCCTGCGCCTCCGGTGTCCACGCCATTGGCGACGCGGCCCGGATGATCGCCTTCGACGACGCCGATGTGATGGTGGCGGGCGGGGCCGAAAGCTCCATCGTGCCCCTGGGCATCGCCGGATTCCTGGCCTGCAAGGCCCTGTGCACCGCCTACAACGACACGCCCGAGGCAGCGTCGCGCCCCTATGACCGGGGCCATGCCGGCTTTATCATGGGCGAGGGGGCCGGCGTTCTGGTGCTGGAGGAGTACGAGCACGCCAGGGCGCGCGGCGCCCGGATCTATGCCGAGATCATCGGCTACGGCATGAGCGGCGACGCTTTCCACATCACCGCGCCGTCCGAGGACGGCGACGGGGCCTATCGCGCCATGAAGGCGGCGGTGAAGCGTGCCGGGATCGCGGTCGAGGACATCGACTACGTCAATGCCCACGGCACCTCGACCATGGCCGACTGGATCGAGCTGCGCGCTGTCGAGCGTCTGGTCGGCGACCATGCAAAGAACCTGGCCATGTCCTCGACCAAGTCGATGACCGGCCACCTGCTGGGGGCGGCCGGGGCCATTGAGGCGGTGTTCAGCGTGCTGGCGATCCGCGACCAGATCGCGCCGCCGACGATCAATCTGGACGATCCGGAACACGAAACCGCCATCGATCTGGTGCCACACAAGGGCAAGCCCATGGAGATCGACGTGGTGATGTCCAACAGCTTCGGTTTCGGCGGCACCAACGCCTCGGTCATTTTCCGCAAGGTTGCCTGACATGACGAACGGCCGGGGGGCGGCTCCAGGACAGAAGCGGTCGGGACTGGTAGTGGCCGCCCTGGCCGCCTCGGCGACCGTCAGCCTGTTCCTGATCGCCGGCCTCGCATGGGCCTGGAGCGTCTATTATGCGCCCGGACCCTCGGCGAGGACGGGCGATGCGACCATCGTCACCCTGCCGTCCGGCTCGGGCGTCTCGGCGATCGCGGCCCGCCTGAAGAGCGCGGGGGTGATCCGGTCGGCGGATATGTTCAAGGCTGCCGCGACCCTGACCGGGGCCGACCGGCGGCTGCGTGCCGGCGAATATGAGGTGCCGACCCGGGCCTCGCTCAAGGGGGTGCTGGCGCTGCTGACCGACGGCCGCGTCGTGCGCCATTTCGTGACTATCCCCGAGGGGTGGTCGTCGGCCCAGGCGGTGGACATCCTCAACAAGGAAGCCGTCCTGACCGGCACGATCGCCGAGGTGCCCGAAGAGGGCTCGCTCTGGCCCGAGACCTATGAGATCGCGCGGGGCGAAACGCGCGCAGAGGTCATTGCCCGCATGCAGCGCGCGGCGACCGAAAACCTTGCGGAACTGTGGGCCCGGAGGGGGCCCAACACCGTGGTCCGGACGCCGGAAGAGGCCGTGATCCTGGCCTCCATCGTCGAGAAGGAAACCGGCATCGCGCGCGAGCGGCCCCAGGTGGCGGCGGTGTTCTCGAACCGGCTGCGCATCGGTATGCGGCTGGAGAGCGATCCGACCATCATCTACGGCATCACCAAGGGTCGACCTCTGGGTCGGGGTATCCGCCGGTCTGAGTTGGAGCGCGACACCGGCTGGAACACCTATCTGATCGACGGCCTGCCCCCGACACCGATCGCCAATCCGGGCCGGCAGTCGCTGGCGGCGGTGCTGAACCCGCCCCGGTCGCAGGACCTGTTCTTCGTCGCGGACGGCACCGGGGGGCATGTGTTCGCCTCGACCTATGAGCAGCACCTGGCCAATGTCGCGCGCTGGCGCTCGATCGAGGCGGGCCGGGCGGGGCCGTCACCGGCAGAAACCCTGCCGCCCGGTACGGCGCCGGTGACCCCGCCTCCGCCCACCGGAGAGGCGGTCATCACCATGCAGCCACCCGGATCCTTGACTCCGTCACGGGCGACCACGGGGCTGCGGCCTGCCGTGCCGCCCCCATCGATGACATCCGCGCCGGCGAACGGGCCATGAGCGACCTTTCGGGCATGACAGGGTTCGGCCGGGCCGATGGCGTTCTGGACGGCTGGACCTGGTCGGTCGAGGCGCGCTCGGTCAACGGCCGCAATCTGGAGGTCCGGTTTCGCGGGCCGAACGGGTTCGACAATCTGGAGCGGCTGGCCAGGGCGGCAGCGCAGGGTCGGCTCAGCCGGGGCCAGGTGACCCTGGGCGTCAACGCACGCCGCGCAGACGGCGACGCGCCGACCCTGAAGGTCAATGAGGCGGTGCTGGCCCGCTATCTGGCGCTGGCCAATGAACTGGCGGAGGAGGGGGCCACGCCGCCGTCGGCCGATGGATTGCTCGGCCTGAAGGGCGTGATCGAGAGCGACGAACAGGTCGACGACGCCGAGGCCCGCGCCACCGTCGAGGTCGCCATCGCCGCCAGCGTGGAGCAGGCTCTGGATGCGCTCAAGGTGTCGCGCGAACGCGAAGGCGCCCAGCTGCGCCCCGTGATCGAGGACTTCGTCGGCCGGATCGAAGCTCTGGTGACCCGCGCCGAAACCGAAGCCGCCGCCCAGACCGGGGCCGTGCGCGAGCGGTTCGCCCGACGCATGGCCGAGCTGGCCCCGGACGTGCCGGGCCTGCAGGAGCGGATCGTGGTGGAGGCCGCCGCCCTCGCCACCCGGGCGGACGTCCGTGAGGAACTGGACAGGCTGATCGCTCACGTCGCCTTGCCAGCCGCCGGCCGGCCGGAAGCTGGACTTCCTGATGCAGGAGTTCATGCGCGAGGCGAACACACTGTGCTCGAAATCGGCTACGACCGCGCTGACCGCCATCGGCCTCGACCTGAAGGCGGTCATCGAGCAGCTTCGGGAACAGGTACAGAATGTCGAATGACCGCACGCCCCGCCGGGGTGTCCTGCTGATCGTGGCCAGCCCCTCGGGCGCGGGCAAGACCTCCCTGTGCCGTCGCCTGATGGCCGACCACGCCGGGCTGGAGCTGTCCGTTTCCATGACCACGCGCGGCATCCGGCCAGGCGAGGTGGCCGACCGCGACTATCACTTCGTCTCGCCTGAAGAATTCCAGCGCGGTATCGACGAGGACGCCTTCCTGGAATGGGCCGATGTGCACGGCAACCGCTACGGCAGCCCGCGCGCGCCCGTGGCCAAGGCCCTGTCCGAGGGCCGGGACGTCCTGTTCGACATCGACTGGCAGGGGGCCCGGCAGATCGCGGAGAAATGCCCGGGCGACGCCGTCCGCGTCTTTATCCTGCCGCCCAGCCTGGAAGAACTCCGCCGCCGTCTGGTGACCCGGTCGCAGGACGCCGACGACGTGATCGAGCGCCGCATACAGAACGCCAAGGGCGAGATCGAGCACTGCGGAGAGTTCGACTACGTCTTCGTCAACGACGACTTCGACCGGTCCTATTCCGAACTGGCCCATATCTATCACGCCGAGCGCAGCCGGCGGTTCCGCAACACCTGGGTCGAGACCTACCGGACGGGTCTGCTCTCGGAGGCGGTCTGACGGTGCCCGGTGATATCGAGATCTCCCAGGCCGCAACGCTGGAACCGATCCAGCAGATCGCCGCCAGGGTGGGGATCGGTCCCGATGCGCTGGAACCCTATGGCCGTTACATCGCCAAGCTGTCGCGCGAGGTTCTGGCGGGTCTGGCGGATCGTCCCGCGGGGCGGCTGATCCTGGTCACGGCGATCAATCCGACGGCGGCGGGCGAAGGCAAGACGACCACGACCATCGGTCTGGGCGACGCGCTGAACCGGATCGGGCGCAAGACCGTCATCGCCCTTCGCGAGCCCTCGCTGGGGCCGGTGTTCGGACGAAAGGGCGGGGCGACGGGCGGAGGCCAGGCCCAGGTCGCGCCGATGGAACGGATTAACCTGCATTTCACCGGCGACTTTCACGCCATCGGCGCGGCGCACAATCTTCTGGCCGCAATGGTCGACAACGCCCTCTACTGGGGCGACGACCGGGGGCTGGACGCGCGACGGGTCACCTGGCGGCGCGCCGTGGACATGAACGATCGGGCCCTGAGGCAGGTCGCGATCGGTCTGGGCGGCACCAACGGCGCGGCGCGCGAGAGCGGGTTCGACATCACCGTGGCCAGCGAGGTGATGGCCGTCCTGTGCCTGGCCGAGGGGCCGGACGATCTGGCGGCCCGGCTGGCTCGCATCGTTGTCGGGCGTAGGCGTGACGGCGGGGCGGTGACGGCCGGCGATATCGGCGCGGCCGGGGCCATGGCGGCTCTGTTGGGCGAGGCTGTCCTGCCCAATCTCGTTCAGTCGCTGGGCGGCACGCCGACGCTGGTCCATGGCGGTCCTTTCGCCAACATCGCCCACGGCTGCAATTCGGTGACGGCGACCCGCGCGGCGCTGGCGCTGGGCGAGTTCGCGGTGACGGAGGCCGGGTTCGGTGCCGACCTGGGCGCCGAGAAATTCCTCAATATCAAATGCCGGTCCAGCGGCCTGGCCCCCTCCGCCGCCGTGATCGTGGCGACGGTTCGGGCGCTGAAGCTGCAGGGCGGGGTCGCAAAGGACGCGCTGGGCACCGGGGACGTCGCGGCCGTGCGGGCCGGCTTCGTCAATCTGGCGCGCCACATCGAGAACCTGCATGGCTTCGGGCTGCCGGTCGTGGTGGCGATCAACGCCTTCCATGGCGACACGGCCGAAGAACAGGCCGCGATCATCGACCTTTGTGCGGCGCACGGGGTCGAGGCCCATATCTGCACCCATTGGGCCGACGGCGGCGCGGGGGCGGAGGGGCTGGCCCATGCCGTGGCGGCCCTGGCCGAAGCCAATACCGATCCGGGTCGCGCGCTGAAGCTGACCTATGCCGACGACCTGCCGCTGGAGCAGAAGATCCGCGCGGTGGCCCAGTCACTGTACCGCGCCTCCGACATCGTCCTGTCGCCAACGGCGAGGAAAGACCTCGCCCGGTTCGAGGCCGAGGGCCACGGTCACCTGCCGGTCTGCATGGCCAAGACGCCCTATTCCTTCACCGCCGACGAGAAGGTGTCGGGTGCGCCACAGGGCTTCGTCCTGCCGGTCGACTCGGTGCGGCTGTCGGCCGGGGCGGGCTTCGTCGTCGCCCTGTGCGGTGCGGTCAACACCATGCCGGGCCTGCCGCGCGTGCCCTCGGCCGAGCGGATCGCGCTGGGCACTAACGGCCGGATCACCGGGCTGGATTGAGCCTCAGTCTGACGCTCGGGCCGCAAACCAGGGAATCATCCGGGCCAGGGCATCCTCGATCTCCGGCGTGGAGACGGCAAAGCTGAACCGCATGAAGCGGTGGCCGTCGACGGGGTCGAAGTCCACGCCGGGTGCGGTCGCCACCCCGGTGTCGCGCAACAGACGCTCGCAGAAGGCCACGCTATCCTGCGTCAGATGGCCGATGTCGGCCCAGATGTAGAAGGCGCCGTCGGGCGGAGCGATCGACTTCAGGCCCAGCGCGGGCAGGGCCTCCAGCATCCGGGCCCGGTTGGCCCGATAGACCTCGGTATGGCCCTCCAGCACCTCATGCTGGTCCATGGCGATCAGCCCCGCGTGCTGGCTCAGCGACGGCGGGGTCAGGAACAGATTGCCGATGAAGGCCCGCGCCCGCTCCGCATGGTCGGCGGGCACCAGCAGCCAGCCCAGCCGCCACCCGGCCATGCTCCAGTATTTGCTGAAGCTGTTGATCACCATGGCGTCCGGCTCGAACGACAGCATCGACGGCTGGGGGCCGACATAGGACAGGCCGTGGTAGATTTCGTCGGAGAGAATTCGGATACGCTTTCTGCGACACACGGCAGCGATGTCGGAGAGTTCGGAGGCGGAAATCACCGACCCGGTCGGATTGGCCGGGCTGGCGATGATGACCCCGGCGGGCGGGGGATCCAGCGCGTCCAGCGCGACCGCGGTCAGCTGATAATGCTCGGCTGGACCGCAGGCGATCTCGACCGCCTCCATGTTCAGCGCCCGAACCGTATTGCGATAGGCGACGTAGCCGGGGCGGGCCATGGCGATCCGGTCGCCCGGTCCGAAGGCGGACGACAGCGCCAGCACCAGGGCGGGAGAGGCCCCGCAGGTCAGCAACAGACGATCGGCCGTGACCGCGACGTCGTAGCGGTCACGGTACAGCTGGGCGATCCGCGCCTTCAGCGGCGCGCTCTCCCAATAGCCCATGCCGTCGAGGTCCAGCACGCGGTGCGCCTCGGCGATCGCGGCCGGCGGGGCCCCGGTCGACGGCTGGCCGAACTCCATATGGATCACGCTGCGGCCCTCGGCCTTGAGGGCGTGGGCCAGGCGACTGATGCCGATGGCGCGGAACGGGTCGATGTCGGTCATGGGGTCGCCTCCGCCAGCCTCAGGAAGCCCGCGATGTCGATGGTCTCCGCCCGGGCGTCCGGGTCGATGCCGGCCGCTTCGCACAGGGCTCCGCCGCCCAGTGGCTTCAGGCTGGAACGCAGCATCTTGCGGCGCTGGCCGAAGGCGGCGGCGGTGACGGTCTCCAGACGCTTCAGCATGCCGCGCTCGGGCCGCCCGGCGCGAGGGATCAGGTGGACGACGGCCGAGGCCACCCTGGGCGGCGGCGTGAAGGCGGCGGCGGGCAGATGCATCACGATCCGCGCCTCGGCCACCGCCTGGGCGATGACGGCCAGACGGCCGTAGGCGTCGTCGCCGGGCGCGGCCACGATCCGCTCGGCGACCTCCTTCTGGAACATCAGGGTCATGGCGTGCGGCGTCCAAGGACCCGTCAGCCATTTGATCAGCAGGGGCGTCCCGACATTGTAGGGCAGGTTTGACACGACGTGCGCGGGGTCGGTCACCAGATCGGCCTCGACGACCTTCAGCGCATCGGCCTCCATGATCCTCAGGCGGCCGTCGCCGGTGTCCAGCTCGGTCAGCAGGGGCAGAAAGCGGGGGTCCTTCTCGACCAGCACCACCGCACCTGCGTCGCTTTCGAGGATCGCGCGGGTCAGGCCGCCGGGGCCGGGGCCGACCTCGATCACGGCGCGTCCCTCGAACGGACCGGCCAGGCGCACGATCTTGCGCGTGATGTTCAGGTCCAGCAGGAAATGCTGGCCGAAGCTCTTTTTGGCCAGCAGGCCGTGGGCTTCCAGGGACTCACGGAGGGGGGGCAGGTCTGACACCGGCCCCTGTTAGCGCGCCGCCCGCGCCGCCGCCATGGTGGAGGCCAGACGGATGGCAGCGATCAGACTGTCCGCCCGCGCCACGCCCTTGCCGGCGATCTCGAAGCCGGTGCCGTGGTCGGGCGACGTCCGCACGATCGGCAGGCCCAGGGTGGCGTTGACCCCGCCCCAGAAGTCCAGCGTCTTGACCGGGATCAGGGCCTGGTCGTGATACAGGCAGACGGCGGCGTCATAGGTCGCCCGCGCGTCGTCGTGGAACAGGGTGTCGGCGGGCAGGGGGTCGGTGATGGCGATGCCCTCGGCCCGCAGCGCCTCGGCGGCGGGACGCAGCACCTCGATTTCCTGCAGACCCAGCGCGCCGCCCTCACCCGCGTGAGGGTTCAGGGCGGCCAGAGCCAGGCGAGGCGCGGCGATGCCGAAATCACGCCGCATGGCCTCGTGCACCACGCGCGCCGTCCTGCAGACCCGTTCGGCCGTGACCAGTTCCGGCACCTGGTCCAGGGCCACGTGGATCGTCACCAGACAGGCGCGAAGGTCCCTGGCCGTCAGCATCATGACCGGCCCGCGCGTGCCGGCGAAAGGCGCGTCGGCGGTCAGTTCGGCGATGAATTCGGTATGGCCCGGAAAGCGGAACCCGGCGGCATAGAGCGGGGCCTTGGCGATCGGGGCCGTGACCACGCCCGACGCTTCGCCGGACAGGGCCAGGCCGACGGCCCGCTCGATCCAGTCGGCGACGACGGAGGCATTGCGGGGATCGGGCCTGCCCGGTTCGACCGGCGCGGGCGCGGGATGGTGCAGAACCGGCAGGGCGCGCGCAAAGACCGATGCGGCGTCGCCCGGCGCTCCGATCTCGACCACGGGAATGCCCTGCGCGGCCAGCAGGCGCATGTCGCCGATGACCGCGAACTGAGCCTCGCCGCCCAGGGTCTGCCACGCCCTGGCGATGATCTCCGGTCCGATCCCGGCGGGTTCGCCGAGGCTGAGGACCAGAGGCGGCAGGCCCATGGATCTACTTCAGCTCGATCAGGGCGTCGGCGCGCAGATCGCGCAGATAGCGTCGCGCCAGCATGGCCAGGTTCTGGTTCTGCAGACGGCCTTCGATCTCGCGCGCGGTCGGCACGTCGGCACCGCCCGCGCGGCGCCCGCAGACAGCTAGCAAATGCACGCCCAGCGGCGTGCGGACGACGTCACTGACACTGCCGATCTCTGCTGAACGTGCGACCTGCTGGAACTGCGGGGCCAGGTTGGCCACATCCGCCTCGCCCAGGTCGGAACCGAGAAGCCCGGCCTCCGACGAGGTCCGTTGCAGGATGTTGTCGCAGGTCAGACTGCCGCGCAGGGCCTGAAGCCGGGTCGTTGCAGCGGCCACATCGGCGGGGGGCGCGGTTTCCGGTAGCTCGATCATGGCCTGTTTCAGCGACACCAGATTGGTCGCTGCGCCCGCGCGCTTGTCGCGCATATAGATGATGTAGACACCGCCGGAGACGGGGATCGGCCGCGACAGCTGACCGACCTGAAGCGACTCGAGGGCCGCCTGCAGTTCGGGCTGGACGGTGCCCTGTACGATCCAGCCGGCATCGCCGCCGCGCGCTGCCGACGGGGCGGCCGAGAACTGGCGGGCCACCGCCTGGAACGGCGCGCCCTGGACCATCTGCTGCACCAGCTGTTCGGCCCCGTTGAAGGCCTGCTGCTGGCCACCGACGCGGGCCGCCTCGATGTAGATTTCACCGACCAGATACTGGGGCTTGGATGCGGCCTCGGTGACCTGGCGCAGCGCCTGCTGGACCTGCGCCCGGCTGACCCGCGATCGGCCGTTGAACCGCCCACCGACCAGTTCGCGCCAGCCGATCTCGGTGCGCAACTGCTCGCGAAGGTTTTCAACCCGGATACCGCCACCGGTCAGGAATCCCAGATAGGCCTGAGGCGTCGTGCCGGCGTCCTCGGCCATACGCGCGATCTCCTGATCCACCTCGGCATCGGTGATGATCAGCGTATCGTATTTGGCGATCTCGGCGGCCTGCAGTCGTTCCTCGATCAGGCCCTGCAGCGCCTGCTGCTGGATCGCCGGGATGTTCTCCTCGGTCGGTTGCACCTGGCTCATGGCGATGGTGGTCAGCATACGCTGACGCAGGTCGAAGCCGGTGATGACCTGATCGTTGACGGTCGCGACGATGCCGTCGGCCATCTTGAACTCGGGCTGGGGCGGCTGGGCCGCCGTGATCGGCTGCTGTCCGGCAGCGGGATTCAAGGTGCCCGCCGCCGCTCCCGGAGCCTGCGCCGGACGAGGGGCCGTCTGGGCCACGGCTGAACCGGCGACCAGCGCCACCATCGCGACGGCGGTCGAAATACGCATCAAACCCATGGTCAGTCCTGATTCCCTCGAACCCGCGCGCCGTGTCCAAAAACGGTCCAGGCACACGCGTTCACGCGTCATGCCTAACGCAAGCCGTTTGATCCATAGCCTGACCCTCCAAAAGTGGCGAGGTTTAGACGAACATAGACCCCATCCGAAGGCCCCGTGGGCCGAACGCGGGTGTTGTCGCGACGATAGCCGACCTCGACCCGGAAACAGTCGTCGTCGAACAGCAGGCCGACTTCGGACCGGGTGATCAGGTTTCGCTCCAGGTCGGCGATGCCTGCGACCGTCACGCCCCAGTTGCCATAGACGAACTGCTGACCCGCCAGCTGCACGAACTCGTAATTGCGGTTGTTCGGCCCGGTCAGGGGATTGGACCGATCGACGATGTAGCTGAGCGTCGCGAGGTTGCGCGGTCCCCATCGACCATCGACCGCCGCCTCGGCCCGGCGGATATTGCCCGATCCATCGACGGTTGCGTGGCCCCAGCCACGGATGCGGTCCGACGGCTGGAAGCTGCCCTGGACCACCCAGTCCGAGGTCTGGGCCCCGACGCCGGTCGGGTCGTAGATCTTGGCGGGCGCATCGGGGATCGGAATGCCGAAGGCGGTCTGGTCCGCATCGCGCATGCTGCGCCCGACGAACAGACTGGCGCTGCGGTTGGTGTCCCAGCGCAGGGTGGAACGCACCCCGGCCGTGAACCGGAAGCCGCCTTCCAGCAGATCGTATCCGGGAAAGCGGTCGATGCGGAACAGCGAGGACTCGTCCAACTCCAGCGTCTCGGAGTCCTCGACCGGGATCCGGGCGTCGACGTCGGGCGTGTTGGACAGCGAGACCTGGCCCAGCGGTTCGACGATCAGGTCCGCCCCGTTTCCCAGGCGACGAATCAGGGGGTAGCTGACGTCCAGGCCAATGGTGGCGCGCTCGCGGGTGATGGTCTCATCGGCAAGGCCCAGAACGGGCGGCAGGTCGGCGACCGAATAGACATCGACGCGGCCGTCGATGAAGGGCTCGTAGCGGATGCCCGCCGCCGAGGTCAGGGACCTGCGCCAGTCGATCTGGGCGGTGATCCGGCGGCTGTCCACACCGGGCAGGCCCAGGGTGGAGCCCGTCGGCACGACCTGCGGCCTCAGCACCGGACTGCCGACGTAGTCGTCGCGATACAGCGACACGGCCGATCCCCGCAGCCGCAGCCGACCGCCCAGCACCGGCTGCTCCGGCTCCCAGCGGCCTTCGATCAACGGCGCGACCAGCGGCAGCGATCCGTCATTCTCGAACACGTTCAGTGCGGGCGTCACATCGTTGAACTGTGCGACCCGCAGGCTCTGGAAGGAGAAGGAGGCGACCGACAGGTACGATCGGTCGGTCTGTCGCTCGGCATACAGCTGCGAGATCAGGCGACGCTGGTCGCCGTAATACAGCCCGTTGTCCTGATAGGGGTCGATGACGTCATAGCGGTCGAACAGGGTCTTGTCGGACGTCCGCTCGGCGGTGAAGCCCCAGCGCCACGGGCCGGCCGGATCGAACTTGCCCCAGCTCAGGATATAGCTACGGCTCGTCTCGTCGCCGAAATCGACGTTGCTCTCGGCGCTGCCGTCGCCGTCCAGATCGAAGTCGCCGAAGTTCCGCGCATAGGTGTAGCCGGTCCGGGCCACGATCGTGCCGTTGGAGAAACGCCGGCGCCATTGAAGGTTCAGGAAAGGGGCCACGCCGGTGTTGAACTGCGGGCTGATCAGCCAGTCCTCTGACGGGGAGACGACCCGAAGGTATGGCGTTTCGATCGAGACGCCGCGTCCCTGGTCATAGTTGACGATCGGCACCAGAAAGCCCGACGCCCGATCCACGGTCGGGTCGGGATGGGCGAAGTAGGGCGTCCAGAAGACGGGCACGCCGCCGATCTTGAAGACCGCATTCCGATACAGGACCGCACGCAGGGCCTCGTCCTGGACCACCTTCTCGGCCTGGATCGAGAGACTGGGCTCCCTGGGATTGCCCTCGGCGTCGCAAACGGGGCAGGGCGTGAACAGGGCGTAGTTCAGCTCGCTCACGTTTTCGGACCGCCGGACCGCGGTCGCGGCCATCAGGCTGGCACCGTTGGTCAGCCGTGTCGCCAGGTCGACCGCGACGCCGGCCTTCAGATCCGAATCCAGTTCCAGGTGGCTGGCATGGACGACGTTGCCGTCCGGGTCGATCAGCTCGACCTCGCCGTCGGCGACCCCGACTCCCTGGCCGATGTCATAGGTGACGGCACGGCCGCGCAGCGAGTGGCTCTGGAAGCGCGCATAGACGCGGTCCTGCTCGCCGGCCGCGGTGATCACATTGCCCTGGCGGCTGGCCTGATCGGCTTCGAGATAGACGGCGTCGGCCGGCAGGCCGTCGGCGGGGGGCGGCGTCGGGCGCAGCTGGGTCTGGGCCAGCGCCAGGCTGGAAACCGCCCAGGCCGCCAGCACCGAGCCGGTCAGCAGGCGGGTCCGCAGAGGGTGCCGGAAAAGAGGGCCGCGATCAGCCTGCATCGGTAGGACCGTATCCCTTGTTCAGGCCCCCGCCTTCGGGAACCGCTTAGCCGTCTTCGGTATAGAACAGCAAGGTGAAGGCCGCGAGCGCCGTCAGGACGGCCGGCAGCCAGGCGGCGATGACCGGGGGCACGACCTCCGCCGAGCCCATGGCCGCCGAAAACTGGTTCAAAAAGAAGAAGGCGAAGCCCAGCACGACCGCCGCAACCGCCATCCGGGCCAGATCGCCCAGCCGCATAAGCCGCAGCGAAAAGGCTGCGGCCAGGATGGTCATGGCCGCAAAGGCCAGCGGGGTGGACAGCAACTGCTGCAGTCGCAGCCGATAGGCGGTGGACGAGAACCCCGCATCCTCGATCCTCCGGATCTGGCCCGGCAAGGACCAGAAGGGCGTCGATTGCGGTCGTGCGAACCGTTCGAACGCCTCGTCGTCGGCCAGGCTGGACGGCAGGTCCAGGGTCGAATAGCGCGTGGCCCGCTGTCCGGTCTGGGCCCCGACCGCATCGACGAGACGCCAGCGCCCGGCGGCCAGGCTTGCGGACCGGGCGTCGATCCGTTCGGTAAAGGCGCGGCGGCCTTCCGGATCGGTCGCATAGATGAAGAAGGTCACGTCCAGCAGCTCGGCACGGGCGCGATCCTGACGGGCCGCGCGGATGACCATCTGGCGCTGGCCTTCGCCCTCACGCAGCCAGATCGCCTCCTGCTCGCCCCCGCCGACGCCATCGGAGATGCGACTGCGTTCACGCTGGAACATGCCGTCGCCCGACGCGGCCAGGGGACCGATGACGGTCACCGTCAGGATCCCGGCCATGAAGGCCGCGCCCGCCGCGGGAAGGACGAAGCGCCAGGCCGAAACGCCCGCCGCCCGCATGGCGATCAGCTCGCTCCGGCGGTTCAGCCCGACGAAGGCCGCCAGCGTCCCGAACAGGAAGACGAACGGAAGGAGCTGCACGATCACTGCCGGCGACTTGATCAGCATCAGGCCCAGGATGCGGAAGCCCGACAGATCGGTGTCAGACCCCAGACCGCGCGAGATCTCGACGAAGTCGATCAGCATGACCAGGGCGCTGATGACCCCCAGCGCCACGGCCAGCGACTTGCCCAGCTGGAGCAGCACATACTGCTCGATCCGTCCCAGACGCAGCGCGCTCAACACATGGGTTGGTGCCGCGCCTATGCTGCCCAGTGTGCTCATACCGGTCGCACCTTCAGTCGGGACAGGGTCAGGCGAGAGGCCCTGCGCGGCTTCAGCGCCCTGAACACCAACCTGAGTGCCACGACGGTCGCCGCGACCGGCAGCAGATACTGGAACACGTTCAACCACCCGTTCCATGCGCTGGCGGCTACCACCGCATAGCCGACGACGCGGACCACGAGGAAGGCGGCCGAGGCCTTTGCGATCCGCCCGGTATAGCCGGTCCGGCTGAAGGCCCCGCCAAGGATGGCGGTCAGGGCCATGGCCATGGCGGTCAGGGCATACAGCGGCGACGACAGCCGGGAATGGGCCTCGGCCAGCAGTTCACCGCGCGGAGCCGTATCGCGAATCAGTTCGGGCGTCGGGTTGAACAGCTGGGTGATCCACAGGTCGGCGGACTTGTAGCGGATGCGCTGGTCGTCGGTGACATACTGACCCAGCGGGAAGACGTAGCCGTCGAACACCAGCTGCTGCAGCACGCCGGCCGAGCTGTACTGCTGCCACGACCCCTGTTTCATGGTCAGGACAGGCTGTCCGTCGACGCGCCCGAAGCGGGCCTCCGCCGCGTCCCAGGTCGTCACCTCGTCACCGTTCTGGATGTAGATGAACAGGTTCTTCAGCAGGCCATTCTGTTCGATCTGCTGGACATAGACGGTCAGGCCGTTCGGGCCCTGAACGAAGCGGCCTTCCTCGACCAGCAGGGCCGCCAGATCGGTGCGGATGGCAAAGGCCTGTTCCCGCGCCGCGCGCTGGGTCCAGGGTTGCACGACGACATTGGTCAACAGCATCACCGCAGCGACACCCGCCGCCAGCCAGGCGCCGGGCGCGATCATCTGCCAGCGGGTCATGCCGCTGGCATAGGCGGCGGTCAGTTCCTGCTCTCGCTGCAGCCGCGTCAGGGCGATCAGCGCCCCGACGAACAGGCCTATGGGCAGGATCACGCTGAACAGCTGCGGCACGGCCAGAAGGGTCAGCTTGGCCATGACCCAGACGCTCTGGCCGCGTTCGACGATGACCTCCAGCTGATCCAGGCTCTGGCTCAGGATGCCGATTCCGGCCAGCGAGGCGCACGCTGCCAGCACGGGCAGTGCGATCTGGCGGAACAGATAGGTCTGGATCAGGGTCATGCGGGCGATCAAATCACCCGGTTGCGGGCGCGGGCGTGGCGGTCCATCTAATACACGCCCGGCTGCGTCGCCGACAATGGCAGACGCAGCCACCTTCACCGTATCAACGACCGGGAGCGAATCCCGGCTGGAGTCCCTGTTTCATGCATATCGCCTTCGTCGCCGAAGCCGGCGTTTCGCAAGCCTTGGCCGTTCTGGTCCATGATGGTCGCACCTTCGCGGGGTCGGGTGCCGACCACGATGCCGCTGCGGCCGGTAGCCTGACCCGGGCGATGACGAACAGCCGCTTCAACGGCGGCGCGTCGAGCACGCTGATCGTCGCCGCGCCTCAGGGCATTCAGGCCGACACGGTGGTTCTGGTCGGGGCAGGCGAGGCGGACAAGTTCGACGATCTGGCGATCGAGACGGCGGCCGGCACCGCCTATCATGCGGTCAAGCTGTCGGGTGCCGAGACCCTGACCATCGACCTGCGCCACCTCTCCGCCGGGCAGGCCGCGCGGGCCGCCTTTGCGGTGAGACTGGCCGCCTACCGGTTCGACAAATACCGGACCCGCGAAAAGCCGGACAAGGTTCCCTCGATCAGGACCGTCAACATCGTCACCGCCGACGTCGCGGCCGCCCAGGCCGCCTTCGGGCCACTGAGCGCTGTGGCCGATGCGGTCTGTTTCTCGCGTGACCTGGTCGCCGAGCCCGCCAACGTCCTGTATCCGGTCGAGTTCGCCCGTCGCGTCAAGGAACTGGAACGCCTCGGCCTGACCGTCGAGATCCTGGGCGAGAAGGAGATGGAGGCGCTGGGCATGCACGTCCTGCTGGGCGTCGGTCAGGGCTCGGTGCGCGAAAGCCAGCTGGCGGTGATCCAGTGGAATGGCGGCAAGCCCGGCGACCAGCCGATCGCCTTCGTCGGCAAGGGCGTCTGCTTCGACACCGGCGGCATCTCCATCAAGCCCGCCGCCAATATGGAAGACATGATCTGGGACATGGGCGGGGCCGCCGCCGTCGCCGGACTGATGCACGCCCTGGCCGGTCGCAAGGCCAGGGTCAATGCGGTCGGCGTGCTGGGCCTGGTCGAGAACATGCCCGATGGCAATGCCCAGCGTCCCGGCGACATCCTGACCTCCATGTCCGGCCAGACGGTCGAGATCATCAACACCGACGCCGAGGGTCGCCTCGTCCTCGCCGACGCCCTCTGGTACACCCAGGACCGGTTCAAGCCGAAGGTCATGGTCGATCTGGCGACCCTGACGGGGGCCATGATCGTGGCCCTGGGCCTCGACTATGCGGGCGTGTTTTCGAACGCCGACGATCTGGCCGAGGCGATTCTGGCCGCCGGTCCCAAGGTCAACGAGAACGTCTGGCGCCTGCCCATGCCGCCCCAGTACGACAAGATCATGGACAGCGTGAACGCCGATGTGAAGAATTCGGCCGGGCGCGACGGCGGCTCGATTACCGCCGCCCTGTTCCTGCAGCGGTTCACCAACGGCGTGCCATGGGCGCACATCGACATCGCGCCGGTGGCCTGGGCGTCCAAGTCGACGCGCGCGACTGTGCCGGACGGCCCGGTCGGCTGGGGCGTGCGCCTGCTCGACCGCATGGTAGCCGACACTTACGAGGGCTGACCTCTTGGCGGACGGCCCCGGGACGAAAGCAATGGGCGAGATCTGGTTCTATCACCTGGAGCGATCCACGCTGGATCAGGTCCTGCCCGAACTGCTGGACCGGACGCTGCAACGCGGGTGGCGCGCCCGGGTTCGGGTCGCCGATGCGGAACAACGGGCGGATATCGACGAACGTCTGTGGTCGTGGCGCGACGACAGCTTCCTGGCGCATGGCCTTGCCGACCAGCCGCATGCCGCGCGCCAGCCCATCCTGCTGACCGCCGGACATGAGAACCTCAATGCGTCTCAGGCGCTGTTCATTGTCGATGGGTCGGACATGACCGTCACCGAGGAGTTCGAGCGATGCTTCATCATTTTCGACGGACGCGACGAGACAGCGTTGCAGGGCGCGCGGGAACGCTGGAAGGCGCTGAAGGGGCAGGGGGCCAACCTGGCCTACTGGAAGCAGTCGGACGAGGGGCGCTGGGAAAAGGCGGCCTGATCGGCGCGCTGATACTGGCGGCGTGCTCGTCGACGCCCGTCCCGGCACCCGAAGCTCCCGCGATCGTGGAGGAAGCCGAGGCCGGCCAGCCGGTCGGCACCCATATGCCGGATGGATCGGAGGACCTCTGCAAGGCGGCCGACTTCCAGTATCTGGTCGGACGCCACCGGACCGAAATCCCGGTGCCGGTCGAGGTCGTCAGTCGTCGCGTGGTGTGCACCACCTGCCCGGTGACGATGGACTTCTCGCCCTACCGGCTGAACATCTTCTACAATGACCAGAGCGGCATCGTTGAGCAGGTCCGCTGCGGATAGCGCCCGGCCTGTGCGACGACCCGGGATGAGCGTTCTCTCCCCGCGCCGTCGGAACGGCGCGGGGGAGCTTCGATCTACCAGCGCCAGGCGTCGTAGATGGCGTCGATGATATAGCCGTCGTAGCTGTCGATCAGATAGATGGTCGTATCGACCAGCACCCACCGGGTTCCCGGGGGCGGATAGCCCAGCCCGTAGGTCCGGTAGTCGTTCAACTGGTAACGCCAGAAGATCGACGGCAGGTAGGACCCGACATAGTAGCGCTGACCATAGTAACTTCTCGGCACCGAGTAGTAGCCGTAGTTCGGCGCAAAATAGTACCCGAACCGGATCCCGTTGAAATCGCGGAACGACCGGTCGTGGCGCCACCAGTCGCTGGACCGCCCCCGGTTCCAGTTGCGACGCCAGTCGTTCTGGTTCCAGCGGTTGTTGAACCCGCCGTAATCGCGCCGGCCGTTGCGGTCGTTGTCCCAGTTCCGACCGCCGCCGTGGCGATCGCGGTTCCAGTCCTGGCCACCGTTTCCACCGTTCCAGCCACCGTTGCGATCCCGGTCACGATCGCGGTTCCAGTCCTGACCGTTGTTGCCGGTCCAGCCGCCGTTGCGATCGCGGTCGCGGTCGCGGTCGTGGTCACGATCCCGGTTCCAGTCTTGCCCACCATTGCCGCCGCTGGTCCAGCGGCCGCTATTGCCGCGATCCCCGCCCTGGCCGTCTCGGCCGCCGCGACCCTGGCCGCCGTCCCATCCGCCGGGTCGGCCGGGATCGCCCCCGGCGCGGCCACCCCGGCCACCGCTGCCCTGGGATGGCCCTGGGGTCGGATCGACGGCCGGGGCCGGGGGCTGATCCGGCCGGGTCCAGCCGTTTCCGCCGCCTTCCCATCCGCCGGGTCGGCCCGGATCGCCTCTGTCGCGGCCACCCCGGCCACCGTTGCCCTGGGATGGCCCGGGAGACGGGTCGACGGCCGGGCCCGTGGGTTGATCCGGCCGGGTCCAGCCGTTTCCGCCGCCGTTACCACCCCGATCGCCACGATCCCGAGGTTCATGCCCGCTATCGGCAGGCACGTAATCGGGCCTCGGACTTGTCGGTTGGCCGTATGAGTCGCCCCCGCTTCTGTCGCGCGGCGACTGGACCTCGTCCGAAGAGGTCTCGGGCTCGTCCTGGGCATGCGCCAGCGTGGGCAGGGACGCTGGCAGGGCCAGGGCGGCGAGGGCGGCGAAGGCCGTAAGGGTCGATTTCATCTCATGGTTTCCCGCACGCCGATCCCGGCGGCTCGTCCTTACGGTCGCGCTTCCACCATGAACGCTGTCTGAACGAACCGGGGCGCTTGCGGCAGGCCATGGCGCGGCCCAGATCAGGGGCCCGCCTCGGATGCGGCCCCCCTGTTCCGGAGACCCCCCCCCATGACCGACCCGATCCAGCTCTGGTACTGGCCCACGCCCAACGGCTGGAAGGTCTCCATCGCCCTGGAGGAGATGGGGCTGCCCTATGAGGTCAAGGCCGTGAACATCGGCACCGGAGAACAGTTCACGCCGGAGTTCCAGGCCATCAGTCCCAATGGCCGTATGCCCGCCATCGTCGACCCGGACGGTCCCGATGGACAGCCGCTGTCGATTTTCGAGAGCGGGGCGATCCTGCAGTATCTGGCCAACAAGTCGGGCCAGTTCTATCCGACCGACATCCGGGCCCGCGCCGAGGTCGATCAGTGGCTATTCTGGCAGGTGGGTGGCCTGGGGCCGATGGCGGGCCAGACGCACCACTTCCGCCAGTATGCCCCCGCGATCATCAAGGATCAGCGCCAGATCGCCTATGGTGTGCGCCGCTATACCGATGAAACCCACCGTCTTTATGGCGTCATGGATCGTCGGCTGGCGGACCGGGACTATCTGGCCGGCGACTATTCCATCGCCGACATGGCGGCCTGGCCCTGGATCCTGCCTGAACATCAGGGACAGAACATCGACGAGTTCCCGAACCTGAAGGCCTGGCTGGCCCGCGTGGGTGCGCGCCCTGCGGTGATCAAGGGCCGCGCCGTCGGCGATGCACTGCGCAGCAATCTGGCCGCCTCCGGCAAGGCAGCAGAGGCGGCGCGCAAGGTTCTGTTCGGCCAACGGGGCCGATAGAGTCTGAATCAGAGATTTACAGTGTATTTCTCAGGTCTGAACAAACGGGACAGTATTCATATCCCCTTTACATAAAAGCTTCTGCGGCGCCTCGCGCTGTTAACTTTAACTTCAAACCGGTGGTATTTGATCGCGTATCGAAGGGCGGGTCCAGAACGGACATCTCCCATCGCAAAGGATACGGTGATGAACGCGCAAGAAACCGCGCCGGAACTGCACAGCACGGATCTCGGCCATGAGGTCGAGGCCCCGACGCTGCCCCTCCCCACGGCCGATATGGACGGCGACGCCCTGTTCCGGCTGGGCATGATGTATTCGTCCGGATCGGGGGGCTGCCCGATGGACCGGGTCTCCGCCCACATGATCTTCAATCTGGCGGCCATGAAGGGCTCGATCGAAGCCCGGGTCTATCGCCGCGAGATGTCCGAAGAGATGGAACGCGACGAGATCGCCGAGGCCCAGCGCGCCGCCCGCCGCTATATCGACGCCGGCGTGATCAAACTGGCCGCATAGGCTTCAAAGTATTGGCCGCGTCGTGAGCGGTCGCAGACCTAGAAGCTCTGGTACTGCCCGTTGATCGAGTAGCTGAACCCGATCGGCAGGGCCGCCCGCACCTGGGTGAAGAAGTTGGCCAGTTCGCCCAGGGTCGAGCGCGGCACGAACAGGATGTCGCCGCGCCGCAGGGCCACGACCTCGCCCCGACGGGGCCGAAGGTCCACCACCCGCATCATCCGCACGCCGCCCGGCCCGCGCCGGATCAGCGCGACCTGCTCGGGCCTGGCCCCGGCCAGGAAGTCGCCCGCCTGGACGATCGCCTGATAGGCGTCCATGTCGCCGGTCATGTCGTAGACGCCCGGCGTGCGGACCTCTCCGGCCACCCAGACCTTGACCGGTCCCGCCGTTTTCAGCGTCACCTCGACCACCGGTCGCACCAGTTGCGAGGCGTAGGCGCTGGACAATTCATATTCCAGCTCCGCCAGGGTCCGGTCCGCCGCCATGGCCTGACCGATCAGGGGCAGGGCGATCCGCCCGTCGGGCCCGACCCTCATCGTCCGCGTCAGTTCGGTCGCCGTCGGCGTCGCCACCTCGATCTCGTCGCCGGGATAGAGCAGATATTCCGGCTCCGCGTCGGTCCAGTCGGCGAAGGCGATATCGGAAAAGCCGGAGGTCCGAACGCGGTTTGGCCGCGGCCCGCTCTGGCCGCTGGCACAGCCTGCCGTCGACGTGGCGACCATCGCCGCGCCCAGGGCCCACAGAATCTGTCGCCGATGAAGCATGAAACCGACCCTCGCCGATCATGGGTAACCAGTGGTTAACGTGGACGTCTGAAAGATTAATCTCGTTTACGATTCTACGGATTCGCCTTTCCCATGCGTTCGACGGCCAGCACGACGACCTATGTCTCGGCTCGCCCCCGTTACGGGGTGTTCGATGTCATCGGCCTGCTGTTTCGCGAACTGGCCCTGATGATCGTGATCTTCCTTGTGGTGTTCGCCATCGGAGCCGCCGCGGTCCTGACGCTGAAGAAGACCTATAACGCCGGAGCCAGCCTGTTCGTCGGGGCCGGTCAGGAATACGTCTATCAGCCGCGCGTGGGGCTGGGCGACCGCCAGTCGTCGCCGCCCGCACCCGGTGAGGTCGCCCAGGCCGAGGCCAACATCATCGGCAGCCGCGAGGTCAAGCTGCGCGCCGTCCGCGCGCTCGGCCTGGAGGTCTTCCACAAACCCGGCAAGGTCTCGACCGACCCGATCGCCAAACAGGAAGGTGATGCGATCAAGGCCATCAACGACGGCCTCACGATCTCGACCACGCCGCAGAGCGCGATCATCGGCCTGGGCTTCGAAAGCGATAACGCCGACAAGTCCGCCCGCATCCTGAACGCCATTCTCGACCAGTATCTGATCTATCGGCGCGAAGTCTTCCAGGACCGCTCCACGTCCGCGATCCAGTCCCAGCGCCGGGTGTTCGAGGACGAACTGGCCGATGTCGACGCGGCCTACGAAGCCTTTCTGGCTTCCAACGACATCGGCGATTTCGCATCGACCAAGACGGCGCTGGCGGCGGTCTATCAATCGACCCTGACCGAGAAGCTGTCGGTCGAGAACCAGCTGAACCAGGCGACGCGGCGGCTTCAGACCCTGGAGGCGCAACAGGCCAGTACGCCGGCGGAAGTCACGCTGCAGCAGGACCTCAATGTCTCGGCCCAGGACCAGATTCTGCAGCTACGGACCGAGCGGGAACAGCTTCTGGCGCGCTACCAACCCGACAGCCAGCCGGTGCAGGACATCGAGGCGCGGATCGCCGGGCTTCAGGCCTATGTGGCCTCGGGCACCACGGTGGGGGCCAAGGAGGTACGTCTGGGGCCGAACCCGGTCTGGACCGAGCTGGAAACGACCCGGATCACGACCCGGGCCGAACGGGACTCGCTCGCGGCCCGGCTTTCGTCCGTCAATCGTCAACTGGCCGAGATCCTCGACCGTCAGGCGAAGATGACGCGCGACGAGTCTGAAAACGCAACGCTTGCCTCCAACCGCGACGTCCTGACCGCCAATATCCGCGATTTCCAGCAGCGCGAGGCCCAGAGCCGCGCCGATGCCGGTCTGGTGCGTGCCGGGGCCGACAACGTCCGCGTGATCGAGCGCGCTGCCGCCCCCACGCGCGGCACCAGCCTGAAGCTGCCGCTGATGGCGCTCGCCTTCCTGTTCGCGGGCTTCACGGCGCTGTGCGTGGGCCTGTTGCGGGTGTTCACGCGCCGGGGTCTGTCGACGCCCGCGATCGTGGGCCGCACGCTGGATATGCCGGTCCTGGCCGTGGCTCCGATGAAGGCGGTCTGACGGGGGCATGATAGCCTTTCCCCCGACAGTCACCGCGTAACCGATTCGATGGTCGATCTCACAAGCGAAATGGCGGGCCTCTGGGCTGCGCTGGGATCGGCGCCCGCCCACCGCGGACGGGTCATCCAATTCGCCTGCGCCAATACCGGGGAGGGGGCCTCCACCGTCGCGCGCGAGTTCGCCCGGTTGGCGGCCGTGCGGGCACGAAAGCCCGTCTGGCTGATCGACGCGGACCTGGCCCAGCCTTGTCAGCTGGAAGCGGTCGCGGCCGACCGGGAACGCTTCGGGCGTCTGGGCGCCGCAGTGGCATCCTCGCCCAACGGCTCCAGCTTCTATGCCGTCAGCCCGCCGGTGATCGGGCGCGACCGCAAGCCCGTCGCCCCGGCGCGTCTGATGACCGCGCGTCCCTGTCTGGGCGGGCGTCTGTGGGTCACGCGGTTCCGGGCCGAGCTGCTGCGCTCGGGTCAGCGCGTCGAGGCCCTGCCCGACCCCCGCTACTGGGATGCGATGCGCAGGCACGCCGACACCATCATCATCGATGCACCGGCTGCGGACCGCAGCGACCTGTCGATCACCCTGGCCCCCTTTGTGAATGCGACCGTCCTGGTGGTCGCCGGCGAGATGTCGGGGGCCGCCGAACCCGTGATCCTGCGCGACGAGATCGAGGCGGTCGGAGGCCGCATCGCCGGGGTGGTTGTCAACCGCTCCACCTATCGCCCGCCGGCATTCCTGAGGCGGCTGACGGGGTAAGGGCACGCTACGTCCGAAACTGACGCAGGCCTGTGCTATCGGTTGCGACGTGGCTCATCGGGGCGTTCGCCCCCATGCGCAGAGTGCACGCAGGTTGCACTGGTGCAATCGGCTCGGTCAGGCCACCAGTGGGTTTCAGCGTCGATTGCACCTTTTGCACCCGGTTTTTTCGAGTGCAATTCGGGGCCTCAGACCCCCAGCGCCTCGCGGCCCATGCGCTGCAGCAGGTCGCCCCCCTGGCCCACGGCCGCCAGTCGGCTGGACGCGTGGCCCAGGATGTTGGCGGCATAGATTTCGTACAGGGCGATCTTGCCCTCCAGCCAGGCCGGATCGCCGTCGCCGGCGTTCAGCTTCGCCCTGGCCGCCAGGGCACCTCTCGCCAGCATCCAGCCGCCGATCACGTCCCCCATCAGCTTCAGATAGGCGTCGGCCGCGGCCAGCACGTCGGCGGCCCCGGCCGGATCGGCCTTGCGGTCCAGGATCCACAGGGTGGCGTCCTCGACCGCCGCGATCGCTGTCCTGAACCGTTCGACCGGCTTGCCGGAATAGAGGCCGCCAAGGTCCTTCAGCGTGGCCTTCATCTCGGCGATCACGGCCCTGGCCGAGGCCCCGCCGTCCTGCGACAGCTTGCGCCCGACCAGGTCCATGGCCTGGATGCCGTTGGTGCCCTCATAGATCGGGGCGATCCGCGCATCGCGATAGAACTGGGCCGCGCCGGTTTCCTCGACGAAGCCCATGCCGCCATGGATCTGGACGCCCTGCGAGGCGATCTCGACGCCTGCGTCCGTCGACCAGGCCTTGGCGATGGGGGTCAGCAGGTCCTCGCGGCCCTTCCAGTGCGCGCGCAGCTCGGGCGTCGCGGCATGTCGGGCCATGTCGGCGGCCACGCCGGTGGACAGGCAGATGGCCCGCGCCGCCTCGATCCGGGCCTTCATGACCGACAGGATGCGGCGCACGTCCGGATGATCGAAGATCGGCGCGCCCGCTTCTCCGGTCCAGACCGAGCGTCCCTGACGCCGGTCGAGGGCATAGGCGAGGGCGTGCTGGTAGGCCCGATCGGCGATGCCGACGCCCTCCATGCCAACCCCCACCCGCGCCGCGTTCATCATGGTGAACATATGGGCCAGGCCTTCGTTGGGCCGGCCGACCAGTTCGGCGGTCGCGCCCTCGTACTGCATCACGCAGGTGGGCGAGGCGTGGATGCCCAGTTTGTGCTCGATGCCGACCGGCCTGAAGCCGTTGCGGTCGCCCAGGGTGCCGTCCTCCTTGACCAGATACTTGTTGGCAAGGAACAGGCTGATGCCCTTGGGTCCGGCGGGCGCGTCGGGTAGCCGGGCCAGGACCATGTGGACGATGTTGTCCGTCGCGTCGTGGTCGCCCCAGGTGATGTAGATCTTCTGGCCGGTCAGGCTGTAGGTCCCGTCGCCGTTCGGCGTGGCGGTGGACGTCAGCGCCCCGAGGTCCGACCCGGCCTGGGGCTCCGTCAGGCACATGGCCCCGGTCCACTCGCCACTGACCATGCGCGGCAGATAGGCGGTCTTCTGATGCTCGGTGCCGTGCGCCTCTATGGCCTCGATGGCCGCCAGCGACAGCATGGGGCACAGGCCAAACGCCATGTTCGCCGCGTGCACGGTCTCATAGGCCGCCAGCTCCAGCGCCTTGGGCAGGGCCTGTCCCCCGGCCGAGACGGGTGCCGCCAGACCGGTCCAGCCGCCCGCGGCGAACTGGCGATAGGCGTCGGCGAATCCCGGCGCGGCGGTGACCGCCCCGTTCGCATATTTCGCCCCGGCCAGATCGCCGGGCCGGTTCAGCGGGGCCAGGACTTCCTCGGAGAACTGACCGGCCGCTTCCAGCACGGCGTTCAGCACGTCGCCGTCATAGTCGGGAAAGGCCCCGGTGGCGGCCAGGTCGTCGATGCCGGCGACGGCGGTCAGGCTGAAGGCCAGGTCGCGGACGGGGGCACGATAGGTCATGGGCAGATCCTTTTCGGAGCCAGGCACCGCTCCGTTCGTCTTCTTCATGCGACGATGCCGTGGCGTCAGGCAAGGGATGGCTTGGCGTCCGGCCTCAGGTGCGCCAAGCTGTGCCCGAGACTTCAACGGGGACACCGTATGGCCGAGCCACGCAATCGCTATTCGATCGTATCGCTGATCTTCCACTGGGGCCTGGCCCTGCTGATCCTGACGCAGGTCTTGCTGATCACCGCGCATGAGGCGACCAACGGGCCGCAGTCGCGCGAGTTTGTGGTCCTGCACAAGGAAATCGGCCTGACCATTCTGCTGCTGACCCTGGCCCGAATCGGCTGGCGGATCGCCAATCCCGCCCTGCCCATGCCGCCCGGAACGCCTCAGTGGCAGAAGGTCGCGGCGCGGGGGACGCATGTGCTGTTCTACGTCCTGCTGATCGGCCTGCCGCTGGGCGGCTGGGCAGCGTCCAGCGCGGCCGGGCGCGACATCAGCTATTTCGGCCTGTTCAACTGGCCCCTGCTGCCGCTGCCTCAGAGCCGTGATCTGGCGGGCACCTTCATGGACATGCACGAGCTTGGGGTGAAGTTCCTCTATGTGCTGCTGGGCCTGCATGTGCTGGCCGCGCTGAAGCACCAGTTCATCGACCGCGACAATGTGCTGCACCGCATGGTGCCCTTCATCCCGCGCCGGCCCTAGGCTCCGATGCGCCGCCGTCGGTTCCTGTCGGGTGTGATCCTGCTGGCTACCGGGGCCATCGCCCTCGGCGGCCCGCCGGTCCTGGCCCAGGCCAGCCGGTGGGTCGCCGTGCCCGCGCAGTCCAGCATCACGATGCGCGTCGGCAGTCCGCTGGGTCACCGCAGCGGGCGATTCGAGCGCTGGACGGCTGACGTCCGGTTCGACCCGGCAGCGCCCGAAGCCGCCCGGGTCGCCGTCACGGTCGAGGCCGCCTCCCTGCGCATGGACAATGCCGCCCTGACCCGGCCGGCCATCGGACCCGCCCTGCTCGACACCGAACGCTTCCCCGACATCCGCTTTCGACTGACGTCCCTGCGGCGTCTGGACGGCGAGCGGTTCACGGCCGAGGCCGATGTGACCATGAAGGGTGTGACCCGTCCGGTCAGCTTCCCGGTGACCTTGCGCAGCGATGGCCGGACGGCGCAGATGACCGGCGGCTTCTCGCTGGACCGGGCCGCCTACGGAATTGGAACGCAGGGAACGTGGAACAGGCTGATCGGCCGACAGGTGCGGGTGGACGTCTCGCTGGCGACCCGATCCGCCTGAGCGAGGGTCTGGACGCGGCCGTCGCGGCGCTGCGGGCCGGGCGGCTGGTGATCCTGCCGACCGAGACCGTCTATGGGCTGGCGGCCGATGCCGGCAACGCCGACGCCGTCGCCCGGATCTTCGAGGCCAAGGGCCGACCCCGGTTCAACCCCCTGATCGCCCATGTCGCGGATGCCGGGGCGGCCGAGGCCATCGCCCTCTTCGACGATGCGGCGCGGAGGCTGGCCGCCGCCTTCTGGCCGGGCCCCCTGACGATCGTGGCTCCGGTCCGGTCGGGCGATCGGGTCTGTGACCTTGCCAGGGCCGGGCTGGACAGCGTCGCGGTGCGGGTGCCGGGCCATCCGGTCGCGCGGGCGGTGCTGCAGGCCTTCGGTGGCCCCGTCGTCGCGCCCTCGGCCAACCGCTCCGGCCGCCCCAGCCCGACCAACTTCGCCGATGCGGTGGAGGAAACGGGGCCATCCGCCGCCGCCGTCCTGGACGGAGGCCCCTCCGCCGTAGGGGTCGAGAGCACGGTCGTCTCGGTACTGGACGGCCGCGTCGCCCTGCTGCGGCCCGGGGCCGTGACGCGCGACCAGATCGAGGCCCTGATCGGCCCGCTGGCGACCGGCGAACACGGCCACCGCTCCCCCGGCCGCCTGACCACCCACTACGCCCCCGACGCCCCCGTCCGGATCGACGCATTGGATGCCCTCCGCCCCGGCGAAATCCTGCTCGGCTTCGGCCCCGGGTCCGGCGATCCCCGCTGGAGCCTTAGCCCGACAGGCGACCCGCGCGAGGCCGCCGCCAACCTGTTCCGCCTTTTACGCGAGGCGGACAGGGAACATCCGGCGGGCATCGCCGTCGCGCCGGTGCCCATGACGGGGCTGGGTGAAGCGATCAACGATCGGCTGAGGCGGGCGGCGGGGTTTGTGGGGTAGGCTCGACCCGGATCGAACACGGATTTGCAAGTCATGTTGCGCGTCTGAAGGTCTCGTGACAGTCCTGCGTGCAACAAGGGGAACGCCGGACATGTCGAACATCATCGGGGCACGCCACCCCCAACGCGTCTGGACCATGGTTCTGTCGCTTCTGGCAGCCTCCATCGGAAGCTCGGCCTTTGCCCAGACGCCCGAGCCGTTCGCCTCGACCCGGCCGACGGCCCGGATCGAATACTGGCAGCAGCGGCTCAACGAGATCGAGGCCCGGCTGTCGGATCCAGCCAGCCTCGCGCCGATCCGGCTGGTCTTCCTCGGCGACTCGATTACCGATTTCTGGACCATGGCCGAGAACCCCTGGTTCCCGGGCACCACAGGCGGACGCGCGGTCTGGACCGGGACGTTCGGCGGCGCGGACAGCGACTATCTCGCCCTCAATATGGGCATCTCCGGCGACCGGACCGAGCATCTTCTCCAGCGCATTCTGCCGAAAGGCGAGGGCGGACTGGGGGAACTGGATCGACCGGACCTCGATCCCGACGTCATCGTGCTGCTGATCGGCATCAACAACAGCTGGGCCGCCGAGGACCCCGCCGTCTCCAGCATCTTCGAAGGCGTCCGCGCCGTCGTGGAGGCCGTGCACGCCCGCAAACCGCGTGCGATGATCGTTCTTCAGTCGTTGCTGCCGACCAACGAGACCGATCGGAACGAAAACGTCGTGAAGCCGGTCAATGCGGCGCTCGAGGCCTTTGCGTCTGAAAGTCCACAGACGGCCTACGTCCGCTATCTCGACCTGTATCCGACCTTTCTGACCCCGGACGGTCAGCAGAACCGGGCCTTCTTCATGGACGCGGTGCATCCGGACGAGGATGGCTATCGCGCCTGGCGGGACCGTCTGGTGCCGTTTCTGGACGATCTCCGGCAATAGCAGCGTGCCCGCTGTTCCCGGGCTGACCCCGTCATCTTGCTGGTTTTTGTCCGAAGCCCGGCACGAGGTGAGAGGGCCATCCGATGCGGACCAGAAGGCCGTCCGGACCGCACACCCCGACTTCATAAAGCCCCCATTCGCGGTGGCGCAGAATGCCGCCCGGGCGAATGATCAGGTCGTCCACATGCGCCGCGATGGCGTCCACATCCGGCGTCCGGATGAAGACACCGAAAGGATTGTGCGATTCCGGAACGGTCCAGGGACCGGCTCCGGCCTGGGTCAAATGGACCTCGCATCCCCAGCCGGTCATGATGCAATAGGTCCCATCGCCACCGGTCCGGCCGAAGCCAAGACGCTCCCAGAACGGAATCGCCGCCGCCAGATCGTTGCTCGGAACGATGGCGAAGGCGCCAACGGTCGCAGGGATGGGCATGGATCTTCTCTGGCTGGATGGATGACGAGGCTGGGCCCATACCCAGCCTGCGCGGACGATCTCCGGCGTGCAATAGATCGTCGGCGGACATTTCGACCCGAAGGTCCGCCTACCCGAACCGCGCCTGCAGATCGACGCTGGACCGCACGCCCACGTCCCCGAAACAGCTCTCCAGCCATTCCTCCGCGGCCGCCCGGCCACGCGCCTTCAGGTCGTTCAGGAAGGTCCATTCGGTGTTGAACTTGGAGCCGAGCGACAGGTCGCCCAGCCAGCTGTCGGCCTCGATGGCGTGCATCAGGACGTTGCGGTAGCGGTCCTGGGCCGAAGGCGTCAGCCGCCCCTGTTCGATCAGGTCCTGGACGAAGGCGACGGCCCGCAGTTCAGCCACCAGCGGGGCGTTGAAGACGACCTCGTTCAGCCGGTCCATGATGTCCCCGGGGGCCTTGGGCGTATCGGCCCGCTCGAAGGCGTTGAGGGTGATCAGCAGGACGTCATTGGGCGTGTCCTCGTAGAACAGCGGCCACAGCGGCGGATTGGCCAGATAGCCGCCGTCCCAATAGGGCTCTCCGTCGATCTCGACCGCCTGGAACAGCTGGGGCAGGCAGGCGGAGGCCAGCAGCACCTGATCGGTGATTTCCGCATTGGCGAACACCCGCGATCGGGCATGCCGCACGGCGGTGGCGGCGACGTGCAGCTTGACGTCCGAGCCCCGGATCGCCTCGAAATCGATCGCGGCGTTCAGGACCCGGTTCAGTGGGTTCAGGTTCAGCGGGTTGAACTCATAGGGCGACATCGACATCGCCAGCGTCTCCGACGCCCGCCACAGGGTGGTGTCCTTCAGCCAGGCGGGGGTCAGGGCATTGGACCAGATCGAGGTGTCACCAAAGACGTTCTTGCCGCCCGACTGATTGGTCTCGCGCCACAGCTTGTCCAGCGCCTTGCGGGCCCCGTCCACTCCGCCGATCGCCAGGCCCGACACCAGGGCCGCGCCGTTCATGGCCCCGGCCGAGGCGGCGGTCACCGCCCGGATGTCCAGCCGCCCGTCCTCCAGCAGCCGGTCCAGCACGCCCCATTGAAAGGCACCGTGCGCCCCGCCGCCCTGCAGGGCCAGACAGATGGGACGCGGGGACGCGGGATCGGTCGCCTCGGGGGCGGGCGTCGGCGTGGCCTTGCGTCTGAAAAGCGCCATTCGCCCCCGCCGGTGCTTGCCTTATTGCGCGGTCCAGCCGCCGTCGATCGAGAACGCCGCCCCGTTGGCCGAGGCCCCCAGATCAGAGATCAGATAAAGGAACAGGCCCGACAGTTGTTCCGTGGTGACGAACTGCTTGGTGGGCTGCGCTTCCAGGATCACGTCGGTGATGACCTTTTCCTTCGAGATGCCGCGCGCCCTGGCCTGATCGGCGATCTGCGACTGGACCAGCGGCGTCTCGACATAGCCGGGGCAGATGGCGTTGCAGGTGATGTTGTCGCGCGCGACTTCCAGAGCGACCGTCTTGGTGAAGCCGACCACGCCATGCTTGGCGGCGACATAGGCCGACTTGAACGGGCTGGCGACCAGACCGTGTGCGGATGCGATGTTGACGATCCGGCCACGCCCTTGCGCCTTCATGATCGGGATGGCGGCGCGGGTGGCATAGAAGGTCGAGGACAGGTTGATAGCGATGATCTGTTCCCACTTGTCCGACGGGAATTTCTCGACCGCCTCGACATGCTGGATGCCGGCGTTGTTCACCAGAATGTCGACGCGACCCAGCTGGTGCTTGCCGAAGGCGACCATGTCGGCCACCTCGTCACCCTTCAGCATGTTGGCGGCGTGATATCGCACGCGGACGCCACAGCTGGCCTCCAGCTCGGCGCGGGTACGCTCAATCTCCGAGGGATCGCCCAGACCGTTCAGCACCACGTCGCCGCCACGCGATGCGACCGCCCGGGCCAGCGCCAGGCCGATGCCCGAGGTGGAGCCGGAAATGACTGCGACCTGACCCCGCAGGTCATCGGGATTGCGATAGACGGGACGCTCGGTCGCTTCGCCATCCTTCTTGCCGGGCCACTGGAACATGGGGTCTCGTCCACTCTGGTTTCTTGGTGTCGCAGAAAGGTGCGCGACGGTTTCAAGGTTCCGTCAGCCTAGCCGTTCGCGACTGCGAAGGCGACAGGTCGGGCCAAATTTCATGTCCGGGTGAATATCCAGTCGGTGTCGGTCGAGGCCGCCTTGTCGAAGGCGTAGCCGTCGCGGGCAAAGGCCTTGAGGTCCGCAGCCTTCCCGATCCGCTCGTCGATGGCGAACCGGGCCATCGATCCGCGCGCCTTCTTGGCGAAAAAGGAGATGATGCGGCTTTCGCCGTCCTTGGTCTCACGGAACTGCGGGGTGACGACGGGCAGCTTCAGCGCCCTGGCGTCGATCGCGCCGAAATACTCCTGGCTGGCCAGGTTGACCAGGGTGGGGTCGGACTGGTCCGCCGCATCGGCGTTCAGCTGTTTCGAGATCCGGTCGCCCCAGAAGTCATACAGGCTGGACCCTCGACGCGTCTTCAGCCGCACGCCCATCTCCAGCCGATAGGGCTGGATCCGGTCCAGAGGGCGCAGCAGGCCATACAGCCCCGACAGGATGCGCAGGTGATCCTGGGCCCATGTCAGCGCCGCCTCGTCCAGCGTCCGTGCCTCCAGACCCTGATAGACGTCGCCTGCGAAGGCGAAGGCGGCCTGGATGCCGACATCGGTCGCGGCCGGATCGAAGGCCTGGAACCGCTCGCGGTTGAGCCGGGCCAGATCGTCCGAGATGCTCATCAGGCGACGCAGGTCGGCCTTCGTCTGGCGTTTGGCTGTGCGCGCCAGACTGGCCAGGTCGTCGGTGAACCGCGGCGGCGTGGCCGGGACCGTCGTTGCGGGTTCGGAAAAATCCAGCCGTTTGGCCGGGGACAGCACGATCAGCAAGGGCAGGGGCTCCGTTCGTCAGCCGGGGTGTCTAGGCCGGTTCGGTGACGGAATGAAGGGTGCCGATCGCCTCAGAACAGCACGGCCGGGTTCATGATCCGCTTCGGGTCGATGGCGGCCCGGATCGCCTGCATGGTGGCAATCTCGAGCGGCGACTTGTAGCGACGGGCCTCTTCCGTCTTCAGCCGGCCCAGGCCGTGTTCGGCGCTGATGGAGCCTTCGTAGCGGGCGACGATGTCGTGAACGACCTGCGATCCCGCCTCCCACCGACCCAGGAAGGCCTGCAGGTCCGCACCGGGCGGGCACAGCACGTCGTAATGCATGTTGCCGTCGCCGACGTGGCCGAAGGCGCTGACCCGCGCGCCCGGCTCGAACCGTTCGACGGCGGCGGTGGCCTCGTCCAGGAAGTCGGCGATGCGGCTGACGGGGACCGAGACATCATGCTTCCAGCCGCCGCCCTCGGGCTTCTGCGCCGCCGATTGTTCCTCTCGCAGCTTCCAGAAGTCGTGTGCTTGCGCCTCGTTCTGGGCGATGGCGGCATCGGTGATCAGGTCGGTCTCGAAGGCGGTGGACAGGATACGCTCCATCCCGGCCTCGGCCGCGCCCGGCTCGCCCGACGTCAGCTCGATCAGGGCATACCAGGGCTGGACGCTGTCCAGAGGCTCACGGACACCGGGGATGTGCTTCAGGGCGAAATCGACGCCGACGCGCTTCATCAGTTCGAACGCCTCAACCCCGCCGCCGGTCTCGGCCTTGGCGCGGGCCAGCAGCTGGATCGCCGCGTGGGGATCGGCCAGACCGACAACGGCCGTCGCGCGGCTGCGCATGATCGGGAACAGCTTCAGCGTCGCGGCCGTGACGACGCCCAGCGTGCCCTCGGCCCCGATCAGCAGCTGTTTCAGATCATAGCCGGTGTTGTCCTTCCTCAGCCGCTTCAGGCCGTTGAAGACCTGCCCGTCGGGCATGACCGCCTCGATGCCCAGCACCAGATCGCGCATGACGCCATAGCGAATCACAGCCGTGCCGCCGGCGTTGGTCGAAATCACGCCGCCGATCGTCGCCGTGCCCTCGGCCGCGAGACTGAGGGGAAAGAACCGGTCGGCCCCGGCCGCCAGTTGCTGGGCTTCCAGCAGGGTGACGCCCGCCTCGACGGTCATGGCGTCGTCCAGCGGGGTGACATCGCGCACGGTCCGCAAGCGGCGCGTCGACAGCAGGACCTCGCCATAGGGGATCTGACCGCCGACCAGGCCTGTGTCGCCGCCCTGGGGCACGATGGCGACCCCGTACCGGGCGCAGATCTCGACCGCCTGGGCCACTTCGGACGTGGTAGCCGGCTTCAGCATCAGGGGCGAGTGCCCGGTCCAGCGGTTCCGCCACTCGGTCAACCAGGGTGCGATCTCGGCCGCATCCTCGGTCCAGCCGGCCGGGCCGAGGGCGGCCTTCAGGGCGATGACGGCGTCGGCAGGGGGAGGGGGGCTCGCGCTCATGTCGCCTTGTCTCAAAGCGTGGCCGCATATGCCACCCCAAACCGCTGCCGGACGGCTATGATGCGGCGATGACATCGCCGACCGCCATGATTCCCGTTCCCGCTGTGGGTGTCGTCTGCCTGAAGGGCGACCAGGTTCTGATGATTCGGCGGGGGACGGCGCCGCGCATCGGCCAGTGGAGCCTGCCGGGCGGTCGGATCGCGCCGGGTGAGCGGGCCATGGATGCCGCTCTTCGAGAACTGCGCGAAGAGACCGGCGTGACCGCGCGCCTCATCGGACTGATCGATGTCGTCGATGGCATCTTCGCCGATGAGGGTCGCCACTATGTCCTGATCGACTATGCCGCCGAATGGATCCAAGGCGTGCCTGTGGCAGGCGACGACGCGGCCGAAGCCACATTCATGTCGATCGACGAGGCGCTGAAAGCCGTCGACTGGGCCCAGACGCGCCGTATCATCGCCGCCGGAGCCCGGTTGGCCGGAAGGGCCTGACACTCTGTCAGGTGTCGTCACTTACCTATCGGGGCCCGAAAAGCGACATAAACCTCAGTCGACCCGGATGACTTTGCCGGTGTCGTCTGCCACACAGCAAAGAGTTCGGCGTTGTGCCGACTCGGGGGAGATATCGAATGAAGAAGACCTTGCTCGCTGCAGCGTCCACTGCCGCTCTCGTGATCGGCATGAGCGCCTTCGGCACCGCCGCCATGGCCCAGGCCACGTTGACGGTTACCAACGACGGTGAAGTCGCCATCACCGAACTGGCCATTTCCGGCACCTCGGTCGAGGACTTCGGCGAGAATCTGCTCGACGAAGAAATCGCTCCCGGCGACGGCGTCGAAGTGACCTTCGAAGTCGGCGACGAGTGCATCCAGGACGTCCAGGCCACCTACGAGGATGGCGACACCGAAGAAGTCTATGACGTCGACCTGTGCTCCGGCAGCGGCTTCGAGGTTGAGGACGACGACGTCGACGAGGAAGATCCCTCGGAAGACGAAGAAGAAGATGAGGACGAGGACGAAGACGACTCGGACGACGAGGACGAAGACGAAGACGAAGACGACTCGGACGATGAGGACGAGGACGAAGAAGACGATTCCGACGACGAAGAAGAAGACGAGGAAGAAGAAGAGTAATCTTCTTTTCAATCCGAGCCTTGCGGCGGTCCCCTTGGGGGCCGCCGTTTTCGTTTGGAGGTGACCGGTTTCGATGGAACAGACCTCGGCGCAGGCGTAACATGGCCGACGTTGGAGGAAACGAATGAGCTATTTCGCACTCGCCCTGGTGGCCCTGGCCATCGTGATGCTGTTCAGCGTGGTCAAGATCGTGCCCCAGGGGCGGGAACTGACCGTCGAGCGGTTCGGCAAATACACCAAGACCCTGAAGCCCGGCATCAGCATCCTGACCCCGTTCGTCGAGCGGATCGGTCGGCGCATGAACATGATGGAGCAGGTCCTGGACGTGCCCCAGCAGGAGGTCATCACCAAGGACAACGCCATGGTGAAGGTCGATGCCATCGTTTTCATCCAGGTGATGGAGGCTTCGGCCGCGGCCTATCGCGTCGAGAACCTGCCCTATGCGATCACCCAGCTGTGCTCGACCAATCTGCGGACCGTCGTCGGATCGATGGATCTGGACGAGGTCCTGTTCCAGCGCGACAACATCAACTCGCGCCTGCTGACCGTCATCGATGCGGCGACCGAGCCGTGGGGCGTCAAGGTCAACCGGATCGAGATCAAGGACCTGACCCCGCCCGTCGACATCACCAATGCCATGGCGCGCCAGATGAAGGCCGAGCGTGAACGTCGCGCCGTCATCACTGAGGCCGAGGGCGAGAAACAGGCCGCCATCGCCCGCGCCGAGGGGGCCAAGCAGTCGGCCATCCTGCAGTCGGAGGGTCGCAAGGAAGCCGCCTTCCGCGACGCCGAGGCCCGCGAGCGCGCGGCCGAGGCCGAGGCCAAGGCGACGGCGATGGTCAGCCAGGCCATCGCGGCCGGCGACGTCAACGCCATCAACTATTTCGTGGCCCAGAAATATGTCGAGGCCTTCGCCGAGCTGGCGCGGAACCCCACCGCCAAGACGGTCATCGTGCCCGCCGAGATGGGCAGCCTGGTCGGCACCATCGCCGGGATCGGCGAGCTGGTCGGTCTGGCCCGCGATCAGCAGCAGGTGACCCGCGCCGCGCCCCCGCCTCCGCCTCCGTCACGCCCCCGTGGCGGGACCGTCCCGCCCACCGCCTGATCCGGAGCACGCTCATGACCGCGATCGCCGACATCTATGCCGCCCAGCCCTTCTGGATCTGGCTGGCGCTTGGCGTTCTGTTGCTGGCCGTCGAGGCCGCTTTCTCGACCGAGTGGCTGCTCTGGCCGGCGGTTTCAGCCGGGATCGTCGCGGTCCTGACCGCGCTGGGCCTGCGGCTGGGTCTGCCGGTCGAGATCGGTCTGTTCGCAGCCCTGACCCTGCTCTCGACCCTGCTGTCGCGCCGACTGATCCAGCGGGTGAACCCGTCGGACAGCCCCGACATCAACGATCGCGACGTCCGGCTGGTCGGCCAGCGGGCCAGGGTCGTATCGGCCTTCGTCGGTGGACGGGGGCGGGTGTTCGTGTCGGGTGCCGAGTGGCCGGCGGAGATCGAGGGTCCGGCGCCCGATGTGGGGGCGGACGTCGTCGTCGAATCGAGCCTGGGGTCGGGCCTGAAGGTTCGCGCCGCCAGAGCATGATCGTTTGAGGTGGACCCACGTAGTGGGTCCAACCGAAAGCGTGAATCATGCTCTTGCTCATATCTGGAGCCTGATTCACGGCATCGGCGGAATCGCGAAGCGATTCCACCTCAGCCGATCAGGCTCTAGGCTTTCGCCTTCGCCGCTCGCATCTCCTCGATGCCGCGGTTGGCCAGCTGGTCGGCCCGTTCGTTCAGGGCGTGACCGGCGTGGCCCTTGACCCAGTGCCACTTCACCTCGTGCCGGGTGCGGGCCACGTCGAGGCGTTTCCACAGGTCGTCGTTCTTCACCGGCTTTTTGTCCGCCGTCTTCCAGCCGCGCGCCTTCCAGCCGTGGATCCAGCCGGTGATGCCGTCCATCACATATTTGCTGTCGGTGTGCAGGTCGATGCGGCACGGGCGGGTCAGGGCCTCCAGCGCCATGATGGCGGCGGTCAGCTCCATGCGGTTGTTGGTGGTCAACGGCTCGCCGCCCGACAGTTCCTTGGTGCGCTCGCCAAACTGAATGATCGCGCCCCAGCCGCCGGGACCGGGGTTACCCTTGCAGGCACCGTCGGTATGGATGATCACGTGGGACACGGGCATTCTCGCTAAACGGGTGGACTAGTGCGCCGTTTTCCGCCACGCTGAGCGTTGGAGGCAGCCATGTTTCGATTTCGGATTGAAGAGATCGATGGTCAACCTATCATTCGTCTGACGCCACGAGATCTTGACGCTCTTGGCGGCGATGTTGGCGATGTCATCGTACTCGATAGGTCCGGCTGGCAAGTCCAACGCACAACAAACGAGATTGAGCACCAGATCGAAGCGGGCAAAGAGTTCATGGAGCTCCACAAAGGGGTCCTTTCCGCTCTCGCCAAAACCTAGGCCGGTTGGCTCTTCAATCAGGAGTCGACAGCGTTGGGAACTCTCAGCATTTGGTATTGGCTGATTGGGCTTGTGCTCTGGCCCTCGATGGCCGCCATAACGGTGGTGCCGGTTTGGCGGGTCCTTCACAGGCTCGGGATATCGCCTTGGCTAAGCTTGCTAAGCGTGGTTCCAGTTGTCGGCTTAGTCGGATTGTGGGTGCTGGCCTTTAGCGACTGGCCTCGGCGCGCCGAGGCAAACTAACGCAGCGAGTTTCGCAATCGCTTGGCGCACAGCCATCCGGTGGCCTATATGCAGCGTATGTTTGTTGCCGGTCGCTTTCGACCAACTCGAGGAGACTGATTATGGGTGCTTGGGGACCAACACACTGGATTTTCGTCGCGGTCGTTGTCCTCATTCTGTTTGGCGGCAAGGGCAAACTTTCGGGTTTGATGGGCGACGCCGCCAAAGGCATCAAAGCTTTCCGAGACGGCATGAGAGAAGACGACAAGAAGGACGGTCCGCACGAGGGTGTCAGCAGCCTGCCGCGCACCGACGCGGAAAAGGAAGAGCTGAAGCGCTAGTCGCGGGCGGGAAGAGAGCCTGACGGATGGGCGGCCTCGGCCCCGGGATCGGGGGCCTCGAATACGTTGTGATCGGCATCGTCGCCCTCGTGGTCGTGGGACCCGAGCGGCTGCCTGGCATGCTGCGCGCGCTGGGCAAGATGGTCGCCAAGGCGCGGGGCATGGCCAATGAGTTCCGCGCCAGCTTCGAGGACATGGCCCGCCAGTCCGAACTGGATGAGCTGAGGAAAGAGGTCGAGGCCCTGCGCACCAGCCAGATGGTGCCCCTGGGGGCCGCCGCCGACGCGGCGTTCAAGGACATCAAGGCCGAGCTGGAACGCCCCGCTCACGTCGATAGCCCGCCACCGGCTGTGATTCTGGACCAGCCGGAGTTCCCCGACGCCGTGACGATGCCAGCGCCGGAGACCGTCGCGCCCGGGGCCAGGGCTTCCCGCAAGCCCCGCGCCGCTTCTGCCAAGGCGATCTCGACGGACACGACCGCGAAGGCTCCGCCCAAGCCCCGGGCCAAGGCGGCGGCCAAGGTCGCTGAGGCTCCGAAGCCCGTCCCGACCGCCAGACTCCGCGCGGCGCGTAAACCCGGGGCCGGGGCGTGACCAACCGCGACGAAGACGAGATCGAGGCGTCGCGTGCGCCCCTGATGGATCACCTGATCGAGCTGCGCGGGCGGCTGGTCTGGTGCGTGGTGGCCTTCATCCTGGCCTTCATCCTGTGCTTCTTCTTCGCGGCCCAGCTGCAGGTCGAGCTGATCAAGCCGTTCCAGGCCGCCGCCGCCGTCCACGCTGCCGCCGTCGCCAAGGGCCAGCACGCCAATCCGCTGGACCTGCTGGCCATTACGGCGGGACTGAAGCCGTTTCCGCCGGGCGGGCTGGCGGCCGTGCAGCTGATCGCGACCGCGCCGTTGGAGCAGCTGTTCACCAAGATGAAGATCGCCGGGTTCGGGGCCATCGTCCTGGCCTTCCCGATCATCGCCTATCAGCTGTATGCCTTCGTCGCGCCGGGCCTTTACCGCAACGAGAAGGGGGCCTTCCTGCCGTTCCTGATCGCCACGCCGGTCATGTTCTGCCTCGGCGGGGCGCTGGTCTATTTCGTCATGCTGCCCTTCGTGATGCTGTTTTCCCTGAGCCAGCAGATCTCCAGCGAGGGCATCACCGTGATGCTGACGACCAAGATCTCGGACTATCTGAACCTGGTGACGTCGTTGATCCTGGCGTTCGGCCTGTGCTTCCAGCTGCCGGTGGTGACGACGCTTCTGGGCATGGCCGGGCTGATTTCGTCGAAACTGATGAGCGAGGGCCGTCGCTATGCCATCGTCGCCGTGGTGGTGCTGGCTGCCATCGTCACGCCGCCCGACCCCATCAGCCAGCTGATGCTCGCCGTGCCCCTGGTGCTGCTTTATGAGGTCTCCATCTGGTGCGTCCGGCTGATCGAGTGGCGGCGCAAGACGGATGAGGACGTCGAGGGGCTGGCGGCCGTCTGACCGAGACCGGATGTCGCCGATCGGCCGGGTGACCGTCAGGGACGGGCGGCTTGACTTGCCTCGTCCCGGCCATCAGCCTTGCCGTATCGCCTGGCCTCGACGGCTCATCCGTCTGCGGCTCATCCGAAAAGGACCGATCCCATGGCCTCGCGTTTGCAGACATTCCCGGGGCTTGCCCTGAGCCTCAGCGTTACCGCCATCGCAATGGCCCTCGGCGGCCTGGCCCAGGCACAGGTCGTAAACCAGGCCGGGACCGGGAGGGTCATTGTCCGGTGCGAAGGTCCCACGGCGAACTGCCTGGACCCGGCGGGCGGTTCGCTGCGCAACGCGACGGAAGATGCGCCGGCCGACGAACCCGCGACAGGCGACACAGCGGTCGACCAGCCGACGCCTTCACCCCCCCATGCTTCAGCGGTGTCGGCCGACCCGGCAACGGCCGACGCTGAGCATCCCGCCGACGACTCGTCGGAAGACGGGCATGACGACAGCCCGGGCAGCGAATCCTGACCGCGACCTCCCAGGCGAACGCCACAGAAAAGCCCCGGATGGCGGACCATCCGGGGCTTTGCCTATCCGCCGATCGGGTCGATCAGCAGCTGTAGTACATGTCGAATTCGACCGGGTGGGGGTGCAGCGCCAGGCGCATGACCTCTTCCATCTTCAGCTCGATATAGCTGTCGATGAAGTCGTCATCCATGACGCCGCCCTTCTTGAGGAAGGCGCGGTCCTTGTCGAGGTTCTCGAGCGCTTCCTTCAGGCTGCCGCAGACCTCGGGGATGTTGCCGCGCTCTTCCGGCGGCAGGTCGTAGAGGTTCTTGTCGGCGGGGCCGCCCGGATCGATCTGGTTCTCGATGCCATCGAGGCCCGCCATCAGCAGGGCGACGAAGGTCAGATAGGGGTTGCCCATCGGATCGGGGAAGCGGGCCTCGATGCGCTTGCCCTTGGGCGAGGAGACGTGCGGGATCCGGATCGAGGCCGAGCGGTTGCGGGCCGAATAGGCCAGCTTCACCGGGGCTTCATAGCCGGGCACCAGACGCTTGTAGGAGTTGGTGGTCGAGTTGGCGAAGGCGTTGATCGCCTTGGCGTGCTTGATGATGCCGCCGATGTACCACAGACATTCCTGGCTCAGACCGGCGTATTTGTCGCCGGCGAACAGGGGCTTGCCGTCGCGCCAGATCGACTGGTGCACGTGCATGCCCGAGCCGTTGTCGGCGAACATGGGCTTGGCCATGAAGGTCGCCGACTTGCCGTAGGCCGCGGCCACGTTGTGGATCACGTATTTATAGAGCTGCAGGCGGTCGGCCATGGTCAGCAGGTCCGAGAACTTCAGACCCAGTTCGTGCTGGGCGGGGGCGACCTCGTGGTGGTGCTTCTCGGGCTGGAGGCCCAGGTCGCGCATGACGCCCAGCATCTCGCCGCGCAGGTCCTGGCCGCTATCGACCGGGTTGACGGGGAAATAGCCGCCCTTGGGCCCGGGGCGGTGGCCCATGTTGCCCTCGGTGTATTCCGCGCCCGTGTTGGCCGGCAGCTCGGTGGAGTCATAGCTGTAGCCGGTGTTGTGCGGCTGGGTCGTCCAGCGCACGTCGTCGAAGATGAAGAACTCGGCTTCCGGCCCGAAATAGACCGCGTCGCCCACGCCCGAGGACTGCACATAGGCCAGGGCCTTCTTGGCCATCGAGCGGCTGTCGCGGTTGTAGGGTTCGCCCGTGTCGGGGTTCATCACGTCGCAGAACAGGAACATGGTCGTCTGCTGGTAGAACGGGTCGATGTAGGCCGTGGTCAGGTCCGGCATCAGCAGCATGTCGCTCTCGTTGATCGCCTTCCAGCCGGCGATGGACGAGCCGTCGAACATGGTCCCTTCGGTCAGGAACTCCTCGTCGACCAGGTCGATGTCGAAGGTGACGTGCTGCAGCCGTCCCTTGGTGTCGGTGAAGCGGACGTCGACGTATTTCACGTCCTTGTCCTTGATCTCCTGCAGGATCTTGCTGGCGGCGCTCATAGGTTCGATGTCCTTCTTTTCGTTTCTTCTGGGGAGGAAGCTTACTGGTCTTGTGCGGCCTAGACCGCCTGCGCCCCGGTTTCGCCGGTGCGGATGCGGATGACGTCGGTGATGTCGGAGACGAAGATCTTGCCGTCGCCGATCTTGCCCGTGCGGGCGGCGGTCTGGATGGCCTCGATCACAGCCGGGGCCAGGTCGTCGGCGACGACCACCTCGATCTTGATCTTGGGCAGGAAGTCGATGACGTATTCGGCCCCGCGATACAGTTCCGAATGACCCTTCTGGCGGCCGTATCCCTTGGCCTCGAGCACGGTCATGCCCTGCACCCCGATGTCCTGGAGCGCCTCTTTCACGTCGTCCAGCTTGAACGGCTTGATGACGGCTTCGATTTTCTTCATGGGCGCCCCCGAGCTGGCTTGGGCCGGATCTCTTGCGAGAACGTCCAGACACTCGGGGAGCAAAGGGACACCGCATTGCAGCATAAGGCAAGGGCCACGTTGCATTTTCAGGCGCTCCGTGCGCGGAAGGACGGATGGTGAAAACGAATGCTCCGTCCCTGTGGGGAGATGTCATCCCGTGGCCGGGCGCACAGACGCACAAGCACAGGCGCGGGCGGCTGGGCGTGGTCAGTGGCGGGCCCCTGAGAACGGGGGCCGCAAGGCTGTCGGCGCGGGCGGGATTGCGGACCGGGGCGGGGCTGGTGCGGCTGCTGTGTCCGCCGGACGCGGCCCGGGTCGTGGCCGGGGCGGTCGAGGCGATCATGGTCGACGCCTTCGGGACGCCCGGTGAGCTGGCGACACTGACCGGGCCGATGCAGGCAGTGGTGATCGGCCCGGCGGCGGGGCTGGACGAGGCCACGGTCGCGAACCTGACCGCCATCGCGGACGGGGCGGCGGGGCTGGTGGTCGATGCCGATGCCCTGACGCTCTTTGCCGGGCGGGCGGATGCGCTGTTCGCCCTGCTGGACGAGCACGACGTCATCACGCCGCACGAGGGCGAGTTCGAACGCCTGTTTCCCGGGCTGCTGGCGCGGGGCCGGGAGGCGGCGGCGATCGAGGCGGCCGGGCGGTGCGGCGCGGTCGTGGTGCTGAAAGGCAGCCGGACGCTGATCGCCGCGCCGGACGGACGGATCGTGGTTCAGCCCGAGGCCTCGCCCTGGCTGGCGACGGCGGGCAGCGGCGACGTGCTGGCCGGCATGATCGGCGGCTGGCGGGCGCAGGGGATGTCGGCGTTCGACGGGTCTTGCGCGGCCGTCTGGATGCATGCCGAGGCCGCGGCCCGCTTCGGTCCCGGCCTGATCGCCGAAGACCTGCCCGAACAGATCCCCCATGTCCTCAGGAGCCTGCGATGACCCCGACCCTCTATGGAATCAAGGCCTGCTAGCCATCCCTAGACGTTTAAGGCCGGCATCAGCGACCTCCCATATGATACATCGTGGTCCAAGATCTTCGTCTTACTGCCGCCTCACGACTGGTTAAGCAGAAGGGAAAAAATTCGGTCATATAGGGCACCGTACTGACGACCCCCTTAGCGGTTTCCATCTTTTGCACTTCATCGGTGAGGTGATCGATTAATCGGTAGATGGGCTGTATCGTCTCAATGAGGGTCCAAACGCAGTGGCCCCTTGTCGCATTGGCTATAGCCACCTGATAATTGGCATCGATTGTCAGTTCGATGCGACCTAGCGGGCCCCATTCCCAGCCGAGAAATCCACGATCTTCACAGAAGGTCCGCGCTCTCGCCATGAACTTTTCGAGACGCCAGTTCGGAAGAACACTCTCCGCAAGATTGAGATGAACCCTGAACCATCGGATCAGCGGATCGGCCTTGTCAGTCCGCTTCGAAAGCTGGTCGAAGTTGTAATATCGAGATGCCACGGCGAACTCGGACAGAGCATCTAACATGTCATAGTGGTCGGAATTCTCATCGAACCAGCCGTCGTTGATGCCCATGGATAGTCCGGCCGCGCGGGCAGCGGAATAAAGATCGATTATCGAGTGGCCAAATGTGCGTAGTTGCTTGTCTGTGGGATTTGCGAGTTCGTGATTGGCCTTGTGCTCAAGGATGACGGCTATCTTGATCATCCGTTCCAGCCCAACAGAGAGGCTGAAAAGAGCACTGTAGACGGTCCCCTGCCTGTCGTAATCGATCGTCGCTAGGGCCTCGAAACCAGAGAGCAGCGATGAGCTTGCGAGGTGCCCCTCTTGAGCCAGCAGGCGATGTTCCGCAGAAGCCATCATCCGCAGAGATTATGCGGGTTTTGATGGACGATCCAATGACCCCGACCCTCTATGGAATCAAGGCCTGCGACACGGTGAAGAAGGCCCGCGCCTGGCTGGACCAGCACGACCGGGCCTATGTGTTCCACGACTACAAGGCCGCCGGCATCGACCGGGCGACGGTGGCCGGCTGGGTGGCCGAACATGGGTGGGAGACGGTGCTGAACCGTAACGGCACCACCTTCCGCTCCCTGCCGGATGAGGCGAAGGCCGGGCTGGACGCCGACAAGGCCATCGCCCTGATGCTGGCCCAGCCGTCGATGATCAAGCGGCCGGTGCTGGATACGGGTGACCGCACGGTGGTGGGGTTCAGGCCGGAAATGTATGCGGCGGCGTTTAGGGTGGAATAAAATCTAGTAAAATCAGATATATGCCTTCGATATCTGATTTGTGGACAGCGGTTCAGGCCAACCCCGATTTGCACTCCGGAAAACCGAGTCCAGAGAGTGCAAGGCGCTGATTTTACAGACCTTAAACTGCACTCCGTTGGACTCAGGGAGTCCAACGAGCTCAATAGGCCGTTCCTTCTCCCCTTGCGGGAGAAGGTGCCCCGGAGGGGCGGATGAGGGGTGACTCCCGATATCGCCGGTGAACGCCACCCGGGCCCACACCCGATGCTCCGGAGTCACCCCTCATCCGTCAGCCTTCGGCTGCCACCCGTCGTCGGATCGCATGCGATCCTTCCTCCACCCCCAAGGCGAGAAGGAAGCTTTCTAGCCCTCCACATCCGTCTCGGGGCGGTCGTGGCCGTCGGCGCGTTCGGTGATCCAGGCGCCAGTGCTGTCGGCGTATTCGATCATCGCCGTCTGGTCCGCGACGCGCTGTTCGCGCGAGGCGCGCACGGCGGCGGCCTTTGCGGCGTCGTGGTCGGGGAAGGTCTCGGACCAGGTATCGCCGACCCTGTAGGCCCAGCCGCCGTCATGCTCGGCGATGCGATAGGTGACGTGGGTCATGGGAGGCTCCGTTGCAGGTTTGATAGCTTCACTCGCATTTTCCTCAAGGTCGTGCATCCATTTCGCGGTTCGGCTGCGACCACTCATCGAAAGCGCGGGCGATGGGCCGGCGTGTATGGGGTGAATACGATGGAAGACCTGTTCCGTTCCTACTGGTGGCTGCTGTTTCCGTTCGCCGGGTTCCTGATTGCCGCATGGGGCAATTTCTTGCGTTACCGCAGACAGAAGGCTGTGCTCGATTTGATCCGTAGCTATGTCGAAAATGGTCGGGAACCCCCGGCCTCATTGGTTTCTCAAATCGAGCTTGTCGGCGATGACGCCTCCATGACGACCGGCCTGCGGCGAGGCCAGACACCCGCCAACTATTGGTCGCTCGTCGGCCTTTTCTCCATGATGGCGGCGGGCTTCAGCCTGGCCAGTTTTCTTGGTGTTGACGGAGGGAGTGGGGCCTTCCTGATCGTGGCATTGACGATGGCTGCGGTGGCTGTTTGGGCCTTGATCTGCGCCGTGATGAAGAAGCGGGATGGTGGCGTCTAGCTGGACCGGGCAGGAGGAGCCGTTGGGTGAACACACCGACAGACGCCGGGCTGGTGCGGGCCGCCCGCGCGGGCTCGGACGCCGCCTTCGCGCGGCTGGTGGAGCGGCATCAGGCCCCGGTGCGGGCCTTTCTGCGCCGGATTCTGGGCGGCCGTTTCGACATGGCCGACGACCTGGCGCAGGAGGTGTTCGTGGCGGCCTGGGGTTCGCTCGGGCGACTGAAGGATCCGGCCGGGGTGCGGTCCTGGCTGTTCGGCATCGCCTGGCGACGGGCGCAGGACCGGATGCGGTCGGGTCTGAGAGGCCAGGCGCGGGACCGGGCCTGGCTGGACGAAACGCAGACGGCGGCCGGGATTTCGCCCGAGGACCGGCTGGCCCTGGCCGACGCCATGGCGAGCCTGCCCGCCGACCAGAGGGCCTGCGTCGCCCTGTGCCTGGCCGACGGATGGTCGCATGGCGAGGCCGCGGAGGCGCTGGGGCTTCCACTGGGCACAGTGAAATCCCATGTCACCCGGGGTCGGGCGCGGCTGCTGGCCGTGCTGACGGGAGGATCGGATGACGCCTGACGACACGAAGGAGCAGACCCTGGCCGCCTTCTTCGCCGAAGCGGCTCCCCCGGCGCGCGACCTGGGCTTTCAGGCCGTGGTGGCGGAGCGGGTCGCGCGTCGACGGGCGATCGCGACGGTGGTCGCCCTGATTCCCTGGACGATCGCCGCCATCGCCCTCTGCTGGGCGCTGGGGCCGCTGCTGGCACCGTTCGTGCTGGCGTTCAGCCAGACCCTGGCACCGGCCGTCGCCATCCTGACCCTGACAGCGCTGGGCGTCGCGGTCTCCCTGATGGCCGGACGCAGGCTGGTGCCGGTCTGAGGCGTCAGCCGGCGCGCAGATAGCCGAGGCACTCCACCTTCACCGTCCGAAGCGCGGGATCGGCCACCCCCTCGACGGCGGCGATGACGGTCGGGTCGTCGGTGGCCTCGCACGTCCGTTCGCTGGCCCCGCCGGAGGCGTTCAGGGCGGTCAGCACGCCCTCCGGATTGATCGGCAGGGCCCGGGACAGGGCGTCGGCCAGACCGTCGGCATAAACGCCGTCCACCTCGGGCCGCAGAAGGGGGGCGACGGCGAGCCAGCCGGGATCGCCGGTCGCGATGCCGGCGAACACAGGGTCCAGTCCATTGGGTGCCGCCGGGCCGGTCAGGACGGCGACGGTATGGCTTGCGCCGTCGGCAGCGATCAGGTCGGCGAGGTGGGCGGCCGTCATCGGCGGCTCGGGGATGTCCTGGCCCTGTGTCGTGTCCACGGGCGGCGAACAGGCGGCGAGGGCGGCGATCAGGGCGGCGATAAACAGGCGGTGCATCGGTCGGGGTCTCCTCGCGCGCCACCTTACGAAGATTTCACGTCGATCCACGCATCCGTTGGCGCTCGCCACTGCCTCTTGTGATCAGAAGGCCCGGGCATCAGGCTCGCGTCGATCATTCAAAGAGGGGCTAAACCCATGGAAGACTTCATCCCGATCTTCGCCATCTTCGCCGTCTTCGGCTCGATCACGGCCATCGCCTTTGGTCCCAGCTGGCTGAAGAGCCGCGAGCGCCGCGACATGCAGGCGACCGTCCGCGCCGCCATCGAAAAGGGCCAGCCCCTGCCGCCCGAGGTCATCGAGGCCCTGGGCAAGGAAGCCACCAAGAACCTGCCCAGCCGCACCCGCGACATCCGCCGGGGTATCGTCTGGCTGGCGACCGGAATCGGCATCGCGGTCTTCAGCCTGATCAACGACCTGACGGGCAACAGCGATGGCTGGGGACCCCACGGTGGCCCCGACTTCGATGGAGATCTGCTGGGCATCGCCGCCATCCCGGTCACCGTGGGCCTGGCCTATCTGCTGCTGAGCTTCTTCAACAAGAACAAGGACTGAGCCCGGCCTGACAGGGGGAAACAGTCATGGCCAAGTCCCTGATGGACCATCACGACGTGGAGCTCGCCGCCCTTGCGGCGGCGGGCGGGCGGCGCGAGTTCGGCGAACTGGTCCGCCGCCACGGCTCGGCCGTGCGTTTTCTGCTCCGGCGGATGGGCGCGCAGGGGGCCGAGGCCGACGACGTGGCCCAAGACGCCTTTCTGCAGGCGTTCGAGAAATGCGCCGAGTTCCGGGGCGACGGCACCTTCGCCGCCTGGGTCAAGCGCATCGCCGCGCGGCTGTATCTGAAGCGCAAGGCGAAGGACGCCCGCTATGTCGCCGGGATCGAGCCGGACCAGGAGGAGGTCACGCCCTCTCCCGACCAGGCCGGTCTGGTCGATCTGGACGAGGCCCTGAAAACCCTGAGCGAGACGGAACGCCTGTGCGTCTCGCTGTGTCATGGCGCGGGGCTGTCTCATCCCGAGATCGCGACCGCCATGAATCTGCCGCTAGGAACGGTGAAATCTCATGTCAAACGTGGTCTGGATAAACTCCGTGCCCGGCTTTCGCCAGAACTTGGCAAGGACGGTGCCGGACAGTCGGGGAGGACGACCCATGTCGGCTGACGAATTCGATCCGATGATCGAGCGGCTGTTCGCCCGCACGCCCCAGATGGCCGACGCGCCCCTGTTCGCCGCTGATGTCGAGACGAAGCTGCACGCCTCGACCCGGGTGCGGACCCTGGCCCTGACCCTTGCGGGCGTGGTCGGAGGGATCATCGCAGTGCGGGAGTCGATGAACGTGAATCTGCACCTGGCGGGATCACAGGCCCCGGTGGCGGGTCGGGTGATCGGACAGGGGATCCAGTCCGCCAGTCTGGACGTGCAGGGGGCGGTGGCCTCCGGCCTGTCGCAGATGGGGCTGGCCGACATGACGCTGGGGTCCATGGGCGGGATGCAGCTGTTCTGGATCGCCGCCGGCGCCCTGATCGCCCTGGCCGCCGCGGGGGTGATGAAGCTGTCGCAGGAGGTCTGATCGCCCGATCTGCGCACCTCCCGGCCTTCGCCGGGGTGCATGGAGATGATAGAGAGACCCGCCGTCGCATCAGATCGAGTTCAAGCCGATGTCCGCCCAGTCCCAGCCGATCGTCAAGCGCCTCGCGGCTCCCGACATCATGAAGCGGAAGGGCGGCGAGCCGATCGTCTGCCTGACCGCCTATGACGCCCCGACGGCGGCGCTGCTGGACGATCACTGCGACCTGCTGCTGGTCGGGGACAGCGTCGGCATGGTGGTGCACGGCCTGCCCAATACGGTCGGCGTGACGTTGGAGATGATGATCCTGCACGGCCAGGCGGTGATGCGCGGGTCGAAGCGGGCCATGGTCGTGATCGACATGCCGTTCGGCAGCTACGAAGGCGGGATGCAGATTGCCTATGAGAACTGCGCGCGGGTGATGAAGGAAACCGGGGCCCAGGCGGTCAAGCTGGAAAGCGGCCCGACGGTGCCCCAGACGATCGAATATCTGGTCCAGCGCGGCATCCCGGTCATGGGCCATGTCGGTCTGCGCCCCCAGGCGGTGCTGACCGAGGGCGCGTTCAAGGCCAAGGGCAAGACCGACGACGAGCGCCTGCGGGTCATCGCCGAGGCCGAGGCGACCGCCGACGCCGGAGCCTTCGCCATCGTCATCGAGGGCACGGCCGAGGGCGTGGCGCGCGAGATCACCGGCACGATCGACAAGCCGACCATCGGCATCGGCGCCTCTGCCGCCTGTGACGGGCAGATCCTGGTGACACCGGACATGCTGGGCCTTTTCGACTGGACGCCGAAGTTCGTGCGCCGGTACGCCGATCTGCGCGGGGAAATCGACCGCGCGGTCGCAACCTATGCCGCCGATGTGAAAGCCCGCCGTTTTCCTGCCGAAGTCGAGACCTACTTCTCGCGCACGCCCGTCACCTCCTGACGCGTCTTGCCCGTCAAGATGCGTTGCGGGGAAAGCGCCGACTGTCTAGGGTCCGCGCCGATTGGCTTTGCAGCGTTTTTTGGGGCGGCGTTTCACGTGACTGATGTCTTTGAAGAGGTCGAGGAGGAGATTCGCTCCGAACGCCTCAAGCGCCTGGCGCGCACCTGGCTGCCGGTCGTGGGCGGCATTCTGGCCGTCGCCCTGGTCGCCGCCCTGGCATGGTGGGGCTGGCAGAGCTTCCAGACCAGCCAGGCCAGCAAGGCCTCCGTCGCCTATCAGCGCGGCATCGAGGCCCTGCAGTCCGGCGACAAGGCGGCGGCCGAGAGCGCCTTTGCCGAGGCCCAGAAGGCCGGCAACGGGGCCTACAAGGCCCTGGCCCTGCAGCAGCGCGCGGGTCTGGCCGTCGAGGCCAATCGCATCCCCGACGCCATCAAGCTGTTCGATGACGCCGCCAGGGCCGACTCCGATCCGATGCTGGCCGATCCGGCCCGCTACAAGGCCGCGCTGCTGCTGATGGACAACGGGGGGACGCTGGCGGACCTTGAGGCGCGCCTGATGCCCCTGACCGACGATGACCGGCCCATGCGGCCGTTCGCGCAGGAGGCGCTGGGACTGGCGCGCCTGCAGTTCAACAAGCCCGCCGAAGCGCGCGAGCAGTTCGTGCTGCTGACCCTCGGGCAGGACGTACCGGATTCGGTGCGCCAGCGCGCCCAGGCCGCGATCAGCATGATCGATGCCGGACTGGTGGCCGGGCTCGGCCCCATCGTCGCCGCCCAGCAACTGGTCCCGCCCCCGGAGCCCGCCCTGCCGACCGGCCCGGATGGCCAGCCGATCGACCCGCGTGCCCTGGAAGCCGCCCGTCAGGCCCAGGCCCAGGCCGAAGCCCAAGGGTCCAACTGACCGTGACGACCCGCCCCCTCAAGACCGGAACACCGATGACCCCTGTGTCGCGCGCATTGAAGACGGCCCTGGTTCTGGGGCTCGCCGCCGGATTGGCGTCCTGCGGGACCGTGCGGCGCGCCCTGCCGTTCGGTCTGGGCAAGGACGACGCGCCCCAGGCCACGGCGACCGAGGGGACGCGGATCTCGATCCTGACCTTTGAGCAGCAACTGGCCCCGTCCGCCGGTCTGGCGGGACGCGACTTCTTCCTGCCGGGACCGGTCGCGGCCAATTCCTGGCCTCTGCCGGGCGGCACCGAGACCAATTCGATCGAGCACGTCATCGCGGCACCGACCTTCACCGTCGCCTGGCGTCGCCGCATCGGCGACGGATCGGCCAGGACCCGCCAGGTCATGGCGCCGGTCGTGGCCGACGGTGGCCGCGTCTTCGTCATGGACGGCGAATCGACCGTGACCGCCGTCGATGCCGCCACCGGCGACATCGTCTGGAAGGTCGACGTCAAGCCGGACGGCCGGGAGGCCCGCGGTGGAGCCAGCCTGTTCGGCCTGCCCATTCCCTCCATCGGCGTCGGCGGACCGGGTGAACTGACCGGTGGCTTCGGTGGCGGCGTCGCCGTCGGCGGCGGCAAGGTCTTCGTCGCCTCCGGCTATCGCACCATGTCGGCCCTGGACGCCGCCACCGGCGCAGTCGTCTGGACCCAGCCGGTCGATGTGCCGATCCATGGCGCGCCGACGGTGGCGGGCAACCACGTCTATGTCGTCGACGTCGACAACCAGCTGATCGCCTTCAACACGGCGACGGGTCTGCAGGACTGGTCCTATCGCGGCATCGTCGAGCCGGCGCGGATCATGCGGGCCTCCAGCCCGGCGGTCAGCGGCGAGACGGTCATCGCCCCCTTCTCGTCCGGCGAAGTGGTCGCCCTGCGGGCCGGCAACGGCCAGGTGGTGTGGCAGCAGGTCCTGTCGCGCACCAGCCGCACCAGCGCCCTGTCGGAGGTCCGCGACATCGCGGGTCGCCCGGTCATTTCGCGCGGCTTCGTCTATGCCGTCGGCCATTCGGGCGTGATGCAGGCCATGGACATCCGCACCGGTCAGCCGAAGTGGTCGCTGCCCGTCGCGGGCGTCAACGCGCCGCTGCCGGCGGGGGACGTGGTCTATGTGGTGTCCAAGTCGGGCGAGCTGACCCTGGTCAACCGGGAGTCGGGCGCGGTCTACTGGACCCGCAATCTGAACGACGGCCGGATCCGTCAGGAAGGCGGCTTCCTCGGCTTCTTCGACCGCACCGTGCGGCCGGAGTGGTCGGGTCCGATCCTGGCCTCGAACCGGCTGGTCCTGGTCAACTCCGACGGCGATGCCGTGGCCTTCGATCCGAAGACGGGCGTGGAGACCGCCAGCATCCCTCTCGGCGCACCCGCCTATATCGCCCCCGCCGCCTACAATGGCGCGCTCTATGTCCTGACCGACGACGGTGAACTGGTCAGCATCCGCTGACCTTCCGCACCGAATTACGCTAGAAGGCCGACATGGCACTGAAGCTCGCCATCGTCGGCCGCCCGAATGTGGGCAAGTCGACACTGTTCAACCGGCTGGTCGGCAAGCGCCTTGCGCTCGTCGACGATCGTCCGGGCGTGACCCGCGACCGGCGCTATGCCGAGGGCAGCATCGGCGACATGGACCTGACGCTGATCGACACGGCAGGCTACGAGGACGTCAGCGACGACAGCCTGGAAAGCCGGATGCGCGAGCAGACCGAGCTGGCGCTGGAGGACGGCGACGTCATCCTGTTCATGATGGATGCGCGCGAGGGCGTGACCTCGCTGGACCGCATCTTCGCCGAGCGGCTGCGCAAACAGCACAAGCCCGTCATCCTGCTGGCCAACAAGGCCGAGAGCCGCGAGAGCGGTGGCGGGGTGGGGGAGGCGCACGCCCTGGGCTTCGGCGAGCCGGTCGCCATCTCGGCCGAGCACGGCGAGGGGATGGCCGACCTGTATGCCGCCATCCGCGACGCCTCGGTCGACATCTTCGTCGAGGAGATCGACGAGCCGGACAAGCCGATCCGCATCGCCATCATCGGCCGTCCGAACGCCGGCAAGTCGACCCTGATCAACCGCCTGATCGGCGAGGACCGTCTGCTGACCGGGCCCGAGGCGGGGATCACCCGCGACTCGATCTCGGTCGACTGGGAGTATGAGGGCCAGAACATCCGCCTGGTCGACACGGCCGGGATGCGGCGCAAGGCGCGGGTGCAGGAGAAGCTGGAAAAGCTGTCGGTCGCCGACACCATCCGCGCCATCACCTATGCCGAGGTCGTCGTGCTGGTGATGGACAAGGACAATGCCTTCGACGTCCAGGACCTGCAGCTGGCCGATCTGGTCGAGCGCGAGGGCCGGGCGCTGGTCTATGTCGCCGCCAAATGGGATCTGGAAGACCAGCCCCAGGCCAAAATGGCCGAGCTGAAGCATCTGGCCGACGACAAGCTGCCGCAGCTGCGCGGGGCGCCGTTCGTGGCCCTGTCGGCGCATTCGGGGCGCGGCGTCGATCGCCTGATGCCCGCGGTGCTGAAGGCGCACGAGACCTGGTCGGTCAAGGTCAAGACCAAGGATCTGAACGACTGGCTGGCCCTGGCGACCCAGAGGCATCCGCCCCCCGCCGTGGACGGCAAGCGGATCAAGACCAAATACATGGCCCAGACCAAGGCCCGCCCGCCGACCTTCGTCCTGTTCGCCAGCCGCGCCGCCTCCCTGCCCGAACACTATATCCGCTATCTGACCAACAGCTTGCGCGAGAGCTTCGACCTGCCGGGCACGCCGCTGCGACTGACGATCAAGGGCGGGTCAGAGAACCCCTATGCCTCGGGCGGGGCCAAGTCCGGCCCCGAACGCTACAAGGGCGACGCCAAGACCGCGCCGCGCGCCGTCAGGAAGAAGGCGGAAGAGGAATCCCACCTGCCCGGCAAGGCGCTGGAACAGAAGAAGACCCGCGTCGCCAAGCCCCGCATCATCGGCGCAGTGAAGAACTCGGCGTCCAAGAAGGCCGGGTCGTCAGTGGCGGTCCAGGAGGGCGCGCGCGGCGGGGCACGGCAGGTGTCGCGCTCGGGCCGTGTGCGGACGGGGCAGAAGCATCTGCCGAAGAAGTAGGGGGGCTGTCTGAAGTCAGGCCGTCGTGCAGTCTCCTCCCCGTCGCTGCCTGGCGAGGGGGAGGGGGACCGCGAAGCGGTGGAGGGGCTTTTGAGGCCCGCACCGGGTCCGGGGTGAAGACCCTCTCCGTCCCGGCGCTGAAGAAGCGCTGCGCCTTGAGGACCGGCTCTTAGACGAGCCAACCGCAAGCCCCATCGCTACGCGACAGGGAGGAGACCTCGCGAACTGCCGTTGAGGGTGGAAAGCAAACGTCAACCTAGGGTTCGACAGCGGATGTCGTGGTGGCTATAACTCATCGGACTAATGAGCCGCGAGAAACCTCATGCTGGGTTGCTGCCCCAACTGCGCTACGCGGATAACGTACGCCCAGGCGGCTTTCAGCGGCAAAGAGATTGAATGCAGGCGATGCCAATACGCGCTCAATAAGCGCACGCCGCTTTGGCTGTTGCTGCCGGGGACGTGGGCGATCATAGCGTCGTTTCAGAGCTTTCCGGCAGACAGCTTTGTCCCATGGCTAGCCAGCGGACTCACGCTGGTGACCGTGGGCTTCGGCGCTAAGTATCTAAGCCGGGTGAGGTACTCCGCAGAGTAGAATGTGTTTCCGCAATCGGGAGGGAACCTGCCAGACGTCTGAGATGGGTCGACAAACGAAGTTGGTGCGGGAGTGAGACGCGGACGTTAGGCGCTCCGCCCCTCGTAGCCACCGTGCCCGCCCTGTCTCATTCCCCCTTGAACATCCCGCCCGACTCCGGCATAAGCCGCCGCTCGCAGGCGGCTCATCCGATGGGCCGCCGCATTTCGTTTTCGCGCTGGCGGGTTTCGACCTGTGGCGCCCGACCCTGAGATTGAGACGGACATGGCTGTTCCGAAGCGCAAAGTATCGCCCTCGCGTCGCAATATGCGCCGCGCCCACGATGCCCTGGGCACCAACCCCTATACCGAAGACAAGGACACGGGCGAGCTGCGTCGGTCGCACCACATCGACCTGAAGACCGGCACCTATCGCGGCCGTCAGGTCCTGACGCCCAAGGAAGACTAGGCCTCTTCCTTCCACGGCTTTCGTGAGGTTTTCGGCGCGCGGGACACCCCGCGCGCCGTTTTCGTGCGTTGAGGGGGCATCGACCTTCAAGGCGTGCCCTTCATGATCCGATCCCTGGCCGCAGAACCCGTTCTGGCCCGTCGGCGGTTGGCGATTCGCGGGGGGCGGGCTAAACCCCCGGCCTGATCTCCCTGCATCCGCGAAGGCCCCAGCCCATGACCGACATCGCCGACATCGTCGCCCGCCAGATCCTCGACAGCCGGGGCAATCCCACCGTTGAAGTCGATGTGGTTCTGGACGACGGCAGCTTCGGCCGGGCGGCGGTGCCGTCGGGGGCCTCCACCGGGGCGCACGAGGCGGTCGAGCTGCGCGACGGCGATGCGACGATGTGGGGCGGCAAGGGCGTCCAGAACGCCGTAGATGCCGTCAACGGCGAGATTTTCGACGCCCTGTCGGGCATGGACGCCGAGGACCAGCGCCGCATCGACGAGGCGCTGATCACCCTGGACGGCACCGAAAACAAGGGACGGCTGGGGGCCAATGCGATCCTGGGCGTGTCGCTGGCCGTCGCCAAGGCGAGCGCCATCTCGGTCGGCCTGCCGCTGTTCCGCTATGTCGGCGGCATCTCGGCGCGCGTGCTGCCGACGCCGATGATGAACATCATCAACGGCGGGGCCCATGCCGACAATCCGATCGACATCCAGGAGTTCATGATCCTGCCGACCGGGGCCGAGAGCTTCTCGGAAGGTCTGCGGATGGGCTCGGAAATCTTCCACGCCCTGAAGAAGCAGCTGAAGGACGCCGGTCACAACACCAATGTCGGCGACGAGGGCGGCTTTGCCCCCAATCTGGCCTCGGCCGAGGAGGCGCTGAGCTTCATCACCAGGGCGGGACAGGCCGCGGGCTATCTGGCGGGCGAGGATTTCCACCTGGGCCTGGACGTCGCGGCGACCGAGTTCTTCAAGAACGGGGCCTACAACATGGCCGGCGAGGGCAAGATCCTGGACGGGGAGGGGATGGTCGCCTACCTGGCCGACCTGTGCGAACGCTTCCCCATCGTCTCGATCGAGGACGGGTGCGCCGAGGATGATTTCGACGGCTGGAAGCTGTTGACGGATGCTCTCGGTGAGCGCGTCCAGATCGTCGGCGACGACCTGTTCGTGACCAATCCGGCGCGTCTGGCGGCCGGGATCGGCGAGGGCCTGGCCAATTCCATCCTGATCAAGGTCAACCAGATCGGCACCCTGTCCGAGACCCTGGACGCCGTCGATATGGCCCACCGCGCGGGCTATACCGCCGTGATGAGCCACCGCTCGGGCGAGACGGAAGACTCCACCATCGCCGACCTGGCCGTGGCCACCAACTGCGGGCAGATCAAGACGGGCTCGCTGGCGCGGTCCGACCGCACGGCCAAGTACAACCAGCTGCTGCGCATCGAGGAACTGCTGGGCGACCAGGCGTCCTACTATGGCGACGGGATGCTGCTGAAATAGGGGCCCGGGACCGGTTCAGTCGATGCGGGTCCAGCCGAGAGGCTTCAGGACCTCCATCGGCCGGAACTGAGCCTTGTAGTCCATCTTGGGCGAGCCCTCGACCCAGTAGCCCAGATAGACGAACGGCAGGCGCACGGTCGCGGCCTGGCGCAGGTGGTCCAGGATGGCAAAGACCCCCAGCGAGCGCTTGCCCAGGGCCGGGTCGAAGAAGCTATAGACCATCGAAAGCCCGTCCGAGAGCAGGTCGCACAGGGTGACCGCGACCAGGTCGCCGGGGCCTTCGTCGGTGCTGGGCAGGCGGTATTCGATCAGGTGGGTCCGGACCGCCGTGTCCTCGACCATGGCGATATAGTCGGGCCAGGTCATGTCGGTCATGCCGCCGCCCGGGTGGCGGGTTTCCAGATAGCGTTTCAGCAGGGCGAACTGCTCCTGCGTCGCCTCGGCCTCGACGAGATCGCGCGACAGGTCGGCGTTGCGGCTCAGGATCTTGCGATGCCCGCGCGAGGGCCGGAACTCCGGCACCGGCAGGCGGACCGAGATGCAGGCGTCGCACCCCTCGCAGGCCGGGCGATAGGCGATGTTCTGACTGCGGCGGAACCCGGCATGGGTCAGTTCGTCGTTGACATGCGCCCCGTCCGAGAAGGGCAGGTTGGCGAAGACCTTCCGCTCCGTCATGCCTGGCAGATAGGGGCAGGGCGCGACCGCCGTCATGAAGAAGCGGAGCTGGCGCGTGGGAATATGCTGCGTCACGTCAGTGCGTCCGTATCGGTCGGACGATCATCGAGGGCAGGCAAGGCGTCATGGGGGGATTTGGCGTCATTCCGGCCTGCGCCGCAAGACTGTTCGCGCCGGAACCGAACCGGCGCGATCCTCACAGGCTGGTGTCCGTCGGGAGCACGGGGGCCTCGCGCAACAGGACGATGGCGATGCGGCGGTTTCCGGCCAGCGATGGATCGTCCGGGTAGAGCGGATCGGACCCGGCCTTGCCCGCCACGGAATAGACCCGGTCGACGTCGACGCCGGCCGCCTGCAGGATCTGACGCGACGCATCGGCGCGCGACGCCGAAAGGGGCCAGTCACCGGGGCTGGAGGCGCGGCCCGAGCCGGCGATGGCCGAGGTGTGGCCGGAGATCGAGATGCGGTTGGGCAGGCGGTTGATGACACCGGCGATGGCGCGCAGCAGGACCTGGGCGCGGGCGTTCGGGCGCGTCGAATTCTGGTCGAACATTGAGCGGCCTTCCTGGTCGACCAGCTGGATGCGCAGACCCTCCGGCGTCTGGTCGATGATCAGCTGTTTCGACAGCTCGGCCAGCTCGGGCATGCGCTGCATGGCCTGACGCAGGGATTCGGCGGCCGAGGCGAATTCGGCGGCTTCGCGGGCGGCGATCTCGTCGCGCAGCTCCTCCTCGGAGGCGGCGGCCAGGTTGGGGCTGGTCCCGACTTCCTGGGGCGCGTCTTCGGGGGCCTCGGGGGCCTGCTCCTGAAGCACCGACATGGAGCCGGAGCTCTTGGCCCCGTCCTCGCCCAGGGAGGTGCCGCCCAGGATCCCGCCGGAGCCGGAGGTGGTCGCCGACACGCTGGCGGGCGCGAAATACTCGGCGATGCCGCGCTTCTGCTCCGGGTCGGTCGTGTTGATCAGCCACATCAGGAGGAAGAAGGCCATCATCGCGGTCACGAAGTCCGCATAGGCGACCTTCCACGCGCCGCCGTGGTGTCCACCGCCGACGACCTTCTTGACCTTCTTGATGAGGATCGGACGATCACTCATGGACGACATGGCACGAGCCCTGAGACAACGATGCCTGACCGTGGTCGATCAAGGTTAAGGCTGCGTTTCCAATTGTGCGGTTGTGGCCGCGATCGCTTGCCCCTAAACCCACCGCCCAGTGCGGATGTGGCGAAACTGGTAGACGCACCAGATTTAGGTTCTGGCATCGCAAGATGTGGAGGTTCGAGTCCTCTCATCCGCACCAAAAACAAAAGGCCCGGGATCGCTCCCGGGCCTTTCGTCCTTGGGTGATCCGTAGATCAGGTCGTCGCGGGAGGCGGTGGAATGTCGGCATCCTGCTCGTGGATGTCGCTCAGACCGCGCCCGACGTGGCTCTTGCGATAGCCATACAGGAAGTAGATCACCAGGCCGATGCCGCCCCAGATCGGCAGCACCATCTTGGCGTCGTGCGGCAGGTTCCAGAACAGGAAGGCGCAGCCCGCGGCCGAGAGCGGCGCGAACAGCCAGATCAGCGGCGTGCGGAACGGACGCTTCCGGTTGGGCTCCTTGACCCGCAGGATCATGACCGCCAGCGACACCATGAAGAAGGCGAACAGGGTGCCCGAGTTCGAGATGTCGGCCAGCTGACCGACCGGGAACAGGGCCGCCGCGATGGCCACCGCGATGCCGGTGAAGGCGGTCACGATGTAGGGCGTCTTCCACTTGGAGTGGATCTTGGTCAGGCCTTCCGGCAGCAGGCCGTCGCGCGCCATCACGAAGAAGATGCGCGTCTGGCCATAGATCATCATCAGGATGACCGAGGGCAGGGCCAGGAGGGCAGCCGTGCCGAGGGCGTTGCCGACCAGCGGGAAGTTGACCTCACGCAGGACGTGGGCCAGCGCCTCGTTGGAGCAGACCAGCTTGTTGGCGTTCTCGGCCAGGGCACAGGCGGCAACGAAGGCGGGCGATCCGGGCTGGACCGCTTCGCCGGCCGGGCCGACCACGGGCTGGGCCCCGATGGCGCCGATCGCACCGACGGCCACCAGCAGATAGAAGATGGTGCAGATGGCCAGTGAGCCGATCAGGCCGATGGGCACGTTGCGTTGCGGGTTCTTGGTTTCCTCGGCGGCGGTCGAGACCGCATCGAAGCCGACATAGGCGAAGAAGATCGAGGCTGCGGCCCCGACGATGCCCATGCCCGAGGAGCTGCCGAACAGGCCGTTGGGCGCGAACGGGGTGAAGTTCTCGGACTTCATCAGCGGCAGGGTGATGACGATGAAGGCCGTCAGGGCGACGACCTTGACCACCACCAGCACGGCGTTGACGCGCGCCGACTCCGTCGTGCCCAGCATCAGCAGGAAGGTCACGCCCAGGGCCACGATGATGGCGGGGATGTTGATGATGCCGGCCGAAAAGTCCGGCGTCGGGATGAAGCCGTTCATCGACCAGGTCGGGCCGGCCTGGAGAAGGTCGGGCCAGTCTACGCCAAGCCCGTTCTCGAGCAGGCCAAGGACATATCCGGACCACCCCACAGACACGGCCGAGGCCGCCACGGCGTATTCGAGGATCAGCGCCCAGCCGACGCACCAGGCCAGAAGCTCGCCCATGACGGCATAGGTATAGGTGTAGGCGGAGCCCGAAACCGGGGCCATGGCCGCCAGTTCGGAGTAGCAGAGCGCGGCGACGGCGCAGACGGCCCCGGCGATCACGAAGCTGATCGCCATGCCCGGACCGGCCTTTTGCGACGCAGCGGCCGTCAGAACGAAGATGCCCGTGCCGATGATGGCGCCGATGCCCAGAAGCGTCAGCTGGACTGGACCGAGCGACCGATGAAGTGATTTCTTCTCGGCCGTGGCTAGAATCGCGTCGAGCGACTTAATGCGCCACATGAAATTCCCCTAATACGATTATCCCGGACCCCTGCCGGTTTGCGCCGACGCTAACCATGGAAATGGCCTTGCGCAACGCGCTATCGATCCCGTGACTGCGTGACGACGCTTTCGTGAACACCGCCGTTGCCGCTAGAGCGCTCCCGATGTTGCCGATCCACGCCATTCTGGACGATCTGAAGGCCGCGGTGGCCGCCCATCCGGCCGTCGTGCTGGGGGCACCGCCGGGCGCGGGCAAGACGACGGTCGTCCCACTCGCTTTGCTGGACGCGCCCTGGCGCGGCGACGGGCGCATCCTGGTGCTGGAGCCGCGTCGGCTCGCGGCGCGGGCGGCGGCGGAGCGGATGGCGGCGACGCTGGGGCAGGCGACCGGAGAGGTCGTCGGCTATCGCACGCGGCTGCAGAGCCGGATCGGGCCGCGCACCCGGATCGAGGTGGTCACCGAAGGGGTCTTCACCCGGATGATCCTCGATGATCCCGGCCTCGACGGTGTGGCCTGCGTCATCTTCGACGAGTTCCACGAACGCAGTCTGGACGCCGACCTGGGCCTGGCGCTGGCGCGCGACAGTCAGGGGGTGCTGCGGGAGGACCTGAAGATCCTGGTCATGTCGGCGACGCTGGACATCGCGGGGATTTCGCGGCTGCTGGCCGGTGCGGACGGGATGCCTGCACCCGTGATCGAGGCGGAAGGGCGGGCCTATCCGGTCGAGACCCTGTATCTGGGCCGCAATCCGGTCGAGCGGGTCGAGGACGCGACGGCGCGGGCCTGTCTGACGGCGCTGGGCGATCAGTCCGGTTCGGTGCTGGCCTTCCTGCCGGGGCAGGGCGAGATCCATCGGACGGCGCAGCGGATCGCCGAGCGGCTGCGCGATCCGTCGGTCGATATCGTTCCGCTGTTCGGGGCGATGGAGAAGGACGCCCAGGACCGGGCCATCCAGACCTCGCCGCCGGGCCGGCGCAAGGTCGTGCTGGCGACGTCCGTGGCCGAGACCAGCCTGACCATCGAAGGCGTGCGAGTTGTCGTCGACAGCGGGGTGTCCCGCGTGCCCCGGTTCGAGCCGTCCAGCGGCCTGACCCGGCTGGTGACCGTGCGGGTCAGCCGGTCCTCGGCCGAGCAGCGCCGGGGGCGGGCGGGACGCACGCAGCCGGGGGTCTGTTATCGCCTGTGGGACGAGGAGGCGACGCGGGGGCTGGTGCCGCACCAGCGGCCGGAGATTCTGGAGGCGGACCTGACGGGACTGGCGCTGGATCTGGCGCGCTGGGGGGCACGGTCCACGGACGGTCTGGCCCTGCTGGATGCGCCGCCGAAGGGCGCGATGGCTGAGGCGCGGGCGGTGCTGACGCGACTGGGTGCGCTGGACGGGGCGGGCGGGCTGACGGCGCACGGGCAGCGGCTGACCCGGATGCCGTTGACGCCGCGGCTGGCGCACCTGGTCGCGATGGCGGCCGATGCGGAGGAGGCGATGCTGGGGGCACGCATCGCAGCCGTGCTGAGCGAGCCGGGGCTGGGCGGCAACGACACGGACCTGCGCGAGCGGCTGCGCGGCTTCGACCGCGACCGAAGCGCCCGGGCCCATGACGCGCGCAAGCTGGCCGATCAATGGGCGCGGGCGGCCCCGGGCGGCGGCGAGACGAGGGGCGACGGCATCGACGTCGGCACCCTGCTGGCCGAGGCCTTCCCCGAGCGGGTCGCGCGGGCGCGGGGCAGGCCGGGCGAGGTGCTGCTGGCTTCGGGCCGGGGCGCGTTTCTGGACGCCACCGATGTTCTGGCCGCAGAGCCCTGGCTGGCGGTCGCCGATCTGGGCGGCGGCGATGCCCGGGACCGGATCCGGCTGGCGGCCCCTCTCGATCCCGCGACGCTGGAGGGGCGGATGATGGTGGAGGATCGGCTGGCGCGCGAGCCGTCGGGGCGTCGGGTCGTGCGGCGCATCCGGCGGCTGGGGGCCATTGTGGTCGACGAGCGGGTCATCGGACCGGCCGACCGCGCGGCGATCACCGCCGCCCTGCGCGCCGAGGTGGATCAGCAGGGGCTGGCGGGCCTGCGATGGGGCGAGCGGGCGACCGCCCTGCGCGACCGCCTGGCCTTTCTGAGGGGGCTGGACGAGGACTGGCCCGACGTATCCGACGACGGGCTGACCGCGGCGCGCGAGACCTGGCTGTGGCCCCTGCTGGACACGGCTCAGGCCCTCGACACCCTCCCGGACGACGCCCTCGCACAGGCCCTGCTCAGCCTCGTGCCGTGGGACCGGCACCGGGACCTTGATGCCCTGGCCCCGGCGCGCCTTGTTACGCCCCTGGGGTCGGCGGCGATCGACTATGCGGCTCACGGCGGGCCGCGCGTGGATATCCGGGTGCAGGAGCTGTTCGGCGTCCGGGATCATCCAGTCGTCGGCGGGGGCCGGGTGCCGCTGACGCTGGCCCTGCTGTCGCCGGCACGGCGGCCGCTGCAGCTGACGCAGGATCTGCCGGGCTTCTGGAGCGGGTCGTGGAAGGATGTGCGCGCCGAAATGCGCGGCCGCTATCCGCGCCATCCCTGGCCGGAGAACCCCGCCGAGGCGCCGCCGACCAACCGGGTCAAGCCACGCGGGACCTGACCGCTTGACCGCCGGGCCCGGCCGACGCATCGGTGGTCATCGACATGGGGATGCCGACCTTGCCCGCACCTGACCTGCTGATCGCGCCCAGTCCCGCCTCGACCCGGCGCGTCCTGTTCGCCAGCCTGATCGGCACGACGATCGAGTTCTTCGATTTCTACATCTATGCGACCGCCGCCGTGCTGGTGTTTCCGGCCCTGTTCTTTCCGGGCGGCGATCCGCTGACGGCGCAGCTGCAGTCGTTCGCCACCTTTGCGCTGGCCTTCTTTGCGCGGCCGGTCGGGGCGGTGGTGTTCGGACATTTCGGGGACCGGATCGGGCGGAAGGCGACCCTGGTCGCGGCCCTGATGACCATGGGACTGTCGACCATCGCCATCGGCCTGTTGCCGACCTATGCACAGGTCGGCGTCGTGGCCCCGATGCTGCTGGCCCTGTGCCGGTTCGGTCAGGGTCTGGGTCTGGGCGGCGAGTGGGGCGGCGCGGTCCTGCTGGCGACCGAGAACGCCCCGCCGGGGCGCAAGGCGTGGTTCGGGATGTTCCCGCAACTGGGTGCGCCGATCGGCTTCATCCTGTCGACCGGGGCCTTCATCGTCCTGACGTCGACGATGAGCGATCAGGCCTTTCTGGATTGGGGATGGCGGGCGCCGTTCCTGGCCAGTGCGATCCTGGTTATCGTCGGCCTGTGGGTCCGGCTGCGGATCACCGAGACACCGGAGTTCAGCCGGGTGATCGAGCGGGCCGAGCGGGTCAAGGCCCCCATCCTGACCCTGCTGGCCCGCTACAAGGGCGCTCTGGTGCTGGGGACGCTGGGGGCCACCACGACCTTTCTGCTGTTCTATCTGATGACGGTATTCGCGCTCAGCTGGGCGACGACGACCCTGGGCTTCACCCGTGCCGACATCCTGCCGATCCAGCTGGTCGGGGTGGTCTTCTTCGGGGCCTTCATCCCGATTTCTGCGCTGGCGGCCGATGCGTTCGGTCAGATCAAGGTGCTGGTTGCGGCCTCGATCGGGATCGCCCTGTTCGGGTTTCTGATCGCGCCGCTGTTCTCGGGAGGACTGACCGGGCTGCTGGTCTTCTTTTCGATCGGGTTCGCTCTGATGGGGGCGACCTACGGGCCGCTCAGCGCGACCATGGCGCGGCCGTTCCGGGCGGCGGTGCGCTATACCGGGGCGTCGATGGCGTTCAACCTGGCGGGCATTGCAGGAGCGTCGATGGCTCCGTCCGTTGCGACCTTTCTGGCCAGTACCTTCGGTGTGCCGGCCGTGGGCCTGTATCTGGCGGGATCGGCCGTGGTGACCATCGTGGCCCTGATCGGCATGTCGCGGCTGAAGGTCGAGGACTGACTCAGACCGCGTCGGTCACCGCATAGGCCATGATGCCGGTGGCGATGGCCAGGTTCAGACTGTCGGCCCGTCCGCGCATCGGGATCTTCACATTGACGTCGCAGGCGGCGGCGAGGCCGTCGGTCAGCCCCGCCTGCTCGTTGCCCATCAGGATCAGGGTCGGCGATGCAAGGGCCGCGTCGCGGTAGCCGACGCTGGCATCCAGCCGGGTGCCGACCACGCTGCCGGGCCAGGTCGTCCGCCAGGCCAGAAAGGCCTCGGCCGTGCAGCGGACGATGGCGACGGCAAAGACGCTGCCCATGGTGGCCCGGACGGCCTCCACGGAAAAGGGATCGACGCAGTCGCCGATCAGGATGACGCCGCCGCACCCGGCCGCGTCCGCCGTGCGGATGATGGTGCCGAGATTGCCGGGATCACGGACCTGCTCCAGCGCGATCCAGCAGGCGGCCGATGCGGGGTCGATCTGGTCCAGCCGGGCATAGGCCTGGTCGAAGACGCCCAGCACGGTTTGCGGGTTCTCGCGGCGGCTGATCTTTTCGAGGATGGGGTGGGTGACGGTGACGATCTCGCCGCCGGCCTCCAGCGTCGCGGCCTTCGCGCGGTCCAGCAGCGGATGGGGCCGCGCCTCCATGCCGACCATCAGCAGACGGGGCGCGCGGCCCTGATCCAGCGCCTCGCCGATGAACTTCAGGCCCTCGGCGAGGAACTGGCCCGTGGCTTCGCGTTCCTTGCGCATATGCAGGGCGCGGACGGCCTTGACCGTGTCATTGGTCAGGGAGGTGACGAGGCGTTCCGTCACGACGCGCTCCACCGGGCGAAGAAGGACAGGCCAATGGCGCGGGCGTCCGGGCCGTCCTCGGACAGGGCCAGTTCGCCCCAGTCGATGCGGCCGGCGCGGTTCGCGGTCGCCTCCCGCATCAGATGCGCCAGCGACAGGCCCGAGACCCGCGCGGCATAGGCGTTCAGCAGCAGGAAGTCCGCGTCGTCGGTCAGCAGGGCCGCGCAGTCCTTCAGCAGGGCCGGCATGTCCTCGAACAGCCGCCAGACCTCGCCCGTCGGTCCCCGTCCGTATTTCGGCGGGTCGAGGATGATGCCGTCATAGCGAGAGCCCCGCCGGACCTCGCGCGCCACCCATTTCCGGGAGTCCTCGACGATCCAGCGGATCGGGTGGTCGGACAGGCCGGAGAGATCTGCATTCTCGCGCGCCCAGGCGACCGACTTTTTGGAGGCGTCGACGTGGGTGACCTCGGCACCCGCCGCGGCGCAGGCCAGGCTGGCGACGCCGGTATAGCCGAACAGGTTCAGGATCTTCGGCCGGGCGCGGGCCCGCACTCGGCCGTCCAGCCATTCCCAGTTCGCGGCCTGCTCGGGAAAGAAGGCCAGGTGCCGGAACGGGGTGAAGCGGCCCGTGAACCTCACCTCGCGCCACGACAGGGGGAAGGTGTCGATGGCCTTGCCCGCGAACCGCCAGCGCCCGTCGTCATCCTCGTCCTGCGCCTGCGGGTCGAAGAGGGCGTCGGCGCGGTCGAAGGCGGTCGGATCGCGCGGCAGCCAGAAGCACTGGGGCTCGGGCCGGACGACCGTGTGGGGTCCGTATCGTTCCAGCTTCCGGCCCTCTCCGGAATCAAGCAGCGCATAGTCGGACCAGCCATGGGTCAGCAGCGTCTGGGGCTCGGGCGCGAAAACGGGGGGCATGGATCAGGCCTTATGCCGTCAGGCGGCCTGGCGTCCAGCCGTCGCGGGCCCGTCGTTGGCTGCGACTGACAGATCGATGGCGTCCGGCAGGTGCCGCGTCTTGTTCCAGGCGAAGGGCTCATAGAACAACCGGGCAAAGGCATGGGCGAAGGCCAGGGTCAGCAGGGACCAGTAGAGCGGTGCCCGGGCGAGGTCGGCGAGGCGACAGGGCAGACCGGCCCGCCGGGTCCCGAGCCAGGCGCTGCTCCAGGCGGCCACGGTGCCGAGGCTGAGGACCCCCAGGGACGCCAGAGACGCGCGAGGCTCCAGCCCGGCCGCGACCGCGACCAGCACCAGGGCCGCGACCCAGGTCACGGAGATCGCGTGCACGGCCGCAGCCGCCAGCGATGCCCCGATGGTCATCAGCAGGGCCAGGGCCCCCCGCCATCCAAGGGTGTGCAGCGAACGGGTGTGAACGCCGCAGGTCTGCATGTATCCCTTCAGCCATCGCGTCCGCTGTGGCAGCCAGGCACCCAGACCTCCGGGCGGGGGCTCATGGGTCGGGCGCCGGATGACCCCCAGGGTGCCACCGGCCCGCCACAGGCGAAAGCCCAGGTCGGCATCCTCGGTCACATTGTGTGCATCCCAGCCGCCGACGGCGCGCAGCCACGACGCCCGGAAGTGATTGCTGGTCCCGCCCATCGGATACGGCAGCCCCAGCCAGGTCATGGCCGGCAGGGTGACCTCGAACAGGCTGGCATATTCGATGGCGAACTGGCGATCCAGGAAGGGCGTACGGGTCCGCGTCGCGGTCCGGATGCGCAACGGCGCCTGAAGGGCGGACAGGGTGCCAGATGCGTCGGCGGCGAAACGCGCCGCGGCCTCGCGGAGCTGAAGCGGATCGGGATCGTCCTCGGCATCATAGACCGTCACCAGCTCGCCGGTCGCGGCGGCCAGGCCGACGTTCAGGGCGCGGGGCTTGGTGCGGGGATGGCCGGGTGGCGCGATCACGATCGACATCCAGGCCGGGCGGTCGGCGTGCCAGGCCGCGTCGATGGTCTCCTGGTCGTGAGCCTCCAGCAACAGGAAGGCCTCCAGTCGATCCGGGGGATAGTCGATCCTTGACAGGCGTTCGACCAGCTGGTCGATCACCGATGCCTCATCCAGCAGGGCCACCAGTATGGTGTAGCGGGGAAGGTCCGGCCCCCGCGCCACGGTGCCTGGTCGAGGTCGTGGCACCGCGATCAGCATGATCCGCCAGAGGGCCACGGACACGAAGGCCACTTGCGCACTGCGGATCAGGATGGCCCCGGTCGTGTCAGGGGCCAGTCGCATTCCGGCACCGGCAGCCACCAGGGCCGCCAGCAGGAATCCCGCCTGTGGCCAGGTCAGGCTCCGACGGCTTGCCCATTCGTCGAAGTGGCGCGCCAACCTCTCCACGGCCCCCAACCGCAAGTTGCCCGACAGTCCTAGGCGGCAGCCCTGTGTCGGGCAAGGCGTTGGCATGACGACGGGATTGCCGCTATTCCAGCACGGCGGCGTCGCGCCGTGGATGGAGTTGGTCGCGTGCCGGAACTGCCGACGATGTCTTCAGCGGTGCCGGTCAAGGGCGCGCGCAAGCCCAAGGGCGAGGGCCATGCCCGGCGTGCCGAAATCCTGGAAGCGGCCGAACGCATCTTCGTGGAGGTCGGCTACGAGGGGGCCACGATCCGGCGGATCGCCGATGAGGTCGGCCTGTCGTCGACGGCGCTCTATATGCATTTTTCCGAGAAGTCGGAGATCCTGCACGAGATCTGTCGCGTCGCGTTCGCGCGCCTTCAGGCCATGAACCAGGCGGTGATGGACGAGCCCGGACCGCCGGACCAGCGTCTGCGGCGGCTGCTCGAAGCCTATGTCGCCTTCGGGTTCGACAATCCCAATGCCTATCGCCTGACCTATCTGACCCGCCCGGTCGAGGCACGCGACGGCGCGCAGACGGCGGCCCAGAACCTGGGCGGAGAGCTCTATCGTGCGTTCGAGGCGGTGGTCGGCGACATGGCCGAACAGGGGCATCTGAGGGGCGATCCGCGCACTGCGGCCCAGACGCTCTGGGCGGGCGCGCACGGCGTTGTGTCCCTGATGATCACCAAGCCCTATTTCGACTGGGTCGGCCGCGAGGCCCTGTCACGGTCGATGATCGATGCGCTGATCGCGGGCCTGCTGAGGCCCTGAGGGCCGACCTATTGATACGGTCGCGGCCCGTTGTAGCCCGCCGCGATGTCGCGCGAGAGGGTCAGGGGGGCGGAGCCGCCGTTCAGCCGGGCCTTGTAGACCGACATGTTTTCCATCACCCGCATCATGTAGTTGCGCGTCTCGGTGAAGGGGGCGCACTCGATGAAGTCGGTCGGGTCCACGCCGCCCCCGGCGACGCCGCCGCGCGGATCACCGCACCGCGCCGTCCACTGCAGCGGCCGGGCAGGGCCGGCATTGTAGCCGACGGTGGTCAGCAGCATGGAGCCCGAAAACTGGCTCATCAGCTCACCGAGGTGATAGCTGCCCAGGGTCATGTTGTAGTCGGGGTCCCACAGCCGCTCGGACGACCAGGGCATGCCCAGACGCCGGGCGACCCCCGAGGCGGTCGAGGGCAGGAACTGCATCATGCCGCGGGCGTCGGCGCCTGAGCGCGCGCGGGGGTCGAAGCTGGATTCCTGACGCGTGATGGCCAGGGTGAACTCCAGCGGGGCGGCCCCGGCCACGACCGGCGGGATGCGGATCGGATACTGGCGCTCCGGCATCAGATAGCCGCGCTGGCTGGCGGTCCGGCCGACCATCATGGCCCCGAACCCGTCGCCATAGCCGCGCGACAGGTCCATCAACTGGGCCAGATCGGTCACGCCGGGCAGGGTGTCGTCCAGCTGGTAGGCGAAGACCCGGAACAGGCTCATCTCGCCGGTCTCGCCCAGGATGCGGGCCGCGCGGACGACCTCGTTGGCCTCGAAGGCGGCCGCGTCGTTCCGGGTGATGACGGGATCGGCGGGCAGGGTCAGGGTCGTGATCCCGGCCTTCTCGGCGGCCAGCTGGCCGTAGAAGGTCTGAATGTGACGGGCCCCCTCCTGGTAGAAGGTCCGGGCCCCTGCCTGATCGCCCCGGGCCTCGGCCGCGCGGCCCAGCCAGTACAGGGCGCGGCCCTGGGTGATCGGGGTCTGTGAGGACTGGCGCAGGGTCTCGAAATGGCGGGCGGCGGTCGCCGGATCGCCGAGTTTGGTCAGGGCGACCCAGCCGGCGAAGAACTCCGCATCGACCTTCTTTTCGCCGGACGGGAAGCCGTGTCCCGCCATGGCGTCGTAGGCGGCGCGCCATTCGCGGCGCTCAAGGGCATCGAGGAAATAGTTGCGGCGCTCGGACCACAGCGTAGCCTGGGCATCCGAATTCAGCGGCGAGGGGGGCAGGGCCGACAGAAGGGGGAAGCCCTCGCTCTGGCGACCGGCCGCGCGCAGGATGCGGACCCGCTCCAGCACCACATTGGAATCCCTCGCCTGCGACGGCGACAGGTTGGCCACGATCGCATCGCCGCCATAGGCGCTGCGCAGCGACAGGACGGCGTTGGCGATGGTCTGGCGTTCGGGCGAGACGAGGGCGATCATGGCCCGCGTGGCCGGGCCGTGCGGGCCGACGAGCAGCATGTTCAGCCGCGCCTCGTGATCCCGCTGTGTCAGGGCGGACCCCCAGCGGGCCAGGATGCGGCTCTGGTTCGCCACGTCGAAGGACTGGGTCTGCCACCATTCCTCGATCAACAGGCGGGCTTCGTCCCCGCGACCGCGCTGGTCCAGCGCCTCGGCCAGGGCGATGGCCCCCTCGACGGTGGTGGGCCGGTCCGAGGCGAAATAGGCGATGGCGGCGTCGGCCCCCACGCCGGCGCGGTCCAGCGCCCGTTCGCCCGCCGCGATCCGGCCCTCGGCCCGGGGCCAGCCAGCCAGGGCGGTCTTGTCCTGGGCCAATTCGGTGAAGGACAGCTGATCGGCGGAGGTATCGACCAGGGCCCATTCGACCAGCTTTCTGGCCGTGCCGTCGCCGATGCCGGAGATGGCGTTGCGCGCGCCGGTCACGTCGCGGGCGCGGGCGGCGGCCAGACCCTGGCGGAACAGGGCCGTGTCGGCCTGGCTCAGGATGCCCGGCTGATAGGCGTCGCTCGAGGCGGAGGGTGTGCCCTGGGGCGGCTGGCGGTTCAGGTCGGCGGTCTGTGGAATCGGCGCGAGAACGGCCAGAACGGCCGCCAGGGTGGTCGCAAGCATGATATGTCCGATCCCCATTCATCCCGGTTGCGGGTTCGACCCCGGCAACCTACCCTCTCGCGTCTCGTTTCAGGCGACCGCCGCCCATCCCCACGCAAGGTATTCTTGTTTCAATGACCGCCCCCTTGTTCAAGGGCGTGATCACCGCCCTGATCACACCACTTCGTGACGGAAACGTGGACGAAGCCGCTTTCGAGGCCCTGCTGGAACGCCAGATCGCTGCCGGGGTCCATGGCGTCGTGCCGATGGGCACGACGGGCGAAAGCGCGAGCCTGTCATCGGAAGAGCACCGGCAGGTGGTCGAGCTGTGCGTGCGCGTCGCCGCCGGGCGTGTGCGGGTGATCGCGGGCGCGGGATCGTCCTCGACCGACAAGGCGATCGGGATGGTGCGCCATGCCAAGACCGTCGGGGCCGACGGTGCCCTGGTCGTCACCCCCTATTACAACCGGCCGTCGCAGGCGGGTCTGAAGGCGCATTTCGAGGCCATTGCCGATGCCGTCCAGCTGCCGATGCTGCTGTACAATGTGCCCGGCCGGACGGGCGTCGATCTGGCGGATTCGACGGTGGCCGAACTGGCCGGCCATCCGAACATCGTCGGCATCAAGGACGCGACCGGTGACATGGGGCGGGTCAGCTGGATGCGGGCCAATATCACGGGCCAGTTCGACCTGATCTCGGGCGATGATGCCAGCTTCCTCGGCTATCTGGCCCACGGCGGGCACGGCGTGATCTCGGTGGTGTCGAACGTCGCGCCGGACGCCATGGTGGCGCTGTACGGCGCGCTTCAGGCCGGGGACCTGGCGACCGCCCGCTCGTGGCAGGATCGGCTGATCGGTCTTCACAAGGGTCTGTTCGCCGATGCATCGCCGTCGCCGACGAAATATGCGCTGGCGAAGCTGGGGCTGTGCGGCGAGGAGGTACGGTTGCCTCTGGTGCCCACGTCGGCCGAGGCGCGCGCGATCGTCGATGCGGCCCTGTCCGCGGCCGGGATCGGCTGATGGCGACGTCAAGGGAGAAGGCCGCCGCCGCGACCAAGGCCCCGATCACCAAGGCCAAGGTGATCGCCGAGAACCGCCGTGCCCGCTTCGACTATTTCCTCGAGGACAATATCGAGGCCGGCATCATGCTGCTGGGCACCGAGATCAAGGCGCTGCGGATGGGGCGGGCCAATATCGCCGAGAGCTATGCGGCGGTGGAGGGGCGCGAGATCGTGCTGATCAACGCCGACATCCCGCCCTATGTGCAGGCCAACCGGTTCAACCACGAACCGCGCCGGCCCCGGAAGCTGTTGCTGCACAGAAAGCAGATCGACCGGCTGATCGGGGCGGTCCAGAAGGACGGCCAGACGATCATTCCGCTGAAGCTGTATCTGAACGACGACGGCAAGGCGAAGCTGGAGATCGCCCTGGCCAAGGGCAAGAAGCTGCACGACAAGCGCGAGGCCTCGGCCGATCGCGACTGGGCCAGAGACAAGGCCCGGCTGCTGCGCGACCGCGGCTAGATCAGGCGGCGCGGCTCAGCGGTCGGGCGTCGACGACGTTCGGCGCGGACAGCGTCGGAGCGCTGGTCCCGTAGATTCCCAGCGACGGCGCGAAGGCGCGCTCGGCCACCATGATCGTCAGGGTCAGGACGACGGCCGCGAGCAGGGCCAGCAGGCCGATCCGGCGTTCGGCCGCGGTGAAAAGCGAAGGCTTGTTACGCATGGTCTGCCCCTCCCAAGGCATGGATCCAACGCAATCTGAGCGGGGTTGTTCCCCCCGGATTCCATACACCCGAACGGTCCTGATTCGTGTGTCCGGCGAACCACAGTCGCCGATCAGGCGAGGTGAATCAGCGGCCGTCGATCAGGGCCCTGGCGCGCCGGAAGATCGCCTCGAACATCCCGGGCGTCAGGCGGCCGGTGTTCGTGTTCAGGCGCGAGCAGTGATAGCTGTTCAGCAGGACGTAGCCGCCGATCCCGGCCTCCATGCCGTGGCCCGACGCCATGGCCGAGGCCGGATGGCCCATGGCCTTCAGCACGCTGCGGCGCGAGACGTCGCCCAGGGTGACGATGACCTTCAGCCGGGGCAGGGCGTCCAGCCGGGCCTTGAGGAACGGGCGACAGGTCGCCTCCTCGATCGGGAGGGGCTTGTTCTGGGGCGGGGCGCAGCGGACGGCGTTGGTGATCATGCAGTCGACCAGCGTCAGGCCGTCGTCCGGCCGGGCGTCATAGGTGCCGGTGGCGAAACCGGTCCGGATCAGCGTCTCGTAAAGAATCACGCCCGCGCCGTCGCCGGTGAAGGGCCGGCCCGTCCGGTTGGCACCGGTCCGGCCGGGGGCGAGGCCCGCGACCAGCAGCCGCGCGTCCGGGTCGCCGAACGACGGCGCCGGGCCGTTCCACCAGTCGGCGTTCTGGCGGCGGTTCTCCTCGCGATAGGCGACCAGCCGGGGGCACAGGGGGCAGTCGCGGGGCGGTTCGGCGATGCCGGGAGGGGCGAGTGGCGAGTGGCGGGGGGCGAGTGTCATGGTCGAGATCATCCCAAATTCAGGACCGAAGGGCGAGGCTCAGTGAGCGACGGCCTTCCTCGCCACGCGCCACGCGTTACTGGCCGCCGCTGCGGGGCCGCCCCCAGTCGTCCAGCCGGTCGGCCAGGTCGATGTAGTCGTCGGCCTGACGCCTCAGCTCGTCGGCGATCATCGGCGGCTGGCTCTTCACGGTGGAGACGACCGTGACCCGCACGCCCTTCGCCTGCACCGCCTGAACCACGCGGCGGAAGTCGCCGTCGCCCGAGAACAGGATGGCGTGGTCCATGTGCGGAGCCATCTCCAGCATGTCGACCGCGATCTCGATGTCCATGTTTCCCTTGGTCTTTGTATGACCCTGGGCGTCGGTGAACCGCTTGACCGGCTTGGTCACGACCGAAAAGCCGTTGTAGCCCAGCCAGTCGACCAGAGGCCGGATGGACGAGAACTCTTCGCCCTCGATCACCGCCGTGTAATAACAGGCGCGGATCAGGCGGGATTGCTGGCGAAAGCCGTCCAGCATCTTCCGGAAATCGAGATCGGCGTTCAGCGCCCTGGCCGCCGAATACAGATTGGCTCCGTCGATGAAGACGACGAGGCGGTCGTTCGGATAGGATGTCATGGCAACCCTTGCGGAAACATCGGTCGCAGACACCCATGCGGGCCTCGTCAATATCGACGGGCCCGGGAACCTGGACGATGCCGTCATCGTCGCCCTGGGCTGCAATGACAAGGGGGTCTGGTCCGACTGCCGCGAGGCGCTGGAGGCGGCCCTGGCCCGGTTCCGGTCCGAGGGCATCGATGTGATCGCCCGGTCGTCCTGGTGGGCGTCGCAGGCCTGGCCCGACCCGACCGACCCGCCCTTCCTGAACGGCGTGGTGATGGTCCGCACCGCCCACGACCCCCACGCCCTGATGGCGGCGCTGGGCCGGATCGAGGAAGCCTTCGGGCGGCGGCGGGTGGTGCCGAACGCGCCCCGCACGCTGGATCTGGACCTGATCGCCTATGGGCGGGAGCAGGGGGACCGCGACGGCCTGATCCTGCCGCACCCGCGCGCGGCGGACCGCAGGTTCGTCATGGGGCCTCTGGCGGAGATCGCGGCGGCGTGGGTGCATCCGGGGGTGGGGAAGACGGCGAAGGCGCTGGCGATCACGGCCACAGTGGGCGTCGATGCCCGCTCACTGGGCTAAAATCCAAGCACAACTCTCGCGACTATCCACACGATCAGAAGGCCGAGGATCAGAAACAACACCCATCGCCCTCGCGCTTTCTCCGAGGTAGGCAGCCTTGGGGTTGCCGCGAAACTCCAGAATGCGGGACGTTTCCTGTCTGGCGGGCCAACGACCTTGTCAATTTCCCGGGCGTGGTAGGCGGCGTTGAGGCGCTCTTCGATCGGGTCAGGGACTTCGTGCATGGGTGAGACTAGCATATCAGCTGAACCCAAGCGACTGACCCGCCCCAAATCGGCCCCTGTGGCGTTGCACAAACGCCTCTCCATCTGTATGCAACGCGGTTCTCCCCCCGCCCGAGGTAATTCATGGCTCGCGTCACTGTCGAAGATTGCATCCAGAAGGTGCCGAACCGGTTCGGCCTGGTCCTGCTGGCCGGGAACCGCGCCCGCGCGATCGCCAATGGCGCACCGCTGACCATCGATCGCGACAACGACAAGAACCCGGTCGTCGCCCTGCGCGAGATCGCCGACGAGACGGTGGTCCCCGCCGACCTGCTGGAGACCGTCGTGGTCGCCCTGCAGCGCGTGGACGAGCGCACGGAAGCCGAGGACGAGGCGGAAATCGTCGGTCTGCTGGCCGAGCCGCAGCACATGAACATGGCCGAGGCCGAACTGATCCGCGCCCTGCAGAGCGACCGGGACGGCGGGCAGGAGGAGCGGTACTGACGGCCCAATCCGCCAACGGTATCACCATCCTCCCGGCGCGGTCCGGTTCGACCCCGCCGCCGACCCCCATTGCCAATGACGTCGTATCGCCGCCCGTGGAAACACCGGCGGCGAAACGCATTCCGGTCCTGCGACAGTTCGAGCTGATCGAGGCGGTCAAGGCCTATGACCCCACCGCCGACGAGGCCCTGCTGAACCGGGCCTATGTCTATGCGATGAAGATGCACGGCTCGCAGCTGCGGGCCTCGGGCGATCCCTATTTCGCCCATCCGATCCAGGTCGCCGGCATCCTGACCGACTACCGGCTGGACACCGCCACCATCGTCACCGCCCTGCTGCACGACGTGGTCGAGGACACCTCGGCCACCCGCGACGACATCGCCCTCATGTTCGGCGAGGAGGTCGCGGTGCTGGTCGAGGGGGTGACCAAGCTGAGCCGGCTGGAGCTGCAGGCCGAGCACACCCGTCAGGCCGAGAACCTGCGCAAGTTCATCCTGGCGATCTCGAAGGACGTGCGCGTCCTGCTGGTGAAGCTGGCCGACCGCCTGCACAACATGCGGACGCTGAAATACGTCAAGCCCGAGAAGCGCGAGCGGATCAGCCGCGAAACCCTGGAGGTCTATGCGCCGCTCGGCCGGTCGATTGGCATCCACTCCATCGCGTCGGAGCTGGAAGAGCTGGCGTTCGAGCATCTGAACCCCACGGCCCGGACCGCCATCGAGCGGCGGCTGGAGGCGCTGAAGCTGGAGCATGGCGGGGCCACCGAGACCGTCGCCGAAGAATTCCACCGGGTGCTGAGCGAGGCGGGGATCAAGGCCCGCGTCTATGGCCGCCAGAAGACCCCCTATTCGATCTGGAGGAAGCTGCAGAGGAAGTCCGTGGGCTTCTCGGCCCTGTCCGACATCTATGGCTTCCGCGTGCTGGTCGAGGCCGAGGACGACTGCTACCGCGCGCTGGGGGTCATCCACCGCGCCTGGCCGATGGTGCCCGAGCGGTTCAAGGACTTCATCTCGACCCCCAAGTCGAACAACTATCGCTCGCTGCACACCACGGTGGTCGGCCCCGCCGGTCTGCGGATCGAGATGCAGATCCGCACCGAGGCCATGGACCGGGTGGCCGAGGACGGGGTGGCGGCGCACTGGGCCTACAAGAACAAGTCCTATGGCTTCGACCAGGAAGCGATGGAGCGCGAGGGCGGCCGCGACCCGCTGCAGAACCTGCGCCACCTGGTGCAGGTGATCGAGCACGGGGAGGGGGGCGAGGACTGGGTCGAGCACGCCAAGCTGGAAATGTACCTGGATCAGGTCTTCGTCTTCACGCCCAAGGGGCGGCTGATCACCCTGCCGCGCGGGGGCATGGCGCTGGACTTCGCCTATTCCGTCCACACCGAGGTCGGCGACACGGCCGTGGGCGTCAAGATCAACGGCGAGCTGAAGCCGATGCGCACGGCGCTGCAGAACGGCGATGTGGTCGAGATCATCCGCGGCAAGAAGCGCGAGGCCCCGGCCGACTGGCGCAGCCTGACCGTCACGGGCCGCGCCCGGTCGGCCATTCGCCGCCATATCCGCTCTTCGGAACGCGACGAGTTCTACAAGCTGGGCAAGACGACGCTGGAACAGGCCCTGGGTCGGGTCGGCAAGTCGCTGGCCGAGGTGTCGCTGAAGTCCGCGGTCGAGACCTTGGCCACCGGCACCGAGGAGGATCTGTTCGACGCCATCGGCCGGGGCCGTCTGCCCGCCAACAAGGTGGTCGAGATGCTGTTCCCGGCCCTGAAGGGCACGCTGAACACCGGCCAGGAACGCCGCAGGATCGCCGACGACAAGGCCCGCATGTTCGTGCGGGGCGGCGGCCTGACGCCGGGAATCAGCATCCATTTCGGGGCCTGTTGCACCCCGGTGCCCGGCGACCGGATCGTGGGTATCCTGGAGCCCGAGCAGGGCCTGACCGTCCATGTCATCGACTGCCAGAAGCTGGCCGACTATGCCGACGACGACAGCGTCTGGCATGACCTGCAGTGGACGCCCCAGGCCGAACAGGGTGCGGTCGGCACGGCCCGCCTGCGCGCCACCATCAAGAACGCGCCCGGTGTCCTGGGCCAGGTCTGCACCGTGATCGGCGAGGCCGGCGGCAACATCCTGAACCTGAAGATGGCCCACCGTCAGTCGGACTTCTTCGACGTCGATCTGGACGTCGAGGTCGCCGACGCCAAACACGCCACCAGCATCATGGCCGCGCTGAGGGCCAACCCCAGCGTGGACACCGCCGAACGGTCGCGGGGGTAGGGCCGCTGTCCTATCGAAGGGCCGTCAGTTCATCTAGATAGGCAAACGCAGCTACCGGATCTCGCAGAAGGTAAGTCTTCAACTTTCGCGGATTTTTCCCGCGTGCGCGAATAAGGATGTAACTTTCATACAGACTTGCTGTGTGGAGCCTACAGGCGACCAATTCGCTCAGCCGGACAGAAAAAAACAGCGGATGTAGAAAAACGAGTCTGTCATCAGCCTCGTAGAAGACCGCACCGCCAACGACGAACCTGTAAAGATAGGCCCATCCCGCTGCTCCGCAGATCAACAGCATCGCCGAACTCGCGGCTGCGAGAACCGATATCAAAACAGGTATCCCGCTTCCCCAGACCGTGCCTGGCGTCACCCAGCACCAAGCCATGGCCATCGAACCCGACAACCAGAGGCCAGTCGCCAAAGCCATCTGATTCTGCACGCGGCTCCGCTCGACAGAAACAGCCGCTTTGCCCATCGAGGTTTCGGTCATCGTGCTGGCGCTTCAGTCAAGCTGTGATGCCTAAGGGGACGTCGGTCGAATGCCGCGACTTCCGGGACACCCAGGCCGGAAGCCTACTTCTTCCCGGGAGGCTGGGTGAAGGGCGAGGTGCCGACCGACACGGCCGGCTTGGCCTTCTCTGCCTTGGGTTTGCGGACTTCCTTGTTGGACTTCACTTGACCCTTGGCCATGGCTGATACTCCGGACGGGCACCGCCGGGAGGGCGGGCGTGACGAATACAGCATAGCCTGTGTCGATCCCGCCGTCCTCCGAAAGCGTGGGCTTGACGAGCAACGATCTGGCGAACAACGATCTCCCAGTTTGTAACTGGGGGCCAGGATGCGCTCAATTGCGAGGGCAATCTTGGGCGTCCTGCCCATTGTCTGGACCGTCATCACGGCCCCGATCGCGATCATCAGCGCCCTCAGCGACCTGCTCAATATCGACGGTCTGCTGCTCGCTCCGGTCGCCACCTACAGGGCGGCTGCGGTCGACACGGCGTCCGCCCTCGGCCTGTCCCTGCCGGTCGCGTGCTGGGTGATTGATGTGGTCATGCTGGCCCTCGCGGCGGGCGTTCTGGCCTGGCTATTCTTCACGCGTCTTTTTCTCGAAAGCCGGAGCCAGTGGAGGGCGGCGCGAGAGGGACGGGCCATCGCCGTCAACCCTCAGGCTCGCCGCCGAACAGGCCGCCATTGCGCAATCCAACATCCGGATGTTCAGGGCCAACGAGCGCCGCAAGCTTCTCATCGCGTCAGGGATCGTTGTCGCGATCGTCGCCGGCAACTTCGTGGTTCCCTTGTTTGCAAAATTCTGAACTTGACGAGAACAAAAAGCCAACATAGAACATATACAGAACACGCAATCTGGGGATAAGGCGATGACACGGGTGGTTCGGGAAACTCTGTCGCTTGCATCGTGCGGCGGCTTTGTCTGGATGGTCTGGCAGGTCGCCCTGTTGGCGAGATGAGTCGCCTCCGGCCTGACATCGAGGTTCAGGCCATTTCCGAAGCGCCCGCAAAGACCGGTTTCGTCCATCTGAGGGTCCGCTCGGCCTATTCGCTGCTGGAAGGCGCGATCAAGGCGGGCAAGGTCGGGAGACTGGCGGCGGACGCAGGGATGCCGGCGGTCGGCGTTTCGGACCGGGTCAATCTGTTCGGGGCGCTGGAGTTTTCCGAAGCCGCCAAGGCGGTGGGGGTCCAGCCGCTGATCGCCTGTGCCCTGCCGGTGACCGGCATCGGCGGCAAGCGGACCGAACGCTGGGCCAAGGTGCCGACCGTGGTCCTGATCTGCCAGGACGAGACGGGCTGGCGAAACCTGTGCGCCCTGTCGTCCTCGGCCTATCTGGACGCCGGAGACGAGGAGCCGCATGTGACCTGGGATCAGGTCGTGGCCCGGTCGGCGGGGCTGATCCTGCTGTCGGGCGGTCCGGACGGTCCGGTCGATCCCCTGTTCGTGCAGAACAAGCCGGCCGAGGGGGCAAGGGCGCTGGCGGCGATGGCCGGGGCGTTCGGCGACCGGTTCTATGTCGAGCTGCAGCGGCATGGCCGACCGGACGAGGCGGCGGCGGAGCGGGGGCTGGTCGACTGGGCCTATGGCCACGACGTCCCGCTGGTGGCGACCAACGACGTCCACTACGCCCGACAGAACCAGGCGCGGTCGCACGACGCCCTGCTGTGCATCGCCGACGGAGCCTTTACCGGTCAGGAGGATCGCAGACGGATCAGTCCGGAGCATTTCTTCAAGACGGCGGCGGAGATGCGGACCCTGTTCGCCGATCTGCCCGAGGCGTGTGACAGCACGATCGAGATCGCGCGCCGCTGCGCCTTTCTGGTCAGGACCCACCCGCCGATCCTGCCGCGCTTCGACGCCGGCGACGGGCGGACCGAACCCGAAGAGCTGATGCATCAGGCGCGCGAGGGGCTGAAGGCGCGGCTGAATCGGGTGACGCCCTCGGCCCCCGAGGCCGACTACTGGACCCGACTGGAATGGGAGGTCGGGATCATCACCCAGATGGGGTTCCCCGGCTATTTCCTGATCGTGTCGGACTTCATCAAATGGGCCAAGGCGCACGGGATTCCCGTCGGGCCGGGGCGGGGTTCGGGGGCCGGGTCGCTGGTCGCCTGGGCCCTGACCATCACCGATCTGGACCCCTTGCGGTTCGGCCTGCTGTTCGAGCGGTTCCTGAACCCCGAGCGGGTCTCCATGCCCGATTTCGACATCGACTTCTGCCAGGAGCGGCGGGAGGAGGTGATCACCTATGTCCAGGAGCGGTACGGCAAGGACCGGGTCGCCCAGATCATCACCTTCGGCACCTTGCAGGCACGGGCCGTGCTGCGCGATGTCGGCCGGGTGCTGCAGATGCCGCTGGGCCAGGTGGATCGGCTGGCCAAGATGATCCCCAACAATCCGGCCAATCCCACGACCCTGGCCCAGGCGATCGAGATCGAGCCGCGTCTGCGTGAGGCGCGCGACGCCGACCCGGCGGTGGCGAGCCTGCTGGAGACCGCTCTGGAGCTCGAGGGGCTGTATCGCAACGCCTCGACCCACGCGGCAGGCATCGTCATCGGCGACCGACCCCTGGTCGAGTTGACGCCCCTGTACCAGGACCCGCGGTCCGACATTCCGGCCACCCAGTTCAACATGAAATGGGTCGAACCGGCCGGGCTGGTGAAGTTCGACTTCCTGGGCCTGAAGACCCTGACGGTGCTGGACCGGGCCCACGGATACCTGTCCCGGCGCGGGGCGGCGCAGGACTTCAACCTGCTGCCACTCGACGATGGCAAGACCTATGAGCTGATGGCCTCGGGCCAGACGGTCGGGGTGTTCCAGCTGGAATCGCAAGGGATGCGCGACACCCTGCGCAAGATGCGCTGCGGTTCCATCGAGGAGATCACGGCGCTGATCTCGTTGTATCGCCCCGGGCCGATGGAGATGATCGACACCTATATCGACCGCAAATTCGGTCGGGCCGAGGTCGACTATCTGCATCCCAGCCTGAAGGAGACGCTGTCGGAGACCTATGGCGTCATCATCTACCAGGAACAGGTGATGAAGATCGCCCAGATCCTGGCGGGCTACAGCCTGGGCGAGGCCGACCTTCTGCGCCGCGCCATGGGCAAGAAGAAGAAGGAGGAGATGGATTTCCAGAAGGCGCGCTTCATCAAGGGCGCGTCCGAGAAGTCCGTGCCGGAACAGCAGTCGGACTCCATCTTCGAACTGGTGGCCAAGTTCGCCGGCTATGGCTTCAACAAGTCGCACGCGGCGGCCTATGCGCTGATCAGCTACCAGACCGGCTGGCTGAAGGCGAACCATCCGGTCGAGTTCTTCGCCGCCTCGATGAGCCTCGATCTGTCGAACACCGACAAGCTGGCGGTCTTCTATCAGGATGCCAGGAAGTTCGGCGTGCCCGTGCGGGCACCCGATGTGAACACATCCTCGGCCGACTTCGACGTGGCGTGGGAGGAGGGGACCGGAGCGGTGCTCTATGCGCTGGGGGCCATCCGCAATGTGGGTCTGGAGGCGATGAAGCACGTCGTCGAGGTGCGCGAGACCGGCGGCCGCTTCACCGACATCTTCGACTTCCTGGAGCGGGTCGATCCGCGCGCGGTCAACAAGCGGGCGCTGGAGGGACTGGCCAAATCGGGAGCGTTCGATTCCCTTCATCCGAACCGCCGCCAGCTGTTCGAACAGGCCGATACCCTGATGGCCTATTGCCAGAGCGTGGCGGCGGACCGGACCTCGTCGCAGGTGTCGCTGTTCGGGGCCGATCAGGCGGGGGCGTCGCGGCCCCGGTTGAAGGCCGTGGAGCCCTGGGTCGGGCCGGAACGGCTGGATCAGGAGCTGTCGGCGGTCGGCTTCTACCTGTCCGGCCACCCGCTGGAGGACATGGAAGGGGCGCTGCGGCGCAAGCGCGTGACCTTCGTGGCCGAGGCCGTGCAGCGGGCGGAGCAGGGTCACGACGCCTTCATGATGGCGGGGGTCGTACGGCGACGTCAGGAGCGTGCCAGCGCCAGGAATGGCGAGAAATTCGCCTTCGTCACCTTCTCGGACCCGACGGGCGAGTTCGAATGCCTGTTCCCGCCCGAACAGCTGCGGAAATGCCGCGACCTGCTGGAGGTCGGTTCGGCCCTGATGGTCCGCGTGCGGGCCAAGGCGTCGGACGGGGAGGTCCGCTTCTTCGGCGACGACTGTTCGCGGCTCGATGCCCTGGTGGACGACGCCTCGGTGGGCCTGCGGGTCCATGTGTCGGCGCGCACGACCGACCCCGCCGCCATCCAGGCGCGGCTGGCAAGGGCGACGGCCCAGCCCGGCAAGGGGGGCGCGGGGGGCGAGATCACCCTGATCGCCTCGCTGGACGGACGACGCGAGGTCGAGATGCGGCTGCCGGGCCGCTATCGTCTGGACGGGGCGCTGCGGGGGGCGCTGAAGTCGGCCCCCGGTGTGTTGATGCTGGAAGACGCCTGATGCGCCGGGCCGCCGCGCGGGTGGCCCTGTGGTCGCTGGTCGCGGCCCTGACCGTGTCGGCGGGCGGTTGCGCCTTGTCCGCGGGGCTTGCCGAAACGGCACCCCCGGCCGTTCTGGCCGTTCTGGACGAACCGGCGCTGGCGGGCACGCGCTGGGGTCTGATGGCCGTCACGGCAGAGGGCGAGCCCGTGATGGCGCGGAACGCGGATCAGCGCTTCATGCCGGCTTCGACCACAAAAGTGTTCACCACGGCCGCCGCCTTCGCCCTGCTGGACGATCTGGATGCGCCCGATCCGGCCGACGGGACCTCGGTCCGCCTTGAAGACCGTCCGGACGGCGGTGCGGCCGATGTGGTGCTGGTCGGGGCCGGCGACGCGCAACTGGGCGACGGGCCGGGCTGCGTCACCGACTGCCTGTCCGAACTCGCCGATGCGACGGCCGCGCGGGTCCGGCGGGTCGGAGACGTCATCGGCGACGACCGGCTGTTCCCCGACGCGCGGTGGGGTCCCGGCTGGAGCTGGGAGGACATGCAGGAGCCGTTCGGGGCGGCTGTCTCCGCCCTGACGGTCAACGACAATGTCGTCGTTCTGGAGGTCATGCCGGGCGCGACGGCCGGTGCGCCGGTTCAGGCGACCTGGCGGGACGGAGACGACCTTCAGTCTCTGGAGACGGAGGCGGTCACCGTCGCGGACGGCGAGGCCGATCTGAGGCTGGAACGCCGGCCGGGTCAGGAGGGCGTGCGCCTTTACGGTCGTATGCCGGTCGGTTCGGCACCCGCGCGTTTGCGGGTCGGGCTGGACGATCCGGCCCTGACGGCGGCGCGCCGGTTCCGGCGTCTGCTGGAGGCGCGCGCCGTGTTGGTGGAGGGCGAGGTGACGGCGCGCCATCGACCGCCGACGCTGACGGACGCCGTCCCCCCGGTTTCCGGGATGGACGAGGTGGAGGTGGCGCGTCTGGCGCGGCCGCCACTGCTGGCCACCCTGACCCGCACGGCGAAGGCCAGCCAGAACCTGTATGCCGAACTGATGCTGCATCGACTGGGTCGGCTGGATGGCACGGGCGCGCGCGCCGACGGCCTTGCCCGGGTCGAGGCGGTGATGGCGATGGCGGGCGTCCCGCGCGAGGCCTTCGACCTTTATGACGGGTCCGGCCTGTCGGCCTACAATCGCATCAGTCCCCGGGCGGTGACGACCTTCCTGCTGTGGACGATGGACCAGCCCTGGGGCGAGGCCTGGCGCGCGACCCTGCCGGTCGGCGGGCGGGACGGCACCCTGTCGCGGCGGTTCGTGGGGACGCCGCTGGAGGGGCGGGTATTCGCCAAGACCGGCACATTGAATGGCGTTAACGCCCTGGCCGGTTTCCTGACGGCGGCCAGCGGGCGGACGCTGGTGTTCGCGATCTATGCCAACGACCGTCCCTCGTCGGCGGGGTCGGCGCTGGAGGCCATGGACCGCGCCGTGCTGGCGCTGGCGGCGGAGAACTGAAGAGGACGCGCCTCTGCCGACCGCTCATCCTGGAGGCTGGCGGCCACAGGCCAGGTGCCATAGCCACCTGGCGATTACTGACGGGCACGCTCGCGAACAGCGTTCAACTGATCCTCATCGGCAACGACGTCCCGCGCGCGTTCACAGAAGGCGGAGGCGTCCTCCGGTGCGCAAACGTCGTCAATGACCTCGATCATGAACCGCATGCCGAATTCGATCCCCGTATCGCGAGCGCCGTCGGCGAGATTGCTCCAACGCGCGGCGGGGATCGAATCTGGATTGAGCAGTTCCTCATGGGTGAACTCATCGACGATTGCCTGGGCAACCCAGTCTTGCACCTGGCTGATCAGCTTTGGCAGGCGAGCTCGGAAGGCCGTTTTGATTGCGGTTTGTGACGACGGTTCAGGCGGCGCACCTTCGAGCATTTCGTCGACGGTCCTTTCCATCTGATCGGTCAGCGCCGTCGCCAGCATGTCATCGACCATGCCATGGGCGATGGCCAGTTCAGCGCCATTCAGGGACTCATCGGGATCCTCACGATCCTGCGCCTTGACCGGGAGGGGCCAGGCAAGCAGGGCCATGCCCATCAGCACGACGAGAATGCGGTTTATCATCATGGGCACCATTTTCTGAGGTGGTGCGCCACGATAGTCATGACTTGCCCTTTGCGTCCAACCCGCCTATATCGCCGCCCACTTCACACGCAGGCGTGGCGTGTTCGGGGAGACATCCCGGGCGCTCCGTTCCGAGGGACCAGCCGGTCCTTTCACCGTCTGCGGCGGAATAATCGGAAAAAGGACTCATCCCATGGCTCTGCCAGACTTCTCCATGCGCACCCTGCTCGAAGCCGGTGCCCACTTCGGCCACCAGACGCACCGGTGGAACCCGAAGATGGAGCGCTACATCTTCGGCTCGCGCTCCAACATCCACATCATCGACCTGTCGCAGACGATGCCGCTGTTCCACCAGGCTCTGGTGGCCGTGCGCGAAGTCGCTGCAAAAGGTGGACGCGTGCTGTTCGTCGGCACCAAGCGCCAGGCCGCAGAGCCGGTCGCCGAGGCCGCCAAGCGCTGCGCCCAGTATTACATGAACAACCGCTGGCTCGGCGGCACCCTCACCAACTGGAAGACCGTTTCGGGCTCCATCGCGCGTCTGCGCGAACTGGAAGGCATCCTGGAGCGCGGCGGCGAGGGCCGGGTCAAGAAGGAACTGGTCAACCTGGCCCGCGAGAAGGAAAAGCTGGAACTGTCGCTGGGCGGCATCCGCGACATGGGCTCGATCCCCGACATCATGTTCGTGATCGACACGAACAAGGAAGCGATCGCGATCCTGGAAGCCCGCAAGCTGAACATCCCGATCATCGCGATCCTGGACACCAACTCCGATCCCGACGGCATCACCTATCCGATTCCGGGCAATGACGACGCCGCGCGCGCCATCCAGACCTATTGCGATCTGATCGCCGACGCCGTCCTGGACGGCCTGGCCGCCGGTGCCGCGCACTCGGGTGTCGACCTGGGCGCGATGGAAAACCCCGTCGAGCCGATGCTGGCCGAGGCCTCGGCCCCGGTCGATGCGGACGCAGCGCCCGCCGGAACCGAGGCCGTCGCCGAGGAACTGCTGGCCGCTTCGGGCGAAGAGACCGCCGCCGAAGAAGAGCAGGCCGACGCCTGATCGGAACGGTCCGGCGATCCGGACCGTCCGCAAAACTGACACGCGGCCGGGGTAATCCCCCGGCCGCTCACGCATTCAAGACCTCAGGAGACCAGAAATGGCCGAGATCACCGCCGCCCTCGTCATGGACCTTCGCGCCAAGTCCGGCGTGGGCATGATGGACTGCAAAAAGGCGCTCCAGGAAACCGACGGCGACATCAACGCCGCGATCGACTGGCTGCGCGCCAAGGGCCTGTCCAAGGCCGCCAAGAAGGCCGACCGCGTCGCGGCCGAGGGCCTGGTGGCCGTCGCCTCGAAGGAAGACGGCAAGGGCGAAGTCGGCGCCGCCATCGAGTTCAATTCGGAAACGGACTTCGTGGCCCGCAACGAGCTGTTCCAGAACGCCGCCAAGGCCTTTGCCCAGAAGGGCCTGGACCATCACACGGTGGAGGCCCTGCACGGTGCCGAACTGGAGAATGGCAACACCATCCAGGCCGAGGTCACCAACATGATCGCGACCATCGGCGAGAACATGCAGCTGCGTCGCGCCGCCCGCCTGTCGGTCGATGAGGGCGTCGTCGCCTCCTACGTCCACAATGCCGTGGCTCCGGGCCTTGGCCGCATCGGCGTGCTGGTCGCCCTGCACGGTGGTGGCGACAAGGCCGCCCTGCGCGAGCTGGGCCGCAAGATCGCCATGCACGTCGCCGCGACCGCGCCGCTGTCGCTGAACACCGATGACCTGGACCCGGCCGCCGTCGAGAAGGAACGTCAGGTCCTGACCGAAAAGGCCAAGGAAGAGGGCCGTCCCGAGAACATGATCGCCAAGATCGTCGAGGGCCAGATCAACAAGTTCCAGAAGGACGTGGTGCTGACCAAGCAGCCGTTCGTCATGAACCCCGATGTGACCATCGAGCAGCTGGTCGCCGACGCGGGCAAGGAACTGGGCGCACCCGGCCTGCACCTGGCCGGCTTCGTCCGCCTGGCCCTGGGCGAGGGCGTGGAGAAGGTCGAGGGACCGGACTTCGCCGCCGAAGTCGCCTCGATGATGGCTCCGCAAGCCTGAGTTCGACATCGTCCGGTCGGGCGTCGCTACGCGCCTTGGCCCGAGGATGACGAAGTTCTACTGAGGGGCGCGTTCGGCTTTGAAGCCGGGCGCGCCCTTCGTCTATAAGACACCGACGATTCCCGCCGGACGAGACCCCCATGCCCGCTGACAGTGCCCCGAAATACAAGAAGGTGCTGCTGAAGGTGTCGGGCGAGGTCCTGATGGGCAATCAGGGCTATGGCATCGACATGGACACGGTCGACACCGTGGCCGCCGCCATCGCCAAGGTGGCCAAGGGCGGGACTCAGATCTGTCTGGTGATCGGCGGCGGCAACATCTTCCGGGGCCTGTCGACCGCAGCCGCCGGGATGGAGCGGGCCAGCGCCGACTATATGGGCATGCTGGCGACGGTGATGAACGCCCTGGCCATGCAGAACGCGCTGGAGAAGATCGGCGTCCAGACCCGCGTGCAGAGCGCCATACCGATGGCCGCGATCGCCGAGCCCTATATCCGCCGTCGGGCCGTCCGGCACATGGAAAAGGGCCGCGTGGTGATCTTCGCCGCAGGGACCGGCAATCCCTATTTCACGACCGATACGGCCGCCGCCCTGCGCGCCGCCGAAATGGGCTGCGACGCCCTGCTGAAGGGAACGTCGGTGGACGGTGTCTATTCGGCCGATCCGAAGAAGGACGCGTCCGCCACCCGCTATGACCACCTGAGCTATCAGGATGTGCTGAGCCAGAACCTGAAGGTCATGGACGCCGCCGCCATCGCCCTGATGCGCGAGTCGGGGATTCCGATCGTGGTGTTCTCGATCCGCGAGGAAGATTCCCTGCGCAAGGTGCTGAAAGGCAAGGGGACCTTTACCGTTATCGGCGACACAGACCCCAAAGCGGCCTGATACAAGAAACGCACCAGGAGACCACATGGCCAAGCCCGATCTGAAGACCTATCGCGACCGCATGGACCGCGCCGTGTCCTCCCTGAAGGAGGAATTCCAGGGCCTGCGGACGGGCCGTGCCAATGCCGGCCTGCTGGATCCGGTCCAGGTCCAGGCCTATGGCTCCTCGTCGCCGCTGAATGCCGTGGCCGCCATCAGCGTACCCGAGCCGCGCATGATTTCGGTCAGCGTGTGGGACAAGTCGATGGTCGGACCGGTCGAGAAGGCCATCCGCGCGGCGGGTCTGGGCCTGAACCCCATCGTCGACGGCCAGACCCTGCGCATCCCCGTGCCGCCCCTGACCGAGGAGCGCCGCCGGGAGCTGGCCAAGCTGGCCGGCAAATATGCCGAACAGCAGAAGATCGCCGTCCGCAACGTGCGCCGCGACGCCAACGACGACCTGAAGAAGGCCGAGAAGGCGGGCGAGATCAGCCAGGACGATCAGAAAAAAATGGAGACCGAGGTCCAGAAGGACACCGATGCGGCCATCAAGCGTATCGACGAGACCTTGAAGACCAAGGAAGTTGAGATCATGCAGGTTTGAGGGCCTCCTCTCACCTCGACAGAACGGATTATCGATGACGGCCCAACCCGGCGGTCTGCCAGCCTCTGAGATCGGGCCCCGGCATGTCGCACTGATCATGGACGGAAACGGTCGCTGGGCGCAGGCGCGGGGACTGCCGCGCGCCATGGGTCACCGCGAGGGCGTGCAGGCGCTGAAGCGCACCGTCCAGGCCGCGCCCGATTTCGGCATCGAATGCCTGACGGTGTTCGGCTTCTCGACCGAGAACTGGCGTCGTCCGGTCGAGGAGGTGTCCGACCTGATGGGTCTGGTCCGGTCCTATGTGTCCAGCGACCTGAACCGGCTGGCGCGCGAGGGTGTGCGGGTGCGGGTGCTGGGCCGCCGCACCGGCCTGCCCAGCGACATCGACGCCATCGTCGAGCGGGCAGAGCGGACGACGGCGCATAACGACAAATTCCTGCTTCAGGTGGCCTTCAACTACGGCGGCCGTGCCGACATCGTCGATGCAGCCCAGGCCCACGTCGATCGCGTGCTGGCGGGGCAGGCGACGGGCCCGCTGGACGAGGACATGCTGGGCATGGGCCTGTCGACCGCCGGATCACCTCCGGTGGACGCCATTGTGCGGACCTCGGGCGAGCAGCGGCTGTCGAACTTCCTCCTGTGGGAGGCCGCCTATGCGGAGCTGATCTATCAGGACGTCCTGTGGCCGGATTACGGGCCAAACGCCCTGGCCGACGTGGTCCGGCAGTACCGGGCGCGCGACCGCCGGTTCGGGTCCGTGTCCGTCGCCCCGGCCCTCGCGGTCGGCTGATGGCGATTCGGGTGCGCGACATCGGGCTTCGCGCCGCCTCCGCCATCGTTCTGGCTCCGGCAGCGGGCCTGGCCACCTGGCTGGGCGGGCCGTGGTTCCTGGCCCTTCTGGTCGCCGCAGCCGCCCTGTTGTCGGCCGAATGGGCGATGATGAGCGCCCCCAGGGCCTGGCGGGCGACGGGCGCGGCCGTGTTTCTGGGCCTGCTGTGCGCGATCCTGACGGTTCATGCCCAGCAGCTGTCGCTGTCTCTGGTGCTTCTGGTCTTCGGCGCGGTCGCGGCCGCCCTGTATGCTCGGGCCCGGGGGCAGGAGGCGCTGGATGCTGCCTATGGCGTGCTCTACCTCGGCTGGCCGGCGGTGCTGGTCATCTGGTTGCGCAACGGTCAGGCCGACGATGCCTCGGGCCTGCACTGGACGGTCTTCGTGCTGGCGGTGACCTGGGCCTCCGACATCGCCGCCTATGTTTTCGGCAGCCTGCTGGGAGGTCCGAAACTCTGGCCCCGTTTTTCGCCGAACAAGACCTGGTCCGGCTTTCTGGGTGGGCTGCTGGCCGGGGTCGGGGCGGGCGCGACGATCGCGGCCTGGCTGGACATGGGGCCGCTGACCGTCCTGTGGGGCGGTGCCCTGGGTCTGGCGGGAGCCCTGGCCACCATGGCGGGTGACCTGTGGGAATCGGCGCTGAAACGGCGCTTTGGGGTCAAGGATGCGGGCAAGCTGATCCCGGGACACGGGGGGCTGCTCGACCGGGTGGACGGGCTGATGTTCGCCATCGTCGTGGTGGCGGCCGGTCGGCTGGGCGTGCTGCTGCTGGAGGGCGGCGCATGATCCGGCGGCGGGTGAGCGTCCTGGGTTCGACGGGCTCGGTCGGGACCTCGACCCTCGATCTGATGGAGCACGGCCAGGCCGCGGGATCGGCCGCGTTCCAGGTCGTGGCCCTGACCGGCGGGGCCAATATCGAGCGTCTGGCCGGACAGGCCCGGCGCTGGCGGCCGGAAATCGCCGTGACGGCCGACCCGGCACGGCTGGACGAGCTTCGCGCGGCGCTGGACGGCACAGGCATAGCGGTCGCTGCGGGCGAACAGGCGGTCATCGAGGCGGCGACGCGTCCGACGGATCTGGTCATGGCCTCCATCGTGGGCGCGGCGGGTCTGAAGTCCGCCTGGGCGGCGGCGGCGACCGGGGCGACGCTCGCCCTCGCCAACAAGGAAAGTCTGGTCTGCTGCGGCTCCAGCCTGATCGAGCGGGTCCGCGCCCACGGCGGGCGACTGATCCCGGTCGATTCCGAGCATTCCGCCATCTTCCAGGTGTTTCCGGCCGAGACGCCGGACCATGTCGCACGGCTGATCCTGACCGCCTCGGGCGGCCCGTTTCGCACGACCTCGCGCGAGGCGATGGCCGCCATGACGCCGGAGCAGGCCGTGGCCCACCCCAACTGGAGCATGGGGGCCAAGATCTCGGTAGACAGCGCCACCATGGCCAACAAGGGCCTGGAGATGATCGAGGCGGCCTATCTGTTCGGCATGTCGGCCCAAAAGATCGACGTCGTGGTGCATCCGGAATCGATCATCCACAGCCTGGTCGAATACATCGACGGCTCGACCCTGGCCCAGATGGGACCGCCGGACATGCGCACGCCCATCGCCTGCGCCCTGGCCTGGCCCGAGCGACTGGCCTGGCCGGCCCCCCGGCTGGACCTCGCGGCCCTTGGCAAACTCACGTTCGAGGCCCCCGATCCGGTGCGGTTTCCGGCCCTGCGGCTGGCGCGTGAGGCGCTGGAGGCGGGGGCGGGGGCACCGACCGTCTTCAATGCGGCGAACGAGGTCGCGGCCCTGGCCTTTCTTGACCGTCGTCTGGCCTTTCTCAATATTGCCGCAGTCATCGCCGAAACGCTTGATCGGATGACGAAGACGGGGCCGGGTTCCGGTTACGACGACGCCTGCGCGGGGGCTCTGGCCCTCGATGCGGACGCCCGTCGTGTCGCGGTCGGGATCGTCCAGGACATGGCGATCGCCGCCTGATGGCGTCTCGCGGACAGGAAACGGGGACGACGAGCGAATGCTGAATGCCTTGGCGCAGGTCCTGATGACGGTCGTGCCGTTCCTGATGGTGCTGACGGTCATCGTCACGATTCACGAACTGGGTCACTTCCTCGTCGCGCGGTATTTCGGGGTGAAGGTCGACCGGTTCGCCATCGGCTTCGGCAAGGCGATCTTCAGCCGCACCGACCGCCACGGCATCGAATGGCGGATCGGCTGGCTGCCGCTGGGGGGCTATGTGAAGTTCTCGGGCGACATGGATGCCTCCAGCGTGCCCGACAGCCGGGGTCTGGACACGCTGAAGCGCGAGATCGTGGCCGAGAAGGGTGTCGGGGCCGAGCGCGACTATTTCCATTTCAAGCCGATCTGGCAGCGGATGCTGATCGTCGCCGCCGGGCCGGTGTCGAACTTCGTCCTGGCTATCGCGATCTTTACGGTCCTGTTTTCGGTGGTCGGGGTCACGCTGCGGCCCGCGCGCATTGTGGAGGTCGTGGCGGGTTCGCCCGCAGCGACGGCGGGCTTTCAGGTCGGGGACCTGATCACCGAGATCAACGGCAGCCCGGTTCGGGATCGCAGTGACGTGAGCCGCCGCACCAGCCTGTCGAGCGGTGATCCGCTGCGCTTCACCGTCGAACGTGCGGGACAGCGACTGATCCTCATCGCTACGCCGGAGCGCCGCGTGCAGGAGGACCCTCTGGCCGGGCGAACGAACATGGGCCAACTCGGCGTTCTGCTGTCGTCCACGGCGGCCGAAACCCGCCAGATCCGCTACAATCCGATCGAGGCGGTCGGGGAGGGCGTGCGTCAGACCGGAAACGTTCTGGGCACGACGCTGAACTACATCGGTCGCATCTTCACCGGCCGCGAGAACGGCGACCAGCTCAGCGGACCGCTCGGCATCGCCAAGGCATCCGGGGCCCTGACGAACGCGGCCGTCGCGGCCAATCCCGACCCCGGGGCCATGGCCATCAACCTGCTTCTGACGATGACGAGCTTTGCCGCCATACTTTCGATCGGAATCGGCTTTCTAAACCTGTTGCCCATCCCGGTTCTGGATGGCGGTCATCTGGTTTTCTACGCCTATGAGGCTGTGGCGAGAAAACCTGTGGCGGCCAGTGTTCAGGAGGCGGGGTATCGGGTCGGTCTTGCTTTGCTGGCGGGATTGATGTTGTTCGCGACCTGGAACGACCTGCAGAAGTTGAACCTGTTCAAATTCCTGGGCGGGCTCGTCTCGTGAGCCGACGCCAGCCCTTATTGGTTTCCCGAATGATCCTGAACCACCCGCGCGCCGCCAACACCCCGGCCGACAGAACTCTGCGAGGCGGTTTCGTCGCCACCGCCAGCCTGATCGCCCTTATGGCGGCCGGCCCGGCGCTGGCCCAGACGCCGCCGCCCGCGCCGAACGTCCAGCCCGGGGCGCTTCAGGCCACGGGCCAGGCCCCGACCGCCCCGCCGACCGAGACGGGCGTGGTCAATCGCATTCTCGTGCAGGGCAACCAGCGGATCGACCAGACCACGGTCCTGTCCTATCTGCCGATCCAGCCGGGCGACACGATCGATCCGGTCGTCCTGGACGTCGCCATCCGCACCCTGACGCGGACCCAGCTGTTCGCCGACGTCCAGATCGGGCTTCAGGACAATGGCGACCTGATTATCCGCATCGTCGAGAACCCCATCATCAACCAGGTGGTGTTCGAAGGGAACGGTTCGATCAAGGAGGACAAGCTGCGGGAGGAGGTCACCATCTCTCCGCGCGGCATCTATACCCGTGCCCGGGTCCAGGAGGACGTGGGCAAGCTGATCGAGCTCTATCGTCTGTCCGGCCGGATCTCGGCGACGGTCACGCCCAAGCTGGTCCAGCTGGAACAGAACCGCGTCGACGTCGTCTTCGAGATCGACGAAGGCCCCGAAACCGGCGTGCAGGCCATCACCTTCCTGGGCAACCAGGCCTTCTCGGATTCCGAGCTGCAGGAGGTCATGGTCACCAAGGAATCGGCCTGGTTCCGTCTGTTCACCAAGAACGACAACTACGACCCCGGCCGCCTGGACTACGATCGCGAGCAGCTGCGCAAATTCTATACGAACCGGGGTTATTACGATTTCCGCATCACCTCGGCCGTCGCCGAGCTGGCTCCCGATGACAGCGCGTTCGGCGTTACCCTGACCGTGGACGAGGGGGACCGCTACAATTTCGGCACCATCGACGTGGTGACCGAGAACGATCGCCTGAACGCCGACTTCCTCAAGCTTCTGCTGCCGATCCAGTCCGGCGATCTGTACGAGAGCGACAAGATCGAAAGCTCGGTCGATGCGCTGACCTTCGCCGCCGGTTCGGCCGGCTATGCCTTTGTCGACATCAATCCGACCTATCGTGCCAATCCGGACACTGACACCGTCGATGTGACCTTCAACATCTCCGAGGGCCAGCGCGTCTATGTCGACCGCATCAACGTCATCGGCAATACGCGGACGATCGACCCGGTCATCCGTCGCGAACTGTTGCTGACCGAGGGCGACGCCTTCAACCGCACCCTGGTCGAGCGCTCGCGCAACAACCTGCGGGGCCTGGGCTTCTTCAAGGACGTGACCATCGAGGAGGAGCGCGGCTCCGCCCCCGACCGCTCGATCGTGAACGTCACCGTCGAGGAACAGCCCACGGGTGAGCTTTCCGTCGGGGCCGGCTTCAGCTCGGTCGACAGTTTCGTCGTCAACCTCGGGATTTCGGAGCGGAATTTCCGCGGCCGGGGTCAGAACGTCGTGGCCCGCGTCGAGTGGGGCTCGCTGCGTCAGCAGATCGATTTCCGCTTCACCGAGCCCCGCTTCCTGGGTCGCGACATCGGCGCGGGCTTCGACGTGTTCCACTCGCGATACGACTTCCAGCAGGAGTCGTCGTTCGACTATCGCTCGACCGGTGCGAGCCTGCGTTTGTCTTATCCGCTGAACGGCTACAGCCGGCTGGCGACGCGATACACCATCAAGGATGACGAGATCATCGTGCCCGTCGGCTACTGCTCGGGCGCGGGACAGGGGTCGGCGGCCCTGTGCGAACAGATCGGTGCCTCGCTGAACTCCGCGATCGGCTATACGCTGCTGGTGGACCGTCGGAACGATCCCATCCGCCCGACGCGCGGCTGGACCGGATCGCTGCGCCAGGACTTTGCCGGTCTGGGTGGCGATGTGAACTATGTGAAGACCGAGGTCGAAACGACGGCCTACTACGGCATCACACCCGACTGGATCGTCAGCGTCACCGGCTCGGCAGGCTATGTGTCGGGCTGGGCCGGGGATGCGATCCGCATCAACGACCGCTTCTTCAAGGGCGGCAACACCTTCCGCGGGTTCGAGAACGCCGGCATGGGTCCGCGCGACCTGGCCACGAATGACTCTCTGGGCGGTAACTTCTATGCGGTCGGCAGTGTCGAGCTGACCCTGCCGAACGGCCTGCCGGAGCAATACGGCATCAAGACCTCGCTGTTCGCCGACGTCGGAACGCTGGGCGTGCTCGACGACCGCTACACGGTCAACGCCACGACCGGATTGTCCAGCGCCTGCCCCGACGGCGCCGTCATCGGCGACGCCTGCGTGGCCGACGACCTGTCGCTGCGCGCCTCGGTCGGCCTGAGCGTGCACTGGAAGGCGCCCGTCGGTCCGATCCGGTTCGACTTCTCCAAGATCCTCAGCTCCGAAGACTACGACCGCACCGAAACCTTCCGCTTCTCCACCTCCACCCAGTTCTAAGCCGGGCCGTTCCGGCCTCCATAAGGTTACCCATGAAACTCCTCGCTCTCGGCGCTTTCGCCCTGGCCTCCTTCGCCGCCATCGCCGCCCCCTCGGCCGCTTCGGCCCAGACCGCCGGCCCCCAGAACCCCGGACCCGTGATCCCCGGCGTCTGCGTCTATTTCAACCAGCGCCTGCTGGCCCAATCGACGGTCGGTCAATCCGTTCAGGCTCGCATGGAGCAGCTGGCGACCGAGGTTCAGGGTGAACTGGCCCCCTATGGCACGGCGATCCAGACCGAAATCACCGCCCTGCAGCAGGGTGGCCAGGCCGCCGATCCGGACGGCTCGCGCCGAACCGCGCTGCAGCAGCGAATCCAGGAAGCCCAGGCCCTGGAACAGACCCGCCAGGACGAGCTGCGTTACACCCTGGGTGAGCAGCGCCGCCTGATCTCGGCCCAGGTCGAACCGATCCTGGTCGCCGTGTATCAGGAACGGGGCTGTGGCCTGCTGCTGGACCGCGAAAGCGTGTTCATCGCCAACCCTGCCATGGACGTGACCGACACGGTCATGGAGCGCCTGAACGCGGCCCTGCCGTCGCTCAGCTTCAACCGCCTGCCGGTGCCGGTCCAACAGGCCCAGTAGGCGTTCGGCATGATGCCCGACGCCCGGTTCTTCACCACGTCGGCACCGCTCGGCCTCGACGACCTCGTTGCCCTGACGGGTGGCGAGGTCGTTCGCCGTTCGGGGGCTACCGTGTCGCGCGTGGCCCCGCTGGCCGAGGCGGATGCGGCCTGCGTCGCCTTCATGGCGGATCGCAAATTCGCTGCGGCCCTGTCGGCCTCCGGTGCGGGCGTGGTCATCGTGCCGCCGTCCGCGGTCGAGGTGGCGCCCGCCGGAGCGGCCGTGATCGTCTCACGAGAGCCCCAGGCCGCCTGGGCCCGGGTCGCGGCCCGGCTGCATCGACCCGTCACGCTGGAGGCGGCCATCGGGCGCGACGTCTGCGAAGACGACACGGTCGTTCTGGAGCCGGGCGTGGTCGTCGGTCGGGGTGCCCGGATCGGACGCAGGAGCCGGATCGGGGCCAATACCGTCATCGGCCCCGGCGTTCAGATCGGGCGTGACTGTGCCATCGGTTCGGGGGCCTCGATCGGATTCGCCCTGATCGGCGACCGGGTGAAGATCTATGCCGGGGTGCGGATCGGAGAGGCCGGTTTCGGGGCTGCAGGGGCCGCCGGCGGGCCCGTCGACGTTCCCCAGCTGGGCCGCGTCATCCTGCAGGACGGCGTGACCGTCGGGGCCAACACCTGCATCGACCGCGGGGCCTATGGCGACACCGTCGTCGGCGAGAACACCAAGATCGATAATCTGGTCCAGATCGCGCACAATTGCATCATCGGCCGGAACTGCCTGATCGCCGCCCATACCGGCATTTCCGGCTCCTGCACGGTCGGTGACAATGTGATGTTCGGCGGCAAGGCGGGGATCGGCGACCATCTGTCGATCGGCGACGGCGCGCGGGTCGCAGGCGGTGCGGGCGTGCTGGCCGACATCCCGGCGGGCGAGACCTGGTCGGGCTATCCCGCCAAACCGATCCGTCAGTTCTTGCGCGAGGCCGTCTGGCTTGCCAGACAGGTGAACCGCAAGAAGGACTGAGTGCGCGTGACAGATCCCACGACCACCGAAGACATCCGAATCGACTACGCCGAGGTGATGCGCCGTCTGCCGCATCGCTATCCCTTCCTGCTGGTCGACAAGGCCGAGGCCTTCGTGCCCGCGACCTCGATCGTCGGCATCAAGAACGTGACCCACAACGAGCCGTTTTTTCCGGGCCATTTCCCGATCGATCCGGTCATGCCGGGGGTGCTGATCGTGGAGGCCATGGCCCAGACGGGCGCCCTGCTGATGTCCAAGACCCTGGATGTCGCCGTGGCCGACAAGGTCATCATGTTCATGTCGATCGACGGCGTCCGCTTCAGGAAACCCGCCCGGCCCGGCGATCAGCTGCGCATGGAGGTCAAGGTGATCCGCGCGCGGGGCGACGCCTACAAATTCCGGGGCGAGACCTTTATCGACGGCAAGCTGGCCGCGGAGGCCGAGTTCATGGCCATGGTGGTCAAGGTCGACCAGCCCGCGACATGACCGTTCACCCCAGCGCCATCGTCGATCCCTCGGCCAGGATCGCCGCCGACGTCGTGATCGGTCCCTGGTGCACGGTCGGGCCGGGCGTCTCGCTGGCGCCGGGTGTCCATCTGGTCAGCCACGTCGTGGTCCAGCAGGACACGAGCATCGGCGAACGCACCGTCATCCACCCCTTTGCGGTCATCGGCGGCGACCCCCAGCACAACGGCTACAAGGGCGAGCCGGTCCGGCTGGAGATCGGCCACGACAACAGTATCCGCGAGCACTGCACCTTCAACCGCGGCACGCCACAGGGCAGCGGCGTCACCCGCGTCGGCTCCAACGGCCTGTTCATGACCGGGGCTCACGTCGGACACGACGCGGTCGTCGGCGACAACGTCGTCATGGCCAATTCGGCCACGCTGGGCGGTCACGCGAGGATCGGCGACAGGGTCTTCCTGGGCGGCCTGTGCGCCGTGCATCAGAACGGACGGGTGGGGCAGGGCGCGATCGTCGGCGGTCTGGCGGCCGTGACCCGCGACGTCATCCCCTATGGCTCGGCCTGGGGCAACCACGCGCGGCTGCATGGGCTGAACCTGATCGGACTGAAGCGGAAGGGCTACGGCAAGGACGCGGTCCGCCGGCTGCTGGCCGCGTTCCGGGACCTGTTCGAGGGAGCCGGCATGTTCGCAGACCGGCTGGACCGCGTCGAGGCCGGCTATGCCGACCTGCCCGAGATCATGGAGATCGTCGCCTTCATCCGCGCCGACGCCAGACGCCCCCTCTGTCTGCCGGGCGAATGACCGGAGCGTCCGGAAAGCTGGGCCTGATCGCGGGCGGGGGCGAACTGCCCCATGCCATCGCAAGGCGCTGCGAAGCCGAGGGACGTCCCCTGTACATCGTGCGGCTGGACGGGTTTGCAGACGTTCATCTGGAACGCTGGCCCGGCGCCACCTTCGGCATGGCCGAGATCGGCGGTATCCTGAAGGCCTTGAAACAGCAGGGCTGTGTGGCCGTCTGTCTGGCCGGCACCGTCAGCCGACCGGATTTCAAGCGGCTGAAGCCCGACCTGAAGGGGGCCTCGGTCCTGCCCGGCATCATCGCCGCCGCCACGAAGGGCGACGACGCCCTGTTGCGCAAAATCCTGTCGGTGTTCGAGGCCGAGGGTTATGGCGTCGAGGGCGCAGACGACATCCTGGGCGGCGAGACCTTGCCGGACGGGGCGCTGGGCCGCGTCGCGCCGACCCCCGCGCAAATGCTTGATCTTAAGAAAGCGCTACATATCGCAGAAAAAGCAGGAGAACTCGACATCGGACAGGGTGCAGTCGTCTGTGACGGCCTGGTGCTGGCGGTCGAGGCCCAGGAGGGCACCGACGCCATGCTGGCGCGCGTCGCGGGCCTGCCCGCCGACCTGCGGGGCTCGGGGGCGGACCGCAAGGGCGCGCTTGGGAAGGCTCCCAAGCCGATTCAGGATCTGCGCGTCGACATGCCGGTGATCGGCGCTCGCACGGTCGAGATGGCGGCTGCGGCCGGTCTGGCCGGCATCGCCGGGATCGAAGGCCGGCTCATCCTGATTGACCGTCAATCAATCATTGATGCCGCAAATCGGCTCGGTTTGTTCGTCTGGGGCGAGCCCCGGCCATGAAGATCATGCTGGTCGCGGCGGAGGCCTCGGGCGACGCCCTCGGAGCCGGACTGGCTGCGGCGCTGCGGGCGCGAGAGCCCGGAATCGCTGTGGTCGGCGTCGGCGGTCCACGCATGGCCGAACACGGGATCGCCAGCCCCTTCGACATTGCCGAGCTGTCGGTGCTGGGCTGGCTGGAGGGGTTGCGTGTCTATGGCCGGGTCAAGGCCCGGGTCGCCGATACCGTCGCCATGGCGCTCCGCGAACGTCCCGATGCCGTGGTCCTGATCGACAGCTGGGGCTTCACCATCCGCGTCGCCAGGGCCATTCGCGCCGTCCTGCCGGACGTGAAGCTGATCAAATATGTCGGCCCCCAGGTCTGGGCCTCGCGGCCGGGAAGAGCCAGGACGCTCGCCGCCGCCGTCGACCATTTGCTGGCCCTCTACGCCTTCGATGCACCCTGGTTCGAGGCCGAGGGTCTGCCCACCACCGTCGTCGGATCCCAGGCGCTGCACATCGACATGAGCGGGGCCGATCCCGTCGCCTTCCGGTCCGCGCGGGGCCTCGCGCCCGACGCGCCCCTGCTGCTGATCCTTCCAGGTAGCCGCCCCGGCGAAATCCGCCTGATGACGCCCGTCTATGAGCAGGCGGCCGCGCGCCTGAAGGCTGAACGTCCGGACCTGCAGATCGCCGTGGTCGCCGCCGGCACGGTCGCCGCCGACGTCACCGTCCGCGTCGCCGCCTGGCCGTTCCGCGCCCATCTGGTGACCGAGGCGGACAAGTATGCAGCGATGAAGGCCGCCACCGTCGCCCTGGCCACCAGCGGCACGGTCTCGACCGAACTGGCGCTAGCGGGCGTGCCCATGGTCATCGGCTACCGGTTCGCAGCCGTGAGCTATGCGATCATGAAGCCCTTCTTCACCGGCAAGTACGCCACCCTGTTCAACCACGCCGCCGATGCCGAGATCGCCAGGGAACTGATCCAGGCCGAGGCCACGCCGGAGCGGTTCGCGGTCGAACTGTCCCGCCTGCTGGACGACCCCGCCGCCCGCGCCGACCAGTCCGCCCGCCAGACCGCCGCCCTGGACCTGATGGGCCGCGAGGGACGCGACCCGTCCGAGATCGCCGCGGAGACCCTCTATACCCTGTTGCGCGACGCGCCTGCCGGTCCGCGCACAGGGGGCTGAGCGCGCACGAGTCCGGACGTCCTCCAGCTTCGTTCGAGGTCGCCGGCTGTTGACCCGGGACGGAGCCGTTGGCCGACTGCGGCCTATGCGGCTGGTGCGATGCTCACGAGTTCAGTGGCGAGGACGTCTTCATATCGCAGGGTGACGGTCCGGCCGTTGGCAGCGACCAGCTTGTCGCTGATGAAGAGCTCGAACGTGACCGAAGTGCCGTCGGGCGCCGTGACGGTGGCCTCTGACGGCAAATCTCCGGCGGTTGCGGATTCCGCGCCGGAGAGCACGCCCTGGATCGATTTTGCGCCGCCGGCCGGGGCCGGTCCGCCTGTGTCAAGGACCTCGCCGTTCATTGTCAGATCGACCATATGGTGTTCTGTGGTCACCGTGTAGCGAACCTCGACCGGCTTGCCGATCAGCGGCTGGATCGTGGCCGGAGCGACCGGGCCGCCCACCTCAGGATCGAGACTGCCCAATTTCAGATTGCCGTCGTCGCCCACAGCGGCGCCGGCAGGGCCGACCTCAAGGCCATCATAGTAGGCTGGCCAGCTGACGTCCTCGAAGGCCAGGAGCACGCCCTTGACGCTGTGCGTTCCGACCGTCCGGGGGGCGAAGCCAGCCTGTGCAGCCTCTACGCCAGCACCCACCGGTGCCGAGGCCGGCTCCCTGGCCGGAGCCTCGCAGCCCGCAAGAGCCAGAGCCGCCAACCCCGTGATGAAAAGCCTGATCGCCATGTCCCGTCTCCCCGGATCGCCGTATCGGGAGAGGCTAGATCAGCGTCGCGCGGGTGGCAATCGGCCGGTCCGTTGCCAGTCGCCACACTGGTTCCTGAACCATGTCAGCTGGCGCTTGGCGTAGTTCCGGGTGGCCTGTTGAATCGCTGTGGTCGCCGTGGCCAGGGTGATCTCTCCGGCCAGGAGGGCTGCCAGTTCCCGCACGCCCACCGCCTTCATCGCAGGGAGAGCCGGGTTGAGTCCCCGACCCGCCAGCGCCCGGACCTCATCGATGGCCCCGGTAGAAAGCATCGTCACCACCCGTGCATCGCAGGCGGCATAGAGGGCCTCTCGGTCCGGCTCGATCACCTGCCGCTCATAGGTGCCCGGTTCCAGCAACGGTCGGGTCGAGGCGCGCCAGTCGCTGAGCGACCGCCCCGTCGCCCGCGCCACCGCATAGGCCCGCGTCAGGCGCTGGCGGTCTCCGGCTGCGATGGCGGCCTCGGCGGGCGGATCGAAGGTCGTCAGTCGCAGGCGGAAGGCACCCTCGCCCTCGGTGTCATACAGCGCCATCGCCTCCTCGCGCGCCTCGACCGGCACATCGGGAATATCGGCAAGACCCCGGGTCAGGGCGTTGAAATACAGGCCCGTTCCGCCGACGATCAGCGCCGGGCGACCTTCGGCCCGCAGCGTCTCCAGCAGCGGCAGGATCGCCCGGGTCCAGCGGCCGACCGACCAGGCCTCGGCCGCATCGACGGTGCCGTACAGATGGTGCGGGGCCTGTGCCTCGTCGTTTGCCGATGGCCGGGCGGTCAGGACGCGCAGGTCGGCGTACAGCTGCTGGCTGTCGGCATTGATGATGGCCGCCCCCGTGCGCGCGGCGATCTCCAGCGCCAGCCGCGACTTTCCCGATGCGGTCGGGCCGGCGATCAGGGTGATGGCGGGTCGGGGCACGGGACGCTCGCTTGCGGCAGGGGTTGGCGATAGAACGCGCGTCCGTCCCTCGCAACCAGCCCCCGAGTTCGCCTTGATTGATCGCGCCGCCGTCGAAGCCGTCCTGAACGCCATACCCGACCCCGCGACAGGCCAGGGACTGGTCGATGCGGGCGTGCCGAAGGGCCTGACCGTCACCGAGGATCGCGCGGGCTTCGTCATCGAGGTCCCCGCCGACCGCACCGCCGCCTATGCCCCCGTGCGCGACGCGGCCGAGGCGGCGCTGAAGGCCATGCCCGGGATGGCCCGGGTCTCCGTGATCCTGACCGCCGAGACCGCCCCTGCCGCCCGCAAGGCCTCCCTGTCGCCCGCCGCCGTCGAACAGACGCGCGCGAAGGCCCCCGTGCCGACCGACCGCCCCGCCCATGTCCGCCGCGTTCTGGCCGTCGCCAGCGGCAAGGGCGGCGTGGGCAAGTCCACGGTCTCGGTCAATCTGGCCACCGCGCTGGTGCGGCGGGGCCTGAGCGTGGGCATCCTCGACGCCGACGTCCACGGTCCCAGCCTGCCGACCATGCTGGGCCTGGCGGGCAAGCCGGACTATGTCGACGGCGCGATGGTCCCGCACCTCGCCCACGGGCTGAAGGCCATGTCGGTCGGCCTGCTGACCAGGGCCGAGGACGCCATGGTCTGGCGCGGCCCGATGGCGTCGCAGGCCCTGACCCAGATGCTGACCCAGACCCGCTGGGGTTCGGAAGATCAGCCGCTGGACGTCCTCGTCGTCGATCTACCCCCCGGCACCGGCGACGTGCAGCTGACCCTGATCCAGAAGACGCCGCTCGATGGCGCTGTGATCGTCTCGACGCCCCAGGCGGTCGCCCTGGCCGACGCCCGCCGCGCCCACACCCTGTTCCAGCGCGTGAACGTGCCGACGCTGGGCCTGATCGAGAACATGTCCGGACCGGTCTTCGGGCGCGGTGGGGCAGAGGCCGAGGCGGGTCGTCTGGGCGTCGATTTCCTCGGCGATCTGCCGCTGGATGCCGCGATCCGGGAGGCCGGCGATGCGGGCAGGCCGCTGGCGTCGGCGCCGGTGGCCGACCGCTTCGATGCCGTCGCGGCGACGATCGCGCAAAAACTCGGCCTCTGAGGGTTTTCAAAGGCAACGGCAATCGCCACCTTGGCGGTACCCATCCCCCCAGCGAGACTCCCCATGAGCGTCGACACCCTGTTCCGCCCCTTCACGATCAAGGGCCTGACCCTGCCCAACCGCATCGTCATGGCCCCCATGACGCGCTCGTTCAGCCCCGGCGGTATCCCGACCTCGGACGTCGCGGCCTATTACCGTCGTCGCGCCGAGGGTGAAGTCGGCCTGATCATCACCGAGGGCACGGTGGTCGAACGCCCCGCCGCCCGCAACGACGCCAATGTGCCGGTCTTCCATGGCGACGCCCTTCCGGAGTGGAAGAAGGTGGTCGACGAGGTCCATGCGGCCGGGGGCCTGATCGCGCCGCAGATCTGGCACGTCGGGGCCGCGCGCGGGCAGGGGGCCGAGTGGCAGCCGCTGGGCCAGGTCGACAGCCCCTCCGGCCTCGTCGCGCCCGGCAAGCAGAAGTACGAACCGATGACCGAGGAGGACATCGCCGACACCATCGCCGCCTTCGGCAAGTCCGCCCGGGCCTCGCGCGAGTTGGGCTTCGACGCCGCCGAGATTCACTCGGCCCACGGCTATCTCATCGACCAGTTCTACTGGTCCGGCCTGAATGCGCGCGGCGACAAATGGGGCGGACCGTCCATCGCCGAGCGCGCGCGCTTCGGCGTCGAGGTGGTCAAGGCCGTGCGTGAGGGTCTGGGCCCCGACATCCCGCTGATCATCCGCCTGTCGCAGTGGAAGCAGCAGGATTACTCCGCCCGCATCGCCGAGACCCCCGACCAGATGGCCGAATGGCTGATGCCGCTGTCGGACGCCGGCGTCGACGTCTTCCACTGCTCGCAGCGCCGCTTCTGGGAGCCGGAGTTCGAGGGGTCGGACCTCAACTTCGCCGGCTGGGCCAAGACCATCACCGGCAAGCCGACCATCAGCGTCGGCTCGGTCGGCCTGGACGGCGAGTTCATCGCGGCCTTTGGCGGAGAAGGTTCCAAGCCCGCCTCGCTGGACGGGCTGATCCAGCGCATGGAGCGCGAGGAGTTCGATCTGATCGCCGTCGGCCGCGCCCTCCTGTCCGATCCGCATTGGGTGCTGAAGGTCAAGGAAGGCCGTCAGGACGAACTCAAGGCCTTCGCGCGCGGCGACATGGCGGTGCTGCACTGAGGCAGTGGCGAGTGGCGAGGGGTTAGTGGCGAGCGAGGTCGGATGGGCCCGCGGCCTTCGCGCCACTCGCCACCCGCCACTCGCCACTCTACTTTCCGGCCATGACCCCCGCCGCCGTCCTGATCACCACCCTGTGGCTGACCCTGATCATCGGGGCGCGCTATCTGCTGATCGCGGGGGGTGTCTGGTGGATGACCTGGGGTCGGGCCAGGGGTGTGGGCCGTCGCCTGAACCGGGAGCGGCCATCGCGTCGACTGATCGCCCACGAGATCAGGTTCTCGCTCCTGTCCACGCCGATCTATGCCTTTCCCGCCGCCATTGCGCTGGAGGCATGGAAGGCGGGCGGCACCAGACTGTATGTCGATCCTGCGGCCTGGCCGCTGTGGTGGCTGCCGGTCAGCTTCCTGCTGCTGCTGGTGGTGCAGGACACCCACTACTACTGGACCCACCGCCTGCTGCATGACCGGCGGATCTTCAGATGGGCCCACGCCGCCCATCACCGCGCCCGCGATCCCAGCCCCTTCGCCAGCTTCGCCTTCGACCCGGCCGAGGCGGTGGCGACGGCCTGGCTGTTGCCGCTGCTGACGTTTCTGATCCCGCTGAACCTGTGGATGCTGGCGGTGATGCTGGCGTTCATGACCGCGACGGCGGTGATGAATCACTGCGGGTGGGAGATGTGGCCCGATCGCTGGGTGCGCGGCCGCATCGGCTCGCAGCTGATCACCGCCACCCACCATAGCCGCCACCACACCCATATGAAGACGAACTTCGGGCTCTATTTCCGCATGTGGGACCGGTGGTGCGGGACGGATGCGATGCCTGGGGTCGGGGACTAGGGGGTAGGGATTAGGGATTAGGTATTAGGTGGAGCGGGGGGCGACCGCGGCCGAACTGGCTCAGTTCAATCGCTGGTCCCACTAATCCCTAATCCCTAATCCCTCACTGCGGCTCCACCACCACCGCCGTGCCATAGGCCAGGACTTCGGTGACGCCCGGCATGATCTCGTTGGATTCATAGCGCATGGCCAGGATGGCGTTGGCTCCGGCGGCCCGGGCGTGGTCCACCAGCTGCTCGAAAGCCTCCTGCCGCCCGGCCTCGGCCAGTTTCACATAGGCACCGACGCGCCCGCCGACCAGCGACTGCAGCCCGCCGATGGCGTCGGACACGACGTTCCTCGACCGCACGGTGATGCCGCGTACGACGCCGATGTGGCGCACGATCCGGTGTCCGAAGATGTCGTTGGTGGTCGACGTCAGCATGGTGAAGGCCTCCGATTCAGATGCGGTCCAGGATGCGGAAGACGAACGGATGGTCGTCCTTCTCGCCCGCATCATGGCGTTCGTTCAGCGTCTCGGCAAACAGGGATTCGTCGAACGACGGGAACATCGCATCGCCCTCGGGGTCCGCCTCCACCTCGGTGATGTAGAGCCGTTTCGCGCGCGGCAGGGCCGCCTCGAACAGGGCCGTGCCGCCGATCACGCAGATCTCGTCAATGCCGTCGTCCCCGGCCGTCTCGCGCGCGATGTCGATGGCGTCGGCCAGGTTGGAACAGACCACCGCCCCCTTCGCCTTGCCCCGCTCCTCATAGGACAGGTCGCGCGACAGCACGAGATTGAGCCGGCCGGGCAGGGGCCGCAGCGGCAGACTCTCCCACGTCGAGCGCCCCATGATGCAGGGCTTGCCCAGGGTGATCGCCTTGAACCGCTGCAGGTCGGATCGCAGCTTCCACGGAAGGTCGCCGTCCCGACCGATGACGCCGTTGCGCGCCCGGGCGACGACGAGGGCGATGTGGGGGATGGTCATCAGGTACGCTCCAGCCAGTGCAGCCATTTGTGCTGCATGGCCTGTTCGATATCGATCCCGGCGCGATCACAGTAGATCAGCAGCATGCCGAGCACATCGGCGGCCTCGTCGGCCAGCGCCCCGGGATCGGCTTCACCGCGCGCACGGCCCGAGACGCGCAGATGTTCGGCGGTCAGTTCGCCCAGCTCCTCCTGCAGCTTGAGGATGGCCCAGTCGCCGGAGCGGTCGATGCCGTGCGCTGTGGCGTAGATGTCGGAGATGCGCAGGACGTCTGCGGCGAGATCTGAAATCTTCACAGGGGGTGCGCGGCGACCCACGCCTCCATACTTCTCATCAGGGTGGATATCGGCAGCCGGTCGATGTCACGCCGGGAAAAGCCCCGCGCGACCAGCGAATCGTCATTGTCTGCCATGAAGTCAGTGAACTGATCCCACAGGCGCGCTGGCCCGTCCGCGTCCAGCCGCGCCTCCTGATCCAGCCAGTCCCGAACGGCAGTGAACGCTTCCAGCGGCTGGTTCCCATGGGCCACGATGTCGGAGCTCGACAGGTCCGACAGGGCAGCCTGGTACCGGTAACGCTCGGTTTCCATAATCAGGCACTTTTTCTCTGACCAGGGAGCCCCCCCAAAGCGTTTGCACCCGAGGTCAATCCCCAGCTCCAACGGCATGTTCAGCCGGAACAGCTCGCCCGCCTTGCGGGCCTTGATGCGGGACAGGTCGTGGATGCCGTATTTCGAGCCTTCGATCAGCTCGATAATCTTCTCGATCCGGGGCTCATTGCCATCCAACCGCTCCGACGCGATCCGCGGTTGGAAGCCGAGGCGGTAGATGCAGAAGACGACGGGCCGCAGCAGCGACTTGTAGTCGTTGTCGAACGGGCAGTTGATGAAGACGTTCGTTTCGAACGCCAACGCAATCCGCCTCAGCCTTTGGAGGCCACGGGATCGCGCCCATAGCTGTCTCGCTGGCGGATCGTGCCGTCCTTGCGGTGAACATAGAACTCCACGCCGTCCTTGCGGGCGGCATTGCGACCGAATTTGATCGCGTCAGCCTGGGATTCGAACACCCTGGTCGCCTTCGCCGCTCCGCTGCTGCGAACGGCCCATTCCCCATTCGGACGGGGTACGACATGTTTGTTGGCGGCCATTGCGCGGCTCCTAGATCGCAACCTGCGCTTTAATATGAGGCCAGGACTCGTACCCTTCAAGCACGAAGTCCCCTGGCTCGAAGGCGAACAGGTCTCGCCCGGGCGCGATCGTCATGGTCGGCAGATCGAACGGCTGGCGGGTCAGCTGCAGTTCCGCCTGTTCGATGTGGTTCGAATAAAGGTGGGCATCGCCGAGGGTGTGGACGAAGTCGCCGGGCTCCAGCCCCACCACCTGGGCGACCATCATGGTCAGTAGCGCATAGCTGGCGATATTGAACGGCACGCCCAGGAAGACGTCGGCCGAGCGCTGGTACAGCTGGCAGCTCAGCTTCCCGTCCCCCACGAAGAACTGGAACAGACAGTGGCAGGGCGGCAGGGCCATGTCCTCGATGTCGGCCGGGTTCCAGGCCGAGACGATATGGCGGCGGCTGTTGGGGTTGGTCTTCAGACCCTCGATCAGGCGCGTGATCTGGTCGATGCTCTCGCCGTTCGGCGCGGCCCAGGACCGCCACTGCTTGCCGTAGACGGGCCCCAGCTCGCCGTTCTCATCGGCCCATTCGTCCCAGATGGAACAGCCGTTCTCCTTCAGCCAGCCGATGTTGGTCTCGCCGCGCAGGAACCACAGCAGCTCGACGATGATGGAGCGCAGGTGCAGCTTCTTGGTCGTCAGCAGGGGAAAACCCTTCGACAGATCGAACCGCATCTGGCGGCCGAACACGCCCAGCGTGCCGGTGCCCGTCCGGTCGTCGCGCCGCACCCCGTTGTCCAGGATGTCGCGCAGCAGGTTCAGATACTGGAACTCGGGATGATCGACGGGCGCGGCGGCCTGGGCTTCTGTCCGGGCCTGAAGGTCTGCGAGGATGGCGACGGCGGTCATGCTCCCAGAATGTCTCCGAAAGGCGATTCGGTCGCCTGAAAACGGGCCCGGCCGAATCACCGGCTGTGGATCGAGTCAGCCGCTGAATCCGCCGTCATCCAGAAACGCCTGCTCCTCCGGCGTCGTTTCCCGGCCCAGGCAGGCGTTCCGATGCGGGAACCGGCCGAACCGGACGATGACGTCGCGGTGGACGTGGGCGAACTTCAGGGCGTCCGGCATGTCGGCCACCAGCGGCAGAAGGGCATCCTGATCGGCCAGATCCTCGGAATGCATCAGCGGCATGAACAGGAACTGCCGCAGCTCGGGCTCGAACGTCGCGGGATAGCCATGGGCGATGGCGTCCCGGGCGAAATGGCGAGCCAGCGTATCGGTCGCGAACTGATGCGCCGTGCCGCGAAAGCTGTTTCGGGGATACTGGTCCAGCACGATCATCAGGGCCAGCGCGCCCTCGGCCCTGTCCATCCAGTCGTCCAGCTGCCGGCGCGCGGCGGCGAAATGGGCGGCGCGCATGTATTCGCGCACGAGAAAATCGAACTGCGGGTCCTTCCGGTACCACTTGGCGGGACCGGCCTCTTTCCAGAAGCCGACGATCGTGGATGGCGTTATGAGACCCGGCATGACCCATTCCTCCTCAGGTGAAGCCTTGGCCCTACCCGCTCCACTGCCCGTTTTCCATGACCGCGATTGCGATCTGTCGATCATCCGCGGCCGGCGGGTCGCCGTCATCGGCTACGGCAGCCAGGGCCGGACCCATGCGCTGAACCTGCGCGACAGCGGCGTCGCCGACATCGTCATCGGCCTGAAGGAAGGGTCCGCCACGCGGGCGAAGGCCCAGGCCGACGGCTTTCCCGTCCTGACGGCCGGTCAGGCGACGGCCGGTGCCGACGTTGTGGCCATGATGGTCTCGGACGAGGCGCACCGCGACCTGTACCGCGACGAGATCGAGCCGAACATCAGGCCCGGCGCGGCCCTGATCTTCGCCCACGGCCTGTCGGTCCGGTTCGGCCTGGTGACGCCGCGCCCCGACCTCGACGTCATCCTGGATTCGCCCAAGGGCATCGGGCCGCGCATCCGCGATCTGTACGAGGCCGGGGAGGGGGTCTTCTGCCTGTTCGGCGTGCATCAGGACGCCACCGGCGGGGCCCATGCCCTGGGGTTGTCCTATGCGGCGGCGCTCGGCTGTGGGCGCAAGGGCATCCTCGAAACCACCTTCGCCGCCGAGTGCGAGAGCGATCTGTTCGGCGAGCAGGTGGTGCTGTGCGGCGGGGTCGGCGAGCTGATCGATGCGGCCTTCATGAAGCTGGTCAACGCCGGCTATCCGCCCGAGGTCGCCTGGTTCGAGTGTTTCTACGAGGTCAAGCTGGTCACCGACCTGATGTACGAGCGCGGCATCGCGGGGGCCTTCGCCAAGATCTCCAACACGGCGGAATACGGCGCTTATCTGACCGGCCCTCGCGTGATCGGCGAGGCATCCCGCACGGCCATGGACGCGGTGCTGGGCGAGGTTCGCGACGGTTCGTTCGTCCGGCGGCTGATGGCCGATCATGACGCCGGTTCGCCCGAACTGCTGGCCCGGCGCAAGGCCCTGGGCGAGCGCACGATCGAGGCCGTCGGCGCGCGACTGGCGAGGGTCTCGGCGGCTGCGAAGGGATGAGGCAAGGAGCGCCCGGATCGCGCTCGGCTCGCGGGTGCCCGCGTCGATCGCGACAGCGCCCAGAATAATGGTCGGAGTGGCAGGATTCGAACCTGCGACCCCTGCGTCCCGAACGCAGTGCTCTACCAGACTGAGCCACACTCCGACTTGAGGACGGGGCTTATAGCGACGGGGTTCCGGGGCCGCAAGCGGCGTTCATCCCGGCGGTGAAATAGACCGGAAACCGGGTGTTGCATCGCCTGCGCCCTTGGCGTATTCGACCGCCTCCCCAAGGCCCAGGTCTCGGGGCGCACCGGTCCTGCTGGGGAATGGTGTAATGGTAACACTCCGGTTTTTGGTACCGTCATTCTAGGTTCGAGTCCTAGTTCCCCAGCCATCCGTCCCCACCTCAAGTCAGGCCCCGCGACGCAGGGTCGGTGGGTCGCAGGCCCTGCGATCCGGACCTCAGCGGTCGCGGTGATTTCCCTGCGGATACACGGTCCCGTCGCTTTTCATGACACCGGTGAACCCTTCGGCGGGCCGCGCGTTCGTCGTGTTCGGTCGCCGACACAGTCGCGGGAAAGCGGGTCGCCGGACCTGGGGGTATGTGGGTGAATCAGGCTGCTGACCTTCGGGTCATGATCGTGGAAGATCAGGCCATCCTGGCGATGGAACTGGAGCTCATACTCGGCGACGCCGGGTGCGATGTCGTGGGCTGTGCCATGGATCGCGACGGTGCGTTGGAGATCGCGGAACGGGAGCGACCGACGCTGGCGCTGGTCGACGTCAATCTGCTGGACGGGATGACCGGCCCCCAGATCGCCCGCAGGCTCGTCAGCGAATACGGGACGACCGTGGTTTTCCTGACCGCCAACCCCGAACAGATCCCCGACGGGTTTGCCGGTGCCCTGGGGGCGGTGTGCAAGCCATTCGACGACGACACGATCCGCGCCGTCGTCGCCTTCGCCAGCCGCTTCATCACCGACCGGACGGTGGGCGAGGCCCCGCGCAAGTTCCGCCTCGCCCCCTGGCTCGAGACGCCATCTGACGTGATCCCGGGTCACTAGCCCTTAGTCGATCTTCAACCGCATACAGATCATCCCGCCGTCCGGATCGCCGCCGTAGGATGGCTCCAGACCATCCGGCACGGCGTTGATGGCAAAGAGCGCGCCGAGACCAAACCGGACATGGTCGCTAACCCGCCAGTCGCGGATCGCACCGATCGAGACCTTGCCGACCGCATAGACCGGGCCGTGGGCCCCGCCCGGCAGTTCGAGGAGCTCACCGGTCTCCGTGCGTTCGGCCCGAGCGAACACGGTCCAGCGCACATCAGGGCTGAAGGCGGATTCCAGCGCGAAGGCGTGGGTCGCTTCATCGCCGCCGTGGGCCTTCGCCCCCCATGCCAGGGTGGTCGACCACCAGCCGTCGGTGCCGATCCGGCGGGTGTGGATGGCACTGGCCGACCACTTGGTGTCGTCCTCGTCCGGCGACAGCTGTTCGGGCGACTTGACGTCGGCGTATGAGGTCTGCAGCGACCATTCGGGCGAGGGATTCCAGGACGCGCGCACCGACCAGCTGTCCAACTCCGGCCTTTCGATGTCGTAGCGATCCTGGTCCGGCTCGCGACCCTTGAAGGTCGAGGCCTCCAGCTTGAAGGTGTCGTGCACCCACCCGAGGGTCGCCACACCGAATACGATATGGGTCGAGTCCAGCCAGTGGTGGGTGATGGGGGCCTCTGGAGAGTCCATCGCGCTCAGGCGGTGCATGAAGGCGGGCGGACCGAAGGCGGGCTCGCCCGGCAGGCCGACGTAGGCAAACACGCTGTCCGTGTCCGACAGCTGGTGCGCGTAACTGGCCGACAGCTCCATGAACAGGTCGTGCGGATGCTGGCGATCTACCAGGGTGTTTACGCCGTCGGCCGTCTCGCCGGCCGCCAGCAAGAGGGGATAGCCACGCTTGCCCATGAAGGGATCGGGACTGACCATGGCCCGCAGGTTCAGCGTCGATCCATCGTCGAAGTCTCGCCGCGCCGAGGTCATGACCATCCCCGAGACGAAAGTCTGGCTCTCGCCTCGCGGACCGTTCTGGCCGTCATAGGTCAGGTTCAGCAGGGCGTGGGTCATGAACGACCAGTCGCCCCGCATCGTGTGGATGCCGGCGTGCTCTGACCTTTCGGGCTGCCAGCTCGTGCCCGACGCATCGCGGGTCATGGACCAGGGGCCGAGCGGGCTGGTCATCGGCTGGTCGCCGTGGACCATCCCGGGCATGAAGTGATCCGTCTGGTCCATCGACGACATGTCGTGGGCTGGTTGGGCCGATGCGCGCGGCATCGGCATGGGGTGCGCGGCATGGTCCTGTGCGAAGACAGGCTGGGCGACGGCAAACAGGGATACGCCGACGCTGAGCGCGGCGAGAGATCTGGCAGCCATGATGGCTCCTTGCAAAGAGGGTCCGGGTGGCGAGCGGCTCGCCGAAGAGTCGGTTCGAAGGACTCAGGCCTTGGGTGGACCAGTCTCGGGCATCGCGCGCAGCCCGGTGGGCAGGACGCGGTCCAGCGCCACCGGGCGGGCGCGAAGTTGCGTGACCGCCGCCCGCATGGGTGGCGTCACCGTCGGCGCAGCGATGCACGCGACGCAGCAGGCCATGCTCTTCATCGGCCGATCGGGCGTGGAAGCCGGCGACTGGTGATCCCTGCCGGCCATGTCCATTCTCTCATGGCAGGGCGGCGGGCCGGTCTCGGCCATGACCGGCGCGGCAGCCCCCAGTAGCAGGACGCCAAGCGCGCCGAGCAGCAGCAAAAGGGTTCGAACGGTCGCCATGGCCCAGTCTAGGCGCATGGACCGTTCGCCTCAAGCAAGCCCGCCGCCGAGGTCGAGGCCCGGCGCGGTCGGGGGCGAGCCGTCGGGGGCCAGATCGAGCTGCATCAGGTGCACATCGATCCAGCGGTCGAACTTCCAGCCGACCTGGGCGTAGGTGCCGACCTGGCGAAAGCCGAGGCGTTGGTGCAGGGCGATCGAAGCCTCGCTGGTGGCGCTGTCACTGATGGCCCCGATGACATGGCGCAGGCCCATGGCGCGAACGCGATCGACCAGGGCGGTCAGCAGGGCGCGTCCGACCCCGCGACCCCGCGCATCCGCCTCGACATAGATCGAACCCTCGACGCCATAACGATAGGCGGGGCGCGGCCGGAACGGAGAGGCGTAGGCATAGCCCGCGAAGGCTCCGTCGATCGCGGCGACGAACCACGGCAGCCCCCTGGCCCGCACCGCCTCGAAGCGCGCCGTCATCTCCGCCAGCGAGGGTGGATCCAGCTCGAACGTCGCCGTGCCGGTCAGGACCTCGCGGCCATACAGGGCCGTGATGGCGGGCAGGTCGGACGGGGTCGCCTCGCGGATCACGCGGTCTCCCAGCCCCGATCCATGGCCCAGACCGCGAAGGCATAGTCGTGGGCGACTTCCTTCAGATAGTCGAACCGCCCCGAGGCCCCGCCGTGTCCGGCCTCCATGTTGATCTTCAGCAGCACCGGATTGCCGGAGGTCGTGGCGGGACGAAGTTTGGCGACCCATTTCTGGGGCTCCCAGTAGGTGACGCGCGGGTCGGACAGGCCGCCGGTCGCCAGGATCGCCGGATAGGCCTTGGCTTCGACCTGGTCGTAGGGGCTGTAGCTCATCATGTAGTCGTAGGCCTCCGGATCCTCGATCGGATTGCCCCACTCGGGCCACTCGGGCGGGGTCAGCGGCAGGGAGGTGTCCGACATGGTGTTGATGACATCGACGAACGGCACCTGGCCGATCACCCCGGCCCACAGGTCGGGCCGCATGTTGTTGACGGCCCCCATCAGCAGGCCCCCGGCCGATCCGCCCTGGGCCACGATCCGGCCGGCACTGGCATAGCGGTTGGCGATCAGGTGTTCGGCCGAGGCGATGAAGTCGGTGAAGGTGTTCTTCTTGGTCATGCGCCGGGCATTCAGGAACCAGCCCCAGCCCTTGTCCGAACCGCCCCGGATGTGGGCGATGGCATAGATCCAGCCCCGGTCCACCAGCGACAATCGCCCGGTCGAGAAGCTGGCCGACATCGGAATGCCGTAGGAGCCATAGCCATAGAGCAACAGCGGTGCTGACCCGTCCACCGGCGTCGTCCTGCGGCGCAGGATCGTCACCGGGACCCTCTGGCCGTCGGTGGCCGGGGCGTTCAGACGCTCGACGACATAGTCCGCCGGGTCGTGGCCCGAGGGGATTTCCTGGACCTTCATCAGGGTCCGGGCCCTGCTGGCCATGTCGTAGTCGTAGGTCGAGGTCGGGGTGGACGGAGAGTTGTAGGTGTACCTTGTGACCGTCGTATCGAACTCCGACGCCCCGGCCAGCGACAGGGCATAGGCGGGTTCGTCCGCCGCGATCGCATGCTCCTGGCCCACCTTGTCGCGGATGATGATGGTGGTGTTGGCCTCGGCCCGCTCCTGCCAGGCCAGGTGGGCCGACGTCAGGTCGAAGCCCTCGATGAACCGTCCGGGCCGGTGCGGCACCAACTCGCGCCAGGCGATGCGGGCGGGCTGGCCGGTCGGCGCCTGCATCAGCTTGAAGTCGACCGCGTCATTGTCGTTGGTGCGGAACACCCAGCCGTCGGGCCAGTGGTCGGCATCGTAGCGGATGCCCACACGACGCGGGGCCAGCACCGTCGGCATGGCCGTCGGCGCGCCATTGGGGATTTGCCAGGCCTCCGACGTCTCCTGGTTCTGGACCGTGATGATGACGAAGGCGTCGTCCGAGGACCGCCCGACGCCGAGGAACATGCCGTCGTCGGCCTCGTCATAGACCAGCACCGTTTCGCCCCCGCGCGAGGGGCGGCGATAGATCCTGTCCGGGCGTCCGTTGTCGTCGCGGTTGGTCCAGAAGATGTAGCAGCTGCACGGGCTGAAGACGAAGTTGCCGTTGGACGACTGGATCGGGTCGGGCAGCAGTTCGCCGGTGTTCAGATCGCGGGTGTAGATCTGGTGCACCTCGGACCCCTGGGCATCCTCGGCATAGGCGAACAGGGTGTGGTCGGGGCTGTGCTCGACCGAGGAGACCTCCGAATAGGCCTTGCCCTCGGCCAGGGCGTTGGCGTCCAGCAGGACCGTCTCGGGTCCACCCCCGCGCGGGCGGCGGCAGAACAGGGGATGCTGCATCCCGGTCTCGAACCGGCTGTAGTATTCCCAGGGACCGTCGGGGGCGGGGACGGACGAATCGTCCTCCTTGATGCGGCCTTTCATCTCCTCGAACAGCTGGGCCTGGAGCGGCAGGGTCGGGGCCAGCATCGCCTCGCGATAGGCGTTCTCGGCCATCAGGTGTTCCTTGACGTCGGCCTTGATCAGCGTCGGGTCGCGCAGCACCGCCTGCCAGTTGTCATCCTTCATCCAGTGGTAGTCGTCGACACGGGTCCGTCCCAGCTGTTCGATGGTCACCGGGATCTTCCGGGCGACGGGGGGTGTGGGCAGGGTCATCGAAACTCCGGACGGACGGGCGAGAACGGGAGAGGCTGCGGCGGCCAGCGCGGATGCGGCGGTCGTGGCGACGAACTGGCGGCGGTTCATGGCGAGCCTTCCTTTAGGACAGGACGCCAGCTTGTGCGACGGGGCGTGCTTGCGTCAAATGCCCGAAGCCGGAGTGCCCGCCGAATGATCCAGACCCCGCCCGTCCCGGACGCGCTGCCGCCGCTTGCCGCCCCCGTCCGGGACCTGACGGTGGAGCTGATCAATGCGACGGTTCAGCTGGACCAGCCTTCGGGACCGACGACACGCACGGTCGGGACGGGCTTCCTGATCGATGCCCCACGCCCGGACGGCACACCGCGTATCGTGCTGGTCACGGCCGCCCATGTGCTGGAGACGATGGCAGACCCCGAGGCGCGGATCGGCTGGCGTGTCGCCTTGCCGGACGGGGGCTGGCAATTCGATCCGGAACCGCTGCTCATCCGCGACGACGCGGGCGGGCCGCTCTGGACACAGCATCCCGTGCAGGACGTGGCCGTCATGGAGATCACGGCGCCGGAAGCCTTCGCGCGGGCAGCAATCCCGATCGCCTGGCTGGCGGACGAGAATACCTTCGACGCCTGGCAGGTCGGACCGGGCGACGAGCTGCTGTCGCTGGGCTTTCCGCGCGGCCTGTCGTCGAACCGGGCCGGGTTTCCGATTCTGCGGGTGGGGCGGATCGCGTCCTGGCCCATGTCGCCGGTCAGCGCGTTTCCGACGTTCCTGCTGGATTTCACCGTCTTCCCCGGCAATTCGGGCGGACCGGTCTTCTGGACGCCGGGCGCACGCAAACGACCCGGGACGACCGGGCCGGAGACCCCCTTCATCGCCGGACTGCTGAGCCAGGAGGTCCGGGTCGGCGACGACCCTCTGGAGATCGGCGTCGTCACCCACGCCACCTTCATCCGCGAGGCGATCGCCCGGCTGGACGCCTCGGTCAGACCCGCGCCGTGAGGCCGTTCAGCCGGGCCAGTTCGCGCGTGCCGTAGAACCGGGGCTCGAACCCCCTGGTCCAGAACACCTTGCCGAGACCGCGGGCCGTCCTGTCCATCATCCCGGCCCGCGCCGGATGGGCGATGGCGGTCAGGGCGAGGGCGGCGATGCCCCAGACCACAGCCTGCACCACGCCGACCAGCATCCAGCGACCGACGCCCGGCCAGTCGCGGGCTTTGGCGGCGGTCTGGCTGGGCCCCTGGCCATAGGCGAAGGCACGCGACAGGGCATAGCGCATCGTCGCCCGATGCGGCGGCGCGAACTCCTCGACCCAGGCCTCGGCGGCCCAGCCGAACCGTCCGCCACGGGCGCGGAGCGCCGCGAACAGGGCATCGTCCTCACCGCCGGTCTGGTCCGCGAACGGATCGAAGGGCGTGGATCCGGGCAAGGCCGTCGCGCGCACCAGCAGCGAGTTCCCACAGCCAAAACTGTGGTCGATCAACCCTGTGCACGCGGGTCCTTCCCTGCCGAAGAAGCGTTGCAGATAGGGGGTGGCCCATCCGGTATCGTCGGGCACCCGGCCGGTGATCGGGCCGAAAACCGCGTCCGCGCCCGTGCTGGCCTGCGCCGTCAGCAAGGCGGTCAGCCATCCGGGCGAGGCGGCCTCGTCATCGTCGAGGAAGGCGATCAGCGGCGCGTCAGTCATCCCGAGGCCCGCGTTGCGCGCTGTGGCCACGCCGGGTTGCGGCTCATGCCGATAGATCAGTGGACAGGGGCTGGTGACAGCCAGACGCGACACGGTCCCGGCCGCTGTCCCCGCCGGGTCGTTGTCGACGACGACGATGGACGCTAGCCGGTCGGCCACGCCCGTCTGCGCGAACAGCGAGCGCAGCGCCCGCTCAAGGCTTTCGGGTCGCCGCATGGTCGGCACGATCACCGACACGTCCGCCATCAGACCGCCTCGGCGTAGAGGGCGGCGCGGTACAGCCTCAGCGAGAAAGCCCGCGCGCCCGTCGGCATCCAGCCTGCGACAGCCGCGCGCTTCATCCACGGCCTCACCCTGGACAGGGCGGGTATCCGCTTGAGCAGTCTGGCCGCCTTGAAGCTGGGGTAGGTGCCGATGATGTCGGGGTGGCGGGCGACAACGCGGGCGAAGTTGCCGGCCGACTGCTCATACTTCCCGGCCAGCGCTTCGACCGTATCCAGGCCCATATGGGTGGCCGGATTGTCGACGTGGACGACGGCGAACCGACGCGAGACGCGCATGGCCCATTCGACATCCTCCCAGCCCCAGCCAGTGAAGGCGGGGTCGAAGGCCTCGGCCCGGAACACATCGCGGCGAACCAGCAGGTTCGAGGTGTAGACGTATTTTTCAGGTGTCCTGGCCCGCTCGACACAGGGAACGCACTCGCTGCGGGTCGCCATGGCGCGATGGACCGAGAAGCGCGTGTCCGTCGGGGCCTGCAGCAGCGAAAACCCGCCGAAGGCCACGGCCGGATCCTCGCGCGCGACCAGGTCGGCCCAGGTCCAGAGGAAGCGGCGTTGGTCCGGCCGCATGTCGCTGTCGAGGAACAGCAGACTGCCCCCCCGCGCGGAAGCGGCCAGCCGGTTGCGCCCCTTCGAGCGGCCTTCGTTCCGGGTCAGGGAGATCAGGCGGACGGGCAGGGCCATGGCGAGGACCACAGACGTCAGCCGCGCGGTCAGGGCGGGGTCGTCGGTGCCGTCATCCAGCAGGACGATCTCGACCGCGCCGCCGAGGGTGCCGGCTTCCTCATCCAGCAGACCCAGCAATTCGGTCGGATCGTCGCGCAGGAAGGGGATCAACACCGAGACGGCGGGGTTCGCCGACGTCCGGCGCGCATTGTCCATCAGGACCGGGCGGGTCATGCGGTCATGCTCCGGCCCGTCCGGGCCGCGATCAGGCGGAGGACCAGGTCGCGCACGCCGGCGGCATTCAGGATCAGGACGACGGCCGCATAGACGACCGCGCCAACACCGGCCTTCAAAGCCAGCTCCGGCACGCCGCCATAGGCCGGCATCAGGACCACGGTTCCGGCCATGCCCCCGCAGGCCAGGGCGCAGCGGCTCAGCGCCGTCCAGGGGATCGGCATGGCGACGATGCGGCGGCCCAGGGCGATGGACGCCAGAAGGCCGATCACGAAGCTGGTCGTCGTGGCGAGCGCGGCCCCCATCACGCCCATGGGGGGCACCAGGATCAGGTTCAGGATCACGTTCGATGCCGCGGGGATGCCCAGGGTCAGAAGAAGCCGGTCCGTCCGCCGTCCCAGCACGAAGGCCTGGCCGAAGTAGTAGGCGGTCATGCCCGACAGCAGGGCCGACAGGGCGATCCAGGGCGTGACGGAGGCCGCGACGCTGCGCAGGTCCTCGCCGATCATGAAATCCGCCATGGGTCGCGCCACCAGGGCCACGCCGACGGCGGCGGGCAGGCCGATCAGGATGAAGGTCGAGGCCTGTTCGCGGGCGGCGATCATGAAGGCCTCGCGACTGCCGCGCTCCCAGGCCATGATGAGGGCGGGCGTGCCCGCCGCGCCCAGCCAAATGAACAGCACGTCCAGCGTCCGGCTGGAGAGGCTGTAGCCCGCATGATAGGCTCCGACCGCCGCCGGCCCCATGAAGATTTCCAGCAGGAACCTGTCGGTGGACGCCATGATCAGCGACAGGCCCAGACCCGCCGCGATCGGATAGCCATAGCGGGCATAGGCGACCAGCCGGTCGCGATGGTGGACGCCGCCCCGCGCCTGCCTCAGCTCACCGGGCAGCATGAAGGGCAGGGCCAGCAGAGGGGCCACGCCCATGCCGATCAGGGGGGAGGCGGCTCCGGCGCCCATCAGCGCGCAGGTCGCGCCGATCAGGAAACCGCCCAGGGTCACGCCGATGTCCATGACCACCGACTTCGACACCTCGCCCGCGGCCTGGTATCGCTCCTGCGCCAGCTTGGCCAGGGACCGGATCGGCAGACCGACCAGACCGGCCCCGATGGCCAGCTTGAGTCCGTCACCGATCGGCGAGAGCCAGAGCAACAGACCGGCGATCGGCAGGATGGCGGCCGTCATCACCGCCAGGGTGCGGTACAGCGTGGTGAAATGGTCGGCCAGGCCCTGGCCCTGCTCGGCCGCCCAGAACCGGGCCATCGACGCTTCCAGCCAGCTGAAGGTGCCCACATGGACCAGCGTCATGACCGAGAAGGCGATGGCATAGTGGCCGAAGTCGTCGGGGCTCAGGAGCCGGGTGAAAACGACGATTGCCCCGAACCCGACCAGGCCCTGGACGATATTGGCAGGCAGATAGCCCCAGACGCCGCGCCAGAACATCAGCGAACCGCCGCGCGATCGCCCAGCAGGACGGGCACGGTCACGGCCATGATCCAGAGATCCAGCCATAGCGACTGACGCTCGATATAGTCGATGTCCAGCTGCACCCGGCGGCGCACGTCCTGGGCGCTGTGCAGCGGCCCGCGAGACCCCTTGATGGCGGCCCAGCCCGTCATGCCGGGCTTCATGCGGTGACGATGGGCATATTCGGCGACCAGGCGCGCGCTCTCGACCGCGCCGGTCTTCATGCCGATGGCATGGGGCCGGGGGCCGACCAGCGACATCTCGCCCTTCAGCACATTGAACAGCTGTGGCAGCTCATCCAGGCTGGTGGCGCGGATCAGCCTGCCCACGCCGGTCACGCGATCGTCGTCGGTCGTGACCTGGCGGCTGGCAGTGGCATCGGCGGCGTCGGCCCGCATGGAGCGGAACTTCCACACCACGATCTCCTCGTGATTGAAGCCGTGTCGGCGCTGGCGGAACAGGATCGGGCCGGGGCTGTCCAGCTTGATGGCCAGGGCCGTGATCACCATGACCGGTGACAGCACCACGAGGGCCAGCGTACCGACGATGAGGTCCTGCAGCCGCTTGTTGAAGGCACGGCGGTCGTCATTGAGGGTGCCGTCCAGCGACGCCAGCGGAGCCCGTGCCAGCCGGTCCAGCGCCGCGCTGCGCTCGATGGCATCGATCGGATCGACCAGCAGGGTGACCTCGTTGGGCAGGGCCGACAGCCGCGCCGTCAGTTCGCGCACCCTCCTTTCCGCCCGCGGATCGATCGCCAGAACAATCCGGTCGACATAGGGCGTCATCCGGTGGGTCATCAGGGCCTCGGCATCGCCCAGCACCGGCACGCCCTCGATGCTGTCAGGAGAACGGGCCAGACGGTCGTCGAACACGCCCAGCACATTGATGTCACGCCGTTGCAGGGCGTCACGGATCAGCCGCTCCGCATGGCGCGTCGCACCGACCAGCACGATGTTCGGCGTCAGGGCTCCCGTCGCCCTCCAGTCCATGACGGCCTGGCTCCAGCCGAGGTGCAGGCCGTACAGGGCGACCGTGACCAGCGCGGTCCACACGATATAGCCCGTCAAGGCCGGGGTGCTGCCCGTCACCATGGCTTCCAGGGCGATGGCGCACAGACCGCCGCCCACCGCGACACCGGACACCGCCGCCAGGTGGACCATCACCTCCTGCCCTCGCGCGAAACGATAGAGCCCCAGGGATCGCAGCAGACCCAGGATCACGAGCGCGCCGGCGGCCAGCGGCAGGGCGCGGGACAGGGGCATGGTCATCAGCCCGGCCGGCGTCATCGCCCAGCCGATCGCAATGGTCAGGCCGAACACGACGGCGACATCGGCGCTGCGAAACCAGTGGACCGCCAGCCGCGATGCGCCCTTCTGGCGGGCATTTCGCCACACATCGGGGCGGAACGGTCCGCGCCGCGCCGCACCCGTTTTCGCGCCTCTGATGGATTTCGCAGCCAGGGCCTGCAGCCCGGTCGCATCCAGCCGGGGCGCAGCCGCGCGGTCCAGGTCGAGGGCATTGGTCATGCATTCACTGTGCACAGACCCCGTGGATGTCGCGTTAACGCTCGGCCTCAGTCGCCCGTCGTGAAGCCTTTCAGAGCCTTCAGGGCCTCGAACTGGCCCGGCGTGCCGGCCTGGCGCGCCTGGATCGCGGCCATGACGTCGGCCGTGCTCCACAGCGATCCCTGCATGATCGCCGCCCATTCGAGACCCTCGGCGACCGAATGATCCCGGGCATAGTTCAGGGCGGCTTTCGATCCGGATATCGCCAGCGGGGCCTTCGATGCGATGGCGTCGGCCATCTCCAGGGCAGTAGCGACCACGGTGTCGGCGTCCGCGACCACGGCGTTGACGAAGCCCAGCCGCTCGGCCCGGTCGGCCTTCAGGCTGGTGCCCAGATAGGCCAGTTCGCGCACGACCGCGTCGGGCAGCTGCCGTGGCAGACGCTGAAGGCTGCCGACGTCGGCCATCATTCCGATGTTGATCTCCTCGATCCGGAAATAGGCGTCGGCGGAGGCCAGTCGCAGGTCGCACGCTGCGACCATGTCGAGCCCCGCGCCGACGCAGGCCCCCTGGATCGCGGCGATGACCGGAAACCGGACCCGCTCCAGCTGGCTCAGGGCATCCTGCAAGTCCCTGGCGGCCTGATGAAAGGCCTGACGCGCGGCAGCCGTATCCGTCTGCAGGATGGCACCGCCGGCGAAGACCGAGATGTCCATGCCCGCACAGAAGTTGCGGCCTTCGCCCGACAGAACGAGGGCACGGGTGTCGCCGGCGGCATCGATCGCCTTCAGCGCCGGGCCGAACTCACGCCAGAAGGCGATGTCGAGGGCGTTCGAAGCCTTCGGGCGCGTGAGGCGAAGATGGGCGACATGACCGTCGCGGGTGATCTGGAATGCACTCATGACTGTCCCTTTCCGGGCCAAATGACGCGCGGCCGCCACCGTGGCGAAGCTCTGTACGAACAGGAAGGGTTCTGGCGGAGACGGAGGGATTCGAACCCTCGGTACCCCTTACAGGGTACGACGATTTAGCAAACCGTTGCCTTCAGCCACTCGGCCACGTCTCCGACAGGACGGCTCGATAGCGGAGGGCGGGCGAAGGCGCAATCCGCCCGATGAATATCCGCGTGTGGCGGCGACAGGGCGAAGGACGACTTTCCCCGACGTGATCTTGTGACCGTCGTCGCGGAGGGATAGGGCTTTGCCTTCATCGCTTCCCGGGAGAGCAAAATGGCCGATCTGGCTCAGGTTACCGATCACATCCGCGCCGCCGTTGGCGACAACTCCGGTCTGGGCAAGACCGTCAAGCTGGACATGGGCGACGCGGGCAAGATCTTCATCGACGGGGCCTCGGTGCCGAACTCCGTGACGAACGACGACAAGCCCGCCGACACCACCGTCACCGTCTCGTGGGACGACTTCATCGCCATGTCCGAGGGCAAGCTGGACGGCATGATGGCCTTCATGCAGGGCAAGCTGAAGATCGCCGGCGACATGATGATCGCGCAGAAGCTGATCCCGCTGCTCAAGCGTTAGACATCAATCCTCCCCCTCCTGGGGGAGGTGGCGCGGCGCGCCTTCGCGCTGTGACGGAGGGGGCCTACCTCGATCGCGGTGTCCGGGGCTGACCCGTGCACCGCTTCGCGGTCCCCCTCCCTCAATGGGGGAGGATTACCCATGGACTTCAAGCATTCCGACAAGGCCCTGCACTGGCAGGAGCGGGTCAACCGGTTCCTGGACGACAAGGTGCTGCCGCGCGCCGCAGACTACTGGGCCGAGGTTCACGCCGACCACACCGTCCAGCCGAAGACCATGGAGGCCCTGAAGGCGGAGGCGCGCGACGCCGGCCTGTGGAACATGTTCCTGCCGGGCGAGCACGGCACCGGCCTGACCAACCTCGAATATGCGCCGCTGGCCGAGGCCATGGGACGCGCCGGTCTGTGGACGCCCGAGGTGTTCAACTGCAACGCCCCGGACACCGGCAATATGGAGGTGCTCCATATGTACGGGAACGCGGCCCAGCAGGAACGCTGGATGAAGCCGCTGCTGGCGGGCCAGATCCGCTCGGCCTTCCTGATGACGGAGCCGGCCGTGGCGTCGTCGGATGCCACCAATATCCAGACCTCGATCGTGCGCGAGGGCGACGAATACGTCATCAACGGCCGCAAATGGTGGTCGACCAACATGGGTCATCCGAACGTCGCCATCGCCATCGTGATGGGCAAGACCGACACCGAAGCGGCGACCCATGCCCAGCAATCCCAGATCCTGGTGCCCACCGACACGCCCGGTTTCCGGGTCGAGCGGATGCTGACCGTGTTCGGCTATGACGAGCGTCCGATCGGACATGCCGAGGTCGTCCTGGACAACGTCCGCGTCCCTGTCGAAAACCTGATCGCGGGCGAGGGCCGGGGCTTCGAGATCGCGCAAGGCCGCCTCGGACCTGGGCGTATCCACCACTGCATGCGCGTGATCGGCGCGGCAGAAAAGGCGCTGGAGCTGATGTGCCAGCGGCTGCTGACCCGCACGGCGTTCCGCAAGACCCTGTCCGAGCATTCGGTCTGGGAGCAGCGCGTCGGAGAGGCCCGCACCAATATCGAGATGTGCCGCCTGATGGTCCTGAAGGCCGCCTGGATGATGGACAATGGCGGGGCCAAGAACGCCAAGTCCGAGATCGCCCAGATCAAGGTCGCGGCCCCCAGGATGGCACTGCAGATCATCGACGACGCGATCCAGGCCTTTGGCGGCGCGGGCGTCTCGGCCGACACACCGCTGGCCGAGATGTACGGCACCGTCCGGACGCTCCGGCTCGCCGATGGTCCGGACGAGGTGCACAACCGCACGATCGCCCGGCTGGAATATGCCCGGCACGGGGGTCGGCCGGTCCGGTAGGGGACGGACAGCCAGCGTCAGTAACGGCGTCTGCGACCTCTCGTTCCGGCAACGAAACCTGAACGACCGTGTTAGCGTAAGCTCGGACGGCCAGCGCGGCCGTCCAGCGCCCCACGGAGCAGGGTCCGATGACGTCTTCACCCCGGATCGCGGCTCGCGACAATGACGACGTCCAGCGCTTTCGGGCCATGAGAGCGGCCATGCCCGCCCTGTCCGAGGGCCTGTCGGTAGAGGATCTGACCGCCCAGTCCATGCCGGATGCCAGCCCGTCCAAATGGCATCTGGCGCATACCAGCTGGTTCTTCGAGGCGATGATTCTGGCGGCCGACCCGGATTATGTGCCGGTCGATGGCCGGCTTCAGCAGCTGTTCAATTCCTACTACGAGAGCCTCGGTCGGCGGGTCGAACGCGGCGAGCGCGGGCTGATGACGCGTCCGTCGCTGGACGACGTTATGGCCTATCGGGCCGAGATCGACCGCCGCATGGAGGCGCGGCTGGAGGCTGGCCTGGGCAGCGACATGGATCGCTACCTGTTCGTTCTGGGCCTGCACCACGACCAGCAGCATCAGGAGCTGTTCCTGATGGATCTGCTGCACCTGATGTCACGGTCTCCGCTGGACCCGGCAGCCTTTCCGGTGGAGCCGCGTCCCGGTGGGCCGATGCAGTCGGCACGAGGCGGAGCCACGCGCTTCGAGGGCGGGCTGGTCGATATCGGTCACGATGGCCGGGCGTTCGGCTTTGACAATGAGGGACCTCGACACCGCGTGTGGCTGGAGCCGTTCCTGCTCGATCACGACCTGGTCACCAACGGCCAGTGGATGGCCTTCATGGCTGACGGCGGATATCGCCGCCCGGAATACTGGCTGGCCGACGGCTGGGCCACGGTGAAGGCCGAGGGCTGGACCGCTCCGCTCTACTGGCGCGAGGACGACGGTGTCTGGACCGTGCTGGGACTGACGGGGCGCGCGCCGGTCAATCCGGACGCGCCGGTCCGCCATATCAGCGCCTACGAAGCCGAGGCCTTCGCGGCCTGGTCGGGCCGGCGCCTGCCAACCGAAGCCGAGTGGGAAAGCGCCGCCGCTAGCGCGCCTGACGTGTTCTCGAATCTGTTCAACGAGGTCTGGCAGCATACTTCCAGCGCCTATGCCCCCTATCCGGGGTTCCGGCCGACCGAGGGAACGGCGTCGGAATACAACGGGAAATTCATGGCCAATCAGCGCGTGCTGAGGGGCGGCAGCCTGGCCACGCCGCCGGGGCACACCCGGGTGACCTATCGCAACTTCTTCTATCCGCAGCAAAGGTGGGCGTTCATGGGCTTGAGACTGGCCGCCGACGCGCCCGCCGCAAGACGACCCCGCATCGAGGACGTCGAGACCGCGCGCTTCCGCGCCGAACTGATCGCGGGGTTGTCCCGGCCGCAGAAGGCTGTCTCTCCCAAATGGTTCTACGACGCCGCAGGCTCGGATCTGTTCGAGGACATCACCCGGCTGCCGGAATACTATCCCACGCGCCAGGAAGCGGCCCTGCTGAAGACCATGGCCCCCCGGCTGACGGCGGGCTTTGGTGACAACGCCGTTCTGGTCGAGTTCGGCTCGGGGGCCAGCGAGAAGACGCGCATCCTGCTGGATGCCGCACCGACCCTGTCGACCTATCTGCCCATCGACATCAGCCCCGATGCCCTGAACGCGGCGGCCGGGCGGATTTCACAGGCCTATCCCGATATCGAGGTCGTGCCGGTCGTTGGCGATTTTCTGAGCCTGCCGCCGCTGCCGGAACTGGGTCGCGGTCGACGCATCGGTTTTTTCCCCGGCTCGACCATCGGCAATCTGGAACCACAGCAGGCGATCGCCTTTCTGGCCAATGCCCGCGATCGTCTGGGACCCGGTGCCCTGTTCATCCTGGGCGTCGATCTGGTGAAGACCGCCGATCTGCTGATCGCGGCCTATGACGATGCCCAGGGCGTGACGGCGGCGTTCAACATGAACCTGCTGCGGCGCGCCAACCGGGAGCTCGGGGCCGACTTCGACCTGACCGGCTTTCGTCACCGTGCGATCTGGAACGCCGAACGGTCGCGTATGGAGATGCATCTGGAGGCGACCCGCGATCAGACCGTACGGATCGGGGACCGCAGCTTCGGCTTCGTGTCGGGCGAGACGATCCATACCGAAAGCTCGGGCAAGTTCACCCGGGACAGCGTGTCGTCCATGGCCACAGCGGCGGGATGGACCGTGCAGGCCTTCGAGGTCAGCGACGAACCCTCGGTCGCGATCGCCCTGCTTTCGAACTGAGCGGAAGTCGCAGAAAAGGCGGCCGGTGATCGACCGGCCGCCTTTTCCATGTCTTCTGCGAAGCGGCTATTCCGCCTGGGCCTCGACGTCGTCGGGACGGCGCGACCCGTGCGAGGCTTCGCCGCCCTTGCGGCCGGCCTGGGCGGCCAGACTGCGATCCTGGGAAAAGCTGCGCTTCTCGCTGGGCACGCTGGCACCACCCTTGCGGGCGATCTCGCGCTGGCGTTCCGGATCCATGGAGGCAAAGCCCCGTTTGGATACGCCGGAAGGGCGGGGTGGCTGACCCTGGGCCATTCTGAACTTCCTCTACTGTCTATAGGCTGGCGGTTGATCAGCTAACCCGACCGGACCGCCAAGGTTCCCAAAGGTCTGCGATTTCAAGCCCGTGCGAATCAGATGGCACCGGGACGATCAAAGTCGCCGTCGTTGTCGCCCGGCTGCTGCGGGACCTCGTCGGGCGTGCCGGCGGGATCGATTTCAGGCTGGACCGGGACCGGGTCCATCGGCGGGATCTCGGGTTGCGGGGTCGGGTCTGTCATGCGCGGTCCTCCAGGGCCGGAAGCGGCCTGTCATGGGAACCGCGTCGAGCGCCTCGGGTTCATTCCCGCAGTATCAAACCGGCTTGAGGACGACCCATGACCGACATCCCATCCAACCCGACGATCGATGACGTCCTGGACGACGTGGACAGTGAACGCGCCCGTCTGGACCGCGCCGGCGACCGCTGGATGGAGGGCGGCGAGGCTCGCTCTTCCGCCAGGGATCAAGGCTTGCGTGACGCGGTCCGCAGCGACATTGATTCGGGCCGCGAATGGGCGCGCCAGCAGGCAGCCGAGGCGCGGGGCCGGATCGAGGAAGAGCCGCTGAAGGCCACGCTCTATGCCCTCGGCATCGGCGTGCTGATCGGCGTGTTTTTGCGTCGGTAGCCGTCAGGCCGGGCCGGACGCCGCCCGCACGGGCCGTGTTCCGGCCAGGGCGGCGTCGGACACGAAGGGATTGGTCCGCCGCTCCTCGCCCAGGGTCGAGATGGGTCCGTGGCCCGGGACGAAGGTGACGTCGTCGCCCAGCGGCCACAGCTTCTCCACGACGGACCGCACGAGGGCGTCCGGGTCGCTCTGCGGGAAATCGGTGCGTCCGACGGAGCCCTTGAACAGAACATCTCCGACCTGGGCGAAGCGGGCGGCCGCGTTGTAAAAGATGACATGGCCGGGGGTGTGTCCCGGGCAGTGCCGAACGTCCCACGTCGTCTCGCCCAGGGTGACGATATCACCATCGTCCAGCCAGCGCGTCGGGACGAAGCTGCGGGCCTCCGGCAGGCCGTACATCTGTCCCTGCGACGGGATGCCGTCGATCCAGAACTGGTCGGCGGGGTGCGGCCCCACGATCGGGGCGCCCGACTTTTCCGCCATTTCGGACGCACCGCCCGCGTGATCCAGATGGCCGTGAGTGATCCAGATCTGCTCCAGCGTCAGGCCGCGACGCGCGACCTCGCCCATCACGATATCGACGCTGCCGCCCGGATCGATCACGGCCGCCTTCATCGTCGCCGTGCACCAGACGGTCGTGCAGTTCTGTTGCAGGGGGGTGACCGGGGTCACGAAGACACCGACGGGGGAGGGGGGCTGGGTCATGCTCCGACAAATAGTCGTCGCCGGCCTTGAGGCAAAGCGCTCGCTTCCGTCCGTCAGGCTGATAGGCTGATGGTCCACCCGGGGAGGCCGACCAGAATGAACCGTCGCCAGCTGCTGTCTGGATTCTTGCTCGGCACCGGCGGTTTGCTGTCGGCCTGCGGACACTTGTCGGCCGGAACCGATACGCGACCGCAGCTCGCCATCACCATCGACGATTTCAATATGGGCGACGGGCCCCTGATGACCGGGGCCCAGAAGCACGAAGCGATCCTTCGGGCGCTGAAAGCCGCCGGCATCCAGGCCGCCGGCTTCGTGACCGGGAAATACATCGACAACGATCCGGCGCGTCGGCATCTGGAGGCGTGGGTCGCGGACGGCCATCTCGTCGGAAACCATACCTATCGCCACGCCTACCATGGTGGGGCCGAACCCGGCGATCTGGCCGCCGACATCGACGACGTGGCCGTTCTGATAAAGGACTATGCCACCTGGCGGCCCCTGTTCCGGTTTCCCTACCTGGCCGAAGGCAGCACGACGGTCAGCCGCGACGCGCATCGGGCAGTGCTGGCCGCCCGGGGCCTGAAGAATGCCTATGTCACCATCGATGCATCCGACTGGTATGTCAGCGATCGTCTGATCGCGCGGTTGAGACGCGACCCGGGGGCCGATGTCACGCCCTATGGCGATTTTCTGGTGGCGCACCTGCTGAGCCGCGCGCGGTTCTATGACGCGTTGGCTCGCGACGTTCTGGGCTTCTCCCCGCCGCACACCCTGCTGATCCATCACAATCTGACGACGGCCCTGTTTCTGCCGCGCATTCTGAGCGCCTTTAGCGACGCGGGATGGGCCGCGATCGACGCGGACACGGCCTTTGCCCATCCGGTGTATGCGTCACAGCCGGATATCGCGCCGTGTGCCAACAGTCTGATCTGGCAACTGTCCAGCGCCGATGGGCGCTTCGCACATCGGCTTCGTACGCCGGGCGAGGATGGGCCCTACGAGCAGTCGGCCATGGACGCGCTGGGGCTTTAGGTCGCTTCGCGTTGACCTTTCGTGCCCCTCTCGACATAAGGGCGGGCTTCGAGGTGCCGCTCCGACAGGGGCGGCCCTTTCTGCTTTACCCATCCCTGCGCGCGCACCCGCCCGTGGTGCCGCCCCAGAGCGTCAGATTCCGCCATGCAAGTCGTCGAAAAGTCCACCGAAGGTCTGAGCCGCGTCATCACCGTGACCGTGCCCGCCACCGAGCTGAGCGCCAAGCTGGACGCCAAGCTGGCCGAGTTCGCGCCGAAGATGAAGTTGAAGGGCTTCCGTCCCGGCAAGGTGCCGGTCTCGCACGTGCGCAAGACGTATGGTCGCGAGATGATGGGCGAGATCGTCAACGACACGATCAATGAGACCAGCCAGAAGGCGCTCGACGAGATCAAGGTGCGCCCCGCCGCCCCGGCCGACATGAAACTGACCTCGGACATGGACAAGGTCCTGGCCGGGTCCGACGACCTCGCCTACGAAATGGCGCTGGAAGTCATGCCGGAATTCACGCCGGTCGATCCCAAGACCCTGAAGCTGGAGCGGCCGACCTATGAGGCGTCCGACGCCGATCTGGACGAGGCCCTGACCGAACTGGCCGGGCAGGCCAAGAATTACGAAGACAAGAAGGGCAAGTCCGTGAAGGCCGCCGACGGCGACCAGCTGACCATCGACTTCCTGGGCAAGCTGGACGGCGAGCCCTTCGAGGGCGGTGCCGCCGAGGACGCGGACCTGGTGATCGGCTCCAACCGCTTCATCCCCGGCTTCGAAGAGCAGCTGAAGGGTGCCAAGGTCGGTGAGGAAAAGACCATCGAGGTCACCTTCCCCGCTGACTATCAGGCTGCGAACCTGGCCGGGAAGCTGGCCACCTTCGACGTCAAGGTGAAGGCCATCAAGGCCGAGGCCCCCGCCGTGGTCGATGAGGACTTCGCCAGGCGCATCGGGCTGGAAAGCCTCGACAAGCTGAAGGAACTGCTCCGCAACAACCTGAACCAGCAGTATGCCGGTCAGGCGCGCTTCAAGCTGAAGCGCGGCCTGCTGGACGTGCTGGACGCGGCCCACAGCTTCGACCTGCCGCCCCGGATGGTCGACGCCGAGTTCGACGGCATCTGGCAACAGGTCGAGGCTGACAAGGCCGCCGGCAACCTGCCAGAGGAAGACGCCAAGAAGTCCGACAAGGACCTGAAGGCCGAATACCGCAAGATCGCCGAGCGCCGCGTGCGCCTGGGTCTGGTGCTGGCCGAGATCGGCCGTGCCAACAACGTCGGCGTGACGGACCAGGAACTGAACAACGCCATCATGGCCGAGGCCCGCAACTATCCGGGTCAGGAGCGTCAGGTGCTGGACTTCTATCGTCAGAACCCCAACGCCGCCGCCTCGATGCGCGCGCCGATCTATGAGGAAAAGGTCTGCGACCTGATCTTCAGCCTGGCCGATGTGACCGACACGCCGATCACGAAGGAAGAGCTGCTGAAGGACGAAGACGAGGGCTGATCGGGATACAGCTTGAACTGGCCTTGAGGCCCGGGCGAGTGTAGGCTGCAGGCCGGGCAGCAGGTTTGTCTTGATCTGGATCCGGGGCTCAAGTTGACGGCACTTGCCACTCTGCTCGCGGTTCTGATGCTGGGCCAGACGGGTCCGGCACAGCCTGCCTCGTCGGTGCCTCAGGCCGTCGATCAGTCGACGGCGGTGCCGGACGTCCAGGTCAATGGCGAACGAATCGACCGCGAGGCGATCGAGGAGCGTGCCGCTGCTTTCGTGGAAGAAGTGGCCGATCCGCCGTTCGGGGCCCAACTGGCACGCTGGAATACGCCGATCTGCGTGGGCGTCAGCAACATGCGGTCGCCCTATGGACAGTTGCTGATCGATCGCGTCGGCCAGCATGCGGCAGACCTGGGCCTCGAAGTCGGAGAGGCAGGATGCAAGCCGAACGTGGTCATTGTAGCCACTCCGGATGGGCGGGCGACAGCATCGCATCTGGTCGAGGAGGCGGGCTTGAGCTTTCGACCGACGGATGGTGGCTCCAATCCGTCGCGAGCGGCGCTGCGGGCGTTCCAGACGTCGGATGCTCCCGTGCGGTGGTGGAACGTCGCCCTGCCTGTGGGCGAGCAGGGCGAGACCGCATCGCGTCCCCGTGGAGGCATGGGTACGGGAGGTGGCCCGCCTGACGCGCCTGTCGTGGTCGTTCATGCGGGGTCTCGACTGACATCCAGCATTCGGACCGACATGACCTGGGTCATTATCGTCATCGATTTCAACCGGACGGGTGGCTTGCCGCTCGGGTCGCTGGCGGATTACGTGTCCATGGTCGCCCTGGCTCAGATCGATCCGGATGCCGATCTGAGCGGCTATGACACGATCCTGAATGCCTTCAGCGATCCCTCGCAGGCGCACAGCCTCAGCGATTGGGACCTTGGCTATCTCCAATCAATCTATTCGGGTCAGGCGAACCGCGCCAATGCGCGGCAGAGGCGAAACGAAGTCGTCCGGACCCTGGTTCAGAACCAGATCGCGCCCGTGCCGACAGGGGCCCAGTAGGTTCGCGACAGCCTTCCGACACGCCGCTCAGCCGCTGTCGGCCTTGCGCGACACGGTGCGCGACGCGATATGCTGTCCAACGCGATGGCCAACCGCTGAGTCGTCGTCCTCCAGCATCCGAGAAGGCCAAGAATGCGCGATCCGATCGACTATCTGCAATCCAACCTCGTCCCCATGGTGGTGGAGCAATCCAGCCGGGGCGAACGTGCCTTCGACATTTTCTCGCGCCTGCTGCGCGAGCGGATCATCTTCCTGACCGGTCCGTTCGAGGACGGTATGGCCAGCCTGATCTGTGCCCAGCTGCTGTTCCTGGAATCGGAAAACCCGAAGAAGGAAATCAGCATGTACATCAACAGCCCCGGCGGTCAGGTGACCTCGGCGCTGGCGATCTACGACACCATGCAGTACATCAAGTCGCCGGTCTCGACCGTGGTCATGGGCATGGCCGCCTCGGCCGGCTCGCTGATCCTGACGGCCGGCGAGGCGGGTCAGCGCATCGCCCTGCCGAACGCACGCATCATGGTGCACCAGCCCTCGGGCGGGTTCCGGGGTCAGGCCTCGGACATCGAACTGCACGCTGCCGACATCCGCTACACCAAGCGCCGCCTGAACGAGATCTACGTCCACCACACCGGCCGGACCTATGAAGAGGTGGAGAAGACCCTCGATCGCGACCACTTCATGGACGCCGAGGCCGCCAAGGAATGGGGCATTGTCGACCACGTCTACGACAAGCGCGACCAGGCCGATGCGGACGGCGTCAAGACCGTCTGATTTGTTCCTCCCCCTGGCGCAGCCTAAGGGGGAGGGGGACCGCAGCGCTGTTGCGCTGTGGTGAAGGGGGCCAGCCGCAAAGACGGTGTGTGGGGGTAAGCCCCCGCCACCCCTTCGTGGTCCCCCTTCCCCTGCGGGGGGAGGAACAAGATGCAACACACCCGCGACCTCAAGGGCATCGTCACCGTCGATGGCGACGACTACGAATGGGAGGTCCGACGTCAGCCGCAGCGCACGACCGGCAACGAATGGCAGGGCATCGGCATCGCCCTCAGGCTGGTTGACGGTCAGCGAGAGGCCCTGGTGCAGTTTCCCATGGTCATGCGGGCCAGCGGGATTCCGAATTTCGAGCGCCAGCGGATCAATGTCGAAAGCATCAGGAACGCGGTTGCCTCGGCCATAGCGGCCGGATGGAACCCGACATCGCGCGGCAAGGTCGTGGTCTTCGATGTGGACGCCGACGGCAACTGAGCCGATCAGGGCCTGCCCTTGAAGACCCGAAATCCTGCGATCGCCGCGATGGCCAGCATCTCGGTATCGCCCGAGGTGTCGCCATAGGCAGCGGCCAGCCGCACGTCCGGTCCGAAGGCGGCCCGCAACCGCCGCACCTTTTCCTCGCCGCGACAATTCGGCCCTTCGAACGCTCCGGTGAACCAGCCCCTCGCGTCGGTGACCAGATCGGTGCCCAGAAGGGCGTCGGCGCCCAGCCGGTCGGCGAACGGCTGGACCGTCAGGGCCGGGGAGGCGGTCACGATTGCGCGATATGCGCCCCGTCGGCCCCAGTCATTCCAGACGCCCAGCGCATCCGGTCGCATCAGTCTGTCCCAGTGCTCGCGCGCAAATTGCTCGGCTTCCATGCTCAGCGCCATGGCACCCATACCCGGCAGGAAGCGGCGGACGGCAGCCTCCTTCAGCCTTTGACGGTCGCGGTCCAGGGCATAGGCGGCCAGCTGAGGCGCCATGGCCAGAAGCCCGCTGCGCCAGCGTTCCGGGCCGACCTTCCACTTCAGAAAGGCGGTGAAACTGTCCCGGATCGTCAGCGTGCCGTCGAAATCGAAGGCGACGACGGGCTGACCCGGTGCGGGCGACTGGCGAAACGGTCGTGTGGTTCCCATGTCACCCATTCGCCTTGATCCTCTTCCATCCTGAACCGTCCACGCCCAGTCGCGTGCACTCTGCTTTCGCGGGGTTGTCGTGGCGGTTCGGATGGGGGATTGTCATTTTTTGAATATCTTCGCCTCCATAGTGATGGAATCATTGCGAAGACAGCGCGTTCCCTCTCCGGGGCGCGAGAGTGAGAAGGGTCCATGACCAAAGCTGCCGGCACCGACGCCAAGAGCACCCTCTACTGCAGCTTCTGCGGCAAGAGCCAGCACGAGGTGCGCAAGCTCATTGCCGGACCGACGGTGTTCATCTGCGACGAATGCGTCGAACTGTGCATGGACATCATCCGCGAAGAGCACAAGATCGGCTTCAAGAAGGCGGGGGCCGACGGCGTGCCTACGCCCAAGGAAATCCGCGAAGTCCTCGACGACTATGTGATCGGCCAGAGCCACGCCAAGAAGGTTCTCTCGGTGGCCGTCCACAACCACTACAAGCGCCTGAACCACGCGACGAAGAACAACGACGTCGAACTGGCCAAGTCCAACATCATGCTGATCGGGCCCACGGGCTCGGGCAAGACTCTGCTGGCCCAGACGCTGGCGCGCATCATCGACGTGCCCTTCACCATGGCCGACGCCACGACCCTGACCGAGGCCGGTTATGTGGGTGAGGACGTCGAGAACATCATCCTGAAGCTGCTCCAGGCGTCCGACTACAACGTCGAGCGGGCCCAGCGCGGCATCGTCTACATCGACGAGATCGACAAGATCTCGCGCAAGTCCGACAACCCCTCGATCACCCGCGATGTGTCGGGCGAGGGCGTGCAGCAGGCCCTGCTGAAGATCATGGAAGGCACCGTCGCCTCCGTGCCTCCGCAAGGCGGGCGCAAGCATCCGCAGCAGGAGTTCCTGCAGGTCGATACGGCCAACATCCTGTTCATCGTCGGCGGTGCCTTCGCCGGTCTGGAAAAGGTCATCTCCGCGCGTGGAGCCGGGGCCTCGATCGGCTTCGGGGCCAAGGTCAAGGAAGTGGACGAGCGCCGCACGGGTGACATCCTGAAAGGGGTGGAACCGGACGATCTGATGCGGTTCGGCCTGATCCCCGAGTTCATCGGTCGTCTGCCCGTCCTGGCGACCCTGGAAGACCTCGACGAGAAGGCCCTGGTCACCATCCTGACCGAGCCCAAGAACGCCCTGGTCAAGCAGTACAAGCGCCTGTTCGAGATGGAGAACGTCGGCCTGACCTTCACCGACGATGCGCTCAACGCCGTCGCCAAGAAGGCGATCACGCGCAAGACGGGCGCGCGGGGCCTGCGCTCGATCCTGGAAGGCATTCTGCTGGAGACGATGTTCGAACTGCCGACCTTCGACGGTGTCGAGGAGGTGGTCGTCAACGCAGAGGTCATCGAGGGCAATGCCCAGCCCCTGCTGATCTATGCCGAGAAGAAAAAGGCCGACGGCGCGGCCTGATCGTCCGCATTTGATCCCTCCCCTGCGGCGCCTCTTCGGAAGCGACCGCATGGGACAAAGGCCGGTTCGATGCGTTGGGGTGGCCCGGTGGTCTTCGAAGGCGCTGTCGGGTGGTCCCAGGCGGATCAGCGTGGACGTTTGGTGGGCTGATATGTCCGATCCTTACCACCGGGGTGGGGACCTCCACGCCTAGGGTGGCCGCATCTCAGCAAGGGGACGCGGACATGGATCGCAGAACGTTTTCGATACTGATGGCAGGCGGCGTTGCCGGCACTGCCGCACCGGCCGTAGCCGCTTCGCCGCGGCAGCAAGCCCACGGCTTCGTCACCGCCGCCACCGAAGGCCGGTTCGGTGAGCGGACCCGGCTGTTCGGCGGCACCAGCCCCAACGACATCAAGATTTCCGGCCAGGACACCGGCGGGCAGCTGTCTGTGTTCGAATATGTGGGCCACGTCCCCGGCGGGCCCCCGCTGCATGTCCACCCGGACCAGGACGAAATCTTCTTCATCCACGGCGGCGATTATCTGTTTCAGATCGGCACGGAGAGACGTCGCCTGGGTGCGGGCGACACCGTGTTTCTGCCGCGCGGCGAGCCCCACACTTTCGCCCAGCTCAGCGAGGTCGGGCGCATGTTGTTCATGTTCACGCCGGCGGGCGATATGGAGGCCTATTTCCGGGCACTCGCCGACCTCGCCGGGCCTCCGTCAGAAGCAGAAGAGGCGGCCCTGTTCGCTGCCCACGGCATGAGGCGGCTTGGCCCGGGTCTCGATCCGCGCGTAGATGGCTGACCGCAAGGGAAGGGGAGGCCGCCTTGCAGCCTGTGTTCCGAGAGACCGCGCCCTGTCCCGGCCTGAGGGGCTGGGTCAGCCGCTATCAGATCATTCATCTGGACTTTCGCGCGATCGAAGCCCCGCCGGCAAAAGCCTATTGGCCCCGGCCTGCTTCGGCCCTGGCCTTCTATCCCCGTGATCCTGAGGTCGTAAGCCGGGCGGGCACGGGTGCCGAGACCAAGCCTCGCGCGGTGCTGATTGGCCAGCCGACCGCGATGGAGCATCGTTGCGGTGGCCGGGACTTCTTCGTCTTCCAGGTCGAGTTCAGGCCGGGTGCCCTCTATCGCCTGACGGGCGGTCTACGATCCACGCAGCTGACCGACGCCTTCGTCGATGCCGAGGCGGTTTTTGGACGCGAGGCGTCCCAGGCCGCATCGGCCCTTTCGGACGCCGAAGACGCTGACGTCATGATCGGGATCGTGGACGCCTTTCTCATGCGACTGGTCGCAAGGAGGCAGGCCCGGCGTGGGTTGGGTGAACACGGTGCCGACTGGGCTGCGGATCGACTGTGCATGAATGGCGTCGGCTCGCTGTCACGTCTCGCCGACCGCGCTGGGCTGAGCCCAAGACAGCTTCACCGCAGCTTTCTGGATCGTATCGGTGTCGAGCCCAGCGTGTTCGGCCGGATCGCGCGGTTCGACCGCCTGTTGCGGGCCCGCAATGCATACCCCGACTGGGACTGGCTCAGCCTCGCGCTTAACTCAGGCTACCATGACCACCGTCACATGGCGCGCGATTTCCAGTCCTTCACGGGGATGAGCCCCGGTGCCTTCTATCTCCAGGAACTGGCGGCACCCGAGCGGCACTTCGGACACCTGGAGACCTGAAGCCACGTCACCAGGACAATATCCTGGACTTTTGGGGCAACGCTTGAACGTCATGTGACAAGCGCCACATACTCATCCGAACGCCGTCGGAATCGACGGGCCTCTCCAGGGTGTCGCTGCATATCGCGGGGCGTCGGGGGAGGCGGGCCGGAGATCGTCAATGGCCCAGGAGCGCATCATGTCCGAGTCAAAGATCCTGCCCGTCCTGCCTCTGCGGGACATCGTCGTGTTTCCCCATATGGTCGTGCCGCTCTTCGTAGGGCGCGAGAAATCCGTGCGGGCGCTCGATGAAATCATGAAGGGTGAAAAGCAGATCCTGCTGGCCACCCAGAAGAACAGCGTCGATGACGATCCGTCGCCCGACGCCATCTATCCGGTCGGTGTGCTGGCCACCGTGCTTCAGCTGCTGAAACTGCCTGACGGCACCGTGAAGGTGCTGGTCGAGGGCAAGGGCCGGGCCCGTCTGACCCGCTTCACCGACCGCGAGGCGTATTTCGAGGCTGAGGCCGTCGAGATCGAGGACGACCTGGGTGAACCCTCCCAGGCCGAGGCCCTGCTGCGCGCCGTGGTCGAGCAGTTCGAAAACTATGTGAAGCTGAACAAGAAGGTGCCGCCCGAGGCGCTCAGCTCCATTCCCCAGATCACCGACGCGTCCAAGCTGGCGGACAGTGTCGCAGCCCACCTGTCGGTCAAGATCGCCGACAAGCAGGCCCTGCTGGAAACCATTGCCGTGCCCCAGCGTCTGGAGAAGGTCTATGGCCTTATGGAGGGCGAGATCAGCGTCCTGCAGGTCGAGAAGAAGATCCGCTCGCGCGTGAAGCGCCAGATGGAGAAGACCCAGCGCGAATATTACCTGAACGAGCAGATGAAGGCGATCCAGCGCGAGCTGGGCGAGACCGACGACGCCCGCGACGAGATCATGGAGCTGGAAAAGCGCATCCGTAAGACGCGCCTGTCGAAGGAAGCCCGCACCAAGGCCGAGGCCGAGGTCAAGAAGCTGCGCAATATGAGCCCGATGTCGGCGGAATCGACGGTGGTGCGCAACTACCTCGACTGGCTGCTGGCCATTCCGTGGGGCAAGGCCAAGCAGAAGCCGATCGATCTGAACAGGGCCGAGGCCATCCTCGAGGAGGACCACTACGGGCTCGAGAAGGTCAAGGAACGCATCATCGAGTATCTGGCCGTCCAGGCGCGCACCAACTCGCTGAAGGGGCCGATCCTGTGCCTCGTCGGCCCTCCCGGGGTCGGGAAGACCTCGCTGGCCAGGTCGATCGCCAAGGCGACGGGGCGTGAATACGTCCGCATGTCGCTGGGCGGGATGCGGGACGAGGCGGAAATCCGCGGTCACCGCCGGACCTACATCGGCTCCATGCCCGGCAAGATCATCCAGTCGATGAAGAAGGTGAAGACCACCAACGCCTTCATCCTGCTGGACGAGATCGACAAGCTGGGCGCCGACTGGCGCGGCGACCCGTCCAGCGCGCTGCTGGAGGTGCTGGATCCGGCCCAGAACAATGCGTTCGGCGATCACTATCTCGAGGTCGACTATGACCTGTCCAACGTCATGTTCGTGACCACGGCCAACAGCCTGAACATGCCCCAGCCCCTGATGGACCGGATGGAGATCATCCGGGTCAGCGGCTACACCGAGGACGAAAAGGTCGAGATCGCCAAGCGGCACGTCCTGCCCAAGGTCACGAAGGACAACGGCCTGACGGCTGCCGAGTTCGTCGTGCCTGAGGACACGATCCGCGACCTGATCCGCTACTACACGCGCGAAGCCGGCGTGCGTTCGCTGGAACGTGCCCTGGGCGGTCTGGCACGCAAGGCCGTTCGCGAGATGTCGAAGGAGAAGACGCTCTCGATCACCGTCGACGGCGCCAAGCTGGCCGACTATGCGGGCGTGAAGAAATACCGCTACGGCGAGACCGACGAAGAGGATCAGGTCGGCATCGTCACGGGCCTGGCCTGGACCGAGTTCGGCGGCGACATCCTGACTATCGAGGCGATCAAGATGCCGGGGCGCGGGCGCATGACCGTGACGGGCAATCTGAAGGAGGTGATGAAGGAATCCATCTCCGCCGCCGCCTCCTATGTCCGGGCCCGCTCGCTCAGCTTCGGGGTCAAGCCGCCGGTGTTCGAAAAGACCGACATCCACGTCCACGTGCCGGACGGGGCCACGCCCAAGGACGGCCCGTCGGCCGGTGTCGCCATGACCGTCGCCATGGTCTCGGTCCTGACCGGCGTGCCGATCCGCAAGGACATCGCCATGACCGGCGAGATCACGCTGCGTGGCCGGGTCACCGCCATCGGCGGCCTGAAGGAGAAGCTGCTTGCGGCGCTGCGGTCCGGCGTCAAGACCGTGCTGATTCCGCAGGAGAATGAGAAGGACCTCGCCGATGTGCCGGACAATGTGAAGGGCGCACTGGAAATCGTCCCGATCTCGACGGCCGACGAGGCGTTGAAGTGGGCCCTGACCGGCTCGCTGACGGCCGTGGAGTGGGACGAGGTGGCCGAGCCGCTGAACCCCGGGCCCGCCACCGTTCCGCCGATCGACGGCACGACGGTCGTCAGCCACTGACCAATCGTCTCCTCTCTGTTCGCACGGCGAACGGGGAGGGGGCACGGCCGTTCTTCACGGCCATGACGGAGGGGTTCTGGACGCGGCCTGAATCAACGGGCAAACAGATCCCCTGGATGGGCGGCTAGCTCAGCTGGTCAGAGCATCTCGTTTACACCGAGAGGGTCGGCGGTTCGAACCCGTCGCCGCCTACCAATCCCATCGAAAAGGCCGCCGGAGCGATCCGGCGGCCTTTGTCGTTCCCTGTGTCGGTGGAGCGGGAGGGATGACCCTCCGATCCCGCCCGATCAGAACTTGAAGCTGGCCCGCAGCAGCAGGCTGTAGCGGATGTAGTCCTCAATCTTCTCTGCATCGGCCGTGATCGACAGCTTGCCCAGGTCGTTGCCGACGCTGAGGCTGAAGCCCGCGATCGGGCCGCCGCCTTCGATCGAGTCCGGTGTCAGCTTGAACGACGACCCGGTCGACACGAACCGCGCCATGGTCTCGCCCGGGTCGACGGAGATGTTCTGACGCCAGCCCAGCCGGACCTCCGGTCGGATCCAGCCGTCCTGACCGAAGCCGTAGCCGATGTTGACCGCGGCCACGGTCGAGAACATGTGCCCGTCCCGGCTTTCGATATCCAGGTTGAAGCTGTTGTTGGAGCCTTGCTCGGTGTGGGCGTCCTCGTTCAGCGAGAAATACTCGGCATAGACCTCGGGCCGGATGTTCAGGCGACCGAATTTACGCTCGTAGGAGGCCCCGCCGGCCAGGGCGAGGGTGAAACCGTTCCAGCTCGATGTGTTCTGGATGTTGATGGCGGTTGTCACGATCTGGCGGGTCGAGTCGAAGGTGGCATAGCCGCCCGCCGCCCGCGCCCACGTCGTCCAGGCCTGTCCCTGGGCCCGCCAGTAGAGACCCAGTTCGACCAGATTGGCGGTCAGGACCTCTTCGGCCTCGGCTTCAGGGTCCTGGATATCGGACGAGGTGAACGCGAGTGATACACCCAGGGCCCCCAGCGACGAGCCGCGTTCGATACCGCCGGCGACTCCGAAGCCTTCGGAGCGGAAGCCGTAGGAGTCGGTCTTGTCCTTGTCGGCGTAGAAGTTGATTTCCTGCATCCAGGCGCTCGTTTCGCCCGGCGCGACCGTGGCGTTGCGCCCGGTCAGGGCGCGCGTCACGGCATCGACGCCGGATGCCAGCGACAGCAGAGGCCCACCCGAGTGATCCGGCAGGACCTGTTCGTAAAGCTCGATGAAGCCTGCGCGCGTGGTCTGGGCGGTGAAGGCGTTCAGCAGCGCGCCACTTCCGGTCAGGCCGGTGTAGAAGGCATCGAACGCCTGGGCCTCCACGGAAATCAGTCCCGCTTCGGCCGCCGTCCGGCGTCGCGCGTCGATATAGACATCGCCCGCCGCGACGTTGGTGCCCGCCGTGACGATGAACAGATAGGGCGAGTTGGCCTGGACCGCGGTCTGATCGATCGTTCCGACCACCAGGGTGTTTGCGTCGATGATCGTATACCGCTGGGCCGACGTGATCAGCGAGTTGAACCGGACGCCAAGCCCTGCGCCATCGGCCAGGGTCGCCGTCCCGTTGACCCGGAACCCGGAACTGGTTCCAGTGGCCGGGTCGAGGGTGACGATCAGATCGCCGGCGGTGCCGATGTTCAGCCGGGTGACGTTGGTGGCGCTGGTCTGGCGGGCATCCAGCGTCCCGTTCGTGATGTCGACCGTCAGCAGGCCGTCGCTGTCGCTGATCGCCCCCTGGATGCGTGCGCCACCGGTCAGGGAAAGCCGATCTGCGCCGGCCCCGAACGAGACATCGCCGACGATGACGCCATTTTCGGCCGACAGCACGTCGGCACCGGATCCAAACCGGATTGCTCCCAGGGTCGTTGGTTCGCGGGAGTCGGGCACACCGTCACCATCCGTGTCGGGATCGCTTGCGGTCGCCGTAGCGGTCGTCCCGTACTGGCGGTAGGTCACACCGGTGGTGTTGGCGGACACATCGATCGCCGTCACAGTTCCGCTCGTCAGGCCGGTCGTTGTGTCAGGCCCGAGAAGGGACTGGATCGATCCGACATTGGTGATCGACGTCAGGGTCCCGGATGCATCCCGAATGGCCGTCGTCGAGGCCCGGCCACCCGTTGAGGATGCCAGCAGCGACCCGCTGTTCATGAGGAGGGGCAGGTTGGCCCCGGCGGCGATATCCAGTGCCACCACGGTCCGGGCTGCCGTCGTCGCGACGGCACCAGCGGTGAGGGAGCCGGTATTGTCGAACCGCGGCGTCGCCACGCCGCGGTTGATCAGATAACCGGTTGCACCGGCCTCGGCGCCGATGGCAAGAATGGAGCCTTCGTTGCGAATGCCGCCATCGATGGTCACCGTCTGACCGCCGGCGACGCCGACCTGGACGGCCGTGGCGCTGATCCCATCATAGATGCCGTTGGCGTTGATCGCGCCCCGGGTGATGAGGCCGAAGGCATTGTTGCCAGTCCCGGCAACGCCGAGCGTGATTCCCCGCGTTGCCGAACCGATCGTCAGTGCCGGGGCGAGACCGAAGGCGTTGATTTCCCCGTTGCTCTCGGAGGCGTCGGCAATACCGTCGCCATCCTCATCGGTGCTGTTGGCATCGAGGTCGGCGGGGCGAATGTCCAGGACGACCCCACCGGCGACGTTGCCGGCCACGACGACGGTCGATCCCCCCTGAAGCAGGTCGTCGGGATCCAGTGCCGCGATCTGTGCCGCCGTCGGTCGGCTGGAATAGCGGTAACCCGTGGAGGAGATTGCACCTTGCAGCGTCAGTCGCCCGCCGACATCGCCCTGGATGTTCACGGCACTGGCGTCCTGGCCCTGCGCCGTGACCGTTCCAGACACGTTGATTGCGCCCGAAACCGTCGAGGTCGTTGCAACCGCGACGGAATTCGTTCCTACCGCGCGAAGGTTGCCAAAGTTGGTCAGATTGCCCGTCAGGGCGCGCTCGACCGATATGGCACGGGCGTTTGTACCTTCGACCAGAACACTGCCGGAACTTTCCACCAGCACGTTTCCGGTCAGGGCCGTCGGTCCGGTCAGACGAAGGCCGTAGCGATCGGCCCCGTTGGCAAAAGGTCCGTCAGTATTCCCGTCCCCGTCCGTGTCGGGATAGGTGTCGATATTGTCAGTGACAGAAATCGCACCGCCGATGGTGACGTTCCCGGTAACGGCACCCGGGCCGACCAGAATGGCGGTGGCCCCGTCGGCACTGTTCGCAAGGGTGATTGTGGATCCGGAGTCCAGATCGATGCTGTTGTTGGTATCCACAGTGACGGCCACGCCACTGGTCACGGCGATCGAACCGCCCGACGCGAATCGGATGTCGTCGCGCGCCGTTCCCGTCGCGTTCGACGTCTGGATCGGCGTTGTGCGGGTCGTCGAAATCACGACCTCGGCCCGCGCGGCGGTGACCGCCATCAGAGGGGCAAGCGCCACCGCGGTCGCAAGCAGTCTACGCATTCGCAAAGTTCACCCCAGAAGGACACGCCAGCAGGCGCGGGGCCTTCTAACAGGAGGGCCGCCACCTGTCTCAAGTTTCGCGAATTTGAGGCGATTGCAAGGCTAAAGCGGCCGTGCCCGCCATGTAGCGAGGGTTTGCCTGACGTGATGCAAGCCGACCTCAATGACGGAACCATCGATGGGCGAAGCGGCTTGAGCTTGACGGTCACCGGGCGTAGGGGCGTTCGATGGCCCCGCGCAAATCGTCCGCACGCATCCCAAAGTCCCGACCCCGCGGTTCGCGCCGGTCACCGGAGACCCGGCCCATGAGCATGACCGATCTGGACGTTCAGGAGGGCGAACTTCGCCTGATCCCGGGGCTGGACGAGGAGGTGGCCGAGACACTGAGGGTGCTGAAGGCTTCGACGGCCGATCCTCGCCCGCGTATGGTCGATACGACCATGCTCTATGCCCCGCGATCCGGCGGCGTGAAGCGTTATCTGCTGTCGAAGAAGGCCTGGATCGAGGCGAACCGCCCCGGTATCGCCCACTCCCTGGTCGTGCCCGGGGCGCGCCATGAAGCGGGCGAGGACGGCATCATCAAGCTGCACGCCACCAAGCTGCCGTTCGGCGACGGCTATCGCTGGCCCAGTTCGGTCAAGCGCTGGGGGGCCTGGGTGGCCTCGATGAAGCCCTCGCTGATCGAGGCCGGCGACCCCTATACGCCGGGGCAGGGCGCGCTGGAGGCCGGCCAGCGTGCGGGCTGTCCCGTGGTCGGCTTCTGCCATTCCGATCCGGCTGGCCTGGCGGCGCTGCATTTCGGGGAGTGGGCCAAGAAGCCGGTCGAGAAGCGCTGGGCCCGTCTGTTCGGACAATTCGACCGGGTCGTCTCGCCCAGCCGCTTCATCGCCCGCAGGCTGGAAGAAGCCGGCGTGCGCGACATCGTCATCCGGCCCCTGGGGGTCGAGATCGATACCTTCCGCCCGGACCGGCGCGACCGGGACTGGCTGCTGAAGCGACTGGGTCTGCCCCGGGATGCGCGACTGCTTTGCTTTGCGGGGAGACCGGCCCGGGAAAAGAACATCGACGTTCTGATCGAGGCCGTCCAGAAGCTGGGCGCGCCCTATCATCTGGTGCTGGTGGGGGCCGGAGCCGGCATGCCGGCCGAAGACCGCGTCATCGCCCTGCCTTATGAGCGCGATCCCCGCGCGGTCGCCCGGATCATCGCCTCGTGCGACGCCTTCGTGCACGCCAACGACAAGGAACCGTTCGGGCTGATCGTGCTTGAGGCCATGGCCTGCGGCCGGCCGGTCGTCGGCGTCAACGCAGGCGGCGTGGCGGAGACGGTGACCGATCAGGTCGGCCAGCTGGCCCGCAGCGCGGACCCGGACGACTACGCGCAGGCGGTCGCGGCGCTGTTTGAACGCGACATCGAGGCGATCGGTGCGGCGGCCCGGGTTCATACTGTCGAAAAATTTGCCTGGAACCGCGTGTTCGAGGATCTGTGCATGACCTATGGCGAGGTCAGTGGAAAGGCCGAGTTCGTGACACCCGCCGAGGTCTTGCCCGTCCATTAGGCTCCGCGCGGGAGCGGTCCGCTCAGACCAGGGCAGACCGCGCGGCATAAAGGTCGGCCGAGGCCCGTTCCAGCACCGCCGCGGCGCTTTCGCCCGGCATCAGTTCGGCGGCTCCGACATGGAAATCGGCCACGAACGGCGATCGTTCGGGCCCCGCATCGAAGGCGGTGCAGCCGATCACGGCGGCGATCCGTTCGGCCGCAAGGCGCGCGGCAGCTGCCGGGGTGGCCGGCAGGGCCAGGGCGAACACCTCCGGGGCCAGGCGCGCGGCCGTGTCCTCGACCCGAACCAGTCTGGAGACCATGGCTCCGATTTGCGGCATGGCCCGGTCAAGCCAGCCTCCGACGCGCGCGCGGGTCAGGGCGTCCGTGTCCGCCAGACGCAGGACGCAGACCGACAGCGGACGCCGTCGCGCCGTCGCCGCCTCGGCCACCCGGCCCAGATGGCTGGCGAACAGGGTCCGGGTGAACAGGCCCGTGGACGGGTCCATGATCCCGGCACCGCGCGCGCCCTCAAGGGCCTTGCGGATGGCCAGATGGCGGCGATGGGTGCGGGCCAGTGACAGCACCCGCGCAGCCGTGTCCGGCTCCGGCGTGTCGGCGGCGGCGACGTCGGAGAAGCCCCGGTTGAACAGCTCGCTCAGATTGATCTCGCCTTCGCTGCGCAGATAGAGGGCCAGCGGTATGTGATACAGGCGGGTATTCCGTTTCATGCCCGAGGCGATGGACAGGGCAGGGGCGTGATCCGGAGCGCCCCACAGCACCGCCGCATCGAACGAGGTCTCGTGCAGGTAGTCGAAGGCCGTATAGGGCGTCGGCGCGGCGATCACCTCCGCGCCTTCGCCCGTCAGGATATTGGACAGGGCCAGGAACCGGTGGTCCGGGGCTCCGGCGATCAGGATCTTCAAGGGTGCCGGATCCGGCGCCCCCGGATCGAGGGTCGCGCCGTGCAGGGCGAACGTCGCCTGCCGCAGGCGGAACTCCTCCTCGGCGATCGCGGCACGGACCAGCTGTTCGATTCGCAGGGCGACCTGGGCGGGGTGCGGTGCCTGGGCGGCCACCATGTCGAAATCGCCGCCTTCCTCCAGTCCCTCGCCGATGCCGACGACGGGAAGGCGGCGCGCACCGGCGGCGCGCCGCAGGGCCGCAGGCAGGGCCGCGATCTCGGGGTGGTCCGCGTCCAGAATCGCGACCTCCAGCGTGAAATCGGTCAGGGCGGCCACGGCTGCGTTGCCGGTGCGCGCCGTCATGGTCCGCCACCCCAGCGAATCCAGCCCCCGGCACATCAGACCAATCCGTTCATCGGTCGCGGCGACGACCAGCACGCGCGGCTCCTGACTCAAGGCGACGTCTCCCCATCCGTCGGCCGATTGCCCACGAGCCCTCGCGGGCAAATCGACCATACCGATGCGGCCACGGTCGGCGCAATGTCGATGACACCCGCCGCAGGCGAAAATGGTCGAGTGGTGGACGCCGCACACAGGGATGTTTTACGATAGGGTCACAAAACAGGGGCGGCGGCGGGAACCGGCTTGAGCGGATATCGAACGGACATCGCATCCCCGGGCTTCTGGGGCAGGCTTTCTGTGCGGGCCTTCACCCGCAGCTGGGGCCGGGACGTCATGCTCTATACGGGTGGCGTGTCGTTCTTCGCCCTGCTGGCAGTCTTTCCGGCCATTGCCATACTGATCGGCTTCTACAAGGCCGTGCTGTCGATCGCGCAGGTCGGCGAACAGGCGGCCGCCCTGGCCGATGTCATGCCCCACGCGGCCCGCGCCATCTTCCGCGCCGAGATCGAGCGTCTGTCCAATGCCTCTGCCCGTACCGTCTCGACCCAGAGCGCCTTCGCCCTGATCGTCGGTGCCTATGCCGCGCACCGGGGGTTCAAGGCCCTGCTGGCAGGGCTGAATCTCATCCATGACGAGACCGAGCCGCACGGCTTCTTCAAGTTCAACCTTCTGGCCTTCTTCGTCGCCCTGTTCGCCTTCGCCCTGTTCACGATCGTGTCCGGTGCCGTGGTGACGTCCCGCCTGCTGGAGCACACGGGACCGGTGGCGGCCGAGAGCGGCTTCATGGCGCTGGATGGTCTGTGGCCGGCGCTGGGTCTCGGGGTGGGGCTGACGCTGCTCTATCGATACGCCATGTCTCATCGCGATCCCGTCGCCTGGGGGCCATCGATCACGGGGGGCGTCGTGGCGACGCTGATGTCGATGGTCTCGTCGTGGCTCTGCGCCATCTATGTGGAGCAGATCGCACAGCTGGGTGCGACCTACGGGTCCGTCGGGGCGGTGGTGGTGCTGCTGATCTGGCTGTCGTGGAACGTCAACGCCATCTTCTATGGCGGCGCGTTCGCCACCGAGATGGAGATCGCCTGGCGCGCGCGGGGCGCGCCGGACATTGAACCCGAAACCTCCGGTTCCGTCGTCAACCTGTCGGAGCGGCGCGCCTCTCGACGGTGATCGCCAGGCCATCGTCGGTCTCCTCGACCGAGACGACCCGTCCTCCCAGTTCGCTCATCAGAAACGGCACATCGATCCGCGCCATGGGGTCCGTGGCCAGGAGGACGAAGGCCTGAATCCCGGGCTGATCTTCCAGCGCCTTGCGCAGGCGCAGGCTCGGTACCGGACAGCGATGCCCTCGCGAGTCGATGACCGCCGTCACGCCGCCTCCGCCGCGTCCAGAAGCAGCCCCAGGGCCACCCTGACACTGGCCAGGCGCACCGCCTCGCGGCCGATGTCGCCGAAGCGGTGCACCGCATGGCGGACGCCCGCCTTGCTCGCGCAGGCGAAATGCACCAGGCCGACCGGCTTGTCCGCCGATCCGCCCCCCGGCCCGGCGATGCCGGTGACCGAGACGGCCAGATCGACGCCTGCGTCATCCCGGGCCCCCGCCGCCATGGCCTCGGCCACGGGTTGCGCGACAGCGCCGTTTCGGTCGATCAGCTCGGCCGGGACGCCCAGCAGCCGGGTCTTGGCCGCGTTGCTGTAGGTCACGAAACCCCGGTCCAGGACGGCCGAAGATCCGGGCACGGCGGTCAGGGCGGCGGCGACCAGGCCGCCGGTGCAGCTCTCGGCTGTCGCCAGCGTCAGCCCACGGGCTGCGGCTGTCGCGATCACCGCCTCTGCCAGCGTCTGGATGTCCTCTGGAAACATTGACCTTTCCGAAACCGCCCCGAGTCAATCTAGCGTGACGTCCGACACGGGTTCTGTCGAGCCGGGGACGATTTGGGGGATCCATGTCTGAAACCACTCTGAACACGGGTGTGCCCGGTGCTGGCGATGCCGCGACCGGCGATCGGTTCACGCCGCTCCTTTTCGCGGCGGCGATCTTCACCTCTGCCTCCCTTGTGTTCGTGGTCCAGCCGATGGTCACCAAGCTGGTTCTGCCCATGCTGGGGGGATCGCCTTCGGTGTGGAACACCTCGATGGTCTTCTTCCAGGCGGCGCTGCTGGCGGGATACGCCTATGCCCACGCCCTCCAGCGGCTGAAGAGCCTGCGAGCGCAGCTCGCTGTCCACCTGGCGCTGCTGGCGCTCGCGGCGCTGTTCCTGCCACTGAAGATCAACGGTCTGCTCGGCGATCCCGACCCTTCGGCCCCCATCGGCTGGCTGCTGATGACCCTGGTGCTGTCCGTCGGCGCGCCCTTTGCCGTGCTCTCGGCCACGGCCCCCTTGCTCCAGGCCTGGTTCGCGCGGGTCAGGGCAGGGCACGCCGACGGCAAGAACCCCTATGTCCTCTATGCGGCCTCCAACCTCGGCAGCTTCCTGGCGCTGCTGGCCTATCCGGTCGTGATCGAGCCGCTCATGACCCTGTCGGGCCAGCGCGCTGCCTGGAGCGGCGGTTATGCCGTCTTTCTGCTGCTGATTGTCGGATTGGCGGCGGTGACGTGGAAGCGTGCGGTCACGCCCGCACTGGACGCCGAGCCGCTTGTCCGCTCGAAGCCGATCGCCTGGGCGGACAAGATCAAGCTGATCCTGATCGCCGCCGCACCCTCCAGCCTGATGCTGGGCGTGACGCAGCATCTATCGACGGATGTCGCCTCCGCGCCGTTCCTGTGGATCATCCCGCTGGCGCTGTATCTGCTGACGTTCGTGATCGCCTTCTCGTCCAAGCCACTGATTCCGCTGTCCTATACCTATACGTTCCAGGCTGCCCTTGTCGGGGCGTGCATGGTGCTGCTGGCGTTCCGCAACGGCGACTGGCTGATGATGTTCGCGCTGCACCTGGGTACGTTTTTCCTGACCGCCCTGATGTGCCACCAGGTGCTGGCGGAGCGGCGACCGGCGCCGGACCGGCTGACCGAGTTCTTCCTGCTTCTATCCATCGGAGGGGTCGTCGGCGGCATCTTCAACGCCCTGATCGCGCCGGTGATCTTCAACATGGTGTGGGAGTATCCGCTGGTCCTGGTCCTGGTCGGCCTGGTCCGTCCCTGGAGCTGGAAAACGGTCGGCCGTGGCGAGATGGCCCTGCTGCTGGGGGGCATCCTGCTGGCGATCGTGCCGCCGTTGGCCCTGGAGGTCATGCGCTACAATGCCCCGTTCCGGGCCCTGTTCTCGCTGGAGCAGATCGTCGCCCTGTCGCAGCTGATCTTCGGCGTAGCCGTGATCTGCGCCTTCATGGTCCGCGATCGGGCTCCGTTCTTCACGGTCATCATGGCCGTCGTGGCCATCGGGTCGCACCATATCGCGCGCGGCTATGTCTGGGACCTCAGCGAGCGTAGCTTCTTTGGCCTGATGCGCGTTGCCACGCCCCAGGACCCGCGCCTGGGCGGCCCCGTCCATGTCCTGTCGCACGGTACGACGCTGCATGGGGCCCAGGCGGTCGACCCGCGCTTCGCCTGCATGCCGACGCTCTATTACGCGCCATCGACGCCCCTCGGGCAGGTCATGCAGGGCTTGCAGCTTCGCAACGAAGGCCGCGGCATTAATGTCGGTGTCGTGGGGCAGGGGTCCGGAGCCATGGCGGGTTACAAGCGTGCCGAGGACACCCTGGCCTATTTCGAGATCGACCCGATGGTCGACCGGTTGTCGCGCGATCCGAAGTGGTTCACCTACATCTCGACCTGCGCCGATGGTCCGGTCCGGACGGTGCTCGGCGATGCCCGCCTGTCGATGGCCCACGAGAAGGCCGGCACCTATGACTATCTCGTCATCGACGCCTTCTCGTCCGACGCCGTGCCGACCCACCTGCTGACCGTCGAGGCCATCGCCGGCTATCTGAAACTGCTGAAGCCCGATGGCGTGCTGCTGTTGCATCTGTCCAACCGGAATCTGGACATCACCCAGCCAGCCCAGGCTGCGGCCGTGTCGCTGGGGGTGCCCTATCTGCACCAGACCTATACCGAACGGGCCGATGCGCCGGAAATGGCGGAGGCCTCGACCGAGGCGATCATCCTGTCACCGACCGAGGCGGGCCTGGCCCGGTTCCGGGCCGATCGGCGCTGGGCCGTGCTGCCGGACACGAAGGTCAAACCCTGGACCGACGACTATGTGAATCTGTTCGGTTCGCTGTGGCGTCACTTCAGGGGCGAGGGCTGAGGCCTCTCAGGCGGGCAGTTCGATCGTGGCGAGGGCCTGGGCGGCCAGACCCTCGCCGCGACCGGTGAAGCCCATGGCCTCGGTCGTGGTCGCCTTCACGCTGACGGCGTCCAGCGGCAGGCCGAGAATTTCGGCCAGACGCTCGCGCATCGCCTGACGGTGCGGCTTCACCTTCGGTCGCTCGCAGATCAGGGTGACGTCGACATTGACCAGCCGCCCGCCCCGGGCGTGCAGCCGCTCGACCGCATGGATCAGGAACAGGTCCGACGGCGCGCCCTTCCACTGCGGATCGGTCGGCGGAAAATGATCGCCTATATCGCCGTCGCCCATGGCGCCCAGCAGGGCGTCGGTCAGGGCGTGCAGGCCCGCATCGGCATCGGAATGGCCGATCAGCGTCTGATCGTGCGGGATGGCCACGCCGCACAGCCAGACGGTGTCGCCCGGGCCCCAGCGATGGGCGTCGAACCCGGAGCCGACCCGGGTCTGGCGTGGGATCAGGGCCTCGGCCATGTCGAAATCCTCCGGATAGGTCAGTTTCATCAGGCGCGGATCGCCGGGCACCAGTCGCACCGTGCCGCCGTCACGCTCGACCACGGCCGCGTCATCGGTCGGGGCCGTCCCGTCGGGCCAGGCGGCATAGGCGGCCAGCAGTCTGTCGGCCCGGAAGGCCTGGGGCGTCTGGGCGCGCCACAGGCCCGCGCGGTCCACCGTAGCCTCGATGCGGTCGCTGCCGCGCTTCAGGGTGTCGGAGACGGGCAGGGCGGCGATCGCTCCATCGGCCCCGGTCAGGGCGGCGCGCAGACGCCCGATCACTTCGGCAGAAAGCAGGGGGCGCGCGGCGTCGTGGATCAGGACGACCTGATCCTTCGCGCCGGTCAGGGCCCTGAGACCCGCCTGAACCGAATCGCTGCGTTCGGCCCCTCCGACGATCGCCGACCAGTGGGTCAGTCCGGCCAAGGCGTCAGCGGCCCTGTCCTGACTGCCCGGAGCCACGACGACCACGACCTGATCGGCCCCCGAATCCAGCATCGCCTCGACGGACCAGCGCACGACGGGTTTGCCGCCCAGCCGCCGCCACTGCTTGTCTCCACCGGCCCGGGAGCCGGATCCGGCCGCCACCACGATCGCTGCAAAGGTCATGACGGCCTTCTAGGGGCCACGATGGCGGTTGACGAGAGGCTCCGCATGGGATGGTGACGGACGGATGAGCACAGGCTTGCAGATCGGTGACGTGACGATCCCCGGACGGGTGCTGATGGCCCCCATGACCGGCGTCACCGATCTGCCGTTCCGTCAGCTCGCCTGTCGACTGGGTGCCGTCTATGTCGCCACCGAAATGGTGGCGGCGGCAGAACTGGCCCGCGCCCGGCCGGATGTCGTGCGGCGCGCGGCCGTCGGCGAGGGCCTGCCGTTGACGGTCATTCAGCTGGTCGGACGCGATCCGGCCGCGATGGCGCAGGGCGCGCGCATGGCCGAAGCGGCGGGGGCCGACATCGTCGATCTGAACTTCGGCTGTCCGGCCAAGGAGGTCACGGGCTCGGCCTCGGGCTCGGCCCTGATGCGGACCCCGGACCTTGCCGGGCGGATCATGGCGGCGGTGGTCGCCGCGACCTCGCGGCCGGTCACGGTCAAGATGCGTCTGGGCTGGGACGACGACAGCCGCAATGCGCCCGAACTGGCGGCGCGCGCGGAAGCCCTTGGCGTGAAGGCGGTGACGGTCCACGGCCGGACCCGCCAGCAGTTCTATACCGGCCACGCCGACTGGGATGCCATTGCAGCGGTGAAGCGCGCCGTGGCCATCCCCGTCATCGTCAACGGGGATATCGTCACCGCCGGGCAGGCGCGCGAGGCGCTGGACAGGTCGGGGGCCGACGGCCTGATGCTGGGACGGGGCGTCTATGGTCGTCCCTGGCTGGCGGCCCACCTGGAGCGCGCCCTTGCCGACGGCACCGTCCTGCACGAACCCGACCGCGACGAGCGGTTCGCGATCGTCGTCGATCATCTGCATACTTCCATCGCCTTCTATGGCACCGGCCTGGGCCTGAAGATGTTCCGCAAGCATCTGGGCTGGTACGTCGAGCAGGCCCCCTGGCCCGCCTCGCCCGAGGATCGGCGCGCCGCCAAGGGCCAGATTTGCCGCCTTGATGACGCGAACGCGGTCGCAGGGGCGCTGGCGGCACTGTGGGGCGTGACGCTTCCGAAGCATTTCCGCAACGACGCTGTTGAGTTTTCGCCACAGGTAGTTGAAGCTGTCGCGATATGAGCGACACGCCGGTCCAGCCCAGCGCGACAGAAGGCGAGCCATCCCTCTGGGGACGGCTGGAGGCCGGACCGATGCGTGCGGCGTTCGGCGCAGCCTATGCCCTGGCCTTTCTGATCGCCGGTGCCGCGATCTGGCTGGTCGCCGTCGCGCCGGGCGCGGCCGCCGGCGATGACGCCCGCGCCACGGCCAGCCGCGCGGTCCTCTATGTCCTGATCGCCAACCTGGTGCTGATCGGCGGCCTCGGTGCGGTGATCGGCAGCCGGGTGCTCCGACTATCGCAGCGCCGGGCGGACGATCCGGGCGCGCGCCTGCACCTGCGGTTCGTGACGCTGTTCTCGCTGGTGGCGGTGGTGCCGGCCGTGCTGATCGCCCTGGTGTTCGGTCTGCTGGTCAATCGCGGGGTGGACCAATGGTTCAGCCAGAACGTCCGCTCGGCCGTCAACAACGGTGCATCGATCGGCAAGGCCTATGTGGCGGACGTCGGCGGTGGCCTGGAGCGAGACCTTGGCACCATGGCCAATGAGCTCGGCGGGGTGCGCGACGTGTTCGACAACCGAATCCAGTTCTCGGGGGCCCTGACGCAGATTGCCGAGTTTTTCGGCTATCCGGCGGTCTATATCCTGAACGGAGAGGGTCAGGTGCTGGCGCGCGGCGAACTGCCCGGAGCCCCCGCCTATGTCGCGCCCCCGCGCGAGGTGTTCGAAACCGCCGCCGAGGGTCAGGAAGTCCCTGTCACGGTCACGGAGCATCCCGACACCGTCCGCGCCGTCTATCCCTTGCCCGACTATGGCGACGCCTATCTGTATGTCGTCCGGCCCCTGGCCCCCGGCATCGTCGCCCGGATGCGGAATGGCGAGGAGTCGATCCAGGCCTATCGCGTCGCCGAGGAAAGCCGCGCCAGGCTTCAGGCCGCGTTCGCGCTCAGTTATCTGGAAACCGCGCTGCTGGTCCTGGTCGGAGCCGTCTGGCTCGGCATGTCGGCGGCCAGTGCCATTTCAGCCCCCATTGGACGGCTGGTGAAGGCGGCCGATCAGGTGGCTGCAGGCGACCTGTCAGCCCGCGTCGAGGCCGACGGCGCACCCGGCGAAATCGCCACCCTGTCTCGCGCCTTCAATCGCATGACCGGCGACCTCCAGGCCCAGCAGGCCGCCCTGAAGACCGCCAGCGACGAGGCCCAGGATCGAAGCCGCTTCATCGAGACCGTGCTGTCGGGCGTCAGCGCCGGCGTCATCGGCCTGGACAGGCGCGGTCGGATTTCCGCGATCAACGACAGCGCCCTGCAACTGCTGTCGATCTCCGAGGTCGAGGTTCGGGGCAAGGGTCTGGCCGACGTGGCGCCCGAACTCGGCGAACTGGTGCGGCGGGTCGAGGCCCACATCGAGGAAGACATCGACGTTTCGCGCGAGGGCGAGATGCGCCGCCTGCGCGTCCGGATCGAGGGCGGCGTCGGCGGCGAGATGGTGCTGACCTTCGACGACATCACCCGGCTGGTCACGGCCCAGCGCAATGCCGCCTGGCGCGATGTGGCTCGTCGCATCGCTCACGAGATCAAGAACCCCCTGACCCCGATCCAGCTGTCGGCCGAGCGGCTGAAGCGCAAATTCCGTCCCGCCATCACCGAGGATGTCGAAATCTTCGACCGGTGCACTGACACCATCATCCGCCAGGTCGGCGATATCGGCCGGATGGTGGACGAGTTCTCGTCCTTCGCCCGCATGCCCGCGCCGCGCTTCACCAACGAGAACCCGGCCGAACTGCTGCGCGAGGCCGTCTTCGCCCAGCGCGTCGCGGCACCCGACATGGTCGTCGAACTGATCGAACCCCTGCCCAGGGCCAAGATGAAGGCCGACGGCCGGATGGTGGGTCAGGCCCTCGCCAACATCCTGAAGAACGCCGGAGAGGCCGTCGCGGCGCGCCGTCTGGGCACCCCCGCCAACGAGGACGACGTGGCCATCAGCGCGCGGCTGGAGATCGAGAACGGCATCGCGACCTTCATCATCGAGGACGCCGGCAAGGGCTTGCCCGTCCGCGACCGCGACCGCCTGACCGAGCCCTATGTCACGACGCGCGAGAAGGGCACTGGCCTCGGTCTCGCGATCGTCAAGCGCATCTGCGAGGACCACGGCGGCGACCTGAAACTGTCAGATGCCGACACTCTGGGCGGCGCGAAAATCTGTCTCATCTTTCCCCTCATTCCCACCGGCAAAGCCGACCGCGCGCCCGAGCCGCAAAGCTCCCGCACGCTGGCGGCCGAATAGCGAGGCGATATGCGTTCCAACGGTGCTGACATCCTGGTCGTCGACGACGAGGCCGACATCCGCGACCTGGTCTCCGGCCTGCTGGAAGACGAGGGTCATTCCGTGCGCTGCGCGTCCAGTTCGGAGGAAGCCCTGGCCGGCATCCGGGCCCGCAAGCCCAGCCTGATCGTGCTGGACATCTGGATGCAGGGCGGTGGCATGGACGGGCTGGAACTGCTCGACCTGGTCAAGACACTGGACGCCGACCTGCCCGTCGTCATGATCTCTGGCCACGGCAATATCGAGACGGCGGTCAGCGCCCTGAAGCGCGGGGCCTACGACTTCATCGAAAAGCCCTTCAAGTCCGACCGGCTGGTGGTGGTCATCGAGCGCGCGCTGGAGGCGGCCTCGCTGAAGCGCGAGAACCGTCGCCTGCGGGGGATCGCGATGACGCCGACGGGGCTGATCGGCCGCTCTGCCGCGGCCCAGGTCCTGCGCACGACCATCACCAAGGTCGCCCCCGCCAACAGCCGCGTCCTGATCTCCGGTCCGCCCGGATCGGGCAAGGAACTGGTCGCGCGCCAGATTCACGAGGCCAGCCCACGGGCAAAGAGCGAGTTCGTGGCCATCTCCGCCGCCGGCATGACGCCCGAGCGTCTGGATCTGGAGCTGTTCGGCGAGGAGGGTCACGACGGCCGCCCGCGCAAGATCGGGGTGTTCGAGCGCGCCCACAACGGCACCCTCTACCTCGATGACGTCGGCGACATGCCGCGCGAGAGCCAGAGCCGCATCCTGCGCGTGCTGGTCGAGCAGCGCTTCCGCCGCGTCGGCGGCGAACAGGACGTCCAGGTCGACGTCCGCGTCGTCACCTCGACCTCGCGCGACCTGAAGATCGAGATCACCGAGGGTCGCTTCCGCGAGGACCTGTTCCACCGCCTGAACGTCGTCCCGATCCGCGTCCCGCCGCTGTCGGAACGTCGCGAGGACATCGCCGAACTGGTCGAATACTTCATCGACACGCTGAGCACGTCCCAGGGGCTGCCGCGCCGACGTCTCGGCGATGACGCCATCGCCGTGCTGCAGGTCCATCCCTGGCCCGGCAATGTCCGCCAGCTGCGCAACAACGTCGAACGCCTGCTGATCCTGGCCACCGGCGACCTGAACGACCCGATCTCGGCCGACATGCTGCCCCAGGAAGTGGCATCGACCGGTGCCTCCGGCATGGGGACCGAACGCACCATCGCCCTGCCGCTGCGCGAGGCGCGCGAGGTGTTCGAGCGCGAATATCTGGCCGCCCAGATCATGCGGTTCGGCGGCAATATCTCGCGCACCGCCGCCTTCATCGGCATGGAGCGATCGGCGCTGCACAGGAAGCTGAAGTCGCTGGGCGTTTCCCCCTCGCGCGGCGGCGAAGACGAAGACGGGAGCATCGACTGATGTCGCGGGTCGCCTATGTGAACGGGGTCTATCAGCGCCACTCGGAGGCGACGATCCACGTCGAGGATCGCGGCTTCCAGTTTGCCGACGGCGTCTATGAGGTCTGGTCCGTCTTCGGCGGCCGGATGGCCGATTTCGAGGGCCACATGACCCGGCTGCACCGCAGCCTGACCGAGCTGCGCATCGACATTCCGATGACGCCCGAGGCCCTGACCCGTGTGCTCAAGGAGACGATCCGCAGGAACCGCGTCCGCGACGGCATCGTCTATCTGCAGATCACGCGCGGCACGGCGCGCCGCGACCACCCGTTCCCGGCCCCCGGCACCCCGCCCAGCGTGGTGGTGACGTCGAAATCCATCCCCTTCGCCCGCTCCCAGGACCAGGCCGCAAAGGGCGTCGCCGTCGTCACCCACCCGGACATCCGCTGGGGCCGTTGCGACATCAAGACGGTCGGTCTTCTGCCCAACGTCCTGGCCAAACAGGCCGCGCGCGACAAGGGGGCCTATGAGGCCTGGATGGTCGACGAGATGGGTCTGGTCACCGAGGGCTCCTCGACCAACGCCTGGATCGTCGACAAGGCCGGAAAGCTGCGCACCCGCGACACCCAGGCCAACATCCTGAAGGGCATCACCCGCACCGCCATCATGGCCATGATCGAGGCCGAGGGCATCGAGCTGGACGAACGCCCCTTCAGCGTCGACGAGGCCAAGGAGGCGCGGGAAGCCTTCTTCACCGCCGCCGGGGCCTTCGTCATGCCCGCTATCTCGATCGACGGCGTGAAGATCGGCGACGGCAAGCCGGGCCCGATCGCGACGAAACTGCGTGCCCGCTACCTTGAAGAGGCGAAGCGCGAGGCCATCTAGATGTTGCGACGCGGCAACTGCGTCGTCTAGGCTGACAAGGCCGGGCTCAACCGGCCCCGCGTTCCTCCCCCCGAGCGTGGCGAACAACAAAAGAACAGGACAAACCTGCCATGTCGCAAGACAAGCGTCAGAACCTTCAGGACACCTTCCTCAACTCGGTCCGCAAGACCAAGACCCCCCTGACCATCTTCCTGGTCAATGGCGTCAAACTGCAGGGCATCGTGACCTGGTTTGACAATTTCTGCGTGCTGCTGCGTCGCGACGGGCAGTCCCAGCTCGTCTACAAGCACGCCATTTCCACCATCATGCCGTCCGCGCCCGTGCAGCTGTACGAACCGGAAGCCGACGAGGACTGAGTTCAGTGGCGAGTGTTGAGTGGCGAGTGGCGAGCGTCAGCCGATGCGCTGACGCCGGCTCGTAACTACATGCGGTTCTGAGCGCTTTACGCTCCTCGACACTCACCACTCGCCACTCCGAGATTCCTTGACCTCCAGACTCATCGACCATTCCGTGCCGCTCATCCGGGCGGTCGTCATCCATCCCGACCTGGGCGAGCGATCGTCCCGGCCGGCACAGGAGCGGCTTGAAGAGGCCTCGGGCCTCGCCCGCGCGCTGGACCTCGACGTCCGCGCCGAAGAGGTCGTGCGGCTGCGCAAGACCACGCCCGCGACCCTGTTCGGCACCGGCAAGGTCGAGGAACTGGCCGCCCTGATCCGCGCCGCCGAAGCCGAGGCCGCCGTCGTCGACGACGACCTGACACCGGTCCAGCAGCGCAATCTGGAAAAGGAATGGGACTGCAAGGTCATCGACCGCACCGGCCTGATCCTCGAGATCTTCGGCCGCCGCGCACGGACGAAGGAGGGTCGGCTACAGGTCGAACTGGCCCGGCTGGACTATGAGAGGTCGCGCCTTGTCCGCACCTGGACCCACCTGGAGCGCCAGCGCGGCGGCACCGGCTCGACCGGCGGCCCCGGCGAGACCCAGATCGAGCTCGATCGCCGTCTGATCGCCGACCGCATCGTCAAGCTGAAGGGCGAGCTGGAAGAGGTGCGCCGCACGCGCGGCCTGCACCGGAAACAGAGAAAGAAGGCCCCGTTCCCGGCCGTCGCCCTGGTCGGCTATACCAATGCCGGCAAATCGACCCTGTTCAACCGGCTGACGGGGTCGGAGGTGCTGGCCAAGGACCTGCTGTTCGCCACCCTCGACACCACCCAGCGCACCATCCGCCTGCCGCAGGGCCGCCCTGCCATCATCGCCGACACCGTCGGCTTCATCTCCGACCTGCCGCACGAACTGGTCGAGAGCTTCCGCGCGACCCTGGAGGAGGTGGGCGAGGCCGACCTGATCCTGCACGTCCGCGACATCGCCTCGGCCGACACGGCCGCCCAGGCGAAGGACGTCGAGGCGGTCCTGAAACAGATCGAACAACCCCCCAATCCTGATGGAACGGCGAAACCCCGCCGCATCCTCGAGGTCTGGAACAAGACCGACCTGCTGGACCCCGAGGCCCGCGAGGCCGTCGAGGGCCAGGCCGCCCGCTCCGGCAACACCGCCGTCGCCGTTTCCGCCTGGACCGGGCAGGGGATCGAGACCCTGCGCCAGGCCATCACCGACCTGATCGATGACGACCCCGAGACCGAACTGGTCCTGCAGCCCTCACAGGGCGAGGCCCTGGCCTGGCTCTACGAACACGGCCGGGTGACGGCGCGCGATACGGACGATCAGGGGCGGATGCGGCTGACCGTCCGGCTGGACCCGCAGGCGATGGGGCGGTTCGAGCAGAGATTTGGATGAGTTGCTCACCCACAACGCACCTTGCCGCCGAGAATCTCCACCAAGCCTTGGAGCTCGTCGAAATGCCTTGCTAGCTTGGTTTCGCGCGTAAGGAAACCATCATAGAACGTCGCTAAAGCGGCGATTTCCAAGTCTACAATTTGGTTTACCGCTTCCTTGATCTTTTTGCGGTCGGGTTCTCCGTCTTTCACCCAATGCATGAAGTAAATCACTAGAGATAACGCATACCGGTAAAGTGGTGTGTCAATAGCCTTACGAGGATGCAAATCCTCGGGTGCATTTCCATGCTGCAAGGCGAGCCGGGCGCGAAGTGCGAAGCTGAACTTGAGCAGCTTCTCTTGAAGAGCAGGAGAAAGTGGACGTCGTTTCCTGAGCTCCTGCCGGTCCTTCTCGGAAAAATTGCTAGAGATCACGCGACGATACAAACGCATCAAGCCAGGTGCCTTACTCGCGATAGTGGCGCTCTCTTGGGCTGCATCCGCTTGTTTTCTCGCGAAGTGCTGGAGCGCTACCACATCCAATGGAGCTACGACCACAGTGGCGCAGTAGGCCGGGAAATCTTCAGACTGGCGCATGGAGATGGTGGCCTTGGCCGGGTCGTTAGCTGTCCCATCGAAGCTGTAGAGGTCGTAGAACGAATGAGTGACGGAGACCCGATCCCAATTGGCGCATGCCAAAGCAAGAAGGCGGGGGACATTCTGCGCTGCGCGTGCCTTATGAATCTCGATTAGCGTGGCCTCAGAGATGACGATCTCGTTAGAGGGGTCCGCTGCTAGGAAAGCGGCCAACTCTTTGTGGTCGAGCATATTGGTATCGACGAGGTAGCGAGCCATTAATCGCCTTCTTCGGCTAAAGCACAGACCGCGTCGATGGTGCCGTTTGTGAATTCGCGGAACACGTCCTTGCCGGTACAGACTTACTTCCATGATCGCGGTCGCGAGCTCCGCTACCAAGGCCTGCCGAAAGGCGGGCTTCCGGCGGCGCTAGTCGTCGGCGCAGTCTTCACGCCGTTTCGACGACGCCACGTGTGGCCATGATCCCTCCACCGCTTTGCGGTACCCCTCACCATTCGCCAAGCGGAGAACGGGGGAGGAGACATCATCTGACACTGGTCTCCAAGCCACGACCGATTCTGACGCACTCCCATGTCATGCTCCCGCCCATGACCATGCGCCATCAGATCAACCCCGAAGACCTCGACGGTCTCGGCGGCAATATGTGGGACCATATCCGGCGGGAGTATCTGTCGGGGGTCAAGGCGGCGCACATCTGCCAGAAGTGGGGCATATCGCTCAGTTCGTTCCGGATGCATGCGCGGGCCGGGAAGTGGCGGCGGATCGATCAGCCGATCGGCGACGTCCTGCCGGAGGCCGGCGAATTTCATCCCGACGACGAGGTCAGTTTCGCCGACCTCGCCGACCAGGCCTTCCTGAACATCCGCCGCGCCCTGGGCATGGGCCGCGCGTCGGAGGCCTCGACCTGGATGCGCGTCTATGACCGTCTGTGCGACCGCGCCCGCGCCCAGGTCATGGCCGACCTGCCCGACATCGCGCCGCCTGCGATCGCGTCCAGAAGAGAGCCGTTGAGGCTGGTCGCGGACGGGGAGGGGAACCGCAACGTTTTGAATGAGATGTCGGCAGGTTCCGGCACGGACCCGCAGGAATTGGACTCCTTGCACCCGGTTTTTTCGGAGTCCAATCCCGCGACCTGATCCCTCTCCCGCCGGGAGAGGGACAAGACAAAGAAAAACGCCCGGCCATGGCTGACCGGGCGTTGAAATCTCATTCCGGGCTCAAGCAGCGCGACCGCGCGTTAGCCCGACAGGAATGCCTACTTGATCTTGCCTTCCTTGAACTCGACGTGCTTGCGCACGACGGGGTCGTATTTGTTGACGACCATCTTTTCCGTCATCGTGCGGGCGTTCTTCTTGGTGACGTAGAAGAAGCCGGTGTCGGCGGTCGAGTTCAGGCGGATCTTGATTGAGGCGGGCTTGGCCATCGGAAATTACCTTTGCGACGGCGGGGAAGCCGTGAAAATAAGAGGCGCGGAACATACTCAGCGCGCCCGGCAAGTCAACGCCGTTTCTGAACCCCTTGACCACACCCCTTGACCCCTCGGCCCCGCCCGCGTAAACGCGCCGGACTTTCGAGGCGGGGCCTGCCCCATCCTGATCGTGACAATTGAACGGACGGGCTGTGCCCGCCGGAACGCCCGAAGCGCGCGTTCCGGTTTTTTCGTTTGGGTCACGGATCCGGTCTCGAACGATCCCGGGCGTCTCCGTCGGAGACGTTCAAAAGAAGGAAACCGAGGCGCCCCGGCCGACAGGCACACGCCTCCATCAGAAGTCGAGACTGTCTTTAATGCCTACGATCAACCAGCTGATCCGCAAGCCCCGCAAGCCCAAGCCCGTGCGCAACAAGGTGCCGGCCCTGGAAGGCTCGCCCCAGCGCCGCGGCGTCTGCACCCGCGTCTATACGACGACCCCCAAGAAGCCGAACTCGGCTCTGCGTAAGGTCGCCAAGGTCCGTCTGGCCAAGTCCGGCTACGAGGCCGTGTGCTACATCCCCGGCGAGGGTCACAATCTGCAGGAGCACTCTGTGGTTCTGATCCGCGGCGGCCGCGTGAAGGACTTGCCCGGTGTCCGCTACCACATCCTGCGCGGCGTGCTCGACACCCAGGGCGTGAAGGACCGCAAGCAGCGCCGTTCGCACTACGGCACCAAGCGTCCGAAGTAAGGATCAGCGCATGGCGTCCCGTTCACGCACCTTCGGCATGACCTTCTGGGTCGCGGTCACTCTGGTGGTCATCGGGGGTTACATCGTGGGCAAGGACGCCGCCCTCAGAGATAATGCGCGAGATCAGGTCTCGCGATCGACAACAGAATAGAAGGCCCACCTCATGTCACGTCGTCACCGCGCCCAGAAACGCGAAGTCCTGCCGGATCCCAAATACAAGGATCTGATCGTCACCAAGTTCATGAATTACGTCATGTACGAGGGCAAGAAGGCCGTCGCCGAGAACATCGTCTACGGTGCCTTCGATATCCTGGCCGAGAAGAAGAAGGACTTCGAGCCGGTCCAGACCTTCCACACCGCCCTGGAAAACGTCCAGCCGTCGGTCGAGGTTCGTTCGCGTCGCGTCGGCGGCGCCACCTATCAGGTCCCGGTCGAGGTTCGCCCCGACCGTCGCCGCGCCCTGGCCATCCGCTGGCTGGTCAACGCCGCGCGCAAGCGTGGCGAGAACACCATGACCGAGAAGCTGGCCGCCGAACTGCTGGACGCCTCCAACAACCGCGGCACCGCGGTCAAGAAGCGTGAAGACACCCACAAGATGGCCGAAGCCAACCGCGCCTTCAGCCACTACCGCTGGTAGACGCCTTCAAAGCGTCAAACAGCGACACTATCTAGGCCTATCCGGCGCGGGCGGTTTCCGCTAAATCGCCCGCGCCCGCTTATTCGCAGCATCGACGATCTCCCCGAGGGCGCCCTTCGCGTCCCGAAAAAACTCAAGGCACGCTTTCATGGCCCGCACACACGCGCTCCAGGACTATCGCAACTTCGGCATCATGGCCCACATCGACGCGGGCAAGACGACGACGACCGAGCGGATCCTGTACTACACCGGCAAGAACCATAAGATCGGCGAAGTGCATGATGGCGCAGCCACCATGGACTGGATGGACCAGGAGCAGGAGCGGGGGATCACGATCACCTCGGCTGCGACCACGGCCTTCTGGCAGGGCAAGCGCCTGAACATCATCGACACCCCCGGCCACGTGGACTTCACCATCGAGGTCGAGCGTTCGCTGCGCGTCCTCGACGGTGCCGTGACGGTGCTGGACGGCAACGCCGGCGTGGAGCCGCAGACGGAAACCGTCTGGCGCCAGGCTGACAAGTACAAGGTTCCGCGGATCGTGTTCGTCAACAAGATGGACAAGATCGGTGCCGACTTCGACGCCTCGGTGCAGTCGATCCGCGATCGTCTGGGTGCCAAGGCCGTGCCGATCCAGTTCCCGATCGGCTCGGAAAACACCCTGTCGGGTCTGGTCGATCTGGTCACCATGACGTCGGTCGTCTGGGACAACGACGCCCTGGGCGCCAACTTCACCGTCGGCGAGATCCCGGCCGACCTGATGGACAAGGCCGTCGAGGCTCGCCAGTACCTGATCGACAACGCCGTCGAGCTCGATGACGAGGCGATGGAAGCCTATCTCGAAGGCACCGAGCCCTCGACCGAGGTGCTCAAGAAGTGCATCCGCAAGGCGGTGCTGACCGGGGCCTTCTATCCGATCCTGTGCGGTTCGGCCTTCAAGAACAAGGGCGTGCAGACCCTGCTCGACGCCGTCGTCGACTATCTGCCGTCGCCCATGGACATCCCGCCGACCCCGGGCATCGACTTCAAGACCGAGGAGCCCGTCGTGCGGAAGGCCTCGGATGACGAGCCCCTGTCGATCCTGGCGTTCAAGATCATGGACGATCCCTTCGTCGGCTCGCTGACCTTCTGCCGCCTGTATTCGGGCAAGATGGAAACCGGGCAGTCCCTGCTGAACTCCTCGCGCGACAAGCGCGAGCGGGTGGGCCGGATGCTGCAGATGCACTCGAACAACCGCGAGGACGTCAAGGAAGCCTACGCCGGCGACATCGTCGCCCTGGCCGGCCTGAAGGAAACCCGCACGGGCGACACCCTGTGCGATCCGCTGAAGTCGCCGGTCATCCTCGAGAAGATGGAATTCCCTGCCCCCGTGATCGAGATCTCGGTCGAGCCCAAGTCCAAGGCCGACCAGGAAAAGCTGGGCGTCGCCCTGGCCAAGCTGGCGTCGGAGGATCCGTCCTTCACCGTCTCGACCGACCACGAGTCCGGCCAGACCATCCTGAAGGGGATGGGCGAGCTGCACCTCGACATCAAGATCGACATCCTGAAGCGCACCTACAAGGTCGAGGCCAACATCGGCGCGCCGCAGGTCGCCTATCGTGAATCGCTGGGCCGCAAGGTCGACATCGACTACACGCACAAGAAGCAGACCGGTGGTACGGGCCAGTTCGCCCGCGTCATGATCACCTTCGAACCCGGTGAGCCGGGCTCGGGCTTCGTGTTCGAGAACTCGATCGTCGGCGGTGCCGTGCCCAAGGAATACATCCCGGGCGTCGAAAAGGGTCTGAATTCCATCAAGGACTCGGGCCTGCTGGCCGGCTTCCCGCTGATCGACTTCAAGGCGACCCTGACGGACGGCAAGTTCCACGACGTCGACTCCAGCGTGCTGGCCTTCGAAATCGCGGCCCGCGCCGCCTTCCGCGAACTGAAGGAAAAGGGCGCGCCCAAGCTGCTCGAGCCGATCATGGCGGTCGAGGTCGTGACCCCCGAGGATTACCTCGGTTCGGTCATCGGCGACCTGAACGGCCGTCGCGGCATGATCCAGGGTCAGGACATGCGCGGCAACGCCACCGTCGTGAACGCCTTCGTGCCGCTGGCCAACATGTTCGGCTATGTGAACACCCTTCGCGGGATGTCGCAGGGCCGCGCCGCCTTCACCATGCAGTACGACCACTACGAGCCGGTGCCGCAACACGTCGCCGACGAAGTGATCAAGAAGTATTCCGCCTAACTAACCCCTGAAATTTTGGATTAAGCCCCCTGTTCAGGGGACGGAGAGAAGAGAATGGCCAAGGAAAAGTTCGAACGTAACAAGCCGCATTGCAACATCGGCACGATCGGTCACGTGGACCACGGCAAGACGACGCTGACGGCGGCGATCACGATGACGCTGGCCAAGGCCGGTGGGGCCAAGGCGATGGCCTATGCCGACATCGACGCGGCGCCGGAAGAGAAGGCGCGCGGCATCACGATCAACACGGCGCACGTGGAATATGAGACGGCCAACCGTCACTATGCCCACGTCGACTGCCCGGGCCACGCCGACTATGTGAAGAACATGATCACCGGTGCCGCCCAGATGGACGGCGCGATCCTGGTGGTGTCGGCGGCCGACGGTCCGATGCCCCAGACCCGCGAGCACATCCTGCTGGCCCGTCAGGTCGGCGTGCCGGCCCTGGTGGTGTTCATGAACAAGGTCGACCTGGTCGACGACAAGGAGCTTCTGGAGCTCGTCGAGATGGAAGTGCGCGAGCTGCTTTCGTCCTATCAGTTCCCGGGCGACGACATTCCGATCACCATGGGCTCGGCCAAGGCCGCGACCGACGGCGTGAACCCGGAGATCGGCGAGCAGCAGGTTCTGGCGCTGATGGAAACCGTCGACGCCTACATCCCGCAGCCGGAGCGTCCGGTCGACCTGCCGTTCCTGATGCCGGTGGAAGACGTGTTCTCGATCTCGGGCCGCGGCACCGTGGTCACGGGTCGCGTCGAGCGCGGCATCGTCAAGGTCGGTGAGGAAGTCGAGATCGTCGGCATCCGTCCGGTCCAGAAGACGACCTGCACGGGCGTGGAAATGTTCAGGAAGCTGCTGGACCAGGGTCAGGCGGGCGACAACGTCGGCGTACTGCTGCGCGGCACCAAGCGCGAGGACGTCGAGCGCGGTCAGGTCCTGTGCAAGCCGGGCTCGATCACCCCGCACACCAAGTTCCTGGCCGAGGCCTATATCCTGACCAAGGAAGAGGGTGGCCGTCACACGCCGTTCTTCACCAACTACCGCCCGCAGTTCTACTTCCGCACGACCGACGTGACCGGCATCGTGCAGCTGAAGGAAGGCGTGGAGATGATCATGCCCGGCGACAATGCCGAGCTGAACGTCGAACTGATCACCCCGATCGCGATGGAAGAGAAGCTCCGCTTCGCCATCCGCGAAGGCGGCCGCACGGTGGGCGCCGGCGTGGTGGCCAAGATCATCGCCTGAGGTGATGGCGCGCTGACGCGAGCGACGCCGTCGCTCGCTGCCTGAGCGCGGATTGAGTTGGAAGAGGCCTCCCGGTGCGAACCGGGTGGCCTTTTTCTTGTGGTGCAACACGCCTCGTGCGGTCCGGTGGCCTGCGGGGCCGGGCTCGGGATAGAAGGCCGGATGCTGTCCCGTCTCTGCATCCTGATGCTCCTGGCCCTGTCGGCCTGTGCGACCCACCCCGGCGCGGTGGATCATGTGCGGTTTGCGCGGGACAGGACCTTCGTGACGGCGGTGACCGACGCGGGCGTCCTCCGGGGCGTGGAAGGGGCGGGCGTGCGCGCCTTTCTGGGCGTGCCCTATGCCGCGCCGCCGACCGGCGACCTGCGCTGGCGAAGCCCGGAACCGGTCGAGGCCTGGAGCGGCGTGCATGACGCGACGCGCATCGGCTCCGACTGCACCCAGGCACTGGGACGCGAGGCCATCCTGGGGGGTGGCGGCGGGCTGGTGGTCGGGTCCGAGGACTGTCTGTTCGTCAATGTCTATCGACCGGCAGGGGAGGCCGCACGCCCCAAGCCCGTCATGGTCTATCTGCACGGTGGAGCCTTCACGATCGGAGCGGGGGCGAACTACGACCCCGGGCGGCTGGCAGTCGAACAGGACCGGGTCGTGGTCACGGTCAACTTCCGGCTGGGCGCGCTGGGGTGGCTGGCGCTGCCGGATTTCGCGGCCGAGGGGGAGGGCGTCGGCGGCAACTGGGGGCTGATGGACCAGCAGGCGGCGCTGCGCTGGGTGCAGGCCAATATCGCGGCCTTCGGGGGCGATCCGGCGGATGTCACCCTGTTCGCGGAAAGCTCGGGGGCCTGGAGCGCCTGCTATCTGATGACCTCGCCGGGGTCGACGGGGCTGTACAGCCGCGTGATCCTGCAGAGCGGGCCGTGTCTGGAGCCGTCGTCGCTGAACGCGGCGGCGGATCAGGCCGAGCCGGGTCTGCGGTTCGCCGCCCGTCTGGGATGCGAGGGGGCCGAGGTGGCCGCGTGCCTGAGGCGGACACCGGCGTGGCGGATCGCGCGGGGAGCCTCGACGCGGTCGGGCATCAACGGGCCAAAATCGTGGGGACCGGTCTATGGCGACGCCCTGGTGCCGCTCAGCCCGCCGCAGGCCTTTGCCAAGGGGGCCTTTACCCGGGTGCCGGTGATCGTAGGGTCGAACACCGACGAGGGGCGTCTGTTCGCCGGAGAAGTGCGCGACAGGGATCGCTACGAGAAGGAGACGCACTGGCTGTACGGGGATGCGGGCTCACGGGTGCTGGAGCGATATCCGGTCGGGGCCGAGGGGCCGGCCGCGGCCATCGCCTGGAGCTTCAGCGACAGCCGGTTCTCGTGTCCGGCAGACGCCCTGCGCCGGCTGCTGGCGCGCCACGTGCCGGTCTATGGCTATGAGTTCGCGGACCGGGATGTGCCCTTCATCCTGCCCGACTGGATCACCGGTCTGGACATGGGGGCCTTTCATGCGAGCGAGCTGGCCTATGTGTTCGGTACCTCGTGGATCTTCACCGACACGAAGCGCTGGACCGCCGGACAGAGGGCCTTGTCCGGGCGAATGATGGCCCTCTGGGCCGGGTTCGGCCACGACGCGGACTTCGAGGCCCGCTGGCCCCGGGTTTCTGAGGGTGGGGGACCGGTCGTGGTGTTCGACCCGGCGGGGGACCGTGTGGACGCCACCTTCCATGACCGCCACCAGTGCGATTTCTGGGGCGGGACGGCTCTGGGACCGGTCGAGCCGGGGGGATAATCGAGGCATCGCTCCCGCCGGTCCATGCGCGTTTACCGTTCCGCACAACCGGCGGCGGGTGCACGCTTGCCCGGAACCGGAAACGGGTGTGTAGGTTCGGATCCTGACGTTAGGATTTTGGTAACTTTCATGCGACGCGCCCTGCATATCGGCCTTTTCATCGGCACCCTGATCGGGGTGTCCGCCTGCGCGACGGTCAATGACGGGCATGGCCCGCAGCGGGGGGCCTATGGTTCTGTGGACGCCGGTCGGACCGGCTGATCACGGCCTGCAAGGAAATCGTGGCGAAAGCGGCCACATTCGTCTAACGATAGGAGGCGGACGCCGACTGTCGCGCCGCGCCGGTCCCACTCCCCCCTAGATGTTACTCATCGCCATCGTCGTCGTTCTGCTCCTCGTGGTGCTCAACGGCCTGTTCGCCGCGACCGAGATGGCGGTCGTTTCGTCCCGGAAATCCAAGCTGCAAAGCCGCGCCGAGCGCGGTGACCGGGGGGCCAGGGCGGCCCTGAAGCTTTCGGAAGACCCCACCCATTTTCTGTCGGCGGTCCAGGTCGGCATCACCCTGATCGGGATTCTGGCCGGTGCCTATGGTCAGGCGGCCATCGCGGGCGAGCTGACCCATATCCTCGAGACCGCTTTCCCGGCCACGGGCCACTATGCCGAGATCGTCTCCACGGCTCTGGTCGTGGTCGGCATCACCTATGTGTCGCTGATCGTCGGCGAACTGGTGCCCAAGCGGCTGGCGTTGATCTTTCCCGAATCGATCGCGGCCAAGATGGCGGCCCCGATCTCGACCGTGGCGATCGTGCTGCATCCCTTCGTGGTGCTGTTGACGGCCTCGACCTCGGCCATCCTGAAGATCATGGGCGTCAAGGATCGCGACGGGTCCGACGTCACCCAGGAAGAGGTCGAGACCATGATCGCCGAGGGCACGGCCTCGGGTCTGATCGAGCCCGAAGAACAGACGATGATCGAGGAAATCCTGCGGCTGGGCGACCGTCCGATCCGGGTCGCCATGACGCCGCGCCACGAAGTCTTCTGGGTCGCCCTGAACGATTCGGAAGCGGTTCTGCGCGAGGAGGTCCGGACCTGCCCCTATTCGCGGATCGTGGTGGCCAGGGAGAACGACGTCGATAACCCGCTGGGCGTCGTCCACAAGAAGGACCTGCTGGACAGCCTCCTCGACAACGGCGAGTTCAATGTCGAAAAACACGTCCAGACGCCGGCCTTCATCCCGCAGTCGACGTCGGTGCTGAAGGCGCTGGAGATCCTGAAGGCATCGAAGGTCCACATGGCCTTCCTGGTCGACGAGTTCGGTGCCTTCGAGGGCGTGGTGACGGCGACCGACCTGCTCGAAATGATCGCCGGCGACTTCGACGAAGGTCATGACGACAAGGAGGCCCTGATCCGCCAGCGAGAGGACGGCACCTGGCTGGTCGATGGCCAGACCGACCTGGACGAGCTGGCCGACGAACTGGGTGAGGACTTCGGCGAGGCGGACGGTTTCCACACCATCGCCGGCCTGGTTCTGCACCAGCTGTCGCGCGTGCCGGATGAAGGTGAAATCCTGCAACTGGGCCGGTTCGAGGTCGAGGTTATCGACATGGACGACCGACGCATCGACAAGCTGCTGTTCAGGCAACTCGTGAACAAGCAGGACGAGGCCGACGCAGTCGCGGCGCACCTGGATCATTGATGTGTTTGAGCGGATAGTCAGTTGGCTTAAACCGACGATGCCTGAAGAAGCTTATCCTAAATCAGTGTGGGGTGGGCTCGTTCGACACTATCGAGGCCAACTGGAAGAACTCGCTTCTTGGTCGAGAGATAACCTAGGCAAGTCGCTTCCTAAAATGACTCGAGGTTCGGAAGCTGAAGCGTGGACTGCAGCATCCTATGGGACCGTTCAGCTTTACGTTAAGCTATTGCCGGCAGATTTCCCGAGCTGGCTAAGTGATTTTGAGGGCCGTAAGGACGACGTCAGCTTGTCTCTATCGCTAGTCTATCCGATCTTTTCGGCGTTTTCAGAGGGGTTGGTCGAAGAGCGAAGGGTCAATCCGGATGCGTTCGATGAAAATCTCAAATCAACTTTGCTGAGCGCCCTAACAGGCTCTTGGCCGCTATTCACTCCCGGTCAGCATGTTGAACTTGCACAGCATGCAAGCCGCCACTTTTCTGATGCAGCACAATACGAAGATGGGCGCAAGTTTCTGAATGAAATCAAAATTGCGGCGACGCTTTGGACTGCGGCGGCTGCCGAAAACAACCAAACTGCGATGGGAGCCACCGAAACATACTTGGCTCAGCGCTTCCTCGATCTGAGAGGGATGCTGAAGGCGTGATCCGGCCTTGAAATGGCACGCCGTGTCAGGCATAGCCCCCGGTCTGGCGAACGGGCGCGTCGCGGGGATCTCCCCACGGCGCGTCTGACTTGTCTAGGAGTTTAGCTCAGCTGGTAGAGCACCGGTCTCCAAAACCGGGGGTCGTGGGTTCGAATCCCCCAACTCCTGCCATTTCCCCCCTGTCGTCGCAGCCTGGGCTTCCCCATCTGCGGGGGCCGGACCAAAGTTCGAAACGAGACCCGTAAGACGATCATGGCCAAGCCACAGTTTCCCGGCCGTCGGACCGGCAATCCCGCTGCCCGTGCCAAGCCGCAGATGGCAACGGCCGCTGCGGCCTCGACCGTCACAGTGGACGCGCCCGCGCCAAAGAAGCGGACCTCGCCCGGCCAGTTTATCAGCCAGGTCCAGGCCGAGGCGCGCAAGATCGTGTGGCCCAGCCGCAAGGAAACCTGGATCACCTCGGTCATGGTTTTCATGATGGTCGCGATCGCGGTCGTCTTCTTCTGGGCGGTGGACACGGGTCTGGGCTTTGCCTCGACCTGGGTTCTGGCCATCGGACAATAAGAAAAAAAGGAAGACGCGCCCCATGACGGATGCAGCGCCCGAAGCGAAAGCCGCCTCGAACCCCCGCCACAAGTGGTATATCGTCCACGCCTATTCGAACTTCGAAAAGAAGGTCGCCCAGCATATCCGCGACCAGGCCAAGCAGCGCGATCTGGAGGAATGCTTCTCCGAGATTCTGGTGCCGACCGAAGACGTCGTCGAGATCCGCCGGGGCCGCAAGGTCAACTCGGAACGCAAATTCTTCCCCGGCTATGTCCTGGTGAAGATGGAACTGACCGACGACGCCTACCACCTGGTCAAGGACACGCCCAAGGTCACAGGGTTCCTCGGAGCCGCTGGCGGCACCAAGCCGCTGCCGGTCAGCGAGCGCGAAGTTCAGGCCATCATCGGTGCGGTCGAGGAAGGCGTCGAGCGTCCCAAGCCCACGATCCGCTTCGACATCGGCGAGACCGTCAAGGTCATCGACGGTCCCTTTGCCAGCTTCGACGGCCAGGTGGAGAGCGTCGACGAGGACGCCGCCCGCCTGCGCGTCGCCGTGTCCATCTTCGGCCGTCCGACGCCGGTCGATCTGGAATACAGCCAGGTCGAGAAGAACGCGGCCTGAGAGCTCGTCTCCTCCCCATCGCCCTTCGGCGATGGGGAGGGGGACCGCCCGCCGCTTTGCGGGTGGTGGAGGGGCTCTTGAAGCCCCGCTGACGTTGCTTGTTTCAAGAACCCCTCCGTCACGACGCTGAAGAAGCGTCGCGCCACCTCCCCATCGCCGAAGGCGACGGGGAGGAGACGGGCGCATTGCTTCGGCCTCGCCATCCTGCTACACGCGCGCCTCCCGTGGCTCCGGCCCCGGGATAAATCCGTGGGAGGCCGCCATGCCGCACCACGGCTCACCGGCCCTGATTGAGTTCAGGGTCATTCACAGGAGAGACCAATGGCCAAGAAGATTCTGGGCTATATCAAGCTGCAGGTGCCGGCCGGTTCGGCCACGCCTTCGCCGCCCATCGGGCCTGCACTGGGCCAACGCGGTGTGAACATCATGGGCTTCGTCAAGGAGTTCAACGCGCGTACCGAGAAGGAAGTGAAGGGCACGCCCCTGCCGACCGTGATCACGGTCTATCAGGACAAGAGCTTCACCTTCGTCACCAAGACCCCGCCGGCCACCCACTACATCAAGCAGGCCGTCGGCATCACCTCGGGCGCCAAGCTGACGGGCCGCGAGACGGTCGGTTCGATCACCCGCACCCAGCTGCGCGAGATCGCCGAGAAGAAGATGAAGGACCTGAACGCCAACGATCTGGATGCCGCCGCGCGCATCATCGAAGGTTCCGCCAAGGCCATCGGCCTGAACATCGTGGAGCGCTAAGTCATGGCCAAGCAAACCAAGCGCATCAAGGCGTTCACTGCCGACACCCAGGCCCTGATGACCGTCTCCGACGCCATCGCGGCCGTGAAGGCCCACGCCACCGCCAAGTTCGACGAGTCGATCGAGATCGCCGTCAACCTGGGCGTCGATCCGCGTCACGCCGACCAACAGGTCCGGGGCGTCGTGAACCTGCCGTCCGGCACGGGCCGTGATGTCCGCGTCGCCGTCTTCGCCAAGGACGCCAAGGCCGCCGAGGCCCTGGCCGCGGGTGCCGACGTCGTGGGTGCCGAGGATCTGTACGAGAAGATCAACGGCGGCTTCATGGACTTCGACCGCGTCATCGCGTCCCCGGACATGATGGCCCTGGTCGGTCGCCTCGGTAAGGTGCTGGGTCCGCGCGGCCTGATGCCGAACCCCAAGGTCGGCACCGTGACCCCGAACGTGGCCCAGGCCGTCAAGGACGCCAAGGGCGGCGCGGTTGAGTTCCGCGTCGAGAAGGCCGGTATCGCCCACGGCGGCATCGGTAAGGCCTCCTTCACCCAGGAAGCCCTGGAAGCCAACGTCCGCGCCTATGTCGACGCCCTGCAAAAGGCCCGTCCGACCGGCGCCAAGGGCACCTATGTCAAGCGCATCAGCCTGTCGTCCACGATGGGCCCCGGCGTGAAGATCGATCCGGCCTCCGTCACGGCCTGATCCCGGCGCGGCCGGACACGAAATGAGGGCGGCGGCCGCAGGGTCGCCGCCCTTTTTCTTGCCTCGCGACCCTCATCGGTGATTGGATGAGTGATCCAACCGGGGGATGGGGCATGAGACATCGACTGGCAAAGCTGTGCGCCCTTCTGGCGCTTCTGGCGGGCGTCGCGATGTCGCCGACCATGACACGTGCCCAGGACCGTGATCTCGACCAGATTACTGGACCCAATGCCCAGGAGCGCCTCGACCTCGCACGCAGACTGGTCGACACCATGCAGGTCGATCAGATGACGGTGATGATGCAGGAAATGATCGCCGAGCAGACCGCATCGCAAGGCTCCAAGGGCGACGGGGTGATCGATCCCCAGACCTACAATCGGGCCATCGCCGGCGCGACCACGCGCGCCATCGATCGGCTGTTCACGGCGATGGCACCCATCTATGCCGACATCTACAGCGTGGAAGAATTGAGAGGGATTGTTGCCTTCTACGAGAGCGATATCGGCCAGGCCGCGTTGAACGGAATGTACGAGGCTGCGCCGAGGATGGCGGCCTTGGCCGCCGACCTGATGCCGGCGATGGCGCGGGAGATCGCGGCCGACATGTGTGCGGAACTGAAGTGCTCTCCCGACGAACTGCGCGAAGCCAAGACGGCGGCCGAAGGGGCGTTGCTAGAAGACTGATCGTCCCTTGCATTTCCGCCGTCTCCCTGTATAGAGCGCGCTCTTCCGTTGAGACCCCGGTCCCGACGGTCCTGTCCGAGAACTTCGGGGTCTGGGGGTCACCCGGGCCATAAATGCTGGAGAGCCCTCCAGCGCCGTGGGGAGATGGGGACGCAAACGACGCACGGTCGGCCCGGTATCCGGGACGGATCCACGTCAGAGCCTCCTTCGGACATCGCTACCCGGCCTGAACGCTTCGCGACGACGCGCGGCGCTTTGGCCAATCTCGGCGTCGGGAATAAGCCCGGCGGCGAAACTCAAGACTGGAGACCGCAATGGATCGCGCACAAAAAGCCGAGTCGATCGAGTCGCTGAAAGGCGTCTTCGCCGAGGCCGGCAGCGTGGTCGTGGCCCACAACCTGGGCCTGACCGTTGCGGAAATGGAAGACCTGCGGGGCCGTCTGCGCACCGCCGGCGGAGCGTTCAAGGTGGTCAAGAACCGCCTGGCGCTGAAGGCGCTCGAAGCGGCTGAAGGCAGCGAGTATCACGGCCTGTTCAAGGGTCCCGTGGGCATCGCATACGCCGAGAACCCCGCGACGGCCGCCAAGGTCTCGACCGAGTTCGCCAAGGGCAATGACCGTTTCGTCATCGTCGGTGGCTTCATGGGCGATACCGTCGTCGATCTGAAGGGTGTGGAGAGCCTCTCCAAACTGCCGACGCTCGACGAGATCCGCGCTTCGCTGCTCGGCCTGCTCAACGCGCCCGCGACCAGGATCGCCGGTGTCGTCCAGGCCCCGGCTGCCCAACTGGCCCGGGTGTTCAACGCCTATGCCACCAAGGAAGCCGCATAAGCGACCTGACTTCCATCTCTGCAATCCCTCTCTAACCAACCCAATCCTCCGAAGGAAAACTGACCATGGCCGACCTGTCCAAGATCGTCGACGACCTGTCCTCGCTGACCGTCCTCGAAGCCGCCGAACTGTCCAAGCTGCTGGAAGAAAAGTGGGGCGTCAGCGCCGCTGCTCCGGTCGCGATGGCGATGCCCGCCGGTGGCGGTGCCGCTGCTCCGGCTGAAGCCGCCGAAGAGCAGACCGAATTCACCGTCGTGCTCGTCTCGGGCGGCGACAAGAAGATCAACGTCATCAAGGAAGTCCGTGGCGTGCGGTCGGACCTGGGCCTGAAGGAAGCCAAGGACCTGGTCGAAGGCGCTCCGCAGAACGTCGTCGAGAACGTTTCCAAGCAGAACGCCGACGAGATCGCCAAGAAGCTGACGGAAGCCGGCGCGACCGTTCAGATCAAGTAAGCGAAAAGCGGCTGCGGCCTTTTGGTCGCGGATCGCTTTTTGAGGGGCCCGGCGGGAAACCGCCGGGCCCTTTTGCGTTCAGTCCCCACAACGGCAAAGCCTGCCGCGATCCCCCGTCTGAACGGAGCCTCCGCCATGAACATCCTGATGGTCCTGACCTCGCACGATCAACTGGGCGATACCGGCAAGAAGACCGGCTTCTGGCTCGAGGAGTTCGCGGCACCCTATTATGTGCTGAAGGATGCGGGTGCCGAGATCACCCTGGCCTCGCCCAGGGGCGGGCAGCCGCCGCTGGACCCCAAGAGCGACGAGCCGGACGCCCAGACGGAGGCTACGAAGCGGTTCAAGGCCGACGAGGCCGCCGGGGTGCAACTGGCCAGCACGCACAGATTATCCGAAGTGAAGGCAGCGGATTTTGATGCGGTCTTCTATCCGGGCGGGCATGGACCCCTGTGGGACCTGGCCGAGGACGCGGGCTCCATCGCCCTGATCGAGGCCTTCGCCAAGGCCGACAAACCGGTGGCCGCCGTCTGTCACGCACCGGGCGTTCTTCGCCACGTGAAGGGTGCGGATGGAGACTATCTGGTCAAGGGAAGGAAAGTCGCCGGCTTCACCAATGGCGAGGAAGAGGCGGTGGGCCTGACGGACGTCGTGCCCTTCCTGGTCGAGGACATGCTGAAGGCCAACGGCGGACTCTATGAGAAGGGCGCGGACTTCCAGCCCTTCGTGGTGACCGACGGCAAGCTGATCACCGGCCAGAACCCCGCGTCGTCCGAAGAGGCTGCGAAGGCTCTGCTGGAGCTGCTGAAAGTCTAGCGTCGGCGCGGGGCGAGGATGTCGGCGAGGCGGTCCGGCGTGCCCTCGATCCGCTCCAGACGAGGGTAGCGAAGCCCTTCGGTCCAGTTGAGGTCGAGGGTGCGGATGCGGGTGCCGCTCTTCAGCGTCAGGCGGATGGGAGCGGTTCCGCCCCTGGCCGCGGTGACGGCGTCGCGAAGCACCTCGGGCGAGGCGGCCTTGTCGCCGACGGCGATGAGGTCCCAGCCCGCGCCGATGCCGGCTTCGTAGATCGGTCCTCCCCAGAGGATGCCGCCGATCCGGTTGTTCGGCCCCTGCAGGCTGAAGCCCAGAGAGTACTGGAAGTCCGTGCCCCAGCCGGGATTCATCGCCTTCTCTTCGGCCGAGGGGGTGTCGACGTAGATCAGGCGGTAGCCCGCCCGTTCGATGCCATCCAGCGGGGCTGTGGCGTCGGGGCCGGTGGCGTCCAGCCGGGTCCGCAGGAAGGTCGCCCAGTCGTATTCGGTGACGCCGTTCAGCGCCGCGACGACGTCAGCGAAGGTGTAGCCGTTCGGCACCCAGACGCCGTCGGAGCCTTCGACGCCCGAACCGAACATGGCCCTGGCGAAATCGTCGAGCGACTTGCGGCCGTTCGTCATTTCCCGGATCAGGGTGTCAGCATCCAGCCAGATCAGGGCCGCCTCGTCGTAGTAGTCGCCAGTGCCCCGCATCCACGACCCCCACTGGCCGGGGATCCGGTAACCCAGCAGGTTGTGATTGTTGGTGTCCTGCAGATTGCGCCACGCCCGGCCCGGCTGGTTCTGATAGAAGGCCGCGCGGTTGGCCAGGAGGATACGGGTCTGGTCGAGGGTGTGCAGGCCGCTGCGGGCCGACAGCACATCGCCCCAGTATTCGGTCTGTCCCTCATAGACCCAAAGCAGGCTGTTCTCGGTCGGGACGTTGTAGTTGGCGGTCAGCTCGTCGGCGGGGCGCCGGAACTTGCCGTTCCAGGAGTGTGTGAACTCGTGCGGCAGCAGGGCGCGGTTGCCGACCGACTTGCCCCAGTTGGTGAAATAGTCGGGCGCAGCGGTGTTTTCCGACGAGCGGTGATGCTCCAGCCCGATACCGCCCAGCTGGTCGGTCAGGGCGAGCAGGAACTCGTAGTGGTCGTAATGGCGGGCACCGAACAGGTGGTCGGTCTGGGCCACCAGGTTCTTGTAGAAGCCCAGTTGTTCGGCCGTCGGGGCGATGTTGCCGGGTTCGTCCGAGACGATGTTCAGATGGACGGCCTCACCCGTCGGGTCGATGTCGATGCGGCGATAGTTGGCCCCGGCGAACATGGGGCTGTCGACCAGGGTGTAGAGGTCGACAGGCTCGAACCGGGCGACGTCGTTCTCGTGGCTGACGGTCGTGAGCGCCGTGCCGTAGTTCCAGCCGGCGGGCAGCTTGACCGACGCCTCGACCGTGATGCCGGTCGAGACATAGCCTGCCGGATAGAGGATGGCCTTTTCCCACTCCAGATTGACGATCGAGGGAGTCGTGACGACGCGCCAGTTCGCATTGTCGGACTGGGTCAGCCACTGGAGATTGACCTCGATTTCGGACGCGCCTGCGGGCACGTCGAGGTGGAAAGCGTAGGGGTCCACGGCATCCCGCCGCCACTCGATCCGCTGTCCGTTGGCGGTGATGACGACTCCGGCGAGCAACTGGATCGGGCCGGAGTCAGCGTGGTTGCCCGGCAGATATTTCGGATACAGCAGCGTCAGGGGACCGGGACTGACCGGGATGATCTCGCGTGCAGAAATGACCCGGTGGTCCAGGTCGGTGATGTCGGCTTCGTAGCGGATCGTGCCCGGATAGGGGGTCCGGGTCGGGGCGGGGATGGCCGGACTGTCGGGGAAGCCGCCGATGTCCGGAGCCGTCGGGCCGGACCCGGTACCAATGCTCTGGGCCATCGCCGGGGTCGCTGCGACCAGGAGGGCGGCGGCGCAGGCGTGGGCGAGCAGGCGGGACATGGGCGGGATCCGGGAGGGGACTTACAAGGGAGGAGAGATCACGACGACGGCGGAGGGAGGTCAAGGGTCATGGTCCTGGCGCAGCCCTTCTCCCCGATTCCTTCCCACGAAGGGGGAAATGCTGCCTCACCCCACGTATCGCCGCGGAACACGGGTCGTGACGGAGGTCAGAAGCTCGTAGCTGATCGTCTTCGCGGCTGCGGCCGCGTCGTCGAGCAGCCTGTTCGGGCCGAACAGTTCGACCTCATCCCCGATCGCCACGTCGAGGCCCGTGACGTCCACCGCGATGACGTCCATCGAGACGCGGCCCAGAAGGGGGCGAAGCGTGCCCGCGACCTGGACCTGGCCGTCCGGGCACTGGCTGCGCAGTATGCCATCGGCATAGCCGGCTCCGCAGGTGGCGATGCGGCGGGGCGTAGGGGCGACGAAGCCCCGCGAGTAGCCGATGCTTTCGCCCGCGGGAACGTCTCGGACCTGAAGGATCCGGGCGGTCAGGGTGGCGACGGCCCTGATCCGGTCATCCGGACGACCTTCCGGCCCGCCGCCGTAGAGGCAGATTCCGGGGCGGACCGCGTCGAAGGCGTAGTCGGGTCCGAGGAAACAGCCACCGGAGTTGGCGAAGGACCTCAGCGTGCCGGGATAGCGGGTGGCGGCGGCGGCGAAGGCATCGCGCTGTCGCCGGTTCATCGCCTGGGCCGGTTCGTCGGCGCAGGCGAGATGGCTCATGACCAGAGACAGGCCGTCGAACGGTTCGGGCGCATCCTCGACGCGGAATCCGAGGCGGTTAATCCCCGTGTCGATCTGCAGACCACAGGCCCCGCCGCCAGCCATGCGCCAGGTCGCCAGCTGCTCGCCGTGGTTGAGAACGGGGCGAAGGTCGGCGGCCCTGAGCACCGGGGCCGCGTCGCCGACGCAGCCGTCCAGCACATAGATGGTCGGCCCCGACCCCACGGCGGCGCGCAGGGCGATCCCCTCGGCCAGACGGGCGACGAAGAAGGTCCTGGCTCCCTCGGCCATCAGCCGGGTCGCGACCGGGACAGCACCCAGGCCATAGGAGTCGGCCTTGACCACCGGGTGAACGGGCGCGCCGGAGATGGCTTCCAGAGCATGGAAGTTGTGCGCCAGGGCGTCCAGATCGACGGTGAGGGTCGCAGTGGCTGTCATCATCGCCTTATGCCGCAAGATCGTTGCGCGGGAAGCCGAAAAGCGAGGGTTATCGCGTTCTGGCGGCTGTCCTTGACTTGATGGACCGGGTGAACGACCTGTGCGCCTCGCTTTCAAGGTCGCCTGTCACATGTCCGTCAAGGTTCGTTTCGCCCCGTCTCCCACCGGCAAGCTGCACGTCGGCAACGTCCGCACTGCGCTGGTCAACTGGATGTTCGCGAAAGGGCAGGGCGGGTCGTTCGTGCTGCGGATCGACGACACCGACCTGGCCAGGTCGACGGCCGAGTTCGAGCAGGGGATCGAGGACGATCTGACCTGGCTGGGGCTGGTCTGGGACGAGCGATACAATCAGTCCAGACGCTTCGACCGCTATCACGATGCGGCCGCGCGGCTGAAGGCGGCAGGTCGGCTATATCCGGCGTGGGATACGCCAGAGGAGCTGGATCGCCGCCGCAAGGTGCAGCTGTCGCGTGGCCTGCCGCCGATCTACGATCGCGCGGCCCTGGCGCTGAGCGATGAAGAGAAGGCCGCGTTCGAGGCCGAGGGGAGGAAGCCCCACTGGCGCTTCAAACTGGATGGCCGCCGCGTCGCCTGGGAGGACCTGTCGCGCGGTCATGCCGAGGTGGACACGACCTCGATGTCCGATCCGGTCCTGATCCGCGAGGACGGGCTTTATCTGTACACCCTGCCGTCGGTCGTCGACGACATCGACATGGGCATCACCCACGTCATCCGGGGCGAGGACCACACGACCAACACCGGCGCGCAGATCGAGATCTTCGAGGCGCTGATCGCAGCCGGGCTCGGCACGACGGTGCCGACCTTCGCGCACATGCCGTTGCTGGTCGGGGCGGATGGGGCGGCGCTGTCCAAGCGTCTGGGGTCACTGTCGGTGTCCGAGATGCGCGAGCAGGGCTATGAGCCCATCGCCATCACCAGCCACCTGGGCCGGATCGGCACGTCGGACCCGCTGGAGGTGGCCGACAGCATCGAGGCCCTGGGGCAGGGCTTCAGTTTCGACAAGATGGGCCGGTCGCCGGCACGCTACGATACCGAGGACCTGGATCGGCTGAACGCCCAGGCGCTGCATGCCATGCCCTATGCCGCGGCGAAGGACCGGCTGGCGGCACTCGACTGCGATCTGGGAGAGGTATTCTGGCACACGGTGCGGGCGAACCTGAACCGGTTCGACGACGTCGCGGATCTGGCCAGGATCGTGCGGGGGCCGGTGACGCCGGTGATCGAGGACCCGGCCTTCGCGGCGGCAGCACTGGCGGTCCTGCCGGAGACGATCGATGCGGGCGCGTGGTCGGTCTGGACCAATGCGGTCAAGGAGACCACCGGGGCCAAGGGCAAGACGCTGTTCATGCCGCTGCGGTTGATCCTTACCGGACAGGTGCATGGGCCGGACATGGCGACGATGGTTCCGCTGATTGGACGTGAGCGGATCGAAAAGCGGCTGAGAGGCGACGTGGCATAGCCGTCGCCTCCCCATTCTCCGCGAGAACAGGGAGGCGACGGATCGATCAGGCGTTGGCGGCGGCGATGTTGCAGGCGGCGAGTTCGTCGCTGCTCAGGGTCGTGCCCTTGTAGGTGAAGCTGGCCAGGGCGACGCCGACACGGGCGACGACGCGACGGCAGGCGCGGCTGGCGGGCTGGGACTGACCACCCGTGCCGACGCAGACATTCTCGGCATTGCAGCGCCAGTTGACGCCGTCGATCAGGAGCGGTGCCTGAGGCGTGAAAGCGACGTTCTGCAGCGTGAAGCTGCTGGAGGTGCCGGGAAGGGCCTGGGTGGCCGTGGCGGGGGCGAGCAGGAGGGCGGCGGCGAGGAGGACAGCGCGCATTGGGAGGCTCCGATGTTGGACCGGGCCGGATCGGCCCTGGGTGTCAGCGTCTCGACTAGTGCGTCTTTTTTAAAAACTGTCAACCTGCGTTTTCTAAACAGATGGACACGGCAGGCCGGCACGGCGTTGACTTAGCAATGATCACTTATCGCTGATCATGTTGCAAGGGCGCTGTGTTCGGGTCAGCCGTCATCTGGTCGATCGCCTGCTCCACCGTATCGGCGATGGTCCAGGCCTGAAGGAAGGTGTCCGGCGTGAAGCCGGAGGCGACGCTATGGCGCATCAGGTCGAAGAAGGTGTCCCAGAAGCCGTCGATATTGAGGAAGATCACGGGCTTTCCGTGCAGGTCCAGCCGCTTCCAGCTCAGCAGTTCGACGACCTCTTCAAGGGTGCCGATCCCACCCGGCGCGACGACGAAGGCGTCGGACTGGTCGTACATAATCTGCTTGCGCTCATGCATGGAGGTGACGACGAGGGTCTCGACCTCGTCGAACAGGCGTTCGCGGCTGCGCAGGAAGCCCGGCATGACGCCCAGGACACGGCCGCCCGCCTCATGGGCCGCGCGCGCCGAGGCCCCCATCAGGCCGACACCCCCACCGCCATAGACCAGCCGCCACCCCGCGTGGGCCGTGGCCCGGCCGAAATCAGCGGCGGCCTGCGTGTATTTGGGATCGGCGGCGTCGGACGAGCCACAGAACAGGCAGACGGACAGACCGTCGAAGGGGGCGATACGTGGCTCCAGAAGACTCATGGGTTCTCTACGGCAAGGTGAGGCGAGACAGCGCGCCAGCGGACGGGCTATCGGGATGACTGTCCTATAGTCGTGGCGAGCCCGATGAAACGCCCCTTTGCAATCCAGCTGATGTTCGGCGTCGCGCTGATCGTGACCGGGTGCGGGGCACCGGCGGAAAAACAGGCCGGACCCCAGGCGGCGACCGATGGCTGGGTCGCCGGGCCGCAGGTGGACCAGGTCTCCCGGGCGGCCGGCATCATTCGGGTCAGCGGCACGGCCGCCCCTTTCGGACGCGTGGTTCTGACCGGACCCGATGGCGTGGCCTATGCCGCGGGGGCGGACGAGACGGGACATTTCGATATCCGGCTGCCGGCTCCGAGGACGGATGCCCTTCTGGCCGTGGAGGCCCAGGTGGGTCAGATCGCCTACCCCGCGCCGGGCCGGCTGCTGGTCTCTGCCGACCCGGGCGGCCCGGTCGCCCTTCTTGGCATCGGAGCGCCGACACGACGTCTGGACGGGACAGGTGCGCTGGATGCCGTCGATGCCGACGGGCGGGCGGGTTTCCTGTCTGGGCGGGCCACGGCGAACACGGATGTGACGATCGTCCGCAACGGGGTCAGCCTGACCGCGGCGAGCGATCCGCAGGGACGCTGGACTCTGGCGATCGGCGGTGACGTGGGCGCACCGATCCAGATCGGTGATCGGGCCTTCGTCCCGCCGGCCATGACGGAGGCAACGAGCGGAAGTCTGGTGCGGGCCGGGCAGGGATGGAGGATTGGCTGGATCAGCCCCGACGGAGCGCGCCAGGTCACCTGGCTTCCCGACCGGTCTCAATAAGCCAGGGCCTGGTAAGGCCGAGTGGCTCCGCGGGTAGGATTCGAACCTACGACCAGCCGATTAACAGTCGGCTGCTCTACCACTGAGCTACCGCGGAACAGAGGCTCGGGAGGCGGGCCTATAGCAGCGGCCGCATCGGCGGTGCAACGGGAAATGTCGGCCATGCGGATCGAGACCATCGAAGACCCCGAGGATGTTCGCGTCGCACCCTATCGCGACATCCGCGAGCGCGACCTGACGGGCAGGGAGGGTCTGTTCATCGCGGAGGGAGAGGTGGTTCTTCGCAGCCTGCTGTCGGCGGCGTCCCTGTGTCGACCGCGATCGGTGCTGATCGCCGCCAACCGGGTAGAGGCGCTGGCCTCGCTGTTGGGACACTTGCCACCTGAGGTGCCGATCTTCGTCGCAGGCCAGGCCATTCTGGACACGGTGGCGGGATTTCCCCTGCACCGGGGCATACTGGCACTGGGCGAGAAGCCGCAGATCGCGACCGTCGAGAGCATTCTCGGTCGTCTGGAGGGCGATGCCCTGGTCCTGGCCGCGTCCGGGATCGGCAATCACGACAACATCGGCGGGCTGTATCGCAACGCGGCCGCCTTCGGCGCAGCAGCCGTGCTGACGGACGAGCGATGCGGCGACCCCTTCTATCGGAAGTCGATCCGGGTGTCGGTCGGGGCGGTGCTGCGGGTGCCCGGTGCCGCCGCGCCCTCGCTGGCAGCCCTGATCGACGCGCTGGAGGCGGCCCGGTTCGAGGTCATCGCCCTGTCGCCGTCCGCAACGGAGCCGTTGAACGCGCTGAAGCGCGGTGGTCGCCGGGCCCTGCTTCTGGGATCCGAAGGGCCCGGGCTCCCCGACTGGGCCATGGCGCGCACGCGGACGGTCGGCATCCCAATGGCGGGCGGATTTGATTCGCTGAACGTGGCGGTGACCAGTGCGCTCGGGCTCTATCAACTCACCCAGCCGCAAGCGTGACAGTCACCAAAAATTCAACACATTAACGGTTCGCCCAGCTTGATGAGCTACGAAATCTGTGGCGCCCTGTCGGCGTGGGGAGGCGAAGAGATGGCAGGCATTCTGGGCTTCATGAGCCGCAATCTGCGCATCGCGCTTGCGGCGGCGATCGTCGCGGGTTGCGTCGGTGCCGCAGGCGCGATCGGCTGGATTACTGCACCGCTGTAGTCCACGGGTCCCAGAAGGATCGCGATGGAGGCCTGACCGGGAATCGAACCCGGGTGCAAGGATTTGCAGTCCTCTGCGTCACCACTCCGCCATCAGGCCATAGGACCGCCAGAGAGGCCCCCAGATCGCGAGGGGCGGTTGCTAACAGATCGGTCCGGGCGCTGCAATGATTGTCGGCCGCAATGATTGTCGGGCGTGGCGCGCGGACCTATAAGCGCGCGAGATTCCGGCGGTGCCGGGCCAGGGGACGTATCGGACAATGGATTTCACCGCCGCACGCAAGGTCATGGTCGATTCCCAGGTGCGGGTGAATGACGTCACCGACCGGGGATTACAGGCGGCACTGCTGACCGTGCCACGCGAACGCTTCTGCGCGGCCGGGCGCGCCTTTGCCGCCTATGGCGAGGTTGAGGTCGAGATCGCGGGCGACCGCCGCCTGATGCAGGCGCGCGAGGTGGCCAAGCTGCTGCAGGCGCTGGACGCGCGGGCGGGCGAGACCGCTCTGGCCATCGCCGCACCCTATGCCGCCGCCGTCCTGGCCGAACTGGGCCTGAGGGTCACGGCCCAGGAAGCCGATCCAGCGGTCGCCGACGTGGTTTCGGCTGCGCTGGAGGAGGCCGGCGTTGAACTGCATGTCGCGTCCCTGACCACGCCGACGGGCAAGGACTGGGATCTGATCGTCAGCGAGGGTGCCGTCGCCACGCGCCCGACCGCATGGCTGGAGCGGTTGCGTGTCGGTGGTCGTCTGGCCGTGGTGGAACGTGCCGGGCCGAATGGTCGCGCGGTGCTGTATGTGCGGGGTCGCGAGGGCTATTCCCGACGCGAACTGTTCGATGCGGCACCGCCCGTTCTGAGCGAAATGACGCCCGCGCCGTCCTTCGCCCTGTGATCGTCGCCTTTTCACGGTCAGGGTCTGGCGGTCGGGTGAAAAAAACTTAACTGGCGTCAGGGACGGGACGCCCTCACTACCCCGTTCCAGAAGGCTATCGGCACCGTTCGCGGAGCTCATCAGGATATGACCATGTTCAAACGCTCGCGCGCGCTCGCCACCGTCGCCCGGATATCCTTGGTCACCGCCGTCGCGGTCGGCCTGGCGGGTCCGTCCTTTGCCGAGACGCTGCAGGAGGCGATCGCGCTGGCCTACCGCACCAACCCCACGCTGCAACAGCAACGGGCCAACCAGCGGGCCCTGGACGAAGTCGTGCCCCAGGCGCGCGCCGGCTTGCGCCCCGAGGTCAGCGTCAGTGGATCGGCCAGCTATAGCCGGACCGATGGACCCGGATCGCAGGGTTTTGGTGTGGTCCGAAGCGACAGCGGCGCTGCCAGTATCGACCTGTCCCAGACGCTTTATTCCGGCGGTCGCATCGTTCACGGCATCGATGCCGCCACCGCCAACGTCCTGAGCGGTCGCGAATCACTGCGCGCGATCGAGCAGCAGGTGCTGGCCTCGGTGATCCAGGCCTATGTCGACGTTCAGCGCGACGTCGAGATTCTGCGCATCCGCGAGGCCAATGTCGCCGTCCTGCGTCGCCAGCTGGACGAATCGAACGCCCGCTTTGAGGTCGGCGAGATTACCCGTACCGACGTGTCCCAGTCCGAGGCCCGTCTGGCCCAGTCAGAGGCCGATCTGGCCGGGGCACAGGCCCAGTTGTCGGTGTCGCGTGCAGCCTATGCCGCCGTGGTCGGTCAGGCCCCCGCCAATCTGGAAGAGCCGCCTGTCCTGCCGGGCGTTCCCAACGACTTCGACGTCGCCCTGGACATCGGTCTGGCCGAGAACCCGGGCATCACCGCTGCTCAGTACGACCTGCAGGCGGCCGAGGCACGTCATGCCCAGGCGAAGTCTGCCTTCCTGCCCACCGCGAGGGCCACGGCCTCCTACGGCGGCTCTGGCGACCTGACCGACTTCGATCTGGCGGATCGCACCAGCTTCCAGGCAGGCGCCTCGATCTCGGTGCCGTTGTTCACCGGGGGCCTGAACAGGTCCAGGGAGATCCAGGCCCTTGAACAGGCCAATGCCGCCCAGATCGAGATCGAGCGCCAGCGCCGGACGGTGCTGCAGAACGTCTCCAGCGCCTATGCCCAGGTCATCTCGACCGGATCGCAGCTGACGGCGGGTCAGGCGGGCGTGCGCGCCGCGACCGTTGCGGCCGAGGGCGTCCGTCAGGAGCAGCAGGTCGGTCTGCGCACCACTCTGGACGTGCTGAACGGGGAGCTGGAACTGCGCAACGCCGAGATCAACCTGGCCAGCGCGCGTCGCAACCAGTATGTCGCCCAGGCCCAATTGCTGGCGGCCATGGGTCGGCTGGGGGCTCGCGAGCTGGACCCCACGATCGAGCTCTATGATCCCGCGACGAACGGTGACCGCGTCAGCCTTCGCGGGGCGCTGCCGTGGGATGCTCTGATCGAGACGCTGGACCGGATCGCCGGGCCGACCGCCACGCCTGCGGTCGATACCGAGGATGCGCCCATCGACACCCAGTTGAAGTCCGAGATCGTCCAGACCGCCCCGACGGGGGCCAATTAACGCAACAGGCGAAAAAGGCCCGTTGATTCCCAAGGGCGTAGATGCGACGAAATGCTATGGGTCGGGTGCGCATCCGGCCTCGACGATTTCCCTCATCGCCTGCGTAGGTTCTTCCAAGGCCAGACCATGACCGACACGACCGCCCAAGAACCGACGATGGAAGAAATCCTCGCGTCGATTCGCCGAATCATTTCGGAAGACGACGCCCCGGCGGCCGAGGCCGAGCCGGCAGCGGAAGCCGAACCCGTCGCGGCCTTCGTGGACCCGGCCCCGGTGACGATCGAGCCGGAACCGGCCCCGGAGGACGAGGAAATCCTCGACCTGACCGATCGCTATGAAACACCCGTCGCCCAGTCGATCGGTGATCTGGACATCGGTATCGGCGACGCCGAGCCGGAACCCTTTCCGACCCCCTTCCAAGCGGAGCCCGAGCTCGTGCATCCCGAACCTGCGCCCAGCCCCTCTTCCGAGGATCACGATGCTCTGGTCGGCGAAACGGCTGCGGCGAGTGCCGCCTCAGCCTTCGCGGGGCTCAGCGCAGCCTTCCGCCAGCCCGAGCCGATCCCGACCGGCGGCACCGGCCCGACCATCGACGACCTGGCCCGAGCCCTGCTGCGGCCGATGCTGAAGGAATGGCTGGACGCCAATCTGCCCGGAATCGTCGAGGAGGCGGTCAAGAAGGAAGTCGAACGGATCGCCCGCTCCGCCTAGCCCTCGGCGTCACCTGCCACTAAGACCACCAGGGGCGGCTCCGACGGGGCCGCCCCTTTCCGTTTCCGGACCTTTGCCATGCTCGAGAAGACATTCGATCCCGCGGCGGCCGAGCCGCGCCTGTATGCCCGCTGGGAGGCGTCCGGTGCCTTCGCGCCACGCACCGACGGTGCCGCCGAGGCCTATTCGATCGTCATCCCGCCGCCGAACGTGACCGGGTCGCTGCACATCGGCCATGCGCTGAACAACACCCTGCAGGACATCCTGGCCCGCTATCACCGGATGCGTGGCAAGGCGGTGCTGTGGCTGCCGGGCACCGACCACGCGGGCATCGCCACCCAGATGGTGGTCGAGCGCCAGCTGGCCGCGACGGGCAACGTCGGCCGCCGCGACATGGGCCGCGAGGCCTTCGTGCAGAAGGTCTGGGACTGGAAGGCCGAGAGCGGCGGCACGATCGTCCAGCAGCTCCGTCGGCTCGGGGCCTCCTGCGACTGGAGCCGAGAGCGGTTCACCCTGGACGAAGGGCTGAACGCGGCGGTGCGCAAGGTCTTCGTCCAGCTGCATCAGCAGGGGCTGATCTATCGCGACAAGCGGCTGGTGAACTGGGACCCGCAGTTCCAGACGGCGATCAGCGACCTCGAGGTCGAACAGCGCGAGGTCGAGGGGGCCTATTGGCATTTCGCCTATCCGCTGGCCGACGGCGTGACCTACGAACATCCGATCGCGTTCGACGAGGCGGGCCACGCGACCGAATGGGAAACGCGTGACTTCATCGTCGTGGCGACGACCCGGCCGGAGACGATGCTGGGCGATACCGGTGTGGCGGTGCATCCGGACGACGCCCGCTATGCCGGTCTGGTCGGCCAGTTCGTGACCCTGCCGATCGTGGGGCGACGCATCCCGATCGTGGCCGACGACTATGCCGACCCGACCAAGGGGTCGGGCGCAGTGAAGATCACCCCGGCGCACGATTTCAATGACTTCGGGGTGGGAAAGCGGGCGGGTCTTGAGGCTTTGAACGTTCTGGACGCCTTCGCGCGGATCACGACGGCGGACACGCCGGACATCCCTGCCGAATTCGACGGCCTCGACCGCTTCGCCGCGCGCAAGGCCATCGTCGCCCGCGCCGAGGACGAGGGCTGGTTGCGCGAGATCGAGAAGACCCGTCACGTCGTGCCGCACGGCGACCGCTCCGGCGTCGTCATCGAGCCCTGGCTGACGGACCAGTGGTACGTCGACGCCCACACCCTGGCCCAGCCCGCGCTGAAGGCGGTGGAGCAGGGCGACACGGTGTTCGAGCCGAAGTCGTACGAGAAGATTTACTTCGAATGGCTGCGCAACATCGAGCCCTGGTGCATCAGCCGTCAGTTGTGGTGGGGGCACCGCATCCCGGCATGGTATGACGACGACGGAAACATCTACGTTGCCGAGACCGAGGCCGACGCCATCGCGCAATCCGGCGGCAAGGCTCTGACGCAGGACGAGGACGTCCTCGACACCTGGTTCTCCTCGGCGCTGTGGCCGTTCTCGACCATGGGCTGGCCCGAGGACACCGACGATCTGAAGCGGTTCTATCCGACCAGCGACCTCGTCACGGCGGCGGACATCATCTTCTTCTGGGTCGCCCGGATGATGATGATGGGGCTGCATTTCATGGACGAGGTGCCCTTCAGGCGCGTCATCATCAATGGCCTCGTCCGGGACGAGAAGGGCCAGAAGATGAGCAAGTCCAAGGGGAATGTGATCGATCCCCTGGTCATCATCGACGAGCTGGGGGCGGACCCGCTGCGCTTCACCATGGCCATCCTGTCGGGCACGCGTGACATCAAGCTGAGCCGCCAGCGCATCGAGGGCTATCGCAATTTCGGCACCAAGCTGTGGAACGCCGCCCGCTTCAGCCAGATGAACGAGGCCCGCCGCGTCGAGGGCTTCGATCCCGCCACGGTCGACCAGACCATCAACCGCTGGGTCCGGGGCGAGCTGACAAAGACCGAACGACAGGTCTCCGAAGCCATCGAGGGCGGGCGTTTCGACGATGCAGCGTCGGCGCTGTATCGCTTCGTCTGGAACGTCTTCTGCGACTGGTATCTGGAGCTGGCCAAGCCGGTGTTCCAGGGATCGGACGAGGCGGCCAGGGCCGAGACCCGCGCCATGACCGCCTGGGCCCTCGACCAGACGCTGAAGCTGCTCCATCCCGTCATACCCTTCATCACCGAGGAGCTGTGGGCCGAACTGGGCAAGGAGGGCGCAGGCCGGGCGGAGCCCATGCTGATCGGTGCCGAGTGGCCCGTGCTGCCGGATACCTTCATCGATGCCGGTGCCGAGGCCGAGATCGGCTGGCTGGTCGATCTGGTCACCGACGTTCGGGCGCTCCGGGCCGAGATGAACGTGCCGCCGGGAGCCAAGCCGCCGCTGACTTTCGTCGCGCCCCATGCGGCGACGGCAGAGCGGGCGACCCGGCACCGCGACCTGATCCTGACGCTGGCCAGGGTTTCGGAGGCGACGATGGCCGAGGCGGCGCCTGCGGGGGCGGTGACCTTCGTCTCGGGAGGCACGGCCGCGGCCCTGTCGCTGGCCGGGATCATCGATCTGGGGGCCGAACGCGCGCGCCTGACCAAAGAGGTCGCGGCCTTCCACAGCGACATCGGTCATGTGATGAAGAAGCTGGGCAATCCGAACTTCGTCGAACGTGCGGCTCCGGCCGTGATCGACGAACAGCGGGCCAAGCTGGCGGAGGCCGAAGCCGGCAAGGCGCGGCTGGAAGCCGCTCTGGCGCGGCTGGAAAGCCTCTAGCCGCGCATTGCGGGCATGGTCGGGCTGATCGATTGGGCGTTGATCAGCATGCGGCGGCCCGTCGTCGGGACGATCAGGACCACGGTGGCCAGGATGCCGAGGGCAAACAGGACAGTCAGGATTCGCATGTTTCTAGCTCCTGTAGCGGCGTCGAGCGAGGCTTCGCCCGACACCGCCCCGGGGGTTACGGATGAGGATCAGGCCGCCTTGCGGGGCATAAAGGCGTTGGCCTGGAAGGCCGCATCGACCGGGGTTTCGGCGATGTGGTTGATGTAGTTCGAGATAGTCTTCAGCCCGACGCCCAGCACGACTTCGAGCACATTGCCGGCGGTGTAGCCCGCGGCTATCAGACGGTTGACGACGGCGTCCGAGACCCAGCCGCGCTCGCGCACCACACGGGTCGCGAAATCGCGCAGGGCTTCCAGCCTGGCATCGGCGATCGGCCCGCCGCTGCGCACGGCATGGATCACGGTCTGGTCCAGATGCTGGCCCTGGGTGACCGTCGTATGGGCGGCGACGCAGTAGTGACAGTCCTTCTCGACCGAGGCGGCGATCAGGACGATCTCGCGTTCCAGGGCGGTTAGATCGGACTTCTGATAGGCACCGGCCAAGGACAGATAGCCCTCGATCACGGCCGGGCTCTCGGCGAACTCGCCGACGAGATTGGGCACGAGGCCAAAGGCGGCCTTGGCCGCGCTGATGAAGGGACGCGAGCCTTCGGGGGCGGTGTCCAGGGTGTGGATCGGGAACTGGGTCATTTTGGTCTCCGGTGATTGGCGGACGCGGGCTGCGTCGTCGAACGCGAACGTGCGCCCGCCCCCTTCCGCGCAGTAGCCACAGAAATTGGCTTTGACTTATGCGTTTTGCACATGAAAACAGGCGCAATGGACCGCCTTTCCGCCCTCCGCCTGTTCGTCCGCACGGTAGAGACCGGCAGCTTCTCGCGGGCCGGACGCGACGCGGGCCTTTCGCAGTCCGCCACCAGCCGGGCGATCGCGGCGCTGGAAGTCGATCTCGGCGCACGGCTTCTGCTCCGCACCACACGTCGGCTGTCGGTCACCGAGCCGGGACAGCGGGTCTATGAGCAGGCACTTCGGATGCTCGACGAAGATGCGGCCCTGATGGAGGCGGCAGCGGGCGCGGACCGGGAACCCGTCGGGCGGCTGAGAGTGTCGACCTCGGTCGCCTTTGCAACAGACGAGGTCGCACCGCACGTCGGCGGCTTCCTGGGTGCCTTCCCGCGCGTGCGTCTGGATCTGGCGGCCACCGATGCGCGTGTCGATGCAGTGGCCGAGGGGGTAGACCTGATCCTGCGCCTTGGCTCGCTGGGCGACAGCGGCATGACCGGGCGGCGGCTGGGAGCCTATCAGCGATGGCTGGTCGCCTCGCCGGGGGTGGCGAAGGCGCTGGACGGGAGGGCCTCGATAGAGGACCAGCTGAGGGGCCGTTGCATCGTCTATTCGGGATCGATGCTGGGGATGCGGTGGCGGCTGGATGGCCCGGGCGATCCGGTGGTGTTCGAGGCGTCGGGACCTGTGACGGCCGGTGCGGGGGCCGTCGTGCATGGCCTCGCGGTGTCCGGGGTGGGCGTGGCGCTGCTGCCGTCCTTTGCCGTCCGCGCCGATCTGGCTGGCGGACGACTGGTTCGGGTCGCGCCCGAATGGTCCGGCCCCTCGATCGACCTGTCGGCGCTGTGGAGTCATCGGGCGCTGCCGCGCAAGGCGCGCGTATTCCTCGACTATCTGTCGCCGCTTCTGACCCTGGATGACCGCTGATGCGTCTCGATCAACTGCTGGTTTCCAAAGGACTGGTCGACAGCCGGGCGCGGGCCAAGGTGGCGATCCAGGCCGGGGGCGTGACGGTGGACGGCGTGGTGGTGACCAACGCCTCGCGCGCGTTCGAGGACGATGCCGTGGTCACGGTGACGGAAGCCCATGACTGGGTCGGGCGCGGGGCGTTGAAGCTGGATCATGCGCTGACCCTCTGGCCGGTCGCGGTCGAGGGACGCGTGGTGCTGGACGTCGGGGCCTCGACCGGGGGGTTCACCGAGGTCTGCCTGAAGCGCGGGGCGGCCCGGGTGTTTGCCGTCGATGTGGGGTTCGGGCAGCTGCACGACCGGATCGAAGCCGATCCTCGCGTCGTCAGCCTGGAGCGGACCGACGCCCGAGCGCTGGACCGGACCCTGATTCCTGATGCACCCGGCCTGATCGTCTGCGACGCCAGTTTTATCGGCCTGGCCAAGGTGCTGCCGGTGGCGCTGGACCTCGCCGAGGCGGGGGCGGACCTGATCGCCCTGGTCAAGCCCCAGTTCGAGGGGGCCGGGCCGTCCGCCGTGGGCAAGAAGGGGATCGTCAAGGACCCGGAGGCCCACCTTGCGGCAGTCAAGGGCGTGTCGGCCTGGCTGGCCAGCGTCGGCTGGACGGTTCAGGCAACCACTGACAGCCCGATCACCGGCGGCGATGGCAATGTCGAATTCCTGATCTGGGCGAAAAAGTCGTAGCGATAACCGATGATCAACCAGCGGCATGCCGCTGGTTGAGGGCAGCGACACCCTTCAGGTGGATGAAAACCGCCGATGGATGGCTCCATCGGCGGCTCCCGTCACGGCATCGGTCGACAGGGGGGCTGAAAACTGACCGACGCCGCGATCTTTGTGACCGTTACCGGGGCACCCAGCCGCGGCGGGGATCGTAGATGTAGTAGCCGTCGGCGCTGACCTGGTAGCCGTTGTCATAGCGACGATCGTCCCGACGGCTGTCATGGCGACGCGAGTCGTTGCGGCGGTCGTCGTAACGGCCGTAGGACCGGGCGCGGTCGTCGTAGCGGTCCCGCTCATTGTAGTAGGTCGCGGGCGGGGCGTAGGCGGACCCCTGATAGGCGCTCGCCTGACAGTTGCTGTTCGAGGCGCGGCCGACCTGGGATCCGATGATCGCTCCCAGCACGCCGCCGATGATCGAGCCCTCGGTCCGATTGCCACGGGCCGCGATCTGCGAGCCGGCCACGGCACCGACGCCGGCCCCGATCAGGGCCCCCGCGCCCGTCCGACCCTCGCCCAGGGTCTGGCAGCGATCGCGGTAGCCGGTGTTGCCGTAGCCCGGGTTGTAGCCATAGGGCTGGCTGTAGCCCTGGTTCTGGTAGCCATTGCCGTAGCCATAGGACTGGGCCGAGGCGGCGGCGGGCATCAGGGTGACGGCCCCGAGAACGGCGGCGACGGCGGCGACTGAACTCTTCATCGAAACGGACATCGGGAAGATCCCCTGTGTTGGGAGACGCGGGGTGCGGCTCCGATCTGATGCTCCGGTTCTAGTGGATCCAATCTGAACGCGTTTTGAGCGGGTCATTCATCTTCGTTCAGGTTTCGCGATGCGCGTCAGGCCGTCTAGAAGCCCGACGATGAGCACGACCTTGAGGATCGCCCGTGTGGCCGGGCAGGGGGACGGCGTGGCCGAAACGCCGGGCGGTCCGGTGTTCGTGCCCCTGACCCTGCCGGGCGAGAGGGTGCGGGGCGAGGTCCGGGACGGGCGGATGGACGGGGCGACGGTGGTCGAGGCCAGTCCGGACCGGATCCCGCCGGTCTCGTCGCACTATGGCGATTGCGGCGGATGTTCCCTGCAGCACTGGGCCAGCGGGCCCTATCTGGACTGGAAGCGGGATCAGGTGATCGCGGCCCTGTCGCGCGAGCGGATCGAGACCGGGGTCGAGGCGACGGTGGCGGTGCCGGCGGGCACAAGGCGGCGGCTGGCCCTGCATGCCCGTCGGCTGGAGGATGGGCGGGTCGTCCTGGGGTTCAAGGCGCGCAAGTCCTGGCGGCTGGTGGAGGTGACGGCCTGTCCGGTGGCCGATCCCCGGCTGGTGGCCGCGTTTCCGGTGCTGGCCCGGGTGGCGGCGGCCTTTCTGGAGCATCCGAAGTCGGCCCCGACCCTGCATGTGACCTGGACGCTGGACGGGCTGGACGTTGACGTGACGGGGGTCGAGCGGCGATCCGGCGGACTGTCGGCCGACCGGCAGATGCAGGCCATCCGGGCGGCGGGTGAGGGCGATCTGGCACGGTTGAGCCTGGCGGGTGAGACCCTGGTCATGGCGCGCCAGCCGAGAGTGGTCTTCGGGCCGGCGACCGTGCCCCTGCCGGCCGGTGGCTTCCTGCAGGCCGTGCCGGAGGCGGAGGTGGCGATGACGTCGCGGGCCGTGGCGGCGGTCAAGGGGGCCAGGATGGTGGCCGACCTGTTCTGTGGTGCGGGAACCTTCACCTTTCCGCTGGCGACGGTCGCGCGTGTGATCGCGGCGGACGCCTCGGCGGGCGGCATAGCGGCGCTGAAGGCCGGTATCGGCTCGGCGAAGGGCATGAAGCCCATAGAGGCGCAGGCACGGGACCTGTTCCGGCGACCGCTGACGCCGTTCGACCTGAAGGGCTGCGAGGCCATCGTGTTCGATCCTCCGCGCGCGGGGGCGATCGAGCAGACGGCCCAGATCGCGGGCACGAAGGCGGCGGTCGTGGTGGGCGTGTCGTGCAACCCCCAGACCTTCGCCCGGGATGCGCGGACCCTGATCGACGCCGGATTCCGGCTGGAGACGGTGACGCCGGTGGACCAGTTCCTGTGGTCCAGCCATGTCGAGCTGGTCGGCGTGTTCCGGCGATAGGGACGAACGAAAAACACCGTCCCACCCGTCCGACCCGTCCGACCTGTTCGGGTCATGCGAACAGCTCCATCTGCGGTCTCGCGTCGGCGGGCACCCGGAATTTCGTGACGTCCAGGTCGTGGCGCGGGCCGTCGAGGCCGTAGCGCTTGACGGCGGCCTTGAACCGGGCGGCGATCAGCTCGGCGACGGGGCCGGTCCCTTTCATCCGCTGGGACCAGTCGGCGTCGTAATCCCTGCCGCCGCGCGTCTGGCGGATCAGGGACATGACCCGGGCGGCACGCTCGGGGCGGGCGTTGGCCAGCCATTCGCGGAACAGGTCCTTGATCTCGAGCGGCAGGCGCAGGGTGACATACATGGCCGTGGTCGCCCCGGCCTTGGCGGCGGCTTCCAGCACGGCCTCCAGTTCATGATCGTTCAGGCCGGGAATGACCGGCGCGAAGCCGACCCCGACCGGCACGCCCGCCTCGGCCAGGCGGCTTATGGCCTCGAGCCGCCTGGCGGGCGTCGAGGCGCGGGGTTCCATGGCACGGGCGAGGCCCCGGTCCAGGGTCGTGATCGACACGAAGGCGCTGGCCAGACGGTCGCGGCCCATCGGCCCAAGGATGTCCACATCGCGGGTGATCAGGTTCGATTTGGTGATGATGGAGAAGGGCTGACTGAATCGCCGGCAGACCTGAAGGATCGACCGGGTCGACTTCAGCTCTCGTTCCACCGGCTGATACGGGTCGGTGTTGCCGCCTATGTGGATGCGCCTGCAGACGTATCGCGGCGCAAGGAGCTCGCGTTCCAGAAGACCCGCGGCCTCGGGCTTGAAGAAGATCCGGCTCTCGAAATCCAGGCCCGGGGATAGGCCCATCCAGGCATGGGATGGACGGGCGTAGCAGTAGATGCAGCCATGTTCGCAGCCTTTGTAGGGGTTGATCGAGCGGTCGAAACCGACATCCGGACTTGTGTTTTTCGCGATGATGGTCCGCGCGTGCTCGGGTGTGAGGGTCGTGCGGATCAGGGTCGGGACCTCATCCTCCGGCGTCCAGCCGTCGTCGAAGGCCTCGGTCGTCGTGGCCTCATAGCGCCCGCTGGCGTTGGTGCGGGCACCGCGTCCTTTCGTCGGGAGGGGGCGGGGGGACATGAGATGAGGATAGGCATGAAGGCAGAACAAAACAAGAACAAAGATGGCGCAGATATTCCCTCTCCCGCCGGGAGAGGGATCAGGCCTTCGTGGTCGTCTTCTTCGCCGGTGCCTTTTTGGCCGCAGGTTTTTTCGTCGCAGCCGGTTTCTTCGCCGCAGCGGCTTTCGGCGCAGCCTTCTTCGCCGGTGCCTTCTTGCCTTTCGGCGCGACCAGGGCGCGGGCGGCCAGGAGGGGCACGGCGATCTCCATCGTCATGTCCTCGGGCGCGGTGCCCTTGGGCAGGGTGGCGTTGATCTTGCCCGACTTCACATAGGGTCCGAACCGGCCGGACATGACGTGGACCGGCTCATCCGTTTCCGGGTGGGCCCCCAGATCCTTCAGCGGGGCCACGGCGGCACCACGACCCTTGAACCCGCCGGCCCGCTTCTCGGCCAGAAGGACCACGGCGCGGTTCAGTCCGATGTCGAAAACCTCATCGATATCCGCGACATTGGCGTAGGTTCCGGCATGGAGGATGAAGGGTCCGTAGCGGCCCAGACCGGCGGTGATCGGCTTGCCGTCCTCGGGGTGATCGCCGACGGCGCGGGGCAGGGCCAGCAGGCGCACGGCCTGTTCGAGCGTCAGGGTCGCAGGCGACCAGCCCTTGGGCAGTGAGGAGCGTCTGGGCTTATCCTCGCCGGGATTGGCGGTTTCGACATAGGGGCCAAAGCGGCCGATCTTCAGCGATACGGGCAGGCCGGTCGCTTCGTCGATGCCCAGATCGCGGTCGCCGCCGGCCTCGTCGCCCGCAGTCTGGCCCGCGCCGAAGCCGCGCGTGTAGCGGCATTCGGGATAGTTGGAGCAGCCGATGAAGGACGACTTCATCTTGAAGCTGGCCTTCAGATGCAGATGACCGGTCTTGCACAGCGGGCACAGGCGTGCGTCGGAGCCGTCGCCCTTGTCCGGGAACAGGAAGGGGCCGATCGCGGTGTCGAGCTCGTCGATGACGCCCTGGCGTTCCAGAACGGCGGCAGTTGCGGGCTTCAGCCTGGACCAGAATTCGCGCAGCAGCGTCTTCCAGTCCATGTCGCCGGCGGAGACCTCGTCCAGCTGATTTTCCAGGGCGGCGGTGAAGTCGTATTCCACCCAGCGGCCGAAGAACTGTTCCAGGAAGGCGGTGACCAGGCGGCCATTGTCCTCGGGGATGAACCGGTTCTTGTCCATGCGGACGTAGCCACGGTCGCGCAGCGTGGTCAGGATGGAGGCATAGGTCGAGGGACGGCCGATGCCGAGCTCTTCCAGCTTCTTGACCAGGGTGGCCTCGGAGTAGCGGGGCGGCGGCTCGGTGAAGTGCTGGTCGGTGCGGATCGCCTCGACCCTGGCCCTGGCACCTTCCTTGAGCGCGGGCAGGCGAGCGGTGTCGTCGTCCTCTTCGGACTCCGTGCCCTTCTGTTTCTCGTCGCGGCCTTCCTCATAGACCGCGAGGAAGCCGTCGAAGGTGACGACCTGACCCGTGGCGCGCAGGCCGGTCAGGCCGTCCGATGTCTCGACGTCGACCGTGGTGCGATCGAGGCGCGCGGCCTCCATCTGGGAGGCCACCATCCGCTTCCAGATCAGCTCATACAGGCGCTGGAGGTCGGATTCGAGGCGCAGCGAGTCGGGCCGGCGGGCGATGTTGGTCGGCCGGATCGCCTCATGCGCTTCCTGGGCATTCTTGGCTTTCGTCTTGTAATAGCGGGCTTCGGCCGGGACGAAGGCGGGCCCGAAGGTCTCGCCGATCACGTCGCGGGCCTGGGCGATGCCCTCGGGCGTCGTCTGGACGCCGTCGGTCCGCATATAGGTGATCAGACCCCCGGTCTCGTCGACTCCCTCATACAGTTTCTGGGCCGCCCGCATCGTGCGCTGGGCGTCGAAGCCGAGCTTTCGCGACGCTTCCTGCTGCAGGGTGGAGGTGGTGAAGGGCGGCGAGGGGAAGCGGCGGACGGGCTTCTTCTCGATCGACCGGATGGTGAAGTCGCCGGACTGAATGGCGGCCTTCGCCGCCTGGGCGGTCGCCTCGTCCTTGATGTCGAGGCGCTGGATCCGCTTGCCGGCGTGCTTGACCAGACGGGTGGTGAAGGGCGGGCTGTCGGCGGCCAGATCGGCTTCGATCGACCAGTATTCCTGGGGTCGGAAGCGCTCGATCTCCAGCTCGCGGTCGACCACGATGCGGAGCGCCACGGACTGCACCCGACCCGCCGACCGGGCACCCGGCAGCTTCCGCCACAGCACGGGCGACAGGGTGAAGCCGACCAGATAGTCGAGGGCGCGGCGGGCGAGGTAGGCCTCGACCAGTTCCATGTCGATCTGGCGCGGATTGGCCATGGCCTCCAGCACGGCCGACTTTGTGATGGCGTTGAAGGTGACCCGCTCGACGGCCGTGTCCTTCAGTGCCTTCTTCTTGTTCAGGACCTCCAGCACGTGCCAGCTGATGGCCTCGCCCTCGCGGTCGGGGTCGGTGGCCAGGATGACGCGATCGGCGCGCTTTGCGGCGGCGGCAATCTCGGACATGCGGGTCGAGGCGCGGGCGTCGACCTCCCACTCCATGGCGAAATCCTCGTCCGGCTTGACCGAGCCGTCCTTCGACGGAAGGTCACGGATGTGGCCGTAGGAGGCGAGCACCTCGAAGCCCGGGCCGAGGTATTTGTTGATGGTCTTGGCCTTGGCGGGGCTCTCGACGATGACGAGATTCATTGCGGCTCAGTCTGGGAGGAGGGGGGCAGAACGTGGTTGGGTGCGGCCCCCGTGTCAATCAGTGCTGTTCCGCACTGCGATATTGCCGTCACCGTGGGTCATGCCTCGCGGTCGAATTCGGGGCATATTCGGGATTAGGTCGAGGCGGACCCGCCGGGCAGAAGGGTGGCACGGCCTGCAAGGCTGAGCTCCAGCAAGGCGGCGGCGACGCTGCCGATGGGGGCACCCAGGGCGCGGGCGATCTCGTCACGCGGCGTCGGCGTGGGCGAGAGCAGGGCGGCGACGCGATCAAGGAAGGCGGGATCGAGGTCGTCGGCGTCGTCGGGGAACGGGTTGTCGGCCGGGGGCTCGCCCAGTGTCCGCAGGGTCTCGAAGGCGCGGCGGACGTCGTCGATGCCCTCGCACAGGATGGCCCCCTGGCGCAGCAGTTCGTTCGGGCCTTTCGAGCGCGGATCCAGCGGCGAGCCGGGGACGGCGAAGACGTCGCGGCCCTGTTCTGCCGCCAACCGTGCGGTGATCAGCGAGCCGGAGCGCAGCTCTGCCTCCACCACGATCACACCGCGCGACAGGCCGGAGATGATGCGGTTGCGGCGGGGAAAGTCGCGGGCCTGGGCGCGGGCCCCCATCGGGCTTTCGGACACGATGCAGCCCTGTTCGACGATCTGGCCATAGAGGCTGGCGTTCTCGGCCGGATAGACGTCATCGACGCCACCGCCGAGAACCGCGACCGTGCCGGTCGGCAGGGACCCTGAATGGGCGGCGGCGTCGATGCCGCGGGCGAGGCCGGAGACGACGACGAAGCCCGCCTCGCCCAGCTGCTGCCCGAGGCCGCGCGCGATGCGCTGGCCACCGGCGGAGGCGATCCGGGCCCCGACTATGGCGACGGCCTCCTTCGAGAGCAGGGCCTCCTCTCCGCGGGTCCAGAGCAGCGGCGGCGGTGGGTCGATCGCGGCCAGCATGGCAGGGAAGTCAGGATCGCCGAGGACCAGCAGTCTGGCTCCGGCCTGGTCACCGGCGGCGAGTTCGGCCTCGATGCGGGTCGAATCGGGCAGGGTATAGCCGTGACCGCCGCCCTTTCGGACGAGGTCGGGCAGGGCGTCCAGCGCGCGCACGGCGGTGCCGAAGCGGTCCAGCAGTTGGCGGAAAGAGACGGGGCCGACCCGGTCGGCGCGGGCGAGGCGCAGGCGGGCGAAACGCTCGGCCTCGGGCAGGCTCACGCCTTCTTCGCGGCCCCGATCCGCGGCTCCGCGCCCTTCAGCAGGCGGCCGATGTTCTCGTGGTGGCGGATGTAGATCAGGACAGCGGTTGCGATGGCCAGGACGAAGATCGGCTGTGTCGCGGGCAGGCCGAGGTCGGGGAGAGGCAGCAGGGCATAGAGCGGCGCGGCGGCGGCTGCCACGAGCGCGGCGAGCGATGAATAGCGCAGCAGGAAGGCCACGATCAGCCAGGTCGCCCCCGCCATCAGCCCCAGGGGCCAGCAGGCGGCGATCATCAGGCCGAAGAAGGTGGCGACGCCCTTGCCACCCTTGAAACCCAGCCAGACGGGGAACAGGTGACCCAGGAAGGCCGCGCCGCCTGCGATGGCTCCGGCGGCGTCTGATTGCAGGACATGGCGGGCCAGAAGCAGGGCGACGGCGCCCTTTCCGGCATCCAGCAGCAGGGTGGCCAGGGCCAGGTCCTTGCGACCGGTGCGCAGGACGTTGGTCGCGCCGATGTTGCCCGACCCGATGTTGCGCACATCACCGGTCCCGGCCGCGCGGGTGATGAGGACGCCGAAGGGGATGGAGCCCAGCAGATAGCCGCCCACGGCGACGAGGCCGAGCGTGAAGAGCGCTGGGCCGACCAGATCCTGCAACCGATTCACTCCCGCCAGACGTGCGTGGCGACAATGCGTCGGCGGCGGGTCCGGAGCAAGGGTGGAAGGGGTTATCGGCGATCCGATCGGGGCGTATGAGGGCCGAAATCCTTCGCTGCTTCCGGTGTTGCCATGATCCGTCTTTCGCTTGCGACCGTCCTGATGGCTTCGACTGTCGCCGGGTGTGCGGGCGCGCCGCCGGTTGCACCCGCCTCAGCCCCACGACTCGCGGCCTATTTCGACTGCGTGCGCGAGCGTGGCGGTATCGCAATCTCGGCGCACCGGGCCCAGTCGGGCGAGGACCAGCCGGAGAACTCCATCCAGGCCATCGAAGCGACCGGGCGTGCCATTCCGGGTGCGATCCTGGAGATGGACGCGGCCCTGACCCGGGACGGGATGCTGGTGATGATGCACGACGACAGTCTGGACCGGACGACGACGGGGCGCGGGCGGGTCGCGGACAATACCCTGGCCCAGGTGAAGGCCGCGCGGCTGAGGGCACCGGACGGCACGCTGACCGATGCCGCCCCGCCGACGCTGGAGGAGGCGCTGGCGGCGGCCGGGCGGGTCGGCGCCATCGCCTCGATCGACCTGAAGCCGTCCAGCGAGGCGGCGACCCTCATCCTGGCGCGTCAGGTCGTGGATCAGGTGCGGCGCTCGGGGGCGCAGGCGCGGGTGATCCTGATCACCTATACGGCCGAAAGCGCGCGGGCTGTGGCGGCCCTGGCCCCCGAGATGATGATCTCGGCCGGGATGGACGATGTCTCCGGGCTCGACGGTCTGAAAGCGGCGCAGATCCTGGCCTGGACAGGGGCCGGCGAGCCCAGGCCTGCCTTGTGGCGGGCGGTCGGCGAGCGGGGCGTGGAGGCGCAGTTCGGAACCCTGGGAGCACCGGGGCGGCGGCTGGACGACGCCTATGCGGCAGATGGGGATGTGTCGGAGTATCGGACACTGTTCGAACACGGCGTGACCGTGATCGCGACGGATGAGCCTCTGGCGGTGAAGGGCGTGCTGGGTGCGGAACTGGCGGCGGCGGGGCGCTGTCCGCGGTAGTCAGGCCGAATAGACCGTCCGCCCGCCGACGACCGTCATCTCGACGCGGCCCTGAAGGCGGCGGCCGTCGAAGGGGGAGTTCTTCGACTTGGATCGCAGCGCTGCCGAGTCCACGACGACCGGCGCACCGGGATCGAACAGGATCAGGTCCGCAGGGGCTCCGGGCGTGATCGTGCCGGCGTCGAGGCCCAGCAGGGTCGCGGGGCCGTGGGTCAGGGGGCGCAGCACGTCGAGCAGGTCGAGACCTTCCTCGTGATGCAGGCCGAGGGCGGCGGGCAGCAGGGTCTCCAGACCGACGGCACCCGGCGCAGCCTCCGCGAAGGGGCGGCGCTTGTCCTCGGCGGGGGCGGGGGTGTGGGCCGAGGTGATCGCCTCGATCAGACCGTCGCGGACGGCCTCGATCAGGGCGCGGCGGTCGCTCTCGGGACGCAGCGGCGGGTCCAGCCGGAAGAAGGTCCGGTAGTCGCCGATGTCGATCTCGTTGAAACACAGGTGGTTGATCGAAACGCTGGCCGCGACCTCCAGTCCCCGCCCCCGGGCGCGGGCCAGGACCTCGAGCGCCGCCTCGGTCGAGATCTGGTCGACCAGGAAGCGGGCCCCGGTCTGTTCGACAAGGGCGAGATCGCGTTCCAGCTGGATTCGTTCGGCAATGGCGGGCGCGCCGGACAGACCGAGTCGTGTGGCCAGTTCGCCCGAGGTGGCCACGGCACCCTCCGACAGCCAGGGGTCGGCGGGGCGGCAGGCGATCAGGGCGTTGAAGGCCGAGGCATAGCCCATGATCCGCGACAGCACGCGGCTGTCGGCGATGACGTGGTCGCCGTCGGTGAAATAGAGTGCGCCTGCCTCGTGCATCAGGCCGATCTCGGCCATCCGCTTTCCGTCGCGGGCCTTGGTGGCGGCCCCGGCGACCCGGACGTTGACCAGATTCAGGGCCGCGCCCCGACGCTGGATGAAGTCTACCATGGCCGGATCGTCGACGGCGGGGTCGGTGTCCGGCTGGATGACGATGGTGGTCACGCCCCCGGCGGTCGCCGACAGGCTGGCAGACTTCAGCGTCTCCTTGGGCTCGGCCCCCGGCTCGCCGGTCCGGACGCGGATGTCGATCAGGCCGGGCGACAGGCACAGGCCCCTGGCGTCGACGACGCGACCGGCGGTGAGCGTGGCGGGGCCGCGCTCGACACCGGTGATGACGCCGTCCTCGATCAGGACCGCGCCGGGACCGTCATAGTCGGAGGCGGGATCCAGCAGGCGGGCGTTGACGATCGCGAGGCGGGTCATGCCGCACCCTCCAGCCGGGCCGAAAGGGAGGCGAGGACGGCCATTCGGGCGGCGACGCCCATTTCGACCTGGTCCTGGATCAGGGAGACGGTGAGGTCGTCGGCGACGTCGGAATCGATCTCGACGCCCCGGTTCATCGGCCCGGGATGCATGACCTTCGCGCCCGGATTGGCCCAGGCGAGTTTTTCGCGGTCCAGACCCCAGAAGCGGAAATATTCGCGGGTCGAGGGCACCAGCGCCCCGTCCATCCGCTCAAGCTGCAGGCGCAGCATCATCACGACATCGCAGCCCTTCAGGCCCTCGCGCATGTCGTGGAAGACCTCGCAGCCCCAGCGGTCGGCGTCGCCGGGGACGAGCGTCGGCGGGCCGATCAGACGGACGCGGGCCCCCATCATCGACAGCAGGGCGACGTTGGAGCGCGCGACCCGGCTGTGAGCGATGTCGCCGCAGATGGCCACTGTCAGGCCACCGACATCGCCGAACGCGCGGCGCAGGCTGAGCAGGTCCAGCAGGGCCTGGGTGGGATGCTCGTGTCGGCCGTCACCGGCGTTGACGACCGCGCAGCCGACCTTTTGCGACAACAGGGCGGCGGCACCGGAGGCCGAATGGCGCACGACCAGAATGTCGGGGCGCATGGCGTTCAGGGTGACGGCGGTGTCGATGAGGGTCTCGCCCTTCTTCACCGAGGAGGCCTGGACCGGCATGGTAACGACGTCCGCCCCCAGCCGCTTGGCCGCGATCTCGAACGAGGAACTCGTCCGGGTCGAATTCTCGAAGAACAGGTTCAGAACCGTGCGGCCGCGCAGCAGGTCCCGCCCCTTGGTCGATTCGCGGTTCAGATCGACGAAGACGTCGGCAAGATCGAGCAGGGCAAGCGTGAACGGCGGATTGAGGTCGCCCGCGGCCAGGAAATGGGGTTTCGGAAACGGGACCAGCCGGTCGGCGATCAGGTCGGCGGCGACAGCGGTATGGGTCATCAAAGCCCGGCTATAGACGGGTCTCACGCCAGATGGAACAGGGCGAGCGCCAGGGGAATGCCAAGCGCGCTGCAGACCGTGGTCAGGGCGACGATCCCGGCCATCAGGGGCGCATCGCCGCCCATCTGGCGCGCCAGCAGATAGGCGGCCGCCGCGCCAGGTGCCGCGCCGCACAACAGGGCGGTCGCCTGGGCCAGTTCGTCGCCGCCGTAGAGCACACACAGGCCCCACATCAGCGGGGGCATGACCAGCAGCTTCACCGCGGTGACGCCCACGACGGTCCATTTGCGTCGCGCCACCTCGGCGAAGCTCAGGCCCGCGCCCGCGACGATCAGGCCCAGTGGCAGGGCGGCGCCACCCAGCAGCTTCAGGGTGTCGGAAAAGCCCGGGATGGGCGGGACGTGGAGAAAGTTCAGTGCCAGTCCCGTCAGGCAGGCGACCAGGATCGGATTGGCCAACATGGCCTTCATCAAGGCCAGGGGCGACACACCACGCTGGTCTGTGCCCCAGCGGGCGAGGACGGCGACGCAGGCGATGTTGGTCACCGGGATGATGCAGGCAATCATGACGGCGGCCAGGGCGAGGCCTTCGGCGCCGTAGGCGGACTGGATGACAGGCAGGAACACGAAGCTGTTCCAGCGAATGGTGCCCTGAAACACGCTGGTGAAGGCCGGACCGTCGATCTTCAGCAGCGGCCTGGCCAGCAGGGTTAGTGCGCCGACGATGAGGACAGCCGTGACAGCCGATCCGCCCGCCGCGCCCGCGCTGCTGCCCGACAGGTCTGCGTCCCAGATCGCCGGGATCAGGAAGCCGGGGTAGAGCAGGTTGATCGACAGCTTCTCGATCGGTCGCCAGGTGGCGTCGGGCAGGAAATCGGATTTTCGCAGGCCGTATCCGATGGCGATCAGGATGAAGACCGGGACGACCCCCGCGAACAGGGCCAGCATCAGCCGTTCCTGACCCGGTCCAGCGCGCCCTGGAGGATCCAGGCAGCGGCGGTGCGGTCGACGACGCCCGCGCGGCGTTTGCGGGACAGGTCCAGTTCCCCGATCAGGAACCGCTCGACGGCCGAGGTGGACAGGCGCTCGTCCCAGAAGGCCACATTGACGGGCCGGAACCGCTCCAGATTGCGGGCGAAGGCGCGGCAGGACTGTGCGCGGGGCCCCTCGGTGCCGTCCATGTTGACCGGCAGGCCGATGATGAGGGCCGAGACCTTCCTGTGGTCCATCAGCTTGAACAGGGCCTGGGCCTCGGCCGTGAATCTGGACTTGCGGATCAGCTCCAGCGGGCTGGCGATCATGCGCGAGGTATCGGACGTGGCCACGCCGATGGTCGTCTCGCCCAGATCCAGCCCCATCCAGGCGGTGTCGGGCGGGCAGGCGGCGGCGAGGTCTGTGAGGTTCAGGACGGGCACAGCCGGGGCGGTAGGCGTTGCCATTCCTGCTGTCAAAGGCGAGGGTGACCTTAACCACAACGGAGGGCTATCCATGTCGCGTCACCTGGTTCTGGCCGCTGCTCTCGCGAGCGTGATGGCCGCCACGGCCTGCAATGCACAGCCAGAGGTCAGGGTCACCACGACGACCGAAGTGGCCGCCGCCCCGCAGGCCACTCCGCTGACCGCAGCGGGCGCGCCCACGACCCTGTCAGCGGAGGCCGGGGACGAAGGCCTGATGTCCGCCGCCAGCGTCGTGCGGGTCGACTGGGTGGCCGAGGACGGGGCCAAGATGTTCGGCACCGCCGGCGGTGATCCGGCGATGAACGGCCTGTACAGCTACATCGCCTTCTTCGGCAGTCCCGCAGATGGATGGGCCGTGTTCAAGCTGGGCGATTTTCTGGATTACACCGTCCTGTCGTCCTCGGCAGGGCGGGTCGACCTTGACCTGCACGAGAGCACCCTGAACGAGGCGACTTCCGAGATCGGCAGCCGCCACCGCAAGGTGATCGTGTCCTGGACCGTACCGGCCGAGGGCGAGACCCCGACGGCGATCACGGTGACGCCCGCGTCCTGACGGGCGGCAACTTGTGCGGGGCGGTCCTTGTGCGTCGGGGGGCGGGCGGCTAATCCCGCCCGCTAAACCTCTCGACTGGAGGGCCGCATGGCCATCGACGCCGCGACGGTGAGGAAGGTCGCCCACCTCGCCCGCATCAAGACCCCCGACGACCGGCTGGAGCCCCTGGCCGGCGAACTGAATGCGATCATGGCGTGGATCGACCAGCTGAACGAGGTCGATGTGGCGGGCGTTGAGCCCATGACATCGAACGTCGCCCAGCCGCTGAGGCTGCGTGACGACGTCATCACCGACGGTGCGCGGGTCGAGGCGGTGCTGTCGAATGCGCCGAAGTCTGCCGACGGCTTCTACGTCGTGCCCAAGGTGGTCGAATAGATGTCGGACCTGACCAAGCTCACCCTGAAGGCCGCGGTCGACGGGCTGAAGGCCAAGGCCTTTTCGTCCGAGGAGATCACGCGCGCTTTCGTCTCGAACATCGAGGCCGCCAACCCGACCCTGAACGCCTATGTCCAGGTGACGGCCGACAAGGCGATGGCCATGGCCAAAGCCTCCGACGCGCGGATCGCCTCGGGCAACGCCGGCGCGCTGGAAGGCGCACCGCTGGGGATCAAGGACCTGTTCTGCACCGAAGGCGTGCAGACGACGGCCGGGTCCCACATGCTGCGCGGCTTCGTGCCGCCCTATGAATCGACCGTCACCGCCAACCTGTGGCGCGACGGTGCGGTGATGCTGGGCAAGCTGAACATGGACGAGTTCGCCATGGGCTCTTCCAACGAGACCAGTGCATTCGGTCCCGTGGTGAATCCATGGAAATCAAAGGCCTCGAATGCGGATCTGACGCCGGGCGGCAGTTCGGGTGGATCGGCGTCGGCGGTGGCGGCGGACCTGTGTCTGGCCGCGACGGCGTCGGACACCGGCGGATCGATCCGCCAGCCGGCTGCTTTCACCGGCACGGTCGGGATAAAGCCGACCTATGGCCGTGCCAGCCGGTTCGGCATGGTCGCCTTCGCCTCGTCGCTCGACCAGGCCGGACCGATCACGAAGACGGTCGAGGACGCGGCCCTGATGCTGCGGTCCATGTGCTCTTTCGACGTGAAGGATTCCACCAGCCTTGATGTGTCGACGCCGGACTGGACCCAGGCGGCTGGCCAGTCGGTCAGGGGCCTGCGCATCGGGGTGCCGCGCGAATATGTCGTCGACGGCATGCCGGCCGAAATCCAGGCGTTGTGGGATCAGGGCGTGGCCTGGCTGAAGGACGCGGGCTGCGAGATCGTGGACATCAGCCTGCCGCACACGAAATACGCCCTGCCGACCTATTATATCGTGGCTCCCGCCGAGGCGTCGTCGAACCTGGCGCGCTATGACGGGATGCGGTTCGGGCACAGGGCCGGGAAGGCGACGTCGCTGACCGACCTGTACGAGACCAGCCGGGCCGAAGGGTTCGGAGCCGAGGTCAAGCGGCGGCTGGTGATCGGGGCCTATGTGCTGTCGGCCGGATTCTACGACGCCTACTATGTCCGGGCGCTGAAGGTGCGACGCCGGATCGCCGAGGACTTCGACAAGGTCTGGGGCCAGGTGGACGCCATCCTGACACCATCCACCCCGTCGGCCGCCTTCGCCATCGGCGACAAACAGATCGACCCGGTGACCATGTATCTGAATGACGTGTTCACCGTGACGGCCAACCTGGCAGGTCTGCCGGGGATTTCCGTGCCGGCCGGTCTGGATTCCAACGGCTTGCCGCTGGGCCTTCAGGTGATCGGCAAGGCGCTGGACGAGGCGACGGTGTTCCGGGTCGGGGCCGCGCTGGAGCAGGCGGCCGGCGGCGTGGGTCGCGCGGACAAGTGGTGGTGATCTGACACCGCATTGACGCCTCCGTCATCGAGGCGTCTGATCCCTCGATGGCCGAGCGGTTCAGCGACGAGCACGGGACACGGATCAAGCGGGTGCTGGACGACGGCACCGGGCCCGCCCTGTCGGCGGTAGCCGCGTCATGGCGGCGCTCGGCGACCGTGTATGGACTGGCTCCCGAGGACGGTGGGTCAGTCGTCACCCTGACCGAACAGCAGTTGACCGAGGCGCGTCAGGCGATGGAGCCGATGACCCGCGCCGCCCAGGGCGTGCTGGACCGGCTGTTCCTGGCGGTCGGCGACACGGGGTGCTGCGTGCTGCTGACCAATGCCGAAGGCGTGCCGGTCGAGCGGCGCGGTGCGGCGGCCGACGACGAGACGTTTCAACGGTGGGGCCTGTGGCCCGGCGCGGTCTGGTCGGAGGCCGTAGAGGGCACGAACGGGATCGGCACGGCACTGGCCGAGCACCGGCCGGTCACCATTCACCGGGACCAGCATTTCCACACGCGCAACACGGGTCTGAGCTGCACCAGCCATCCGATCCATGACCATCTGGGGCGGCTGGCGGGCCTGCTGGACGTCTCGACGGCGCGCGATGACGCGACCGAGGGTGTGATGCGGCTGGTGGCGGCGGCCGTCGCGGATGCGGCGCGGGCGATCGAGTCGCAGGCCTTTCGCCAGGCCTTTTCCGACGCCCGGATCGTGCTGGCAGGCGAGGCGGAGCGGAACACGGTGGCGCTGCTGGCCGTCGATCGGCACGACCTTGTGGTCGGTGCGACCCGCGCGGCGCGGCTGGCCCTGTCGATCACCGACGAACGGATCGCAGGGAACCTGGCAGCGTCCGAAGTCCTGTCGATTGGCTCGGTCGAGACCGATCTGATCGAGGCGGAACGCGGTGCGGTGCTCAGGGCACTGGCGCTGAACGGCGGCAATGTCTCGGCGGCGGCGCGGGCCCTGGGCGTCAGCCGGGCGACCCTGCACCGCAAGCTGAACCGGCTGGGGCTGGATCACGCCCACTGAAGACTGTCGCAGTCCTGCGACAGGTTTGCGCCGCACCATGCGATCGGCGTCTGGCCGCGCCCGTGATCCGGGCGGAAGGTCCTTGCCAAGGACGCCGATAATCAGCGCCGCCGGAAACGAAAAGGAGCCCATCATGACCAAGCCCGAATTCATTCGCGCCGTGACGCCCAGGTTCAAACCCCGCTACGAAAACTTCATCGGCGGAGCCTGGGTCGCGCCCGCGGCTGGCCGGTATTTCGAGAACACCTCGCCAGTCAATGGCCGGGTGTTGTGCGAGGTCGCGCGTTCGGACGCCACGGATGTCGAACTGGCACTGGATGCCGCTCACGCCGCCAAGGCTGCCTGGGGCCGGACATCCGTCACCGAGCGCTCGATCATGCTGAACCGCATCGCCGACCGGATGGAGGCCAATCTTCAGGCTATCGCCGAGGCCGAGACCTGGGAGAACGGCAAGCCGGTGCGCGAGACCCTTGCGGCCGACATCCCCCTGGCCATCGACCATTTCCGCTATTTCGCCGGCTGTATCCGCGCCCAGGAGGGCGGTATCTCGCAGCTCGACAACGACACGGTGGCCTATCATTTCCATGAGCCCCTGGGTGTCGTCGGTCAGATCATTCCGTGGAATTTCCCGATCCTCATGGCGGCGTGGAAGCTGGCCCCGGCCCTGGCCGCCGGCAACTGCATCGTGATGAAGCCTGCCGAACAGACGCCGGCATCGATCCTGTACGTCATCGAACTGATCCAGGACCTGATCCCGCCCGGCGTCCTGAACATCGTGTCGGGCACCGGCAAGGAGGTCGGCGAGCCGCTGGCCACCAATCCGCGCATCGCCAAGATCGCCTTCACCGGCTCCACGGCCGTGGGCCAGAAGATCATGGAATATGCAACCCAGAACATCATCCCCGTGACCCTTGAGCTGGGCGGCAAGTCACCGAACATCTTCTTCAAGGATGTGATGGACCACGATGACGCCTTCCTGGACAAGGCTCTGGAAGGGTTCGCTATGTTTGCCCTGAACCAGGGCGAGGTCTGCACCTGCCCCAGTCGCGCGCTCATCCATGAGGACATCTATGAGGCCTTCATGGAGAAGGCGATCAGGCGGGTCGAGGCCATCGTGGCAGGTGATCCCCTGGACCCCGCGACCATGGTCGGTGCCCAGGCATCCGATGCCCAGCTGAGGAAGATTCTCGGCTATCTGGATATCGGCCGCGCGGAAGGCGCCGAGGTGCTAACCGGTGGCGACCAGCCGGAACTGTCGGGCGACCTGGCCGGCGGATATTACGTCAAGCCGACCATCTTCAAGGGCACCAATGACATGCGGGTCTTCCAGGAGGAGATTTTCGGCCCGGTTCTGTCGGTGACCACCTTCCGGACCTTCGAAGAAGCCATCGAGATCGCCAACGACACCCAGTACGGCCTGGGTGCGGGCGTCTGGACCCGAGACATGAACACCGCCTATCGCGCCGGCCGCGGGATCGAGGCGGGCCGCGTCTGGACCAACTGCTATCACCACTACCCGGCCCACGCCGCATTCGGCGGCTACAAGAAATCGGGTATCGGCCGCGAGAACCACCGGATGATGCTGGACCACTATCAGCAGACCAAGAACATGCTGGTCAGCTACAGCCCCGACAAGCTGGGCTTCTTCTGACGGCCGGCGAGGGGGAGACGCACGCTGCGGCTCCCCCGCACTGTCCCGTGCGCGATCTGATCAGGTCGCGGGCAGGGCTTTCAGATCGGCGTCGATGGCGTCGATGATCGCCTGGGTAACGGCACCGCCGGACAGGGGCGCGACCTGTTCGAGCGTCATGTCCTGAAACTGGGGCAGGGCGGGATGCTGGGACACGCCGGGCAGGTGCTTTTCAAGCACCTCAGCTGTGGCCGGATTCGCCAGCAGGTCCTTGATCGAGGAGTGGATGGTCGGGAGGGCAGCGTGGTCCGCGTGCGCGGCGTGGTCGGCCTGCGGTGCGGCCGGCGCGGTCTGGGCCGAGGCGGTGGTGGCAGCGGCGACGAGCGCGGCGGTGGCAAGGATGGCTTTCAGCATCTGAGAGGGTCCTGGTTGGAGATCGGACGAAGAATGACCCGGAAATCGTGACGCACTCAAGACAGGAACTTTCGCATCCGTCACCGTGGCGCTAATCAGGACGGATGACCGACACGATCGACAAGACAAACCTGATCCAGGGCCGCACCGGCCTTTGGGAAATCGTCATGGGGCTGGAGATCCACGCCCAGGTGGCGTCGAAGGCCAAGCTGTTCTCCGGCGCGGCCGTCGGCTTCGGCGCTGGGCCGAACGAGCAGGTGTCGCTGATAGACGCGGGCTTTCCCGGCATGCTGCCGACCCTCAACGGCCACTGCGTCGAACAGGCGGTGAAGACCGGGCTGGGCCTGAAGGCCGTGATCAACAAACGCAGCCAGTTCGACCGCAAGAACTATTTCTATCCCGATCTGCCGCAGGGCTATCAGATCAGCCAGCTGTATTTCCCGATCGTCGGCGAAGGCGTCGTCGAGGTGGAGGCCGAGGACGGGTCGTTCTTCAACGTCGGCATCGAGCGGCTGCATCTGGAGCAGGACGCCGGAAAGCTGATCCACGATCTGTCGCCGACGGAGAGCTATGTCGATCTGAACCGGGCGGGCACGGCCCTGATGGAGATCGTCTCGCGCCCGGACATCCGGTCGCCGGAGGAGGCCGTCGCCTACGTCAAGAAGATCCGGACCATCCTGATCTATCTGGGGACCTGCGACGGTGACATGGAGAAGGGCAACCTGCGGGCCGATGTGAACGTGTCCGTTTGCCGCGCTGGAAACTATGAGAAATTCAAGGAAACCGGCGACTTCAGCCACCTCGGCACGCGCTGCGAGATCAAGAATGTGAACTCGTTCCGGTTCATTTCCCAGGCCATCAACTATGAGGCCCGGCGTCAGATCGAAATCCTGGAAGACGGTGGCAAGATCGTTCAGGAGACCCGGCTTTACGATCCGACCGCCGGCGAGACACGGTCGATGCGATCGAAGGAAGAAGCGAATGATTACCGGTACTTTCCCGATCCTGATCTGTTGCCGCTTGAACTGGAACAGGCCTGGATCGACGAGATCCGCGCGAACCTGCCTGAGCTCCCGGACGACAAGCGTCGGCGGCTGATGGCGGACTATGGGCTGTCTCAATACGACGCCGTGGTTCTGATCTCCGAGCAGGCCAAGGCGGACTATTTCGAGGAGGCCGCCAAGGGTCGGGACGCCAAGCTGGTGGCGAACTGGGTGACCAACGAGCTGTCGGCGCGGCTGGCGGCGGACGGCAAGGATTTCTCGCAGAGCCCCCTGCCTGCCGCCCATGTCGGCGAGCTGGTAGCCTTGATCGAGGAGGGGGTCATCTCCTCCAAAATCGCCAAGGAGGTGTTCGACCATGTCTGGTCCGGCGAGGGCTCGCCCCGTCAGGTGGTCGAGGCGAGAGGCCTGGTTCAGGTCAATGACACCGGCGCGATCGAAAAGGCCGTCGACGAAATCATCGCCGCCAACCCGGACAAGGCCGCTGCGGTCGCCGACAAGCCCCAGGCCATCGGCTGGTTCGTCGGTCAGGTCATGAAGGCCACCGGCGGCAAGGCCAACCCGGCCAGTGTGAACGACATCCTGAAGGCCAGATTGGGTTTGTAGACGGCTTCTCGTCGATCAGAACAGGCTGCCCTGATCGATGGAGCCCGGGCGAGGCTTGATCGACGATCGGGGAGCGGCCGCAGCGCCATCGATGGTCGCCGCACGCGATCCGTCGGCGAAGTTCAGGGTGACGGCCTGACCCGGCACGAGGGCTGCGGCGGAGGCGATCATCTGGCCGGTCTCGTCGTCGATCCGGGCAAAGCCGGGCTTGGGACGACGGGGATCGAGACTCGCCAGGGCGCGGGCGAGGGCGGCGAGGCGGTCGGAGGCGCGCTCGATTGTCTGGTGCGGAAGGCGATCAAGGCGGGCGGTCGCGGTCGTCAGCCGGGTCGTGCGTTGTTCGAGGCGATGCTGGAGAGGGGTCGGCGTCAGACGGCCGCCGACCTGCAGCAGGCGGCGCTCATGCCTTGCCGCATTGGAGCCCAGGCCCGCCAGGAGGCGGCTTACCAGCCCATCCAGCCGCGCTGAGCGCTGTTCGACGGCGCGGTCCAGCAGGCGGGACGAGAAGCGGCCCTCGACGCCGGCCAGCCGACGATGGTGCAGCTCGACATTGCGTCCGAGGCCCGATTCGAGCCGGCTGGCGGCATAGTCGAGGCGCTGCTGGGCCACAGCGACCAGGTCCTCCGGCCGGGCGGGCAGGCCCCGGGCGACGGCGCGCAGGCGGACGCGGCGATCCTCCAGCAGGCGAGCGCCCGCGCGGTCGAGGCGGCGCTCCAGGTCGGTGACGGCGGCCCGCAGGTCGGCCACGACCGGGGTTGCGATCTCGGCCGCGCCGGTCGGCGTGGGGGCGCGACGGTCGGAGACGAAGTCGATCAGGGTGGTGTCGGTCTCGTGGCCCACGGCGGAGATGATCGGGATGGTCGCGGCCGCCACCGTGCGGGCCAGACCTTCGTCGTTGAAGCACCACAGGTCCTCGACCGAGCCGCCACCCCGGGCGACGATCAGCAGGTCCGGGCGGGGGATCGGCCCGTCCGGGCGCATGGCGTCGAAGCCCCGGATGGCGGCCCCGACCTGTCCGCTGGCGGCGTCGCCCTGGACCACCACCGGCCAGACGATCACATGGCAGGGCCACCGCTCGGCGATACGGTGCAGGATGTCGCGAATGACCGCCCCGGTGGGGCTGGTGATGACGCCGATGGTGCGGGGGTATAGTGGAATGGGTCGCTTGCGACCGGTCTCGAACAGGCCCTCGCCACTGAGCTTGACCTTCAGTCGCTCCAACTGGGCCAGCAGGGCACCCGCCCCGGCCGCCTCCATGGATTCGATCACGATCTGGTAGCTGGACCGGGCGGGATAGGAGGTGATCTTGCCGGTGACGATGACCTCCAGCCCGGTTTCCGGCTGGACGCCCAGGCCGCGGGTGGAGCCCTTCCAGACGACGCCGTCGATGGCGGACTTGTCGTCCTTCAGCGTCAGATAGATATGACCCGAGGCATGGCGGTTGACCTTGGAGATCTCGCCCCGCAGCCGGACGTGGCCGAACCGGTCCTCGAGCGTGCGCTTCAGGGCGAACGACAGCTCCGAGATCGACAGGGGGGGATTGTTGTCCCGCGCGGGGGCAGGCGTGGCCTCGGCGGGCCCGGCGAAGACGTAGTCGTCGGTCATGGGGGCAGTCTATGGCGCGTTGGCGTGTGCGCAAACCATCGCATTGGGATTATACGTCTCTGTCATGAGCGATGAACGCATGCCTCCCCGCGAGACCGACGACCCGCGCGAGCGCGATCTGGCCCGGCGCAGCGGCAATCCGTCGGTGTCGATCTGGCTGATCCTGATGGCGATCGTGCTGCTGGGCGCGGTCGTCTATGTGGCGTCCGCGATCCTCTGACGACCCACTGCCCTTGACCGCCCGGCGCGGCGCGGCCATTGCGCGGGCATGGATATCCTGCTCGTCGGATCGGGGGGGCGTGAGCACGCCCTGGCCTGGAAAATCAGCCAGTCGCCACTGGTCGACACGCTTTACTGCGCGCCCGGCAATCCCGGCATGGCCAGGGTCGCGACCTGTCTGTCGGACTACAAGGCCGGCGACGCCGAGGGGCTGACGCGGCTGGCGCGCGAGCTCAAGGTCGGGCTGGTGGTCGTGGGACCCGAGGTGGCGCTGGAGGCCGGGCTGGCCGACCGGCTGAACGCGGCGGGCATACCCTGTTTCGGGCCGACGGCCCGGGCGGCGCAGCTCGAGACGTCCAAGGCCTTTTCCAAGGCCTTCATGGCGCGGCACGATATCCCGACGGCCCACTACGGCGTCTATGACCGGGTCAAGGACGCCAAGGCCGCGCTGAAGGTGTTCAAACCGCCCTATGTGATCAAGGCCGACGGCCTGGCGGCGGGCAAGGGTGTTGCGATCAGCCCGGATCAGCACGACGGCGAGGCCGAGATCGAGCGGATGCTGGGCGGACGCTTTGGCGCCGCCGGCGCGCGCGTCGTGATCGAGGAGTTCATGGCGGGGGAGGAAGGCTCGCTGTTCGCCTTGTGCGACGGCCAGCGCGCGGTCCTGTTCGGCGGAGCCCAGGACCACAAGCGGGCCTTCGATGGCGATCTGGGGCCGAATACGGGGGGCATGGGGGCCTATTCGCCCGCGCCGGTGTTCGACGAGGCGCTGGTGACGACGGCGAACCAGCGGATCGTTCAGCCGACGCTGAAGGCCATGGCGCAGGAGGGGACGCCTTATCGCGGGGTGCTCTATGCCGGGCTGATGTCCACGGACGAGGGGCCCCGGGTGGTGGAGTTCAACGCCCGCTTCGGCGACCCTGAATGCCAGGTCCTGATGATGCGGATGGCTGGGGACATCGTGCCCTATCTGCTGGCGTGCGCGCTGGGGGATGTGTCGCGGCTTCCGGACCCGGCGTTCACGCCCGGAACCGTGATCTGCGTAGTGATGGCGGCCAGGGGCTATCCCGACAGTCCGATCGAGGGCTCGATCATCCGGGGAGCCGAGCAGGATTTCGGCCCGCATGTGCAGGTTTTTCATGCCGGGACGCAGCGCGACGCGGACGGCAGGCTGATTGCCGTAGGTGGGCGGGTGCTGAACATCTGCGCCGAGGGCGAGGACATCGTCGAGGCGCGCGAGCGGGCCTATCAGGCGGTCCGGATGATCGACTGGCCGGGCGGCTTCAACCGGACCGACATCGGCTGGCGGGCGCTGGAGCGCAACTAGGCGTCAGGCGGCGGCGTACAGCAGCCGGCCCTCGCCCATCCGCTCGCGCAGCATCGGCAGGTCGGTGTGGGCGGTGGAGAAGCAGCCGTAGCTGCGGCCCAGCTTGCCCTCGCGGGCCAGGAATTCGGGGTCCGCATAGTCCGCGCCATGGACGATGATGGCGCGGTCGCGGGCCAGGTTGTTAGTGTATTCGAGGCCGTCCAGCAGGACGTTGGGTCCCTGCTGCGATCCCCAGCCAGCGCCGGCGGTGGCGAAGGCTCCGACCGAGGACATGTAGCTCTCGGGCTCGTTGGAGAAGGTTCGGGCATAGCCGGAATGGTCCGGGTCGGAGCCGCGGCCGTGGCAGGTGCGGAAGGCGGTGACGCGACCCGCGATCAGGTCGACCTCATAGAGGCGTTCCTCGCCGGAGAATTTCTGGAAATCGACCAGGTACATCCGGTCGCGCAGCGGAATGCGCGGATGATGGACGTCCAGGGCGGCCATGGCCCTGGCCATCAGGGCGGGTCGAACCAGGCGCTGGGGGTCGAGCGGCGGCGGGGTGATCTGCGGGATCGGGGCCAGGGGACGGGGTGCCGGAGCCTGGGCCAGGACGATCGGCGTGACGGCGGCCGGTGCTGAAGCGCAACCGGCAAGCATCGCCGACCCGCCCAGAATCATACCTCGTCTCGATAGCCGCATGCGACGCCCTCGTAGCGGTTGTCCGAAGTCACGACTTGTTTCACAAATCTGGTCCCGCATTCAAGCGCGACCTTGGCTCTTTCCCCGACCCGGGTATGGTCGAGACCACACAAGAGGGAAGAGATCGATGAAGTTCGCACTCGTGGCCGCGATGGCCGTCATGGCCGTCGCAGGGTCTTCGCAGGCGCAGCAGAGCCCCGCCTCACAGGCTTTGCCCGCGGCGGGCGAAACCACGTTCGTTCAGGCTGGGCGGCTGCTGGCGGACCCCGAGAGCGGCATTGTGCTGCGCGATAAAACTCTCGTGATCGTCGGCAATCGGGTCACCGAAATCCGCGACGGCTTCGTCGGCGAGGGTCATGTGGTCGACCTGCGCGACTCGTTCGTGCTGCCCGGCCTGATCGACAGCCATGTGCACCTGACGTCGCAGCAGAGCCCGTCGGGGCGTCTGGATGCCGTGACGCGCGATTCCGCAGACAGCGCGATTATCGGGGCAGGGTTTGCTCGGCGCACGCTGATGGCCGGGTTCACCACCGTGGCCGATCTGGGCGGCAACAACGATGCCGTTTTCGCGCTGCGCGACGGAATCCGGCGAGGGGACGTGGTGGGCCCGCGCGTGATCGCGGCGGGTTCAGCCGTATCCATCCATGGCGGGCATGGAGATGTGAACGGCTATACCGACGCCGTCATGCACCTGCTGTCGCCCGAGAGCGTCTGTTCCGGTGCCGATGACTGCATGCGGGCGGTGCGGCTGCAGGTCCGGGCCGGGGCCGACATCATCAAGATCACCGCAACCGGGGGCGTGCTGTCCAATACCGCTGCCGGTCTGGCCCAGCAGTTCACCGATGCCGAACTGGCCGCCATCGTCGAGGTGGCGCACCGGATGGGTCGTCAGGTGACCGCTCACGCCCACGGGGTCGATGGCATCAACGCCTTCCTCGAGGCCGGCGGGGATTCGATCGAACACGGCACCTATCTCGACGATGAATCGATCCGGCTGTTCCGATCGCATCACGCCTATCTGGTGCCGACGCTGTTGGCAGGCGACTTCGTGGCACGGGTCGCCTCGGGGCCGGACAATTTCTTCACCCCGGCCCAGACCGCCAAGGCGCTGGAGGTCGGGCCGAAGATGGTCGACATGGCCCGACGGGCGCATGATGGCGGGGTCATGATCGCGTTCGGAACCGATACCGGGGTTTCGGCGCATGGCGACAATGCCCAGGAGTTCGCGCTGCTGGTGCGGGCGGGTCTGTCGCCGCTGGAAGCGATCCAGGCGGCGACCAATGTCGCGGCGGCCCACCTGCAGATTTCGGGCGAGGCGGGTCGGATCGCGGTCGGGATGCCGGCCGACATCGTGGCGGTCGAGGGCGATCCGCTGACCGACGTCACCACGCTGGAGCACATGGCCTTCGTGATGAAGGGTGGCGTCGTCTATCGCGAGGAGTGAGCCAGCAGGGTCCTGAGTCCCGCCTCGTCCTCGAACCGGGCGGCGACCGGCCATGAGGTGACGCGGGTCCGCCAGTCGGGCGGCAGGCGGACCCAGTCCTTCTCGGTTGTGATCAGACCGGCGTCGAACACGGCGGCGCGATCCGCGAGGAAGGCGAGGTCCCCGGGCCGGTAGGCGGCGTGGTCCGGGAAGGGCACGAAGTCGGACAGGTCGGCCCGCGCCGCCTTCAGGGCGCGCTCGACCTTCCACGGCTTGGCGATCCCCGCAAACCCGACCAGCGGACCGGACGGCGGGGCCTGGGCGGGTTCCAGACGAGCGATGAAGGTCGGCAGGGTACCGAAGGTCGCCAGCAGTTCGGGATCGGCCGGCGGGGCGTCGGCCGGCAGCAGAACGACGACGGCGTCGGCCCGGGCCAGACCGGCCGCCATAGGTTCCCGCATGGGTCCCGAAGGAAACACCGACCCGTCGCCGAAGGGCCATTCGCCCTCGCGCGTTTCGCCGTCCACGACGATCAGGCTGAGCGTCTTGTGCAGGGACGGGTTCTGGTGAGCGTCGTCGAGGACCAGCGCCCGAGCCCCCTCCGACACGGCGGCCCGTGCGCCGGCGACGCGGTCGCGGGCAATCCAGACCGGTGCCCCGGCCGAAAGCATCAGCGGTTCGTCGCCGACGTCGGCTGCGGTGTGAACGACGGGATCGACCCGGACCGGGCCGTCCAGACGGCCGCCATAACCCCGAGACAGGGCCTGGGCCTCGATACCTGCGCTGCGGAGCAGGCGAAGGACCTCGCGCGCGACCGGGGTCTTGCCCGATCCGCCGACGGTCAGATTGCCGATGGAGATGACGGGGATGCCGACGTCCACGGGGGTGGCACGGGCGATCCGGCGTGCGGTGGCGGCGGTCCAGATCCAGGAGACGGGTTTAAGCAGGATGCGGGCGACGCGGCCATGGCGGCCGTGCCGTTCATACCACCAGCGCGGCGTGGACAGTTTCATTGGCGCACCGGGGGGAGCAGGGGCTGCAGGGCCTCCCACAGCCGGTCCAGACCGGCTCCCGCCTCCGCAGCGGCGCGGCGGCCCCGGTCTCCCATGGCGCGTGCCGCGTTGGGGTCGCCCAGCAGAGGCAACACCATGCCCGGCAGATCGCCCGGTGTGGCGACCACAGTCAGGCCGCCGGCCGCGGTCAGATCCGCGGTCACGGCCTGCCAGTTCGAGGCGTCGGGGCCGGTGACGGCGGGCTTGCCCAGCCGGGCGGGCTCCAGCGGATTGTGTCCGCCCCAGGGCTCGCGACCGAGGACCGGGCCGAATGAGCCGCCCATGACGACCACATCGGCCAGACGCAGGAACAGGCCGAGTTCGCCCAGGGTGTCGGCGACATAGAGGTCGGTCTCGCCATTCGGTACGGCACCCCGCGACCGCAGGGCGAAGCAGTAGCCGTCGCGTGTGAGGGTGGCGGCGATCTCGGGCCCGCGTGCGGGGTGGCGCGGGACGATGATGAGGCACAGGCGTTCGGCGAGGCGATCGAGGGCCCGGACGATGGCGATTTCCTCTCCCTCATGGGTCGAGGCGGCGACGATCACCGGCCGATCCCCGATGGCGGCGCTGAGGGCGTTGAAGGCAGCCGCATCGTGCGGGAGCGGCCCGCCGGAGAGTTTCAGGTTCACCTGACCGTCGATGCGCGCACCCAGGGTTTTCAGGCGATCTGCCGAGGTCTCGTCCTGGGGCATGACCAGGGCAAAGGCCTTCAGCAGTTCTCGCGCCGACCCGGGGATGCGGCCCCAGCCTTGGGCGGTCTTTTCGGTGATCCGCGCGCTGACGAGCGCCAGCGGAATCCTCCGCGCGCCTGCGCCGAGGATCAGGTTGGGCCACAGTTCGCTCTCGACGAAGACGCCCAGGGAGGGTCTCCAGTGGTCGAGAAAGGCGGCGACGGCATCGGGACCATCGACGGGGGCGAACTGGTGGATGACGCCGGGCGGCAGACGCCGTGCCAGCAGGTCGGCGGAGGTCACCGTGCCGGACGTGACGAGCACCGTCAGCTCCGGGCGGCTCTCCACGAACCGATCGACCAGGGGCAGCAGGGACAGGGTTTCGCCCACGCTGACGCCATGCAGCCAGACCAGATCGCCTTCGGGCCGGGCGAGGCGGGAGACGCCGAGGCGTTCGTCGACCCGGACGGCGTCCTCCTTGCCCTGCTTGACGCGGGCGTCGAGCAGGCGCGGCGCCAGGGGCTCCAGCAGGCGTGTCAGCAGGCGATAGGCGGCGAGCGGCAGGGTCACAGCCGCTCCAGCCCCGTCATCGCATCGGCGCGGGCCTCCACCGCCGTCAGGCGCGCTGTCCACGGGCCGGTCACGTCGGAGAGGGCCGCTCCAGGGGGGAAACGGGCGATGTCATAGACGATGGCACCCCGGCCGAAGGGCAGGGGCAGAAGGGCGCGGTCCCAGCTGTTCAGGCGGACGGCCGGATTGCAGCTCATGCCGATGAAGAGGACCGGCGCGCCCGACATCCTGGCCATAAGGGGCAGGCCCTCGGCCATCACCCGCACCGGGCCGCGCGGGCCGTCGGGCGTGACGGCGAGCGCCCCGATCCTGAGCTGTTTCAGTCCGTCGCGAAGGGCCTGGGATCCGCCCTTCGCCGCATCGGCCTTGTCCTTGTTGGCAGATGAACCGCGCACGGCGGGAAACCCCTGCAGCGCCACGGCCCTGGCAATGAACTGGCCGTCAGGGCTGAGGGAAATCAGGGCCTTGGCAGGCTGTGCCTTGTCGAGCGGCCAGCAGGACGGCGAAAGGCCGATGCGCGAATGCCAGAAGGTGCAGAGCACGCCGCCGCCTGCGGCCCAGACGCCCTCGGCGTGCTCGCGGCCCTCGTATGACCAGCGGATCGTGGCGAAACAGAATCGCATCCAGGCGGCCAGGACGGACGACAGGATGATCTGGATGATCGGATTGCGAAGGGGCCGCACGTCACGCGACCGTAGCGACGGCGGGCGTGCCGTCCAGCGACTGTTGACGCGCCAGGCGGCTGTAGAGACCGCCTTTCCTGACAAGCGCAGCATGGGTGCCGCTCTCGACGATGCGGCCGGCCTCGAGCACCAGAATGCGGTCGGCCCGCTGCACGGTGGACAGGCGGTGGGCGATCATCAGGGTCGAGCGGCCGGTCATCAGCCGCTCCAGAGCCGCCTGGACCAGGGCCTCGCTTTCGGTGTCGAGGGCCGAGGTGGCTTCGTCGAGCAGCAGGATGGGTGAGTCCTTGAGGAAGGCGCGGGCGATGGCGATTCGCTGACGCTGGCCGCCCGACAGGCGCATACCGGCCTCGCCGGCACGGGTCTGGTAGCCTTCCGGCAGGGCGGTGATGAAGTCATGGGCGGCCGCGGATCGGGCGGCCTCGGCGATCTGCTCGGCCGTCGCGCCGGGTCGGGCGTAGGCGATGTTGGCGGCGATCGTGTCGTCGAACAGGAATGGCTCCTGGGTCACCAGGGCGATGCGGGCGCGCAGGTCCGTCAGGCTGAGGTCGCGCAGATCGACCCCGTTGACGGTAATTGACCCGCCGGTGACGTCGTAGAAACGCGGAAGGAGGCTGAGCAGGGTCGACTTGCCGCCACCGGATGGGCCTACCAGGGCGACCGTCTCGCCCGGCGCGACCGTCAGGGCCACATCCGAGATCGTGGGGGCCGCGGCCGAATAGGCGAAGGAGACCTGGTCGAACACGATGGTGGCCGCGCCTTCGGGCAGAAGGACGGGCGATGCGGCCTGACGGATCTCCGGCTCGATATCCAGCGAGGCGAACAGGCGACGCGCAGCGGTCAGGCCCTCGATCATCACGGTCTGCAGGTTCACCACCTGACGCAAGGACTGGCCCGCCAGCATCAGCAGGCCGATGAAGGCGGCGAAGGCCCCGACGCTCATCTCGCCGTCGCGCGACTTCCAGCCGGCATAGACCATGACGGTGGCGACGATGATCATGGCCACAAGGTTGCTGAAAGGCCCGGCGAAGGCGCGGCTGTCGGCGCTCTTGATGACGTGCTTCTGGCGGCGGGCAACGACGTCACCGACGCGGGCCTGTTCGGCGGCTTCGCGGTTCTCCAGCTTGATCAGACGAACCCCGTCGAGGTTTTCCATCAGGGCGGTCGAGAGGCTTTCGGTCTCCTTCATCGCACCGACCGTGGCCTTGCGCGTGCGTTTGGAGAACCGTCGCAGCACGAAGCTGATCAAGGGGACGCCCAGCAACACGACCAGGGTCAGCTGCCAGTCGATGAAGGCCATGCCGACGATCACGGCCAGCAATGTCACCGCGTTCTGGGTGTAGTTGACGACGCCCGAGGTGAAGGCCTCGCGAACCAGATTGGCGTCGAACAGGACGGACGACACGAAACTGCCGGTATGCTGGCTGCGCAGGCGGGCCAGGTCGGCGCGGATCATGGCCCCGAATAGCCGGACCTGGATATCGCCGACGATGCCGTGACCCAGCCGGTTCACCAGGGCGGCCTGGCCCAGCGAAGCGAGCGTCCAGAGGAAGGCAACCGCGACGATCGCGGCGGGGATCCAGATCAGGGTCTGGCCGGGCGGAACGGGAAACAGGCCCCACAGCCTGATGGGCGCATCCGGATCGACGAACAGCCCGTTGATGGCCGGCTCCAGCAGCTTCAGCGTCAGAGCATTCAGGCCGCCCGCCGCGACGGCGCACAGGATCGAGGTGAACAGCGCCACCTTGTGATGCGAGAGATAGTCGCGCCAGATCCGCGCCAGCAAAGGGCGCAGAGGGGCCTTCTCATCGGATACGGGCGAACTCATCGGCCCGAGGTCGGACGGCCGGGGTCGCAAGTCAAGCGTTCGGTCGTCGGGACGGGATGACGGGAAGCGATCCATCGCCTATTTCACAGCCATGGCGCGATTTGATGTCTCGACCCCGGACGGGCTGGCGGCCGCGCGACGGGACTTCTTCTGGAACGATCACGCCTTCCTGCGGCTGGCGTTTTCGAACGCCCACTGGATCGGGCCGGATCTGGTCCGCACCAACCAGCCGTCGCCGCGCCAGCTGGAAGGCTGGGCCCGGCAGGGGATCAGGACGGTCATCAATCTGCGCGGGGAGCGAGACGAAGGCTATTACTGGCTGGAGAAGGAGGCGTGCGATCGGCTGGGTCTGACCCTGATCGATGCGCCGCTCGATTCGCGCGATCCACCGTCGAAGGATCGGGTACGCCGGGCCCGGGATCTGTTCGCGTCGATCGAATATCCTGCCCTGATCCACTGCAAGTCCGGCGCGGACCGGGCCGGGCTGATGGCGGTCTTCTACCGGCATTTCAGGCTGGGGGAGCCGATCTCGGTCGCACGGCAGGAGCTGTCGAAACGGTTTCTGCACAGCCGGGAGGGGTTGACCGGCGTGCTGGACTATTTCGTCGAGACCTACATCGACGAGGTGGAGCCTACCGGCGTGGGTTTCCTGGAGTGGGTCGAATCGGACGCCTATGATCCCCGTGCGATGCGCACACGGTTCCGGGCGTCGTGGTGGGGGACCCTGCTGACCGAGCGGCTGCTGAAGCGGGAGTAGGCTTCAGCCCCAGGGGCCGGTCGGGGGCTTGTCGGAGGGGGGTGGCTGGATGCCGCGTTCGGCATCGTGGCGTGCCTTTCTCGCCGCTTCCCACGCCTTGAACCAGCGGGCATAGCCCCGCTCGCGGCCCAGCGCGGCGATCCACAGCACCAGCGTGGCCAGCAGCGCGACGAGGCTGGCGATCTGTTCGACCCCCAGAGTTGTCCCGAACAGTGTCACGAGTGCACCCCGGACGTTCGGGTCGGCCCGGGCACCAAAGGCTCCGGCGGGGGCGAATGGGCAAAGGGGTCGCCGGTCCTGACCGCGTGCGCGGGTCTCATCGGAACGTTCCACCCCGTTCGGAGATCGACCGGGGCCGGCGTCGCACCGGGGGCGCGTCGGGTGGCGAAGGCGCCGATGGCGACGCCGACGGCCAGAAGGCCGAGAACGATAAGGATCGGGATCATCGTGATGATAAGCATCGGTATCATCGTGTCGCTCCTTTGGTCGAAGAGGCCATTCGCCGAATATGAAGAGGGTTCAGCCGCCGGTCGTTTCACCGCGCGGATCGATCATCCGGTGGGCGTGCAGGATGAAGAAGCGCATGTGGGCATTGTCCACCGTGGCCTGGGCCCGGGCCTTCCAGGCAGCCTTGGCCTCGGCATAGTTGGGGAAGGCCCCGACGAACTCGACCTTGGACAGATCGCGGAACACGGGGGCGTCCAGGTGGCGAAGCTCTCCGCCGATGACGAGGTGGAGCAACTGGGGGTCGGCTGAGTTGGGCGCGTCGGTCATGGATGGCTTTCCGGGGGAGCGGCGGATCAGGTGGCCAGCGGGATAGGCCCTGTGCGGCGCAGGATCAACGGGTGGAGCGCCGGAGCCGAGCAGACCAGGCTGGCCTGACGCGGGTCCGGCTGGTTGAACCGCCAGGGTCGGCCATGATGATCGCTGACCTTCGCGCCGGACTCGGCCGCGATCAGGGCCCCGGCACAGACGTCCCAGTCCCATTTGGGCGTCAGGGCGATGGCGGCGTCGAAGGCCCCCGACGCGACCAGGGCCATCCGATAGGCCAGGGCGTTGCGCTTCTCGTAGCGCATCGGCGGCCAGGGTTCGGGCCAGTGCGGTCCCTCCATCAGGCGGGCGTCGGCCAGGACGGCGGCGTCATCGAGGGTATCGACGTCGGAGGCCATGATGGTGCGGCCGTTGAGCGTCGCCCCGCGGCCCAGGGTCGCCTCGAAGGTCTCGTTCAGGGCCGGCACATGGATGACGGCGGCGATCGGCGCGCCGTCCTCGACGATGGCGATGGGGACGCACCACCAGGGCTGTTTCTTCATGAAGGCGACGGTGCCGTCGATGGGATCGACGACGAAGAGGCGGGATTTTGACAGACGGTCGGACGTGTCGGGCGTCTCTTCCGACAACCAGCCATAATCGGGGCGGGCCGCCAGCAGGTCGGCCTTCAACATGGCATCGACGGCGAGGTCTGCGCTGGTGACCGGGGAGCCGCCGACCTTGCGATCGATGCGGAGACCCCGATCGCGCTCGGCCTCGGCCAGGGCTCCGGCACGCCGGGCCGCCGCGCGGATCAGGTCAAGGTCGGAGTCGAGGCCGGTCATTTGCCCGCGATGGCGACGGCGTCGATCAGCAGGGACGGACTGTTGAAGCTGGACCGGAACTCCAGATCCGAGCCGGGGACCATGCGGGCCCACAGGTCGATCAGGTTGCCCGCGACGGTGATCTCGCTGACCGGCCAGGCGATCTCGCCGTTCTCGAACCACAGGCCCGACACGCCCGCGGACCAGTCGCCGGTGTTGGCGTTCAGCGACGGGCCAAACATCGAGGTGATGATCAGGCCCGTGCCCGCGCTCTTCATCAGCCCGTCGCGATCGAGGTCGCCGGGCGTCAGGTGGACGTTGTGCGTCGAGACGCCGGGCGGACCCGCCAGCCCGCGCGAGGCATGACCGGTGCTTTCGAGGCCCAGCTGAGCGGCGGCCGAGGCGTTCAGCAGCCAGGTTGTCAGAACCCCGTCGTCGACCAGATTGCGGGCCTTTACCGGCGATCCCTCGTCGTCGAACGGTGCCGAACCCAGGCCGCGAAGTCGCAAGGGATCCTCCACGAGGCTGACGCCGCGCGGCAGAACCGGCTGGCCCAGCCGGTCCTTCAGGAAAGAGGTGCCACGCGCGATCGACGGGCCGGAAATCGCGCCCAGCAGAGGGGACAGGACCTGCCCGGCCACACGGCGGTCGAAGATCACCGGGGCCGTGATCGAGGCGATCTTGCGGGGTGAGAGGCGCTCAACGGCCTTGCGCCCGGCCTCGGTGCCGATGTTGGCGGCGGCAGGCAGGTCGGACAGCCAGCGGGTGGAGCGGCTTTCTCCGCCGCGCTCCATGGCCCCGTCCTTCTCGGCGATGACGCCGGCCCCGAGGGCGAATCCCGTCGCGGCATAGGCTCCGTCGAAGCCCTCCGACGTGACCAGCCGCCAACGGCTGGAGGAGGTCGAGGCATGACCGCCTTCCGAACGCGCAACGCCCGGGACAGCGAGGGCCGCCGCCTCGGTCTCGGCCGCCACCTGTTCCAGTTCGGCGGCGGAGCGCCCGGACGGATCGTGCAGCTGAAGATCAGCGAAGGGGTCGCGCGCCAGCCGGTCGGCGGGGACCAGACCGGCATAGGGGTCTTCGGGAGCCAGGCGGGCCATGGCTACGGCGCGCTCGATCAGCCGGGCCTGGGTGCCGGGCGACAGGTCGGAGGCGGACACCGAGGCCTGGCGACGGCCGACGAAGACGCGCAGGCCCAGGTCGCGGCTTTCCTCGCGTTCGACGTCTTCCAGCGCGCCGTTGCGGACGCCCACCGAAAGGGAGGCCCGCTCAGCCGTGACCGCTTCGGCGGCGTCGGCACCGGCCCGCAGGGCGGCGGCCACCAGGTCGTGGAGAAGGTCGGGGGACGTCAGATTGTCAGGCATGGCCCGATATGGCGGACCCGTGCGCCAGCCGCAACGGCTCTAGCCGTGAGGGCTGCCGACGAAGGCATGGACGACCAGCATCGATCCCGCACCCAGCAGGGCCAGCAGGGTCAGGCTCATACCGACGACGCGCCCGATCGTTGGCTTTCTGTTGCTGAGGCTGAAGGCGTGGATCAGACGCCCCAGAAAGAGCATGCCACCGATCACATGGACGGCCAGGCCGGGGATGCCGAGCAGCGTCAGGGCCACCATGGCTCCTATACCCGCCGGAATGTATTCGGACGCATTGCCGAACACCCTTGCGGCCAGCGCCACTTCCGCACTGCCGCCGTCGCCCAGCAACACGCGGTTGGCGCGACGGCTCATGATGACCCTCGCGGCCAGGAAGACCATCAGCAGCACCATCAGGCCGCTCCACAGCGCGGTGGCCTGGGCGGCGGTCATCTCGGTCAGCAAGGTCATGGATCAGTTCTCGCGCGCCACCGGATAGAGGCGGTAGCGGTCATCATAGAACGGGGTTCGTTCATAGAACCAGCCCAGCCGTGCCTCGGCATTGGACGCAAAGGCGGGATCGGCGGCCAGCTTCGCCTCGAACTCGGCCTTCAGGGCAGGGTCGGCGGCCATCATGGCCTCGGCCAGCGGCGCGATGGCATAGCCCTCGATGTATTCGACGCGGCTGAGAACCTCCGGGAACATGCCCCAGGCGAGGAAGCTCTCGGACGACTGCGGCTCCAGCAGCAGCACGGCGATGTCTCCCAGGGGTTGATCCGTCGGGACGCGCACCGAGCCGGGGGCGAAGGTCCAGTCGCGGGCGACCGGGGTGACCCCGGTGACGCTGGCCTGGACGTGGCCTTCGTTCGGACGCGGGGCGAGCGTCGGGTCGTTCAGGCGCAGCATCTCGACAGAAACGGTGCGCGCGGCCTCCAGCGTCTCCATCGTCAGGCCGTGGAGGCGCAGGCGCTCGATCAGATCGGTCCGATAGGCGGGCACCCAGTAGGCCGTCGGTCGGTGCAGGCTCAGCGACGGGCGCGAGCCGTAGTAGGGGAGCTGCCATTCCACCGGGTCCGGGCGGCCCAGCCAGCGGACCTCCTGTCGGCCCGAGGCGGGGCTGGCGTAGGTCTCGTAAAGCACGCCCTTGAAGGTGCGGGTCTGATGCGGGATCGGGTCAGGCTCGAAGTTGGCGGGGATCTCGGTGGGGCGCAGGGCCCGGTCGGCCATGATGGCCGAGCGAAGTGGGGTGACCTGGTCGGCCAGCAGACGCAGCGACGCCTCCATGAAGACATAGGTGCCGAGGACACGCTGCTCGTAGGGCTTCAGGCTGTGGTTCTCGATCAGGACGGTCGGTACGTGGGCGGCCGAGCCCCAACCATTGGAGAACCGTTCGCCCAGTCCGCCATCGTTCAGGCCGGCCTTCGGGTCCTGGTCGTCGATGCCGAACACCAGCGGCCCCGGAATGTGGCCCTCGGCTTCCAGTGCGTCATTGATCGCCGGCTTGAAGACATCGTCGAGCCAGGCGGACGAGGCGGGCGAGCGGCTGTAGCTGTCGAACTCGCCATTGAAGCCATAGGTGACGTCGTACTGGTAATCCAAGCCGTCGGTGACGTGGATGTCGAGGTAGAGGTCGGGGTTCAACCTGTTGATGAAGGTCCGCAAGGCCCACATCTCGGGCTGGTCCAGCTTCATGAAGTCGCGGTTCAGGTTCTGGTTGGTGCCGGTGTTGCGCCAGCCCTGGATGCGCGGACCGCGCTGGTTCGGGCGCGAGTAGGCGGAGGCGCGTTCGTGGCCGTCCACCGACAGGATCGGGATCAGGACCAGGTTGGCATGATCGATCAGCTCGCCTTTATCGCCGAAGGCGATGTCGCGGAGCAGCATCATGCCCGCGTCCTTGCCGTCGATTTCGCCCGGGTGGATGCCGGCCTGGGCCAGCAGGACCGGCTTGGCGGGATCGAGGGTCGCACCGTCGCGCGAGGCGATGACGGCATAGATCGGGCGGCCCTCGGGAGATGTGCCGAACTGGACGATACGGATCAGGTCCGAAGCGGCGTCCAGCCGATCGAACCAGGCGCGGGTCGCCGCATAGTCGGGGCTGAAGTCGTGGGCCGGGTCACGTTCGAAATCGGTGATCCAGGGGTTGGTGGCGTCCGCCAGCAAGGCGCGACTGGCTCCGTTCCATTCGAGGGCCGGGGGAAGGAAAGGCTGGTCCCAGGGCGCGGTGTTTTCGACAGACTGGGACATCACGGGACTCGGGCACAGGGCCGCCAGAATGGCGGCGAAAAGCAGGGATCGCATGAGGATCGTCCTCGCGCGAATGACCGAAGACAGCAAGGGTCAACCTGCGGCAGCAGGCGGGGTGCCTTCGGGCATCGTCATCAGGGACGGTGCGAGAACGGACGTCACAGCGATCGCCAGATAGAGGCCGATGTGGAGCGCGGTCAGGATGACGAACAGGCGCGGCTTTTTGGCCAGAGCTGCCGGCAGGATCAGCAGGACATAGAGAAGGAGGTTGAAGCCATAGCCAAACGCCAGCACGGCACCGTCCGGCGAGGCGAGCACGAAGGGCAGAGCGAGGCAAAGAGACAGGGTATTGGCCACGGTGGTCAGCAACAGCACCGTGCGCTTGTTGGACCAGAAGTGGTCGTCCAGCGACTGCCCTTCGGTCGCCGCATAGGGAAACACCAGGGATGCGGCCACGAAATAGACCAGGGCGACGATCAGCCCCATGACCAGCAGACCGTAGCTGAACGGAGCGTCCCTCAAGACCGTCCATGCGAAGTCCCAGAAGCTGGCGATATCCAGACCGACAAAGGTCGCCAGCAACGGCGTGAGATAGCCGATCCGCATGGTCATGCGGTTCTGGATCGCCAGTGCCAGACCGGTGGCGATGGCGGCGACCGACAGGCCCAGCAGCAGGCCGTAGAAGCTGAAGAAGAATTCGAACGCGCTCATTTTCTTCCCCGGCGTAGATTGAGGTCGGACATTATTTCCAGATCGGCGCGCCGTCACCCGGCAAACCGAGGCGGTCCCACATGGCCGAGACGCGGTCGACGACCTCGCGGTCCATGCGGATCTCCTCGCCCCATTCGCGCTTCGTCTCGGGCGGCCATTTGTCGGTGGCGTCGAGGCCGATCTTGGAGCCGAGCCCACTCTCCGGACTGGCGAAGTCGAGGTAGTCGATCGGGGTGTTCTCGATCAGGGTGATGTCGCGGGCCGGATCCATCTTGGTGGCCATGGCCCACATGACCTGTTTCCAGTCGCGGGCGTCGATGTCGTCGTCCACGACGATGACCCATTTGGTGTACATGAACTGGCGCAGGTAGCTCCAGACGCCCAGCATCACCCGCTTGGCGTGGCCCGGATAGGCCTTTTTCATCGACACGACGGCGATCCGGTAGCTGCACCCCTCCGGCGGGAGCCAGAAGTCCGTGATCTCCGGGAACTGGGCGCGCAGCAGCGGGATAAAGACCTCGTTCAGCGCCTCGCCCAGCACGCTGGGCTCGTCGGGCGGGCGACCGGTGAAGGTGGTCAGATAGACGGGGTCGCGGCGCATGGTGATGGCGCTGACCTGAAACACCGGGAAGGTCTCGACCGAGTTGTAGTAGCCGGTGTGGTCGCCGTAGGGCCCCTCGGGCGCGTGCTCGTCCAGCAGGACATGGCCCTCCAGCACGATCTCGGCCTGGGCGGGGACCATCAAGGGCACGGTCTTGCAGGCCACCAGCTCGGCCTTGGCACCGCGCATCAGGCCGGCGAACTGGTACTCAGACAGGGTGTCGGGCACCGGGGTGACGGCGGCCAGGATGGTGCCGGGATCGGCCCCCAGGACGACGGCGCAGGGGAGGGGGCCGGTCTTCTTCTTTTTGTGGCGGGCGTAGTGCTGGGCCCCGCCGCGGTGGGCCAGCCAGCGCATGATCGCCCTGTCCTTGCCGAGCACCTGCATGCGGTAAATGCCGAGGTTGAAGTCGTCCTCGCGGTCGTCCGACGGACCTTTCGTCACGACCAGACCCCAGGTGATCAGGGGCGCGGGCTCGCCGGGCCAGCAGGTCTGGATGGGCAGCTTGCCGAGGTCGATCTGGTCGCCTTTCAGGACGATCTCCTGAACCGGGGCGGACTTCACGACCCTGGGCCGCATGGCCAGAACGGACTGGGCCAAAGGCAGCATGTCCATGGCGTCGGACAGGCCGCGGGGCGGGGTCGGGTTCTTGAGGAAGGCCACCAACTCGCCGACCTCGCGCAATTCGGCGGCCGTAGTGCGGGATTTCCTGTCCAGCGTCACGCCCATGGCGACGCGTTTGACCGTGCCGAACAGATTGGCCAGCGCCGGGATCGGGCTGATCGAACCGTCGGGCATGACGGGCTTTTCGAACAGGACGGCGGGGCCGCCGTTCCGCAGCAGTCGGGTCTGGATCTCGGTCATCTCCAGCACGGTGGACACGGGCTCCCGGACCCGAACCAATTCGCCCGAAGCCTCCAGCTGGGCCATGAAGTCGCGCAGGGATTTATAGGCCATGGTGCGGATTAGGACGGCGCGCGCTAACTGTCACCCTCGGCCGTTGAGGCGAGACCGCGATCAAGCGCCGCAACGGTCAGGCGGGGGCGGTCCACTCAGTAGGCGCGGCTGTCCGACACCAGGGCCCACACAGGCAGGCGCAGGTGGCGGGTGGCGGCTGCCAGCTGCACGGACGTCAGATGGGCGCGCCCGGCCTCGACCCGGCGTTCCTCTTCCGGGGTGATCTTCAGGGCGGCGGCGACGGTGTCGACATCCATGCCCCGCTCTTCCCGCCAGCGTTTCAGGCGGGCACCGATCGCTGCGTCGTGTGGATCGATACCGGGAAATCCGAGAACAGAGCCCATGGTCGCTTCCTGAATGCGGCCATTCGGCCTGCTTTTCAGGTCAGACCTTATCCCACTGGAAGTCCTTGTCGAGCCAGTCGCCCAGCCGCCCGTCGGCGCGATTCAGCGCATGGATGCGGGCCATGTCGTCATCGGACAGCTCGAAATCCCAGATGTCGAAATTTTCGGCCGCGCGTTCCGGCTTCAGGGTGCGGGGAATGGCGATGACGCCCTGCTGGATCAGCCAGCGAAGCGTGACCTGACCGGCGGTCTTGTCGTGGGCCCGGGCGATTTCGCCGATGACCGTATCGTCGGCGATCTTGCCCTGGGCGAGCGGCGACCAGGCCGTGATCGAGGACCCCAGTTCGGCCGCCGTGACGCGGAGCGTCTTCAGCGACAGATAGGGGTGGTATTCAACCTGGTTGGTGACCAGGGGGGCATTCGACAGATGCCGGGCCTCGCGGAACTGGCCGGACGGGAAGTTGGACAGGCCGATGGCGCGGGTCAGGCCCTGATCCTTCGCCTCATTCAGGGCCCCGATGGTCTCGGCGAAGGTCGGCTTCGCCTTGGGCCAGTGAAGCAATAGCAGATCGGGCGTGAATCCGAGGTTCCGGGCCGATTCCTCGGCCTGGCGCAGCAGGGCGTCCCGCTCGAAATGGGCGGTCCAGATCTTGGTCGTCAGCCAGATGTCTTGCCGGGCCACGCCGGAATCGCGAATGCCGTCCCCGACGGCGGCCTCATTCTTGTAGATCCAGGCCGTATCGATGTGGCGATAGCCGATGCGGAGGGCTTCGGCGACCATGCGGCGGGCGTCTGCGGGCTCCAGCTGCCAGGTGCCGAAGCCGAGTTGCGGGATTGTCAGGCCATCGACGGTCAGGGACAGCTGGGGGTTCGACATGGGACGCTCCGGCGACAAATCGTGAAGGCCCGATATGGGGCGAGGGACACGATTCGCCAGTCAGGACTGCGTCAACCAGTCGTAGATTTCGTTCCACAGGGGCTCCATGCCGCGGCGGAACGCGCCCTCGTGGCCGATGCGGGGGACGCCCTGCCCGGCAGGCGTGCGCACGATCAGATCGGACGGGGCATGGGGATAGACCTTCAGCATGTCGGCCCCCGTCACGGGGTTGGCGATCGGGTCGTCGGTGAAGATCCATGACCGGATCGGGGCCGTGACCTCGGCGAAATGGTTGGGCTGCAACTCGCCCGACAGGCGCGTGGCGAAATAGTCCGGATCATGGCACCAGCGACGCCAGGGGATGAAGACGCCGCGCGGCAGGTCGGCGCCGCGCCACAGCTTCCCGCCCTTGATATAGCCGTGCCGGGCGAGGCTGAGGGGGCCGTAGATCCACCAGAAGAACAGCTCGGTCGGATTGTAGTGGACCGGATGCTTGCGCCAGTAGCCCGAGCCCACGGCGACAAAGGCATGGCGGGCGATCCTGGCATGGTTCGGCATGAAGCCGGCGAAATGGCCGCCGACGCTGTGGCCGACATGGACCACGGGTAGCCCCGGTGCGGCCGCGATCAGGGCGTCAAGCGCGGCGGGCATGTCGAGACGCCCCCAATCCTCATAGGTCATCTGCATGGCGGCGAGATCGTCGGGTCGGGAGGCCCCCATGCCCCGCATGTCATGGGTCAGGACGATGGCACCCCGGCCGGCGAGGTGGCGGGCGAACCGCTCGTAGAAGCCTTTTGGAAACCCTGTGCCGGAGGTCACCAGCACCGCATGGGTCGGTGCCGCGCCCGCGAACAGCCTCGCCGGCAGACGGTAGCCGTCTCTGGCGACCGCAATGACGTCTTGCACGCTGAGCTCCGACACGGCCGCCTCCGGGGTCCGTCCTTTATGGAAACGAAGCTTGCATGGTGACGTCGCGGAAGGTCAAGAGGCCTGGGCATAGGCGCGGGAGACCCGCTTCGGCACGACCTTCAGCCACCGCTTCTCCAGCGTCTTGCGCAGCCAGACGGGATCGACGGTCGCCAGTCGGGCGAGGACGACCGGATAGCCGCGATAGTGGTCGGTGATGTGGAAGGTCTCAGGCTCGGCCTCCATCAACAGGTCGCGATGGTCGAGGCTGTCGACATACACGACCACGCTGTCGTCCTCGGCCCGCAGGCGCGTGAAGAACTTTCCGGCCGCCTTCCAGGACGGCATGCCGTAGGACGTTCCGCTTTGGGTTTCCGGGAAGGTCAGGATCATGGCGTGGAGTTCGGACGGGGTCATGCCGTCAGCCTAGACGCAGTCGGCGTACGACGAAATATATGCCGCGCCGGCGACGGCCCGGTTGCCTCGCGGGCGAGGCTCGCCTAGGTCCGGAAAGTGAGCCTTGAACCCCTGTCCGAAGAAGCGGTCCGCCAGGCGGACGTGTCCGCGTATCGCCGCGCGCTCGGCGCGTTCGCGACCGGCGTCTGCGTCGTGACGGCCGACAGCGAGGCGGGACCGCTGGGGATCACGATCAACTCGTTCACCTCCGTCTCGCTGACACCGCGGCTGGTGCTGTGGTGCCTCGACGAGAAGTCGGAGCGGTGGGCGCCGTTCTCGGCCGCCGAGGCCTTTTCCATCCATGTACTGGATGCCCGGTCGCAGGCCCTGTCGAATCGTTTCGCCCGGGGCGTCGGCCTGCTGTCCGACGGTGAGTTCCTGAGGGTCGGAAACGCTCCGCCGCGCCTGTCGGGGGCCGTCGCGCGGTTCGACTGCCGGACCTATCAGCGGGTGCAGATGGGCGACCACATGACCATCGTCGGCGAAGTCGAAGGCTTCGAGGCCAGCGACGGCCCGACCCTGACCTATTTCCGGGGACGGTACGGCACGACGGGGGACGCATGAAGATCGGTTTTGTCGGCCTGGGCGTCATGGGCGGCCCGATGGCGCGTCATCTGGTGGCGGCCGGCCACGATGTGGCGGGATACAACCGCTCGACCGACAAGGCGCTGGCATGGGCCAGGGCGCACGGCGGGCGGTTCGCCCCGACCGTGGCCGAGGCCGCCGAAGGGGCCGCGCTGCTGATCCTGTGCGTCGGCAAGGACGATGATGTGCGTCAGGTCGTGACCGAGGCGGTCGCGGTCCTGCCCCGGGGCGCGGTGGTCGTGGATCACACCACGACCTCGGCGAAGATCGCGCGCGAGATGGCGGCGCTGTGCGATGCGCACGGTCTGGCCTTCATCGATGCGCCTGTGTCCGGCGGTCAGGCGGGCGCTGAGAACGGCCAGCTGAGCGTCATGGCGGGCGGAGACGCGGCGGCGCTGGAGACGGCGCGCCCGGCGGTCATGGCCTATTCGAAAGCCATCCAGCACATGGGTCCGTCGGGGTCCGGCCAGCTGACCAAGATGGTCAACCAGATCGCCATCGCGGGCGTGGTCCAGGGTCTGGCCGAGGCGGTGCATTTCGCCCAGGTCGCGGGGCTGGACACCGACGCGGCCTATGACGCCATCTCCAGGGGCGCGGCCCAGTCGTGGCAGATGGACAATCGCTGGAAGACGGCGGCCAGGGGCGAGTTCGCGTTCGGCTTCGCCGTCGACTGGATGCGAAAGGACCTGGGGCTGGTGCTGGACGAAGCGCGTGACAACGGCGCGCGGCTGTCGCTGACGGCGCTGGTCGATCAGTTCTACGCAGAGGTCCAGGCCATGGGCGGGAACCGATGGGATACTTCGAGCCTGAAGGCTCGGCTCAAATCCTGAGGGTCAGCCCTGGCCGACCGGCCAGCCTACGGCTCTGAGTTCGGCTACCTTTGAGCGGGCGACCGGCGCCTCCAGTCCGTTGGCAAGCTTCAGGCGCAGGTTCCGACCGTCCTGAACGACGCCCTGTACGGCCTGTCGCGCCACCCACCATGAGCGATGGACCTGCATGCCCTCGATACCCTCGACCTGTGCGATGGCGGTACGCAGGGGGGTCAGCACGAGAAAGGAGCCTTCGGGAGTATGGAGGCGGACGTAGTGGTCCTCCATCTGCAGACACAGAAGGTTTCGTCCCAGCCGGGCGGGCAGCCGGTCCAGAATGCGCGCTTCGGCCGTGCCAGTGGTCGCCTTCGGCGATTCAAGCGACGTCCTTCGGGCATGCGCTGCGACGTAGATTGCCAGGAAAATCGATTCGATCAGGAGGGTCTGCCCGTACCATTCATCCGGACGGACCGCCTCGCGGATGCCCGGCCAGAGGCCTGTGGCCATGACGCGGGCGAACAGGCCGAGCGGACCCGTGATCACCATGGCTACGACAGGAACCCAGACCCATGCGGGGACCCGTCGCTGCCGGGCCAGGGGCCAGACGAGGCGCACACTCGCGCCGATGACTACGCCGCTGACAAGACACAACGTCGTCCAGTAGCCGATGCGTATGGGCAGGGTGTCGTTGAAAAAGCTTCCGAACGGTCCGACCGCGCCGAGGATCGCTCCGACCACGGTCCAGGCCGCGAGGTCGATCGCCCAGGCGCGCGATGTGTTGATAGGACGGATCGTCGCAACGTTCATGGCAAGACTATAGCGACGGCGGCCACAAGCGGAACCGTTCGCCGTGCCGCGAACCCATTCGCCCATTCGCGAAACCGGGCTGGCGGCCGGCACGGAGCGGCGGGCAGGAGAGGTCATCCAACCCGGAGACATTCATGCAAATCCCCGCGCCGCTCGTGCGATTCCTGTGCAACCTGGCCGCCTTCGCCGTGATCGGAGTGCTGCCTGTGGCGGCGCGCGCGCAGGACGATGCGCCCGACGAGATCATTCATTTCGTTGGTCCGGGCGGCGAGATGATCGAGGGCGGCGTCTGGCTGCCGACGAACGTCGCCGACGGCTCGCCTCACCCGCTTGTCGTCATCTCGCACGGCAACAGTGGTTGGTATCGGGGCCATTCGGATACAGCCCAGTCTCTGACCGAGGCCGGCTTCGTCGTCGCAGCCCTGACTCATCCCGGCGACAGTTTCCGCGACCAGAGCCGCGGGCTTCGACTGACCGGACGCGCGCCGCAACTCAGCGCGCTGATCGATTACATGACCGAGACCTGGACCGGTCGGGTGGAAGTCGACAAAGAGCGGATCGGTGCCTTCGGGTTTTCAGCGGGGGGGTTCACGGTAACATCGATCATCGGCGGGGTATCAGACGCTGGGGCGATTGCGGCGCATTGCGTAGCTCAGCCGGAGGTGTTCGCCTGTCGGCTGGTCGCGATGTACGGAGGCCTTGACCGGGCGAACTGGCACCCCGAAACGCATGATCCGCGCGTCAAGGCGGCCGTCATCGCCGCGCCGGCGTTCGGCCTTTCGTTCACCGACGCGAGCCTGGCCTCGGTCACCGTGCCCGTGCAGCTGTGGCAAGCCGCCGACGATCAGATCCTGCCGTCGCCTTACAATGTGGAGCCAGTGCGCGACCGGATCGGCGGGACGGTCGAGTATCACCGCGTCGAGAATGCCGGTCACTATGACTTTCTGACGCCGTGCTCGCAGGAGATGAGGGTGGCCATGCCCCAACTGTGTACGTCGGCGCCCGGCTTTGATCGCGCGGCGTTCAAGGTCACGTTCAACGCAGAGGTCGTGCGCTTCTTCACTGAGGCCTTGGGCGAGCCCTAGGGCATTGCCCGTGAGGCCTTGAGGATCACGATCTTCGGGTCCAGCATCTGGCCGCGCAGGAACCCTTCGCCCTCGGTCGGCGAGGTCGGCGACGTCAGGATGGTGCGCACCACGTCCATGCCCTCGACCACCCGGCCGAACACGGCGAAGCCATCGGGATCGACCGAGAAGGGTCGGCCTGCGTCGTAGGACGGCGTGGGGCCGACGGAGATGAAGAAATCGCCGGTTGCCGTGCCCGGCGCGTAGCGGGCCATGGATACTGCGCCGTCGATGTGGCTGAGGCCCGTGACGGTCGTCGGCTCGTGGGTGATGGGCGGCAGGACGCGGTCGGGGTCATTGTTCACCCCGCCCTGGACCAGACCGGCCCCGGGTGCCGCCTGCATCGCGCGGTAGAAGGTGGTGCCGTCCAGGCGGTGCTCGTCCACATAGCGCAGGAAGTTGGCGGCGGTGATTGGTGCCTTGACGACCTCGACCTCGATGACGATGCGGCCCGCCGAGGTCTCCATCTGCACGCGGGGCAGGGGAGTCGAAGCGTCCTGTGCGATGGCGAGGGCCGGCCAGAGGAGGGCGGTGACGAGGGCGAGAAAGGCGCGACGAACCATCATCCCAGCAGACGCGCAGCCTTGGGTGCGAAATAGCTGAGTACTCCGGCGCAGCCCGCGCGTTTGAAGCCGTGCAGGGTCTCCAGGATGGCGCGGTCCTCGTCCAGCCAGCCGTTGGCGATGGAGGCCTGCATCATCGCGTACTCACCGCTGACCTGATAGGCGAAGGTCGGCAGTCTGAAGGTCTCGGAGACCGCACGGACGATGTCGAGATAGGGCATGCCCGGCTTGACCATGACCATGTCGGCCCCCTCGGCGACGTCCATGGCGACCTCTTTCAGCGCCTCGTCGGCGTTGGCGTAATCCATTTGATAGGTCTTCTTGTCGCCGCTGAGCTGCTTTGCGGAACCGACCGCATCGCGATACGGGCCGTAGAAGGCCGAGGCGAATTTGGCCGCATAGGACAGGATCAGGGTGTCGTGGAAGCCGTTGGCCTCCAGCGCCTCGCGGATGGCCTGGACCCGACCGTCCATCATGTCGGAGGGGGCTACGACGTCGGCCCCGGCATGGGCATGGATGAAGGCCTGTTCTGCGAGACGCTCCAGCGTCGTGTCGTTGACAATCCGGCCGTCCTCCAGCACCCCGTCGTGGCCGTGGTCGGTGTAGCAGTCCAGCGCCACGTCGGTCATGACGCCCACCTCCGGGGCCGCGTCCTTGATGGCGCGGATGCAGTCGGGCACCAGGCCGTCCGGGTCGGTGGCGCGGGTGCCGACGCTGTCCTTCAGCGACGGATCGACGTTGGGAAACAGGGCGACCATGGGAATGCCCAGATCGCGGGCCTCGACAGCGGCGGCGGCCGCGGCCTTCGGCGACAGGCGGAAGACGCCGGGCATGGAGGCGACGGGGATGCGATCCTCGGCACCGTCGTGGATGATCAGGGGCCAGACCAGATCGGACGGCGTCAGGGTCGTCTCGGCGACCAGACGGCGGATCCAGGGCTGGCTGCGCAGGCGACGCGGGCGGGCGAGTGGATAGGGGGCGGGCGCGAAGGGCAGGGTCATGTCTCCCCTTAGCGTCCTTCTCCCGAGGGGAGAAGGTGGTGGCCCCGGTCCGATCCTTGATCGGCGGCAGGACAGGCTCAGAGGACGGATGAGGGGTCATGCCCTGACCGGCCGCGACTGTAACCCCTCACCCTTTCGCGCCAGAACGAGCCCTGCGGGCCCGTGCGCTCAAGCCCTCTCCCGCCGGGAGAGGGAAGCGGGTAAAGCGAGCAAAACGACCCTCCGGGAGACCCCATGGATTTCGCCCTCACCGACGACCAGCGCGCCATCCAGGATGCGGCGCGGGCCTTTGCCGAGGCCGAGCTGGCCCCGCACTCGGCCGAGTGGGACGAAACCAAACATTTTCCGGTCGACGTCATGCGCCGGGCGGCCCAGACGGGGTTTGCCGCCATCTACACGGGCGAGGAACACGGCGGCATGGCGCTGGGCCGGGTCGAGGCGGCGGTGATCTTTGAGGAACTGTCGCGCGGCGATGTGTCGACGGCGGCCTTCATCTCGATCCACAATATGGCGACCTGGATGATCGACCGGTTCGGGGCGGATGATCTGCGCAGCCGCTATGTGCCGCGTCTGGCGACGATGGCGCTGATCGCTTCCTACTGCCTGACCGAGCCCGGCTCGGGGTCGGACGCGGCGGCGATGCGGACCTCGGCGACGCGCGACGGCGATGACTGGGTGCTGAACGGCTCCAAGGCCTTCATCTCGGGGGCGGGGACGTCCGATCTCTATGTGGTGATGGCGCGGACGGGCGAGCCGGGGCCGAAGGGTATCTCGGCCTTCGTGGTCGAGAAGGGCACGCCGGGGCTCAGCTTTGGCGCGCAGGAAAAGAAGATGGGCTGGAACAGCCAGCCCACCGCCATCGTCCAGTTCGACGACTGCCGCGTACCGGTCGCCAACATGCTGGGCCAGGAAGGCGACGGCTTCCGCTATGCGATGATGGGGCTGGACGGCGGACGGCTGAACATCGCGGCCTGCTCGATCGGTGGGGCGCGGCTGGCCCTGGAGAAGGCCCAGGCCTACGTCGCCAGCCGCAAGCAGTTCGGCAAGGCGCTGGCGGAGTTCCAGAACACCCAGTTCAAGCTGGCCGACATGGCGACCGCTCTGGAGGCCGCGCGACTGATGGTGCTGCGCGGGGCCTGGGCGCTGGACACCCGGCACCCGGAAGCGACCAAGTGGTGCGCCATGGCCAAGCGGATGGCCACCGACGCCTGTTTCGACATCGCCGACGAGGCGCTGCAGCTGCACGGCGGCTATGGCTATCTGAAGGACTATCCGCTGGAGCGGATCGTCCGCGACCTGCGGGTGCACCGCATCCTGGAGGGGACGAACGAGATCATGCGGGTGATCACGGCGCGGGAAATGATGCGGCAATGAGCGCTGCTCTGTTCGCCGCGCTGGCGCTGCTTGCCAGCCCCCAGTCCGTTGACGAGCCTCAGTGGATTTCCGGCCTCATCCTGGATCGGGACCCCGTCGCTGCTTTTCTGAGTTGGGACTTCTCGTCTGTGATTCTGCGCGCAAGTTGCCGCGAAGAAACGAGCGTGATCACCTACTATGGCGGTGGTCTCGTGCGGGATGACACCGCGAAGACGGCCCTGATCGTCGATGGGGTGTCATTCGAAATGCGACACATCGGCCCGGCGGAGTATGAGATTGATGAGGTTGGTCTTGCGGCTCTTGGAGGCGGAGAATGGATCGAACTGGATGCTCCAAACGAGATGGGGGAGCCGTGGCATTTGGGGAGAGCGAGCGCCCTGAAGTCACTGGTGGCTAGCTGCAGGAACCATGCTCAATGACCGAACCCATCAAATCGATCCTGATCGTCGGCGGCGGCACGGCCGGCTGGATGGCGGCGGCGGCGATCAAGCGGTCCGTGGGGCCGAACGCGGAGGTGCGGCTGGTCGAGAGCGCGGACATCGGCGTCGTCGGCGTCGGCGAGGCGACCGTGCCGACGATCAAGGACTTCAACGCCCTGATCGACCTCGATGAGGCCGAGTTCATGCGCGAGACCCGGGCGACGCTGAAGCTGGGGATTGAATTCAATGGTTGGGGCCGGAAGGACAGCGCCTATTTCCACCCGTTCGGCACCTATGGCGGCGGATCGACGCTGGGGGACTTTCCGGGGTCCTATTTCGCCATGCGCGAACAGGGCAGGGCGCTGAGTCTGGAGGCCTATTCGATCTGCGCCCATGCGGCGCGACGGGGCAGGGTCGGGGCGCGGTCGCCGGATCCCCGGTCGCCGCTGAGCGGGCTGCACACCGCCTATCATTTCGACTCGGTCCTGTATGGCCAGTATCTGAGGAAGGTCTGCGCCCGACGGGACATCGAGCGGATCGAGGGCGAGATCGTCGAGGTCGTCCAGCGGCCCGAGGACGGCTTCGTCGATCATGTGGTGCTGAAGGACGGCCGGACGCTGAAGGCCGACCTGTTCATCGACTGCACCGGTTTCCGCGGACTGCTGATCGAGGGCGCGCTGAAGGCCGGGTATGAGGACTGGTCCCACTGGCTGCCCATGAACCGGGCCTGGGCGGTGCCGTGCGCGAAGGTGCGTGCGGTCGATCCCTATACCTCGTCCACGGCGCGCGATGCAGGCTGGCAGTGGCGCATCGCCCTGCAGCACCGGACCGGCAACGGCCATGTCTATTGCAGCGACTATGTCGACGACGATTCGGCGCGCGAGACCCTGCTGGCCAATCTGGACGGAGAGGCGCTGGCCGAGCCACGGCCGCTACGGTTCGTCACCGGGCGGCGCAAGACGCTGTGGGACAAGAACGTCGTGGCGCTGGGCCTGTCGTCGGGCTTCATCGAGCCGCTGGAGTCCACCAGCATCCATCTGGTGCAGGTCGGGATCTTCCGCCTGTTGCAGCACTGGCCGGATCTGGCGTTCAGCCAGACGAATACGAATGCCTATAACCGCAGGCTGGTGCGCGAGATCGAGATGGTCCGGGATTTCGTGATCCTGCACTATCACGCGACCGACAGGGACGACACGCCGTTCTGGCGGTATGTGCGGGATATGCCGATCCCCGACAGCCTGGCCGAACGGGTCGAGCTGTTCCGGGACCGGGGTCTGATGTTCCAGGTCGGGGCCGACGAGTATTTCCAGCCGACATCCTGGCTCGCGGTCATGTACGGGCAGGGGATCGTGCCCCGGACTCACAACCCGCTCTATGACTACCAGAACCCGGAACAGGTCGCGGCGGGACTGGAACAGTTGCGGCGCGGCTGGGCGGCGACGGCCGAGGCCCTGCCGACGCATGAGGCTTATCTGAAGGGCCATGGGATGTGGGCGATGGACCCGGTGGCGGCATGAGCGAGGCCGAGGTCCTGACCCGTGTCGAGAACGGCGTCGGGCGTATCACCCTGAACCGGCCAAAGGCCCTGCATGCGCTGAACCTGGGCATGTGCGAGATCATGACCGCGGCGCTGCTGGACTGGCGCGACGACGATGCGGTCGGGTCTGTGCTGATCGACCATGCCGGCGAGCGCGGGTTCTGCGCCGGGGGCGACATCCGGATGATCGCCGCGAGCGGGGCGACCGATGCGGTCGAGGCGAAGGCCTTCTTTCATGCGGAGTACCGGCTGAACGACCTTCTGTTCCGCTATCCGAAGACCGTCGTTGCAGTGATGGACGGGATCGTGATGGGCGGCGGGGTCGGGATTTCGATGCCCGCCGATGTGCGGATCGCCACCGAGCGGACGACCTTCGCCATGCCGGAGACGGGCATAGGCCTGTTTCCCGATGTGGGCGGCGGCTGGTTCCTGCCGCGCCTGCCCGAGCCGGAGCTTGGGACCTGGCTGGCCCTGACGGGCGCACGGCTGAAGGGGCGCGACACGGTCGCAGCGGGGGTGGCGACGCATTTCGTCGCGCGCGACGGGATCGAGGCCCTGAAGGCGGCGCTGGTCGCGAACGGGCTGTCGGCGTTGGACGGTCTGATGACCGGCGGCGATCCGATCGTGCCGGCGCCGGGCATCCTGATCCCGCTTTTCGGACATGACACGGTCGAGGCGATCCTTGCAGCGCTGGAGGCCGACGGCGGCGACTGGCCGATGGCGCAGCGGGCGATCCTGACATCGCGGTCGCCTCAGTCGCTCAAGGTCACACTACGCCAGTTGCGGGAGGGCGCGGGGATGGCTTCGTTCGCAGACAATATGGCCATGGAGTACCGGCTGGGCGGGCGGATCGTGCGGACCCACGACTTCCAGGAAGGCGTGCGGGCTGTGATCGTCGACAAGGACAATGCGCCGCAGTGGTCGCCGGCGACCCTGGCCGAGGTGGACGACGCGGCGATCAAGGCCCTGTTCGCGCCCCTCCCGGAGGGCGAGGAATGGACGCCGCTGGCCTGATGCGGCTTGCATCCGGGTGCCGTCCCGCGCGTAAGTGGGTCAACCGCTGTTCGAGGACCCTCCCATGCTGAAGTCGACCCTGTTCGCCGTCTCCGCCCTGGCCCTGATGGCCGCGACTCCGGTCTGCGCCGGCCAGACGGCGGCCGATCCCGACGAACGGCCTTCGGCGGTCGTTCAGGACTATGCCCTGGCCATCGCCGATCCGCTGCGGCCCGCGTCCGAAGTCGCGCGCGACCCGCTGAGGAAGCCGGCCGAGATGCTGGCCTTCGCCGAAATTCAGGGCGGAGAGCGGATCGCCGACGTACGGCCGGAGGAGGGCTATTTCAGCCGTCTGTTCGCGCGGGCCGTGGGACCCGAGGGGCGGGTCTATGCCTTTGTGCCGAACCAGACCTCGGCACGCGAGAATGCCTATGGCGACACCCTGGCGGCCGACTATCCGAACGTGACGCGGATCACGGGCGCGCTGGAGGACCTGACCTTTCCCGAGCCGCTGGATGTGGTCTTCATGGGCCAGGAGTATCATGACTTCGTCATCGACCGGTTCGGCGTCGATGTGACCCGAATGAACGCGGCGGTCTTCAAGGCTCTGAAGCCCGGCGGCCTGTATGTCATCCTCGACCACGAAGCCGCGCCGGGGGCCGGGACGACGGTCGTCGGGACGCTGCACCGGATCGAGGCCTCCGCCCTGCGGGCCCAGGTCGAGGCGGCGGGCTTCGTCTTCGACGGCGAGACGGACGTGGTGCGTAACCCCGAGGACGACCACAGCCTGTCGGTCTTCGATGAGGCGATCCGGGGCCGGACCGATCAATTTGTGCTGAGGTTCAGGAAGCCGGGCTGACGGTCCTGCGGCCACGCGCTAGGCTGGTTTACGCGCCAGCCCGGCGTTCGAGGAGGTCCTGATGCGTCGTTCGCTCGCCTTTCTGCTGACCGGGGCCGTTTCGGCCACCATCCTGCTGACAACCGGGGGGATGGCACCCCTGCCGCAGGACGCCGGAGCCTATGCCTCCGTGCTGTCCGACACCGCCCGGCCCGAGGCGGACCGCGCCCGCGACGCGACCCGCAAGACGGCCGAGACCCTGGCGTTCGCAGAGGTCGAACCCGGCGAAAAGGTCGGCGACATGATCATCGGCGGCGGCTTCTTCACCCGGGTGTTCGCCAGCGCGGTCGGGGCCGGGGGCGAGGTGGTCGCGTGGCAGCCGGCTGAGTTCGTCGCGTTTCAGGCCAGCTATGGCGAGGCCCTGGCGGCGGCCGATGCCATGGACAATGTCTCGGCCATCCGCTCGCCGATCGGGGCTCCCGAGTTTCCGGCGGGGATGGACCTGATCTTCACGGCCCAGAACTATCATGACCTGCATCTGAAGCCCTTCGCGGCGGACACGGCGGCCAGGGTCAATGCGGCGGTGTTCGCGGCGCTGAAGCCGGGCGGGCTGTATGTCATCGTCGACCACGCGGCCCTGCCGGGCGCGGGGCTTGAGGCGGCGGACAGTCTGCACCGGATCGACGTGGCCGATGTGAAGCGGGAGGTCGAGGCGGCGGGCTTTGTGCTGGAGGCCGAGAGCGATGTGCTGGCCAATCCGGCCGATCCGCACACGGCCAATGTCTTCGACGCCGCGATTCGGGGTCACACCGACCAGTTCATGCTGCGGTTCAGAAAACCGGCCTGACGGTCTGGCGGGGCGCGTGACGAGGGGCTAACCCGAAAGAAAAATTGCTTTCGGGAGACACGCCATGACCACCAAAAAGGTCGCCTTCATCGGACTGGGGAACATGGGCGGCGGCATGGCCGCCAACCAGGCCAGGGCCGGTCATGCCGTCGCCGCGTTCGACCTGTCGGCGGCCGCCCTGGAGCGCGCGGGCGCGGCGGGGTGTTCGCCGGTCGCGTCGGCGGCCGATGCGGTCCGGGACGCCGATGTCGTCATCACCATGCTGCCGGCCGGCCCGCATGTGCTGAAGGTCTATTCCGAACAGATCATCGGCGTGGCCCCGGCGTCTGCCCTGCTGCTGGACTGTTCGACCATCGACGTGGACACGGCGCGCAAGGTGGCCGGACTGGCGCGGGAGGGCGGCTATGCCTTCGCCGACGCCCCGGTGTCGGGCGGGACGATGGCGGCGGATGCCGGGACCCTGGCCTTCATGGTCGGCTGCGACGAGGCGGATTTCGGGCGCATCGAGGCCGCGCTGGAGCCGATGAGCCGGGCGACCTTCCGCGCCGGAGACCACGGGGCCGGGCAGGCGGCCAAGATCTGCAACAACATGATCCTGGGCATCACCATGCTGGGGACCTGCGAGGCGATCGCCCTGGCCGAGAAGCTGGGGCTGGACCCGGTCAAGTTCTTCGACATCGCGGCCAAGTCGTCGGGACAGAGCTGGTCGGTGACGACCTACTATCCCTGGCCCGGACCGGTGCCGACCGCGCCGTCCAACCGCAACTACGACGGCGGGTTCGCCACGGCGATGATGCTGAAGGACCTGAAGCTGGCACAGGACGCGGCGGCGAAGGCGGGGGCATCGACGCCGCTGGGGGCGCAGTCGGAGGCGCTGTTCCAGCTGTTCGACCGGCTGGGATACGGCGGGCGCGACTTCTCGGGCATCCTGCAGATGCTGCGCGGCAAGCTGGACGAGTTGCCGAAGGCGTAGTTGAGAACCGTTATCGATTAAGGGCTTGCGACGATTTCGCCTTGCCCCCCGTGTGGACTTTGGAGTGTCATCGGCGCATCACCCCGGCGTTTCCGGGTCGCCAGAAAGCCGCCAGCCGTGTTCGACTACACCGCCGCATTCCAGTCCGCCGTCGATCAGGTCAGGGACGAGGGCCGCTATCGGGTCTTTGCCGATCTGAAGCGGGTGCGCGGACAGTTCCCCAAGGCCGTGCGGCGTCGCGCGGACGGGTCCGGGCAGGACTGTGTGATCTGGTGCTCCAACGACTACCTCGGCATGGGCCAGCACCCGGCCGTGCTGGAGGCCATGGCGGCCGAGCTGGACGCCGTGGGCGCCGGGGCCGGCGGCACGCGCAACATCAGTGGCACGACGCGCTCGGCGGTGGATCTGGAGGCCGAGCTGGCGTCCTGGCACCGGAAGGAAGCGGCCCTGCTGTTCACCTCGGGCTATGTGGCCAATGAGGCGACGCTGACGACGCTGCAGAAGATCCTGCCCGGTCTGATCATCTTCTCCGACAGCCTGAACCACGCCTCGATGATCGCGGGCATCCGGAACGGCGGCTGCGAGCGGCATGTCTTCCGGCACAACGACCTGGCGCATCTGGAGACCCTGCTGGCCGCGGCCCCGGCCGATGCGCCCAAGCTGGTGGCGTTCGAGAGCGTCTATTCGATGGACGGCGACATCGCCGACCTGGCGGGCACCATCGCCCTGGCCCGGAAATACGGGGCCCTGACCTATCTGGACGAGGTCCACGCGGTCGGCCTGTACGGCGCGACCGGCGCGGGCGTGGCCGAGCGGGACGGGGTGCTGGACGGCATCGACATCGTCGAATGCACCCTGGGCAAGGCCATCGGCGTGATGGGGGGCTATATCGCCGCCGATGCCGTGATCGTGGATGCGGTCCGCAGCTGGGCCTCGGGCTTCATCTTCACCACCTCCCTGCCGCCGGCGCTGACCGCAGGAGCCCTGGCCTCGGTCCGGCACCTGAAGACCCACCCCGAACTGCGCGACGCCCATCAGGAGCGGGCCGCGACCCTGAAGCGCCGCTTCGCCGAGGCCGGCATCCCGGTCATGCCGTCCGAGAGCCATATCGTGCCGGTCTTCGTCGGCGATCCGGTCCACGCCAAGATGATCTCGGACATGCTGCTGGAAGAGCACGGCATCTATGTCCAGCCGATCAACTATCCGACCGTGCCCAAGGGCACCGAGCGCCTGCGCTTCACCCCCTCGCCCAACCACGACGACGCCATGATGGACGCCCTGGTCACGGCCATGGACAGGCTGTGGACCCACTGCAACGTCGCCCGGATGCCGGTCGCAGCGTAGCCGTTTCCGATCGCGCAGGATGTGCGGTATGCTGGAGGCTATGAACGCCCATCAGCCAATCTCGGGTGCGCCGGCAGAGGAGGATGACGTCTTCCTGATGTCGAACCTGCGTCCGAAGCATACGGGCCTGCCGATGGTGGTCTGGGTCAGCAATCGTGGCAATGCGCGCCATGATGCTCGCATAAAGGTCAGCCGGACGCCTGGCGATCGGATCGACGTCGATGACCTGGCGGTCGTCGGTATTCGGCCCACACCGACCTTGATCGAGGGGCAGTTGGACAACGCCAGTCTGAAGCTCGTCCAGGCCTGGATCAGGCTGAACGAGGCGACGCTTATCGGGTACTGGAATGGCGAACTCGACACGGTCGAAATGCTGCAGGATCTCAAGCGCCTGTGACGGACGAAAATCTCGGAGAGGTCATCGTCGAGTCCAGCCGCAATGGCGTCTATCTGAAGGTCACGGCCGTTCACGTTGCCACGGGTATCGAGGCGACGGCCGTGGGACCGGCTGCCGAGCCCAAGGCGGTCGAGCGGCTGGCCATAGCCAAGCTCAGGCGTCTGATCGCCGCGTCCTGACACAAGATGTTGTGGCTAACGGCGGTCGGGACTAGATAGGGGCCCTCCCGTTCCGCCAGCCCCGGATGCCGCCCGTGACCGCTCATTTCATCCATGACGCCTGTTTCTCGCGCGGTCTGGCGCAGAGCGATCCGGATGTCTTCAACGCCATCACCGGCGAGCTGCACCGCCAGCAGGAACAGATCGAGCTGATCGCGTCCGAAAACATCGTCTCAAAGGCGGTGCTGGAGGCGCAGGGCAGCGTTCTGACCAACAAATACGCCGAGGGCTATCCGGGCCGTCGTTACTATGGCGGCTGCGAATATGTCGATGTGACCGAGGATCTGGCGCGCGCGCGGGCCAGGGAACTGTTCGGCGCGGCCTTCGCCAATGTCCAGCCGCACTCGGGGGCGCAGGCGAACCAGGCGGTGTTCTTTGCCCTGTTGCAGCCGGGCGACACCTTCCTGGGCATGGATCTGGCGGCCGGCGGGCACCTGACCCACGGCAGCCCGGCCAACCAGTCGGGCAAGTGGTTCCGGCCGGTGACCTACAAGGTGACCGAGGACACCCACCTGATCGACTATGACCACGTTGCCGAGATGGCGCTTAAGGAAAAGCCGAAGCTGATCGTGGCGGGGGCCTCGGCCTACAGCCGTCACATCGACTTCGCGCGGTTCCGCGAGATCGCCGACAGCGTGGGCGCATACCTGATGGTCGACATGGCCCACTATGCGGGTCTGGTGGCCGGCGGCGTCTATCCGAACCCGGTGCCGCACGCCCACATCGTGACGACGACGACGCACAAGACGCTGCGTGGACCGCGCGGTGGCCTGATCCTGTCCAACGACGTGGAGATCGGCAAGAAGATCAACTCGGCCGTCTTCCCCGGCCTTCAGGGCGGACCGCTGGAGCATGTGATCGCCGCCAAGGCCGTGGCCTTCGGCGAGGCGCTGAAGCCCGAGTTCAAGGCCTATGCGAAACAGGTCGTGCTGAATGCCCAGGCGCTGGCGGCCGTGCTGGTCGAGCGGGGTCTGGCGATCGTGTCGGGCGGCACCGACAGCCACCTGATGCTGGTCGATCTGCGGCCCAAGGGCGTGACGGGCAAGGCGACCGAGCTGCAGCTGGAACACGCCCTGATGACCTGCAACAAGAACGGCGTGCCGTTCGACACCGCGCCCTTCACCGTGACCTCGGGCGTGCGGCTGGGGACCCCGGCGGGAACGACGCGCGGGTTTGGCGTGGCCGAGTTCCAGCAGGTCGGTCACTGGATCGCCGACGTCGTCTCGTCGATGAACGGCGGGGACGAGGCCGATCCGGCCGTGATCGCCGAGGTTGCCGGCAAGGTGCGCGAGCTCACCGGCCGCTTCCCGATCTACGGATAGGGTTTTCGCATGAAGTGCCCGTTCTGCGGCAATATGGACAGCCAGGTGAAGGACAGCCGCCCGTCGGACGACGGCGCGGCCATCCGGCGCCGCCGGTCCTGTCCGAACTGCAACGGGCGCTTCACCACCTTCGAGCGGGTCCAGCTGCGCGAGCTGGTGATCCTGAAGCGGAACGGGCGGCGGACGCCGTTCGACCGGGACAAGCTGGAGCGATCGCTGGCGATTGCGCTGCGGAAGCGGCCGATCCAGCCTGAACAGGTCGAGCAGATGGTCTCGCGGATCGTGCGCCAGCTGGAGAGCCTGGGCGAGACCGAGATCCCGTCCAGTGTCGTGGGGGACTTCATCATGAAGGCGCTGAAGGGCGTCGATGAGGTGGCCTATGTCCGCTACGCCTCGGTCTACAAGGACTTCCGGGCGACCGGCGACTTCGCGCGGTTCCTTGGCGACGAGGGGCTGGACGACGATCAGGGACCGTCGAGGACCTGATGCGGCCCCGGATCACCTGGAAGGTCGCCACGTCGCTGGACGGGCGCATCGGCACATCGACGGGCGAAAGCCAGTGGATCACCGGCCCGCAGGCGCGCGAGCAGGGGCATCGGCTGAGGGCCGCGCATGACGCGGTCCTGGTCGGGGTGGAGACGGTTCTGGCCGACGATCCACGGCTGACGGTGCGGCTGCCGGACGGTGAAACGGGCACCGATCCGCTGCGAGTCGTGCTGGACAGCCGGCTGCGGACGCCGCCGTTCGCCCGGCTGGCCAGGGCAGGAACCCTCATCCTGACCACGCGCGAGCCTGTCGTGATCGGCGAGGCCGAAATCGTCCGGGTGGCGGGCGACGGCCAGGGACGGCCCACGGTTGATGCCGTGCTGCAGACCCTGGCGGAGCGCGGGGTGACGTCGCTGATGATCGAGGGCGGGGGCCGGGTCGCGGCCTGTTTCGTGACCGCCGGCGTGGTCGATGCCATCGAATGGTTCCGGGCCCCGATCCTGCTGGGCGGCGACGGTCGTCCGGGCGTGGCGGCCCTGGCCCTGGCACGACTGGCGCATGCGCCGCGCTATCGACGCCTTGCGGCGGAGCCCATGGGTGACGACCTGTGGGAACGTTACGAGAAGGCTTGAACCGTGTTCACAGGCATCATCACCGACATCGGCCGGGTCCGCTCGGTCGCCCCGACGGCGCGCGATCGGCGTTATGAGGTCGAGACGGCCTGGGACGTGTCCGGCATCGACCTCGGTGCCTCGATCAGCCATGCGGGCTGCTGTCTGACCGTTGTCGAAAAGGGTGAGGGCTGGTTTGCGGTCGAGGTGTCGGGCGAGACCCTGGACAAGACCACTCTCGGGCGCTGGGCCGCCGGCACACCGGTCAATCTGGAGCGGGCGACGAAGGTCGGCGACGAACTGGGCGGGCATATCGTCTCGGGCCACGTCGACGGGCTGGGGACCGTGATCGGGATCACGCCGGAGGGCGGCTCGCATCGTGTGACGATCGAGGCCCCCGCGCCGCTGCACCGGTTCATCGCGGCCAAGGGGTCGATCACCGTGGACGGCGTGTCCCTGACGGTGAACAGCGTGGACGGGCAGCGGTTCGGTGTGAACATCATCCCCCACACCTGGGAGGCGACGACGCTGGGGCGGCTGCTGGTCGGCGACCGGGTGAACCTGGAAATCGACATGCTGGCGCGATACCTCGCGCGGTGGCAGGAGACGGCATGATGCACCTGGCCGCCAGCAACCCCGACAGCCCGATCAGCCCGATCGAGGACATCCTGGAGGATGCCCGCAACGGACGGCCCTACATCCTGGTGGATGCCGAGGACCGCGAGAACGAGGGCGACGTCATCATCCCGGCCCAGTTCGCCACGCCGGACCAGATCAACTTCATGGCCCGCCACGCGCGCGGCCTGATCTGCCTGGCCATCACGGCAGAGCGGGCGAAGCAGCTGCGTCTGCCGCCGATGGCGGCCGAGAATCGCGAGAGCATGACGACCGCCTTCACCGTCTCGATCGAGGCGGCGGAAGGCGTGACGACCGGCATCAGCGCGGCCGACCGGGCGCGGACGGTGCAGGTGGCGTCCGATCCGACCAAGACCGCCGATGACATCGTATCGCCCGGCCACGTGTTTCCGCTGGTGGCGCGCGACGGCGGGGTGCTGGTCCGCACCGGCCATACCGAGGCGGCGGTGGACATCAGCCGGATGGCGGGCCTGACGCCGGCGGGCGTGATCTGCGAGATCATGAACGAAGACGGGACCATGGCGCGGCTGCCGGACCTGATCGGGTTCGCCCAGCTGCACGGACTGAAGATCGGCACCATCGCCGATCTGATCGCCTATCGCCGCCGCACCGAGCGGTTCGTCGAGCGGGTCATGGATCAGCCGTTCGAGAGCGTCCACGGCGGACCCTTCCGCCTGATGCTGTACCGGAACACGATCGAGGGTGCCGAGCATGTCGCCCTGGTCCACGGACGCATCGACCCGGACAGACCGACTTTGGTCCGGATGCACCAGGTCGATTTTGCCGCCGACCTGCTGGGTCATGTCGAGGAACGGCAAAGCTATATCCCGGATGCGTTGAAGACGATCACCCGGCATGACGGTCCCGGCGTGGTCGTGTTCCTGCGCGATCCGACACTGCAGGGTCTGGCCGAACGGCTGGCGGGCGTGGACAGGCCGACGGCCCTCGACCGGTCGTTGCGGAATTATGGCGTGGGGGCGCAGATCCTGCTGGACCTCGGTGTCAGGGACATGATCGTCATGTCCTCCACACGCCCCGAGCCTGCCGCCATCGAAGGCTATGGCCTGCGCATCGTCGGCTGGCGTGACATGGACGGAGAAGACCAATCCTGAGCGAACCCATCCGCGTCCTGATCGTCGAGGCGCGCTTTTACGACGAGCTGGCCGATGCCCTGCTGGAGGGCGCCAGGGACGCGCTGACGTCACAGGGTGTGGCGTTCGACGTCGTCACCGTGCCCGGCGCGCTGGAGATCCCGCCGGCGATTGCCCTGGCCCAGGAGGCCGGGAAATACCCGACGGCACCGCGCTATGACGGCTATGTCGCCCTGGGCTGTGTGATCCGGGGCGAGACCTATCATTTCGAGATCGTGTCTGATCAGTCGGCGGCTGGCATCATGGATCTCGGGATCAGGGGCCTGATCATCGGCAACGGCATCCTGACGGTCGAGGACGAAGCCCAGGCCTGGGCGCGCGCGCGTGCGTCCGAGGGCGACAAGGGCGGCGGGGCGGCGCGAGCGTGCGTGGATCTGATTGCCTTGAAGAAGCGATTGCGCCTAGGGCTCGGCGCATGACCGAACCCAACTCCATCCAGGCCGTGCTGGCCCAGCTGGCCGAGACCGAACGGGCCCAGGCCGAACCGCAGCTGACCAGCCGCCAGCGCCGGGCGCGCACGGTGGCGCGTCTGGCGGCGGTCCAGGCCCTGTACCAGATGGAACTGGCCGGGGAGGGGGTCGAGACCGTCATCACCGAATTCTCCAACCACCGCTTCGACGCCGACATCGAGGGCGAGCCGCTGGCCGAGGCGGACGAGGCCTATTTCGCCGACGTCGTGCGCGGCGTGATCCACAGCCAGCGCGAGATCGATTCGTCGGTCAAGGCGAGGCTGGCCTCCAACTGGCGGATGGAACGGCTGGACGCGACGCTGCGGGCCCTGCTGCGGTGCGGGGCCTGGGAACTGGCGCACAAGACCGATGTGCCGAAAGAGATCGTGATCGACGAATATGTCGAGCTGGCCAAGGCCTTCTTCGACGAGGCAGAGGCCCGGTTCGTCAATGCGGCCCTGGACGGCGTGGCCCGCGACGTGCGGCCCAGGGCCTAGGTCCATGACCGGGCTCGACGCCGCCGGCGAGTTCGAGACGATCCGCAGGCTGCTGGTTCCCCTGGCGCACCCGGACCATGCGCGCGGCCTGATGGACGATGTGGCGGTGCTGCCCTCGCGCGCCGGGTTCGATCTGGTCCTGACCAAGGACGCGATCGTGGAAGGCGTGCATTTCCTGCCCGACGATCCGCTGGATCAGGTGGCGCAGAAGCTGCTGCGGGTGAATCTGTCGGATCTGGCGGCCAAGGGGGCGGAGCCGTTCGGTTACCTGCTGGCCTGTCACTGGTCCCCGCGCTGCGGATGGCCGGAGCGGGAGGCGTTCGCGGCCGGGCTGAAGCGGGATCAGGCCGGGTTCGGCATTTTCCTGCTGGGTGGGGACACGGTCGCGACGCCGGGCCCTGCCTCGTTCTCCGTGACGATGTTGGGCTGGGTGCCCAGGGGGCAGGCCGTCGCGCGATCGGGTGCCAGGCCCGGACACGCGATCTATGTCACCGGCACGATCGGAGATGGCTGGCTGGGCCTGAAGGCGGCGCAGGGGCGGTTGTCGCTGGAGCCCGAGCGGATTGCGGACCTGGCGGAGCATTATCGCCGACCCGTGCCGCGCGTCGATTTCGGCCAGGCGGTGCGAGGGCTGCCGACGGCGGCCGTGGACATTTCGGACGGACTGATTGCTGATCTGGGGCACATCGCGGAGGCGAGCGGCGTCGGGATCATGCTCGATCTGGAGGCCACGCCGGTGTCGGCCGCCGGGCGGACATGGCTGGATGCGCGCATCGATCCCCAAGCCGCGCTGGCAGATCTGGTGACGGGCGGCGATGATTACGAGATGGCGCTGAGCGTCCATCCACTGGACGAGGCGAAACTCAAGAAGGAGGCGGATCGCCTGCATCTGCGCCTGACCCGCATCGGCGAAGTGGTCGCGGGCAGCGGGGTCGCGGTGCGCTATCTCGGGCAGCCGGTCACGATCGACCGGGCCGGCTGGACCCACGACTGAAACGGAATCCTAATCGATCTGTGCGCATTTAGGGACCATGCTTCGCAGAGACCTCTTCGCGCTCGGGACCCTGGCCATTGCGGCGACGGCTGCCGGATCGGCGGCCGCGTCCGAGGACGCACCCGCAGAAACCCCGCCACAGAACATCACCGCGGTCGGCCTGCCGATCATTGTCGACGGGCGCATTCGCAACTACGTCTTCGTCACCGTCCGACTGACCCTCGGCGCAGGTCAAACGCCCGAACAGGTGCGGGCCAAGGAACCTTACTATCGCGATGCCCTGGTCAAGGCCGCGCATGTGACGCCTTTCGTGGTGCAAAACGACTGGGCCGTTGTCGATACGGCTGCCATCAGCGCCCTGCTCATGCGGGTCGCGCCACGGATATCGGGTGCAGGGGCGATCGTCCGGGCCGAGGTAGCGTTGCAGACGCCCCGCCGCCGCACGGGCATGCGTCGGGCCTGATCGCCGACTTTCACTGAAATGGCCGGTTGCGTCGGTCCGCCGCAGTTGTAAGCTTTCGGGGCACTTCCCGAAGGGCGCGATCATGCGTCCACACTGCGCACGGGGGAACCGGAAGGCGGACAGAGGCGGAAACGCCCGCCGCGCCAAGGGCCGCGCGCCCAATGCATTAGGTATGGAAACGCCAATGACGAACTATCTGTGGCTAGTGATAGCCGCCGGCGCGCTGGGGGTCCTTTACGGGCTCGTCCAGACCGCCAGTCTGATGAAGGCCGAAACCGGCAACGACAAGATGCGAGAGATCGCGGCCGCCATTCAGGAAGGCGCCTCCGCCTATCTGAACCGGCAATACACGACCATCGCCATGGTCGGGGTGGTCATCCTGATCGCCGCCTGGCTGCTGATTGGTCAATATGCTGCCATCGGCTTCGTGATCGGGGCCGTTCTGTCCGGCCTGGCCGGGTTCGCCGGAATGTTGATCTCGGTACGGGCCAATGTGAGGACGGCGCATGCCGCGTCACAGAGCCTGTCCAAGGGTCTGGACCTGGCGTTCCGGTCCGGAGCGATCACCGGCATGTTCGTCGCCGGAGGGGCGCTGCTGGGCGTCGCAGGCTATTACGCCGTGCTGACCCAGGTTCTGGGTCTCGAGGCGACGGGGCGCGAGGTCATCGACGGTCTGGTGGCACTCGGCTTCGGTGCGTCGCTGATCTCCATCTTCGCGCGTCTGGGCGGCGGCATCTTCACCAAGGGCGCCGACGTGGGCGGCGACATGGTGGGCAAGGTCGAGGCCGGCATCCCGGAGGATGATCCCCGCAATGCCGCAACCATCGCCGACAATGTGGGCGACAACGTCGGCGACTGCGCCGGCATGGCCGCCGACCTGTTCGAAACCTATGCGGTGACGACGGTCGCCACCATGGTGCTGGCGGCCATCTTCTTCCGCGGCCAGCCCTATGTGGACGTGATGATGCTGCTGCCGCTCGCCATCTGCGGCATCTGTATCGTGACCTCGATCATCGGGTCGTTCTTCGTGCGTCTGGGCAAGAGCCAGAACATCATGGGGGCCCTGTATCAGGGCCTGATCGTGACCGGGGTGCTGTCCATCGGCGCCGTCTACTGGGTCATCAACACCCTGGTGACCGGGCCGGTCGTGACCACGGGCGGTCTGCAGATCGAGCCGATGAACCTGTTCCTGTCGGGGCTGGTCGGTCTGGCCGTGACCGCCGCGATCGTGGTGGTGACGGAGTACTACACGGGCTCGAACTTCCGGCCGGTTCGGTCGGTGGCCAATGCTTCGGTGTCGGGCCACGGCACCAATGTGATCCAGGGTCTGGCCGTCTCCCTGGAGGCGACCGCACTGCCGGCGCTGACGATCATCGTCGGCATCATCGTCAGCTTCCAGCTGGCGGGCCTGTTCGGCATCGCCATCGCCACCACGACCATGCTGGGCGTGGCGGGCATGATCGTGGCGCTGGACGCCTTCGGTCCCGTGACCGACAACGCTGGCGGCATTGCTGAAATGGCGGGTCTGCCGGCCGATGTGCGGCACGTCACCGATGCCCTGGATGCGGTGGGCAATACCACCAAGGCCGTGACCAAGGGCTATGCGATCGGATCGGCGGGCCTCGGCGCGCTGGTGCTGTTCGCGGCCTATACGTCGGACCTGCAGTATTTCGCAGCCAATCCGGCGGACTATCCGTTCTTCGCCAATATGGGTGCGGTCACCTTCGACCTGACCAACCCCTATGTCGTCGTCGGCCTGTTGTTCGGGGGGCTTCTGCCCTTCCTGTTCGGCGGGATGTCGATGATGGCGGTGGGCCGCGCGGCCGAATCGGTCGTCGAGGAGGTGCGTCGCCAGTTCCGCGAGAACCCCGGGATCATGACCTATCAGGTCAAGCCGGAGTACGGCCGGGCCGTCGACATCCTGACCAAGGCGGCGATCCGCGAGATGATCGTTCCCTCACTGCTTCCGGTGCTGTCGCCGATCGTGCTGTTCGTGGCGATCCTGTTCATATCAGACAAGGCCAATGCGTTCGCCTCTCTGGGGGCCATGCTGATGGGCGTGATCGTGACCGGCCTGTTCGTGGCCATCTCGATGACCTCGGGCGGCGGGGCCTGGGACAATGCCAAGAAGGTGATCGAGGAAGGCTTCACCGACAAGAACGGCGTCGTCCACGGCAAGGGTTCCGAGGCGCACAAGGCCGCGGTGACCGGCGACACGGTCGGCGATCCCTACAAGGACACGTCCGGCCCGGCGGTGAACCCGATGATCAAGATCACCAACATCGTGGCCCTGCTGCTGCTGGCGGTGCTGGCGAGCGGAAGCATCGGCTGATCATCGCTTCTCCTCCCCACGCCTCTGGCGCGGGGAGGAGACAAAAGGAAAAGGCCCCGGAGATCGCTCTCCGGGGCCTTTTTCCGTTTGCAGGTGAAGCGGTCAGTCCGGGCGGCGCTGGCCGGGGACGTTTTCCTCGGTGCGCGGCAGCTGGCCGCGGCCGACGTTGCCCAGAAGCTGTTCCAGAACCGTCAGCTGACGGCCGCGGGTCGGGGTCTCGCGGCGGGCCATGGCGATCTGCTGGCCGTCCTCCAGACCGAGGCTGCGAACCTCGGCGACCTTGTCGTCCGTCTCGTTGAAGGTGATGGCCGTCACCGTGCGCTGCGAGATCTGCGGGATGTTGTAGGTGTAACGCTCGGTCGTCTGGGAGATATAGTACCAGATGTTGTCTTCGAAGGTGGACACGGCCGAGGGCGAACCGAGCTGGGCGACGACGGTTTCCTTGGTGTCCTCGCCGACCTTTATGTCCGCAGGCTTGACGTCCACGACCTGAAACCCCTGCAGGCCGACGACGGGCGCACAGGCCCCGGCGAGGGCGGCGAGGGCCGAAACGACAGCCAGACGAGCGACGATTTTATGCATGGAGCGGGCGCCTGCGACGAAACAAGGTCTTTGACCTAACCGGACCCGCGTCCTAGTTCAACGGCGCGGCAGAAAAGGGGCCGCTGACCATGCTGAAGAACCTGTTCCGATCGCGCGAGCGCACCCGTCCCGGTCTGGCCCTGTATGAGGCCGCGGTCGCCCAGGCACGGCAATCCGAATTCTATCGCGACCTCGGCGTCACCGATCAGATCGATGCGCGATTCGAGCTCTATACGCTGCATGTCCTTCTGCTGGTCATGCGGCTGCGCGAGGAGCCCGCGCCGAACACCCAGACCGGGGCCGAGGCCGGTCAGGACCTGTTCGACGTCTATGTGTCGGCGCTCGACAACTCCCTGCGCGAGCTGGGCGTTCACGACGTCACCATGGCCAAGAAGATGCGCAAGCTGGGTGAGGCCCTGTACGGCCGCATGACCGCCTATGAACCGGCGATCCGCGCCGAGGACGCCGACACCCTGGCCACCGGCCTGGCCCGCAATGTCTATGAGAGCCCCGAGGCCGGGATCGCCCGGGGGCTGGCCGCCTATGCGCTGGCCGCCCGTGCGCGTCTTGCCGCGCAGCCTATGGAGACCGTGCTGACGGCTCCGCAGTGGCCGGAGATCGCAGCATGAACCCCGGGCGCATCCTGCCCTTCAGCGAGGTCGTGCGACTCAACGAGATCGGCACGGGGCTGACGCGGCACCTGGTGCCGGACGAGGCGGCACGGGCGCGGATCGTGAAGGCGCTGGACCTGGCGACGCTCTCCAGCTTTGACGCAGAGCTGAGTGTCGCGCCTTCCAGAGGCGGATGGACCCTGTCGGGGCGCGTGACGGCGGTTGCCGAGCAGGTGTGCGGCATCACGCTGGAGCCCCTGCCGGTCCGGATCGACGAACGATTCTCCATCGACCTGGTCGAAGCGCACGCTCAAGAGCCGGACGAGGTGGAGGTGGAGGTCTCGCTGGACGACGATGCGCCCGATGTCATCGAGGATGAGCGAATCGATCTGGGCCAATATGCGGTGGAACAGTTTGCCCTGGCGCTCGACCCCTTTCCCAGAAAGCCGGGCGCAGAGTTCGTGCAGCCCGAGGAACCGGCCGAAATCTCGCCTTTCGCAGTGCTGAAGGCCTTCAAGCTGCCGGACGATCCGGGAAAAAGCTGACCCTGCGTCGTCCCCGTTGCATCCCGGCGGCGTGACGGTATCCTGAACGCCACAAGATGAGCGCCGCCCTGACGCGCGCCCGGAGCGAACGAGCCCTTGCCAGCCCCCACGCTGATCTCTCTGGACGCCATGGGTGGCGACCATGGCCCACCCGTCGTCGTCGGCGGAATCCGGGATTACATCCGTCGTCACGGTGGCGAGGGTGTGCGTTTCCTGTTGCACGGTGACGAGGCCGCGATCCGGGCCGAGATGACCCGCCTCAACGTCTCGGCAGATGTTTGCGACGTGCGGCACACCGACAAGAAGGTCGCCTCGGACGAAAAGCCGGCCCAGGCCATGCGACGCGGCAAGGGCTCCAGCCTGTGGAACGCCATCGAGGCGGTGAAGACCGGTGAGGCCGGGGCCATTGTCTCTGCGGGCAATACGGGGGCGCTGATGGCGATCTCCAAGCTGATCCTGCGCATGGCGGCGGCGGGTCTGGAACGTCCCGCCATCGTCGCCAGCTGGCCGACGCTGCGCGGCGTCACGGCCGTGTTGGACGTGGGGGCCAATATCGAGAGCGATGCCGAGCAGCTGATCGAGTTCGCCATCATGGGCGAGGCCTTCCATCGCGCGGTTCATGGGGTGGACCGCCCGACGGTCGGGCTACTCAATGTCGGATCGGAAGACATCAAGGGCCATGAGGAGGTCCGCGAGGCGTCGCGTATCCTGCGCCAGGGCGGTCTGGGTCTGAACTATCACGGCTTCGTGGAGGGCGACGATATCGCCAGGGGCACGGTGGACGTGGTCGTGACCGACGGCTTCACCGGCAACATCGCCCTGAAGACCGCCGAGGGCGTGGCGCGGTTCATCTCGGCCCTGCTGAAGGAAGCGCTGACGTCCAGCCTGCAGGCCAGGGCAGGGGCCCTGATCGCCATGCCGGCGCTCAAGGCCATGGGTCGCAAGATCGACCCAAGTGCGATCAATGGCGGCCCCCTGCTGGGTTTGAACGGCATTGTGGTGAAGAGTCACGGCGGGGCCGATGCCAAGGGGTTCGGCAACGCCATCCGTATCGCGGTCGATCTGGCCCGGAGCGACTATATGACGACCGTGGGGGCCAATCTCGGTCGCCTCGGCAGCGTGCTGGACAATCTTCCCCCCGTTTCCGCCTCCCCGCGAGAAGAGACTGTATCGTGAGCGTCATCCGCAGCGCCGTGACCGGCGTCGGTTCCTATCTGCCCGACCAGATCGTCACCAATGACGAACTGTCGAAGACGGTCGACACCTCTGATGAATGGATCATCGAGCGCACCGGTATCCGCCAGCGGCACAAGGCGCGGGACGACGAGCCGACCAGCGACCTGGCGACCGAGGCCGCGCGACGCGCCCTGGCCGACGCCGGGCGGACGCCGGCCGATGTCGACATGATCATCGTGGCGACGACGACGCCCGACATGACCTTTCCCGCCACCGCGGCGATCGTGCAGCGCAAGCTGGGCGCGCCGGTCTGTATCGCGTTCGACGTCCAGGCCGTCTGTTCGGGCTTCGTCTATGCGCTGAGTGTCGCCGACGGATTCGTCGCGCGCGGCCTGTCGAAATGCGCCCTGGTCATCGGGGCGGAAGAGATGACGCGCCTGATGGACTGGACCGACCGGACGACCTGCGTCCTGTTCGGCGACGGGGCGGGAGCTATCGTGGTCGAGCCGAGGGAGGGGCAGGGGACGTCCGCCGATCAGGGGCTGCTGGGGTTCGCCCTGCGCGCCGACGGGACCAAGACCGACCTTCTGTATGTCGACGGCGGACCGTCCAGCACCGGCACGGTCGGGCATCTGCGGATGGCGGGCAATCAGGTCTTCCGTCACGCGGTCGTCAATATCGCCGAGGCCATCACGGCGGCCTGTGAAGCCTCCGGCATCACCGTGCCCGAGGTCGACTGGTTCGTGCCGCACCAGGCCAATCAGCGCATCATCAAGGGCGTCGGCGACCGGCTGGGTCTGGACGAGAACAAGGTGATCTCGACCGTGGCCCTGCATGCCAACACATCGGCCGCCTCCATCCCGTTGGCCCTGGACACGGCGATCCGGGACGGACGCATCAGGCGCGGCGATCTGGTCCTGCTGGAAGCCATGGGCGGCGGTCTGACCTGGGGGGCCTGCGCCTTTCGATTGTAGCGATCCCTGCGTGCTTTGACTTCGCGGCGTTTTCCCCCTTTATGATGCATGGGAACGATGCCGGGCTGGGCGTCGGAGTAAGGGGATCAGGCCTTGGGTGAACAGCAGACCTTGACCCGCGCGGACCTGTGTGAGGCCGTGGTCGATGAAGTCGGCCTGTCGCGGCAGGAGTGCTCGACCCTGGTCGAGCGCACGCTGGAGCTGATCGTCGAGAGCCTGGAGCAGGGCCAGACCGTCAAGCTGTCCGGATTCGGCGTGTTCCAGGTCCGCGAAAAGCGCGCCCGCATGGGTCGCAATCCGAAAACCGGCGAACCGGCCGCGATCAATCCGCGCCGCGTGATCAGCTTCCGGGCGAGCCAGATCATGAAGTCACGCGTGCACGGCGCGGTGAACGGCGGCTGATGGCCAAGAGCCCCAACGCCTTTCGATCGATCTCCGAGGCCGCCGAGGAAGTCGGCGCGCCGCAGCACGTCTTGCGGTTCTGGGAAACGAAGTTCGCCTTCGTGACGCCGGTCAAGCGGGCCGGTGGCCGGCGCTTCTATCGGCCCCAGGATGTCGTGGTGCTGAAGGCGATCCGCCGACTGCTTCACGACGAGGGCCTGACCATCAGGGGCGTGCAGCGGCTGCACAAGGACCAGGGGCTCGCCCGCCTGGCCGCCTATGGCGATCCCGATGCCGCCTTCATCATGGACGTCGAAGCCACCGCCGGCGTCGAAAGAACCGACAGCGAACCGTCCGCGATTTCGACCGATCGGAGCGATCGGCTGCGCGCTGTCCTGGCCGACCTGGAACGGGCCAGAGCCCGGCTCGACGCCGTTCTGGCGGCCTGAACACGATTGCGACTTTTAGGGTTTGCGGGGAGGCGAACCCCCCGCTATAGGACCGGCCTCTCGGAGCGTGGCGCAGCCTGGTAGCGCACTTGACTGGGGGTCAAGGGGTCGCAGGTTCGAATCCTGTCGCTCCGACCATCTTCCCTTGACCCGGTTTTCATAAGCCTGCCGCGCGCGGCATGATGGCTCACCCTCGGGCCAGCTCAGTTCAGTCCGGTTTCGACCGGCCACTCCCGAACGGGCGACCTTCCGCCCAGCTCAGCAGGGGCAGCAGGGGAATGCCCCAGGCCGTGCCGGCGATCCCGTAGAACAGCAGATGCACCAGTGGATGCTCGGGCAGGCGTGCGCCAAGGCTGACGACGGCCCAGACGTAGAAGGTCAGGAAGGCGACGATGCCGAGCGAGGCCACGGCCCTGCGGGTGCGAAGGCCCATCAGCGTGTGTTCCGGAACAGATAAAAGGCGATCAGGGCCAGAACCGACCCGCCGACCGCCCAGGCCGTCCAGACAAAATCATCCATCGTCGCCGCGTCGAAGACGCGCACGGCCAGGAACCAGCCGCAGGCCGCCCCGGTGCCGGCGACGAGCGACGCCGCGAACAGGCCACGCCGACCGGTCAGCAAGTCGGCGATCCAGGCCACGGCGAACACGCCCACCACGGCCACGACGATATCGGCATATTCCAAGGCCATCTCCTGAAGCGCACTCACCGGTCACGCCTGCGTCATCAAACCCGACTCGATCTTGCCACCGGGCGGGAGCATACCGCGCCGGTCGCCCGATGAGGCGTCACTGTATCCGTCCAATCAACAGGCGTCGAATGAAGCGTTTCGCAAGTTCCAGCCAATCCCGTCCGGTGGCCCTGTGGCTTTTTGTCTGCGCGGCCATGGTCTTCTGCATGGTGGTGATCGGGGGCATCACGCGGCTGACGGGGTCGGGCCTGTCGATCACCGAATGGAAGCCGATCATGGGAGCCCTGCCGCCCATGACCGCAGCCGACTGGTCCGAGGCGTTCGAGAAATACAAGGCCATCCCCCAGTACGCCCAGGTCAATGCGGGGATGAGCATGGCCGACTTCCAGTCCATCTTCTGGTGGGAGTGGGCACACCGGCTGTTCGGGCGGTTGATCGGGGCCGTGTTCGCCCTGCCGTTTTTCTTTTTTCTGATCTGCCGTCTGTTTCCGGAACGGTCTCTGCCCGGGCGGCTGGCCATGCCGACGCGGCTGATCTGGCGCTGTGCCCTGCTGCTGGTCATGGGCGGGATGCAGGGCGTCATCGGCTGGTGGATGGTGTCGTCCGGACTGTCGGAGCGGGTCGATGTCGCGCCGGAGCGGCTGACCACCCACCTGGGCCTGGCCCTGCTGATCTTCGTCGGACTGATCTGGACCGGACTGGAGTCCTGGAACGGAGAGGCGCACAACCGCGCGCCCAGGGGCTGGAGCCGCGGTGCGGCGATCCTGCTGGCGGCCGTCTTCATCCAGTGCCTGCTGGGTGGGCTGGTCGCGGGGGCCAAGGCGGGCTTCATCTATAACGACTGGCCGATGATGAACGGGGCGCTGCTGGCCCCGGTCGACTGGGGCAACGGGGGCTGGGCCTTCCTGCACGACCAGGCGCTGGTGCAGTTCAACCACCGGATCTGGGCCTATGGCCTGCTGATCGGCGGGACCCTCTATGCGGTCCAGGCCTGGCGCTGGAAGCTGGCCGAGGGGCTGGGCGCGTCGGCCTTCCTCGTCGGCGGCGCGCTGTGGATGCAGGCGCTGCTCGGCATCGTGACCCTGGTCAGCGTCGTGCCGCTTTGGCTGGGTGGTCTTCACCAGGCGGGGGCGGCGGTCGTGCTGGCCCTTGCCACGGCCAATCTGTGGATGGTCCGGCGGTCCCAACCGCGACTTTTCATGTCGGGACCCCGCCGATAGCTTCCCAAATGATACGGTATTTTAATACCGTTATCCGAAAGCAGCGTAAAAACAGACTGTTACGGCTTCCCGGTGCACATGGGTGCCATTGACGGCCGGCGACCCTTCCTCTACTAGCGCGCCTTCGCTCGCTTCGGCCTGTCCGTGGCGACCCCGTTTCGCCCCTGTTTCAGGAAACACCTCATGCTGAAGAGCACCACGGCTGCGTTGAAGCCGTCCGAGGTCGAGAAGAAGTGGATCCATATCGATGCCGAAGGCGTCGTGGTGGGCCGTCTCGCGACCTTCATCGCCATGCGCCTGCGTGGCAAGCACCTGCCGACCTACACCCCGCACGTGGACTCGGGTGACTATGTCGTCGTGACCAACGTCGACAAGGTGGTGTTCACCGGCAAGAAGAATACCGACAAGGTCTACTATCGCCACACCGGTCACCCGGGCGGCGTCAAGTCGACGACCCCGCAGAAGGTGCTGGGCGGCCGCTTCCCCGAGCGCGTGCTCGAAAAGGCCGTCGAGCGCATGCTGCCCAAGGAAAGCCCGCTGGCCCGCAAGCAGATGACGCACCTGCGCCTGTTCGCCGGTGCCACGCACAGCCACGAAGCGCAGCAGCCCGAGACCATCGATTTCGCCGGCCGTTCGGCCAAGAACACCCGGAGCCTCTAAGCCATGACCGACGTCACGCAAGAAGCGGCCACCGGCTTCGACGCCCTGAAGGGCCTCGCGACCACCTCTGACAACGGCTACGACAACTCGGCGCCCGTCTATGAGAAGAAGGTCGACGCCCAGGGTCGCGCCTATTCGACCGGCAAGCGCAAGAACGCCATCGCCCGCGTCTGGGTCATGCCCGGCACCGGCAAGTTCACGATCAACGGCAAGGATCAGATGCAGTATTTCGCCCGCGAAATCCTGCGCATGATGATCGCCCAGCCTCTGGTCGTCTGCGGTCGCGAGACCGAGTTCGACGTGGTCTGCACGGTCGAGGGCTCGGGCCTGTCGGGCCAGGCCGGCGCCATCCGCCACGGCCTGTCGCACGCCCTGACGCATTATGAGCCGGCGCTGCGCCCGGTCCTGAAGCCGCACGGCTTCCTGACCCGCGACAGCCGCGTCGTCGAGCGCAAGAAGTACGGCCGCGCCAAGGCCCGCAAGTCCTTCCAGTTCTCGAAGCGCTAAGTCGCGACCCGCGACTGGGATTACAAAGGCGCTTCGGGGAAACCTGGAGCGCCTTTTTCTTTTTCCCTTCCCCTCTCCCGGCGGGAGAGGGCTTGAGCCTCCAGGAGCGAAGCGATTGGTCAGGCGAAAGGGTGAGGGGTTAATGTGCCAACCGGTGAGGGCGAAACCCCTCACCCTTTCGCGCGAGAACGACGGGCGTTCGCCCGCCGTGCGCTCAAGCCCTCTCCCTCCGGGAGAGGGATCGGGGAACGACGATGGCGACCATCTTCATCGACGGCGAGGCCGGGACCACGGGGCTTGAGATCCGGCAGCGGCTGGAGGGGCGCGCCGATCTGTCGTTCATCTCCCTGACCGGCGAACGCCGCAAGGATCCCTCTGCACGGGCCGAAGCGCTGAATGCGGCGGATGCGGTGATCCTGTGCCTGCCCGACGAGGCGGCGAGGGAAGCCGTCGCCATGATCGAGAACCCGGACGTGCGGGTCATCGACGCCTCTACCGCCTTCCGCGTCGCGACGGGCTGGACCTATGGCTTTCCCGAGATGGACGCGGTCCAGAGGGGCGAGATCATCGGCTCGCGGCGGGTGTCGAACCCCGGCTGCTATCCGACCGGCTTCATCGGCCTGATGCGGCCGCTGGTGAAGGCCGGGCTGGTGCCCGTCGATTGGCGGGTCACGGTCAATGCGGTGTCGGGGTATTCCGGTGGCGGAAAATCGATGATTGCCGACTATGAACAGCGCGGGTCCGGACCGGCGTTCCGGGCCTATGGCCTGTCGCTGCACCACAAGCATGTGCCCGAGATGACCCGGCACAGCGGCCTGCAGCACGACGTGCTGTTCGCCCCGGCCGTGGGAGCCTGGCGTCAGGGCATGCTGGTCGAGGTGCCGCTGCAGCTGGCAGCCCTGCCGGAGACGCCCTCGATCGACCGGCTGCATGGGGCCCTGGTCGAGGCCTATGACGCGGCGCGCTTCGTCGAGGTGGCCGGGCTGGACGAAACGGACGCTATGACCGGCCTGGATCCCGAGGGCCTGAACGGCACCAACAGGATGCGCCTGCACGTGTTCGGCGACCGCGACGGCTCGCAGGCGCGGCTGGTGGCCCTGCTGGACAACCTGGGCAAGGGCGCGTCCGGGGCGGCGGTGCAGAACCTCAATCTGATGCTGGGACTGGACGAGGCGACGGGGCTGGTCTGATCTGTGAGGAAGGTATTGATGGAAGGTCACCTTGAAACCTCGCGCGTCTTCCCGACGTATGTGAGATCATGACCCAGACTTTCACGACCTCGCGCCGCACCCTGTTGCTCGGTGCCGCCGCCACCGGGCTTGCGGCCTGTTCCTCACCCGGAGAGGCGGATGCGTCGGAGGCGCAGTATGCGAACTCGCCGTTCCGCCGGATCACCGATGCCCAGTGGCGCGCGCGGCTGCCGGCCGCCAGCTACAATGTGCTGCGTCATGAGGCGACCGAACGGCCGGGCACCAGCCCGCTGAACGACGAGCACCGGGCTGGAACCTTCGTCTGCAGGGGCTGCGAACTGCCGCTGTTCCGGTCGCAGACCAAGTTCGATTCCGGCACCGGCTGGCCCAGCTTCTATGACTTCATTCCGGGGTCGCTGGGGTTCAAGACCGACCTGGCGATCGGCATTCCACGGACCGAATACCATTGCGCCCGCTGCCTGGGGCATCAGGGCCATGTCTTCGACGACGGCCCGCGCCCGACGGGCCAGCGCTATTGCAACAACGGCGTGGCGCTTATCTTCCAGCCGGCCTGACGCGCATGGCAGAGCGCACCGTCAGCCCGAACAGGACGGTGCAGACGATGACCAGCAGGGCGAAGTCGCGGCCCGTCAGGATCACGGGCACCGCAGCCGACAGCAGCACGAAGGCCGGGATGAAGGCCGCCCAGGGCAGGGCGCGGACCTCGCGCGACACCATGGGCTGGGGCGGGGCGACCGCGCGGCTTTCGATCAGGGTGTTGAGCACGACGTAGCAGGCCGAAAAACCGATCGCGATGACCGAATAGCGGAACAGATAGTCGGGGCGGCCGAAGGTCCCGGCGGTGAGGACGAGAAGGACCAGGGCGGTGCCGGTGGCGATGGCCAGCAGCAGATTGGGCTCGATCTTCAAGACTTGACCTTCACATAGCTGCCGGGAGCCGGCTCGATGGGCTTCAGCGGCCCCGCCTTCGGATCGCGGGCGCTGATCCACTCACCGGACCTGTCATGCAGCCAGGTGGCCCAGTGGTTCCACCAGCTGCCTGGATGCTCGACTGCGCCTGCCTGCCATTCCGCCAGAGACGGGGGCAGGGCGGCGTTGGTCCAGTGCTGGTATTTCTTCGCCGACGGCGGATTGATGACCCCGGCGATATGCCCCGACCCCGCCAGGGTCAGGGTCACCTCGGCGTTCGAGAAGGCCCGGGCCGAGCGGTAGACCGAGTTCATCGGCGCGATGTGGTCCTCGCGACTGGCCTGGAAATACAGCGGGATCTTCACCTTCGACAGGTCGACCGTGATGCCGCCGATGCGGAACTCGCCCTTCGACAGAAGGTTCTGGCCGTACATCGAGCGCAGATAGTCCATGTGCAGCTTTTTGGGCATCCGCGTCTGATCCGCGTTCCAGAACAGCAGGTCGAACGCCGCCGGCGACTTGCCCATCAGATAGTTGGATACGAAGAACGACCAGATCAGGTCGTTGGCGCGCAGGGCGTTGAAGGTCTCGGCCATGGCCGCCCCGGGCAGGACGCCGCCGGCCGCGTCCATCTGTTCCTCGACCTGGGTCAGCCAGTGTTCGTCGGTGAACAGCAGCAGATCGCCGGCCTCGGCGAAGTCGTGCTGGGCGGCAAAGAAGGTGGTCGAGCCGACTCGGGTGTCCTTCCGGGCTGCCATATGGGCCAGGGCCGCGCCCATCAGCGTGCCGCCGATGCAGTAGCCGACGGTGTTCAGCGTCCCGGACCCGGACTGCTCCAGCGCCTTTTCGACCGCGCGATAGATCCCCTTTTCCAGATAGTCGTCAAAGCCGAAGTCGGCCTTGTCGACGTCGGGATTCACCCACGAACAGACGAAGACCGTGAACCCCTGGGCCGACAGCCAGCGGATCATGGAGTTCTCCGGCTGCAGGTCCATGATGTAGAATTTGTTGATCCAGGGCGGGAAGATCAGCAGTGGGACGGCGCGCTGCTTGTCCGTGGCCGCATCGAACTGGATCAGCTCGAACAGTTCGTCGCACCAGACCACCTGGCCGGGCGCGGTGGCGACGTTCTCGCCGACCACGAACTTGCCGTAATCCGCCTGGCTGATCTTGAGCTTGCCCATGCCGCGTTCCAGATCGGCAGCGAAATTCTGCATCCCTTTGACCAGCGACTCGCCGTTTGTCTCCGCCATGGCCTTCAGCGCGGCGGGGTTGGAGGCCAGGAAGTTCGACGGGGAGAAGGCGTCGGTCAGCAGCTTTGTGAAGAACTCGGCGCGGCGTTTGGTGATCGGATCGACGTCCTCCACCGACGAGACCAGCCCGTTCATCCAGTCCGACGTGACCAGATAGGACTGGCGCATCATGTCGAACATGGGGTTCTCGGACCATGCCGGATCCTTGAATCGTTTGTCCTTCGATGGCTGGGGCGGCGCCTCGCCCGCCGCGCGCCGGGTGGTTGAGGCCCACAGGTCCATATAGCGATTGAACAGGTCGGCCTGGGCGGCGAACAGCTTGTCCGGGCGGGCGGCCAGGCTGGTCATCACCGAGTTCATCGCCGGGCCGACGTTGAACGGGTCGGGCGACAGGGCGGCCGGCCGGTCGGCCTGGCTCAGGGCAGCCTCGGCGATGGCGGACTGGGCCGTCATGGCCGCGCGGGCCAGATTCAGCGACAGGGTCTCGATCATCTGGCGCTGATCGGCGGCCATATCAGGCAGGGCGAAGGGCGATGCCGTTTGCGGGCCTGGGCCGGGAACAGGTTCCGGGATGGCTTCCAGCTCAGGCCTGGCGGTGGGTTTGGGTTTGGAGGGGCGCGGTTTGGCGGATGTCGGACGACCCGCCTTGCGTGGAGCCTTGGCGGCGGCAAGCGTCGGAGGCGGTGGGGTCGGGGTGCGGGCCATGGGGTCCTCTGTGCGCTTCCTGATCGGTCCGGGCGTGCTCCGCCCTTCCGCCTGTAATCATCATGGCATATGACCAGCCCCGACATGAACGCGCATCAGGCGAAAAAGATAGCGGGTCTGCTGCTGGCCCTGGCCGGGACGTCCGGATGCGCTGCGGCGTTCGACCCGACGACCGATGCCTCCTCGCCGGTCGCGCCGCGCGTGCAGGCGCTCGTCGATGCCAATCGCCAGTATCCGCGCTGGGCGGACTTTCCGGCAACCACGACCGATACGCCACAGCCGCTGGAGGTGGCCGCGCGCGTCAATACCTTGAAGGCCTCCGCAGGCGCGCTGGCCGGCGAGGCCTCTCGAATCGAATGGACCCTGGGCGATCCCCTGGTGTTTGCTGCCGAGACCCGGGCGCGCATCGACGACCGGCAGATCGCGCCGGCCACCGCGCAGACACAGGCCGATGTTGAGGCTTTTGCCGCCGAGCAGCGCCGCCGCGGCACCGCCCCGCCGCCGATCGATCGGGCACCCGCGCCGCGCTGATCCGCGAAATCTATCGCCCGGCCGAGAGAATCCGGGGATCATCCCTCTCAGGAGTATTTGACATGGCTGACACGGCCCCCTTCGCCTCGACCCTCGCGGCTGACGCCGCCATGGTCACCGAACTGGCGGCCATCGCCTCTTGGGCCCAGATCGGGCGCGGGGATGAAAAGCACGCCGATCAGCTGGCGGTCGACGCCATGCGCACCGCGCTCAACAGCCTGGACATCGACGGCAAGATCGTGATCGGCGAGGGCGAGCGCGACGAGGCGCCGATGCTCTATATCGGCGAGAAGGTCGGCACCGGCAAAGGTCCGGCCATCGACATCGCCCTCGATCCGCTGGAAGGCACCACCCTGACGGCCAAGGCCATGGCCAATGCCCTGACGGTCCTGTCGATGTCGGCGGGCGGTGGCATGCTGCACGCGCCCGACACCTATATGGACAAGATCGCGATCGGGCCGGGCTATGCGCCGGGCACCGTCGATCTTGACATGACGCCGGGCGACAATGTCCGCTCCCTGGCCGCGGCCAAGGGCGTGAGACCCGACCAGATCACGGTCTGCGTCATGGACCGCCCGCGCCACGACGTCCTGATCGCCGCCCTGCGCGAGGTCGGTGCCAAGGTCATGCTGATCACCGACGGCGACGTCGCGGGGGTGATCCACACGGCTGAGCCAGAGACCGGCATCGACCTGTACCTGGGATCGGGCGGCGCGCCCGAGGGCGTTCTGGCGGCCTCTGCGCTGAAGTGCGTCGGCGGGCATTTCCAGGGACGGCTGCTGTTCCGCAACGACGATGAGCGCGCGCGGGCCCAGCGCACGGGCGTCACGGATTTCGATCGCAAGTACGACCTGCATGAACTGGTCTCGAAAGACGCCGTCTTCGCTGCCACCGGCGTGACCAAGGGGGCCATGCTGGATGGGGTTCAGATGGGTGCCCACTTCGTCACGACCCACACGCTGGTGATGGATTCCTCGACCCGGACCGTGCGCCGCATCCGCACGACCCGTCCCCTCTGATGGCCGATGGACCGCCGGCCGCGTCGCTGACGCCGGGGTTCCTCGATGTCGCGCGCTCCTTGTCCGGGCGGGCCTGGAGACAGCGGCCTGCGGAGGCATCCGTCATCCGCGCCCACATGCAGGGGCTGGGTCTGGAGGAACCGCTGGCGCGCGCCCTGGCGGCTCGCGGCGTGAAGGCGGAGGAGGGGGCCGACTTTCTGGAGCCGACGCTGAAGGCCCTGTTTCCCAACCCGTCCAGCTTCATGGACATGGATATCGCGGCAGAGGCCATCGTGTCCGCGATCCAGACCGGCGAGCGCATCCATGTCTTCGCCGACTACGACGTCGACGGTGCCTCCAGCGCGGCCCTGCTGGTCCGCTGGTTCCGGGCGCTGGGCCACGATCTGCCCCTCTATGTCCCCGATCGCCTGACCGAGGGCTATGGCCCCAGTCCGATGGCGTTCGACCGGTTGAAGGCTTCCGGGGCCGATCTGGTCATCACGGTCGACTGCGGGGCCGCGGCGAACGAGGCCATCGCCCATGCCTGCGCGATCGGTCTGCGCGTGGTGGTGATCGACCACCACATGATGCGCGAGGAACCGCCGGCCTGCGTCGCCGTGGTCAATCCGAACCGTCCGGGAGACACCTCGGGACAGGGCAATCTGGCGGCGGCGGGTGTCGTCTTCGTCCTGCTGGCGGCACTGAACCGCGAGGCCCGCAAGCGGGGCCTCTTTGCGGATACGCCGGAGCCCGACATTCGCCAGTGGCTGGACCTCGCGGCGCTGGGGGCCATCTGTGACGTCACCGGCCTGACCGGGTTCAACCGCGCGCTGACGGGGCTTGGCCTGAAGGTCATGTCGAACTGGGGCAATCCCGGGCTGAGGGCCTTGCTGGTCGTTGCGGGTAGCGAGCCCGGACCGGCCAAGTCGAATCATGCCGGCTTCATCCTGGGCCCCCGGATCAACGCGGGCGGCCGGATTGGTCGGGCGGATCTGGGCGCGCGTCTGTTGTCCACCGACGATCCGGACGAGGCCCGGGCCCTGGCCGAGGAACTGGACGCCCTGAACATCGCCCGTCGCGAGGTCGAGCGCGAGGTCACCGAGACGGCGACACGCCGGGTCGAAGCCGCCGGTCATCACGCGGACGGATCGGCCGTGGTCGTCGTCTCTGGCGAAGACTGGCATCCGGGGGTGGTCGGGATCGTGGCCGGGCGGCTGCGCGAGCGGTGGCGCAAGCCCGTCGTGGTGATCGGCGTGGACGCCGTCGCAGGCGTCGGAAAGGGCTCGGGGCGATCGCAGCCGGGCATGAATCTGGGCCGCGCGATCCAGGCGGCCTGGCGCGAGGGCCTTCTGATGGCCGGCGGCGGCCATGCCATGGCGGCCGGCCTGACCGTCCGTCCCGACGGTATCGACGCCCTGCGGGGTTTTCTGAACACGGTGCTCGCCGGAGAACAGGCCGACGCCGACGCGCTGGACTGGGTCGAGGTGGATGCCTTGATCGATCCGGGTGCCGCGACGCGCGCGCTGTTCGAGGGATTCGAACGTCTGGCCCCCTTCGGCCCTGCCAACCCCGAGCCGCTGTTCGCCCTCAGCGGCGTTCAGGCCCGCGAGCCGGTACAGATGAACGGCGGCCATGTGCGATGCCGCCTCGTCGGAGCGGACGGATCGGCGGTCAAGGCGATCGCCTGGCGGTGTGCGGACCTGCCGACGGGCAAGGCCCTGCTGGCCGGGCAGGGCGGTCTGAGCGTCGTCGGTCGTCTGAAGGCGGACGACTGGAACGGGCGCAGGGGCGTTCAGCTGGAGATCGAGGACATCGCCGATCCCCGTATGGCGGTTTAGGTCGAAACGCCGCTTGCGCCCCCCGGAATCGCCCGCTATATCGCCCGCTCTCGCGCAGCGGTCCCTTCGTCTATCGGTTAGGACGTCAGGTTTTCAACCTGAAAAGAGGGGTTCGACTCCCCTAGGGACTGCCACGCGGGATTTCCCCAATAAAATCAGATAAATAACCCCCGGTTCGGGCGAGGTTTTCTACGGTTTTTTCTACGTTCTTTATGCGCTTTCGGCGCTTCTCATCTGGCGTCATGATCGGGCGCTTGCGGAAGGGCTAGAATGACCAAGCGCGACCCTAAACCTATGACTGCGGAAGAGCTTCGGATCATCGATTTGGATGACGACGTGCTTCGAGAAGAGCACTCCCATCTGTCTTTTGATGCGATGCGATTGAAGGATCGGGTATCTGGGCTGATGCTAAGACAGGTTGGGCTTTCCTGCCTTATCAGTACCGCCTTGATGGCGTGTTCGCCACCTAATCGGCTATATGAAAAGGTGCCGTTTCCGGTGTTGACCTCAATGGCTTGCACACTGGAGCCCGTCCACAATGGCGTGCTGAATCCCACATACCTTCGAGAGAGTTCGCGCGACGCACTTACCTTTGCCATCACCAACCTAAATGCCGAGGCAAAGACAGCGTCGCTTGGTGGAAACAACGGGGCAGAGACGGTCGAGTATCGTTTTGATGGCGATCAGATGCAGTTCATCGAAACAACGATGACCGGCAACTTCACATTGACGACCGTTTTTGCGCCCCCTGAAGTTGGAAAGCCGATGCCAGCGGTGCACTCACGCCACATCGAACTCTCCCCGGCAAACGTCTCAATCTCGCAATACGCGGGGGAGTGCGTGGCAGGATGAAATCCGCTCGCCTTTACCTATTTAGTCGGCGGGCAGCATGTCGCTCATTGCTTGCTGGAGCGGACCGGCCACCTGGTTAATCCGATCCTGAATGGTCTTGCGGTAAGCGAGCTGTGCATCCCAGCTATCGATTAGCGTCGCAACGCGAACGCCAACGATAGGATCAAGCCGACCGCCGAACATGGGTATCTCGCACCCCAGAGGGTCTAAATCCTCTGCAATTTGCGTCACCTGTTTAGTAACCGTGTTGATCGTCAGACGGACACGGCGACAATCCGTCATTGATTCGGCATCGAGGATGCCGTCCTGCCAGCTCTTAATCTCGTAAATGTCCTCCGACGCACTAAGAGTGTATGAGTCAGTAGATGTGGACGATGGAGCGAGGGACGGACCACTCGCATTTAGAATTTTGTCCGAACAGAAGCCTTCGGATATCTGGCAGACTATTTCTGATCTATTCAAAGGGAATGCCATGTCTGGCATAGACCATGAACCGGAAGCGTAGATGGACCCGCTGCCGCTATCATATACCGCGACGCTGAAACCCATTCCGGGCGACAAGGTGGTCAAGCGGGAGAGGAACGCCAAACGGGTCAGCTGTTCATACTCTGCGAACGTCAGCGACCCATCGGCTACAAGTCCGCTTTTTGTTTCAAACTGAACTATCGCAGCTACCGTGTCGGCATCGGTCAGCGGTTCGAACGGTGTCCGAAGATCAACTGGGTAGAACAAGTCTGCCAGGCTCCGTCGCACCATGAACCTGAACGGCTCGATGGGCAGTGTAGTGTTTTCGGCTTCCGCCAGCTGCGCAAAAGCCGCTTCCATCGGAAGCGACCTTACAGCCTCATAGTCATCTGTCTGCGCCAATGCGGGAGATGACAGAGCAAAGGTCGCCACGAAGGCCAAAACACGCATTTCTGTACTCCGAGCACGCGCCTTGCGTCGTGAAAATGGGCGCTTTTGCACATCGTTCGACCGGTCGCTGACGTCCGCAAGGCAAGAAACGTGCGTTTTTCGCTTTTCCAGCGTTCATGGAACCGTGTTAAATGGTAAACGTCCTGCATGGCCTGCAGGCGGGGGGCTGGACGTGTCTGAATTTGAGAGCCTGGAGGCGACCGATGTGGTCCGGGTCGCCGGGCGCGTAAAGTGGTTCGATCCGGGAAAGGGCTACGGTTTCATCGTGCCCGACGACCCGACGCAGACCGATCACAAGGACGTTCTCCTGCATATCTCCAGCCTGCGGGATGCCGGTATGGATCTGGCGGGTGAGGGCGCTGTGATCCATTGCGACTGCGCCCGGCGCGCCAAGGGCTGGCAGGTCGTTCAGGTTCACGAACTCGGAGCCGGCGCGCCGGAGATGGTCGCGCCCCGGCGGACGGGATACGACGGACTGAAGTCCGATTCCCGCAGCCTGTCGGCGTTTCCAACCGCAACGGGCAATCTGGAACCGGCCGTCGTAAAATGGTTCAACCGCACCAAGGGATACGGTTTCGTGGTGCGCGAAACCGATCCGGGCGATATCTTCGTTCATATCGAGACCTTGCGTCGTTGCGGGCTGGACGATCTGGTCCCCGGCGAAACGGTCGCGGTGCGCTTCGCGTCAGGGCCCAAGGGCCTGGTGGTGGCCGAAATCAAGCCGGGCGGCTGATCCCGCCCTGAAAGGGCGAATATGCTATCGAGACGTTTGCTGATCGCCGCAGGGCTGGGACTGGCGCTCCTGACGGGGGCTTGCGCCAGGGAGGCGGGGCCGGTCGACGCCGCGGGTCGCCCTCTTGAACCGTTGACCATCGTCACCGCGAGCGGCGAGCACCCGTTCCTGGTCGAGATCGCCGACGATGAGGCCGAGCGGCAGCGCGGGCTGATGTTCCGCCCGCCGCTGGAGGAGGATCGCGGCATGTTGTTCCAGTTCCCCGTCGCCGAAGAACAGGGCTTCTGGATGAAGAACACGCCCAGCTCGCTGGACATCATCTACATCGATCCGACCGGCCGCATCATCTCGATCGCGAGCCACGCCACGCCGTACTCGGAAGTGACATTGCCGTCGAACGGGGCCGCCAATGGCGTGCTGGAGTTGCGGGCGGGCCGCGCCGAGGAAATCGGGGCCGTGCCGGGTTCGACCGTCAGACATCCCTTTTTCAAGCCCTGAGGCCATCTTCCCGTTGCGGCGCAGGCCGGATGCTGGCAGACCGCTCCGCCGGAGTGTAGCGCAGCCTGGTAGCGCATCTGGTTTGGGACCAGAGGGTCGGAGGTTCGAATCCTCTCACTCCGACCACGCCCTCTTGATGGGGGCTACCGCTCGCGACGCGGTCGCTCGCTGCTTGAGCCCATTATTGGTAAGGGTGGCTATCGCTTCGCACGCGGCGCTCAGCTGGTTGAGCGACCTTTAGTGGAGATACCATCATGCTGGCTCGCATCTATCGCCCCGCCAAGACCGCAATGCAGTCGGGCAAGGCCAAGTCGAGGGACTGGCGGCTGGATTTCGAACCCGCGTCTGCGCGCACCATCGATCCGCTGATGGGCTGGACCAGTTCCTCGGACATGAACGGCCAGGTGCGCCTTTCGTTCGAGACCCGCGAGGAGGCCGTCGCCTATGCGGAGCGGCACGGCATTCCATTCCGGCTGCACGAGCCGCAGGAGCCGCCTGTCATCCTGAAGGCCTATGCCGACAATTTCGCCACCAATCGCAAACAGCCCTGGACGCATTGAAGGGGCGGCTATCGCTCCCGACACGGTCGGTCGCGACTTGAGCCGCAGTGTCGAGGGCGGCTATCCCTCCCGACACGGTCGGTCGCTACTTGAGCCGCGACAGGGTTTGCGGCTAACGCACCCTCTGCGGGCCATGGTTTGTCCCGCGCCAGGAGCACCCATAGCTCAACCGGATAGAGCACCCGCCTTCTAAGCGGGATGTTGCAGGTTCGAGTCCTGCTGGGTGCGCCATCTCCCTGAAGCCGGGCGAAGCCCGAAATCGACGGTCAGGCGCTCCGCCAGCCTTCGAGGGCGGCGTCCAGATCGGCGATCAGTTCGACCGGGTCTTCCAGCCCGATGTGCAACCGCAGCAGCGGCCCCTCCAGGCGGGGCGGCGCCGTCCTCCAGGCCATCTGCGGCGTCTCGTATGTAATCAGGCTCTCGAACCCGCCCCAGGAATAGCCGAGGCCGAAGAGGGTCAGCCGGTCGAGCAGCGCATGAGCCGCTGCCGCGTCGCCGCCGTTCATGACCACCCCGAACAGGGATGCCGCGCCGACATGGTCACGAGCCCAGATGGCGTGGTTCGGGTCACCCGCCATGGCGGGATAGAGCACACGGGACACCTCCGGCCGCGCGGCCAGCCACTTCGCAATCTCCAGCGCGGACCGGGCCTGTTCGGCATATCTCAAGGGCAGGGTTCGCAGGCCCCTGAGCGCCAGCCAGGCGTCGTCGGGCGACACGCACACGCCGATGTCCTCCACCGCTTCGGCCAAGGCGCTACAGACGTCGGGCCGGACGGCCGACACCGCGCCCAGCATCAGGTCGGAGTGACCGCCGACATATTTGGTCAGGGCCTGCACACTGACGTCCACCGCTTGCGCCAGGGGCTTGAACCCGAGCCCCGCCGCCCAGGTGTTGTCCGTCACCGTCAAAATGCCCCGCGAGCGGGCTTCGGCGGCCAGCGCAGGGACATCGATCATCTCGAAGGTCAGCGATGAAGGGGATTCGATCAGGATCAGCCGGGTACGCTCCCCGATGGACGCGGCGATTTCGGCGGCGGAGGCTTCGGCAGGATGGAACCGGGAGCTGATGCCCCGGGCGACCAGGTGACGGTTCAGGAAGCGTCGGACAGGGCCATAGACGGCATCCGTCGTCAGGATCTCGTCTCCCGGACGCGTCAGAGCCAGGAGTGGCAGGGTGACGGCCATCAGACCCGACGGTGCAAGCCAACAGTCGGACGCGCCTTCGAGGTCGGCGATCGCCCGTCGCAGCGCGGCCTGCGAGGCCGTGCCCTCGATTCCATAGAGTGGTCCCAGCGACCCGTCGCGCATGTCGCCGACGGAGTCGGACAGCAGGGTAGACGCCCGCTCTATGGGTGGATTGACCGGCCGACGGCCGCGGCCGCGTCGTGTGGCGGTCGCGATCAGTCGCGTGCGATCGGAAAGCGGTGCCACCGGCATCTCCAGGGTTGCGGAGGGATCGTCAAAGTCTTCTAAAGCAGCGGGGTGCCGCGGGCGACGGGAGTCGCGCATGTGCAATGCAGGACGAAACATGGGCCGGCGAGCCACGGGTTTTGGCATCTGGACAGCGGCGGTTGCCGCTGTGGCGCTGCTGGTCGCCTGCGGAAAGCAGGACGCCCAGGCCCCGGAAACCCCTTCGACGACCACGGTGGCCGCCCGGTCCGGAACGGGGGCCGTTGCCGAGAGCGCGACCTTGACCGCGGTGAAGCGGCGGGGGCGTCTGAATTGCGGGGTCAATCAGGGTCTCGTCGGCTTCGCCTATACCGACAATCGCGGCGAGTGGCGCGGGTTCGATGTGGACTTCTGTCGGGCTCTGGCGGCCGCGGTACTGGGGGACGCCGATGCCGTCCGTTTCGTGCCGCTGACGGCGGAAAACCGGTTCCAGGCCCTGGCGGACGGTCGGATCGACGTGCTCTGGCGCAATACGTCCTGGACGATGGAACGGGACACGACGGGCAATCTGAGCTTCGCGGGCATCAATTATTACGATGGCCAGGGTTTTCTCGTCCGGCGCGCCCTCGACCTGAGCAGCGCCACCGAACTGACCGGCGCGCGCATCTGTGTGCAGTCAGGCTCGACCAGCGCACTGAACGTGGAGGACTATTTCAGGAGCCGGGGGATCGAGTATCGCGCGGTCGTCCTGCCGACGGAAGAAGCCGCGCGTCAGGCCTATGGCCGTGAGGACTGCGACGCCTTTTCAGCCGATGTCTCGGCGCTGGCAGCGGCACGAACGACGCTGGCCGAGCCGGGCCAGCATGTGATCCTGCCCGATATCATATCGAAGGAACCGCTGGGTCCGGTCGTCCGGCGTGGCGACGAGCAGTGGACGGCGATCGTGCGGTGGACGCAGAACGCCCTGATCCTGGCCGAGGAGCTGGGCGTGACCCGGGCCAATGTCGCGGCCCAGGCCGAGGCGTCGCGTGATCCCCGGGTGCGACGCCTTCTGGGTGCCGATGGCGCGTTCGGATCGCGGATGGGTTTGACCGACGACTGGGCCAGGGACGCCATCGGCAGCGTCGGAAACTACGGAGAAGTCTTCGACAGGAACCTGGGTTCGCAATCGGCCCTCGACCTGGCGCGTGGTCTCAATGCACAATGGAACGCTCGACCGGCCGGTCTGATCTACGGCCTGCCGGTCCGCTGACATCCGATCGGCTCGCGCGCGTCGCGGTCGGCACCTCCGGGGGACGAATGAACACGACGAAAAAGGGCGGGATCGCGCTTCACTGGCTGATGCTGATCGGTTTCACGGTCGGGCTGGCGGGTGGCCTTTATGTCAATCAGGTCATCGGGCCGGAGAATTACTGGGTCCAGTTCGTGACCTCGAACATCACAGGACCGGCGGGACAGATCTTCCTTCGCCTGCTGTTCATGCTGGTGATCCCTCTGCTGTTTTCGGCCCTGGTCGTCGGCGTGGCCGAAATGGGCGATCTGAAATCGCTGGGCAGGGCGGGGATCAAGACCCTGCTGCTGACCATCGTCGTGTCGGGAATCGCGGTCCTGATCGGCATCGGCATGGTCAACTATTTCAGGCCCGGAGACGGTGTCGATCCGGCTCTGGCGCAACAGCTGCTGGCCCAGGGTGCCTCAGGCGCGGCCGCGATCGTCGAAAAGGCGCCGGAGAACATCCAGTTCGGCCAGTTCTTCCTGGACCTGATCCCGTCCAACATCTTCACGGCGGCGTCGGAGAACCAGATCCTGCCGGTGATGATCTTCGCCCTGTTCTTCGGGATCGGGCTGGTGATGGCCAAATCGCCGGCCACCGACCGGTTGCAGCAGGTGATCGAGGGTATCCTCGAGGTCACGATGAAGCTGATCAACATGGTCATCAAACTGGCCCCGATCGCCATTGCCTGTCTGATGTTCAACCTGGCGGCCCTGTTCGGCTGGGACCTGCTGGTCCGGCTGGCCGCCTATGTCGGCGTGGCCGTGGGGGCGATGGCGATCCATATGTTCGTCGTCTATCCGCTGGTCGTCTGGATCGGCGGAGGGATGAATCCGTTCAGGTTCTTCCGTGGCGTGCGCCAGCCGATGGTGGTGGCCTTCTCCACCGCCTCGTCGAACGCGGCCCTGCCGGTGTCGCTGAAGGCGGCCGAGGAAGAACTTCACCTGCCGCGCAAGATCGCGCGCTTCGTCCTGACCGTGGGGGCGACGGCCAATCAGAACGGCACGGCCCTGTTCGAGGGGGTTACCGTGCTGTTCCTGGCGCAGTTCTTCCAGATCGAGCTGTCGATCACCCAGCAGGTCGTCGTGATGCTGGTCTGTATCCTGGGCGGTGTCGGCACTGCCGGCGTTCCGGCCGGGTCCCTGCCGGTCGTGGCCATGATCCTCGTCATGGTCGGGGTGCCGGCCGAGGGCATCGGCCTGATCCTGGGCGTCGACCGGTTCCTGGACATGTGCCGCACGACGCTGAACGTCACGGGTGACCTGGTGCTGGCCACGGTCGTGTCTCGCGGCGAGAAGGACGATGTGGTGCCCAGGGGCGAGCCCTATCCCGTGGCACCTCCGGCCTGACGATCAGCCGGTGACCACCGGCGTGTCCGGCCGACCGCCCCATTCGGCCCAGGCCCCGTCATAGAGGGCGCTGTCCTCGCCGAGTTCCGCCAGGGCCAGGGTCAGGATGGCGGCCGTCACGCCGGACCCGCAGCTGGTGATGATCGGCCGGTCGAAGGTCACGCCTGCGTCTGCGAAACGGGCCCTCAGGTCGGCGGCCGGGAGCAGGCGGCCGGTGTCGTCCAGCAGCGCCTTGAAGGGCAGGTTCAGCGCGCCGGGCATGTGGCCGGAGCGCAGACCCGCGCGCGGCTCGGCGGCCTCGCCCATGAAGCGGGGCGCGGGGCGGGCGTCGACGATCTGGGCGTCACCGGTGAGGGCCGCCAGCACCGTTGCCATGTCGGCGACGGCACCGTGTCGGCCGGTCCTTTCAAACCGGGCCGGTATCGCCTGCGCAACCGGGCCGGACCCGGTCGGTCGGTCCTCCGCCCTCCAGCGGGGCAGGCCGCCATCGAGAACGCGGACGTCCCGCGCGCCCATCAGACGGAAGGTCCACCAGACCCGCGCGGCCGAGAACAGCCCGACCGTGTCGTAGACGACGATCCGGTCCGTCGCCGAAATCCCCAGATCGCCTGCCGCCCTGGCGAAGGCTGCGGCGGTGGGCAGCATATGCGGCAGGTCCGTGCTGTGGTCTGACACGGCGTCGAGGTCGAAGAAGACCGCGCCCGGGATTCGCAGTCGCTCGAACTCTGCGCGGGCGTCGCGGCCGTCCAGATGCCAGCTGGCATCGACGATCCGGAGGTCGGGCGCGCCGAGGTCGCGGGCGAGGTCGTCGGTGGAGATCAGGAACGAGGCCATGGCCGAGACTAGCACGCGCAACAACGAAGGCAGAGCCACCCTGAGGCTGGTTCTGGGCGACCAGCTGTCGGACGGCCTGTCGGCGCTGCGCGACCTCGATCCGGGCCGAGACGTGGTCCTGATGGCCGAAGTCCGGGCCGAGGCGACCTATGTCGGCCACCACAAGCAGAAGATCGCCCTGATCTTCGCCGCCATGCGCAGCTTCGCTCTGAGGCTCGAAGGGAGGGGCGTCACCATCCGCTACGTTCGTATCGGCGATCCCGGCAATACCCACAGCATCGTCGGCGAGGTGGAACGGGCGCTGGCGGATCAGCCGTTCGGTGCGGTCGTGATGACCGAATGCGGCGAGTGGCGGCTGGCGGAGGCGCTGTCGGCCTTTGCCGCGTCAAGCGCGGTGAGCACGGAAATCCGGGAGGACGATCGCTTCATCTGCACCCACGATCGCTTCCGGCGCTGGGCGTCGGGCAAGTCCCAGCTACGGATGGAGTTCTTCTACCGCGAGATGCGAAAGGCGACGGGCATCCTGCTGGACGACGGCCAGCCGGTCGGCGGGACGTGGAACTATGACGCCGAGAACCGCAAGGGACTGACCAGGGGCGTGCGCCCGCCGAAGCGACTTCGGACGCCGCCGGACGCCGTGGCGGTCGGGGCCATCGCCGATGTCGGGCGCCTGTTTCCGGAGCATTTCGGCACCACCGGGGCCTTTGGCTGGCCAACGACCGCCGAGCAGGCCGAGAGGGTCCTGGCCGACTTTCTGTCGCAGGTCCTGCCCCGGTTCGGCGACTGGCAGGATGCCATGGCGATGGGCGAGCCGTGGATGTGGCATGGACTGATATCGACCTCGATCAATCTGGGCCTGCTGGACCCGCTGGATGCCTGCCGTCGGGCCGAGGTGGAATACCGGTCGGGTCGCGCCCCGCTGAACGCGGTCGAGGGCTTCATCCGCCAGATCCTGGGATGGCGCGAGTTTGTGCGCGGGATCTACTGGCTGAAGGTGCCGGAGTATCGGCAGCGGAACTTCCTGGACGCCGACCGCGCGCTGCCATGGTTCTTCTGGTCCGGCGAGACGGACATGGCCTGCGTGGCCGACGTCGTCGCCACGACGCGGGACAATGCCTATGCCCACCATATCCAGCGACTGATGGTGACCGGGAATCTGGCCATGCTGCTGGGCGTGCACCCTGACGCCGTCGATGACTGGTATCTGAGCGTCTACGCCGACGCCTATGAATGGGTGGAGATGCCCAATACCCGCGGCATGGCGACCTTCGCCGACGGCGGGATCGTGGGGTCCAAACCTTATGCCGCGTCGGGGGCCTATATCGACCGGATGAGCGACTACTGCGGATCGTGCCGTTATGACGTGAAGGCAAAGACGGGCGAAAAGGCCTGTCCTTTCAATCGGCTGTACTGGGGTTTTCTGGAGCGTAACCGGCCCCGGCTGCGCGACAACGTCCGGCTGGCCATGCCCTATCGCACGCTCGATAATTTCGGTCCCGAGCGCCGGGCTGCCTTGCTGGAAGAGGCCGAGGCCGCACGGACGATGCTGGGTGCGGTGATCAGGCCCGGGTGAGCGCCAGCTGGATGACGTCGGTCCGGCGCGACCGGAAACCGGCCTCGCAATAGGCCAGATAGAAGCGCCACAGGCGGCGGAACCGCTCGTCGAAGCCCCCCATCTTGCGAATGTCGTCCCAGGCCGCCTGGAACTGCTGATCCCAGCGGCTCAGCGTGTCCGCATAGTCGATGCCGAAGCGGTCCACGCTGTCCCAGCTCAGCCCCGCAGCCTCGACCACCGGCTGCAGCCGCGCCTCGGACGGCAGCATGCCGCCGGGGAAGACGTATTTCTGAATGAAGTCGGTCCGGGCGTTGTATTCCTCGAACAGGTCTTCCTGGATGGTGATGATCTGCAGGCCCGCGCGGCCGCCGGGCTTCAGCACATCGTGGACCTTGTCGAAATAGGCCCCCCAGTATTCCTTGCCCACCGCCTCGAACATCTCGATGGAGGCGACCCGGTCGTAGGTGCCCGTGATGTCGCGATAGTCCATCAGCTCGATCCGGGTCCGGCCGGACAGGCCCGCCCGGAAAAGACGCTCCCGGGCCAGGTCGTGCTGTTCCTGTGAGATGGTGACGCCCGTGACGGTCGCCCCGACCTCCCGGGCCGCATACTCGGCAAATCCGCCCCAGCCGCAGCCGATCTCCAGCACGCTCATGCCCGGCTTCAGGTCCATGGCCCGGGCCAGGGCGGCGTATTTGCGGGTCTGGGCGATCTCAAGCGGCTCCGAAGGATTCAGGAACTTCGCCGACGAATAGGTCATCGAGCGGTCCAGCCATTCGGCATAGAAGGCGTTGCCCAGATCATAGTGGGCGGTGATGTTTTTCCGCGACCCGCGACGGCTGTTGCGGTTCAGCTTGTGGGCGATCCAGTTGACCGCCAGCATGACGACGTTGCCGTCGAACAGGCGACGGATGTGGTCGTAGTTGTTGGCCAGGGTCTCCAGCAGCACGGCCAGATGCGGGCTGTCCCACTCGCCGGCGATATAGCCCTCGGCATAGCCGATGTCGCCATTGGCCAGCACCCGGCCGGCGAAGCGGTAGTCCAGCACGGTCATGACGGCATGCGGCCCCGGCGTCTCGCCCTCCAGCCTGTGCACCTCGCCATTCGGCAGGGTCAGCGTCAGACGCCCATAGGTCCAGTTGGCCGACAGCAGGCGGATCAGAAGCGAGAAGACGCGCGGCGTGCGGTCGAGGGTCACCTCGGTGTGGGCAGTCTGGACAGTCATGCGCGGCAACCTGCGTTGAAGGCCGAACGCCGGTCAATCGGCTGCGGCATCTTGTCTTTCGGCCGTGACGGTCTTGAGCGCTGCGAGCGCGCGCTCGCGGGCCCTGGCGTGATCGACGATCGGCCGTGGATAGGTCGTGCCGAGACGGACGCCGCTGTCGCGGAGGATCTCCGGCGGAGCCTCCCACGGCGCATGGGCCCATCGGGCGGGCATGCGGGCCAGTTCCGGGATCCAGCGTTTGACGTAGCGAGCCTCGGCATCGAACTTCTGACCCTGGGTGACCGGATTGAAGATTCGGAAATACGGAGACGCATCGGCTCCGGATCCAGCGACCCACTGCCAATTCTGGGAATTCGACGCAAGGTCGGCATCGACCAGCGTGTCCCAGAACCAGGCCTCGCCCCTGCGCCAGTCGATCAGCAGGTCCTTGATGAGGAAGGAGGCAACGATCATGCGCACGCGATTGTGCATGACGCCGGTGGCCCAAAGCTCCCGCATCCCGGCATCGACGATGGGATAGCCGGTCAGGCCCCGGGTCCAGGCGGTGAAGCCCGCCTCGTCCTCGCGCCACGGCATGGCGTCATATTCGGGCCGGAAGGCCTTGTCGGACAGGGTCGGGAAATGGTGGAGCAGATGCGCCGAGAAATCGCGCCAGATCAGTTCGGCGATGAATTTGTCGGCCTGGTCCGGCGCGACCGCTCCGGCATCGGCCGCACCGCGGGCGGCGATCCAGGCGCGCCAGGGGCTGATCTCGCCGAAGTGCAGATGGGGCGACAGGCGGCTGGTTGCGGCCTGGGCCGGGCGGTCGCGGCCATCAGCATAGTCTTTCAGGCCTTCGGCGACGAACCGGTGCAGAGCGGCGATGCCGCCATCTTCGCCCGGCGTCCAGTCGAAGCCCCCGGACCAGTCGGGTCGGGTCGGGTGCAGGCCCCAGTCGTCCAGATCGTCGCTGGCGACGTGTGGCGTTTCGCTCAAGGCACGCGGTCCCGTCGTATGGGCCGGCGGTTCGGCCTGGGCACGCAGGGCCTTCATGAAGGGCGTGAAGACCTTGTAGGGGCCTCCCGAGCCGTTCAACAGCGATCCGGGACGGGCCAGCAGCGATCCGTTGAAGCCCCGACATTCGATGCCGTCCGCCTTCAGGCTGTGGGCGATGTCGGCGTCCCGCGACCAGGCGTCCGGCTCGAACAGCCGGTTCAGGAAAATGGCATCGGCCCCGGTCTCGTCGATCAGGTGCCGAAGCTGCGTTTCCGCGTCGCCGCGGCGCAGGACCAGGGTCGCGCCGCGCCCGGCCAGCGAGGTCGTCAGGGCCCGCAGCGACTTGTCCAGCCACCACAGCGAGGCCGCGCCCGCGGCACGAACGCCAGCGCCTTCGTCGTGGATATAGACCGGCAGGATAGGCCGACCGGTCGCATGGGCCTGGCTCAGGGCCGGATTGTCCGCCAGCCGTAGGTCGCGGCGAAACCACAGGATCACAGGGACCGAACCGTCTTGCGCCTTGGTGGTCACGCTGCGAGTCTCCGTGGTAGGTTGAAACAACAGGCGCGAACGGCCACCTGACCGCCCCATAAGGGTGCAAGGGCCAACGCACCACCCGTCAGAACGTCGCTTTCAGAAGGCCAGCTCATGAGCGCCCCCAACGCCGTCATCACCCTGTCCGGAAACGGCATCACACAGCCCGTCGTCATCGGCGGCGGCGCGCGCATCGCCTTTATCGCCGGTCCCTGCCAGCTGGAAAGCCGCCAGCATGCGCTGGAAATGGCCCACGCCCTGAAGGAGATCGGCCAGCGCCTGAACGTCGGCATCATCTACAAGACCAGCTTCGACAAGGCGAACCGCACCAGCGCCAATGCCGCGCGCGGGCTGGGCCTCGAACAGTCGTTGCCGATCTTCGACGAGATTCGTCAGGTCACCGGCCTGCCGGTCCTGACCGATGTCCACTCCGAGGACCAGGCGCGCGTGGCCGCCCAGGCGGTCGATGTGCTGCAGATCCCCGCCTTCCTCAGCCGCCAGACGGACCTGCTGCTGGCCGCCGCCGCGACGGGCAAGGCCATCAACATCAAGAAGGGTCAGTTCCTGGCCCCCTGGGACATGAAGAACGTCATCGCCAAGGTCGTCGGAGCCGGCAATCCGAATGTCATGGCCTGCGAGCGCGGGGCCAGTTTCGGCTACAACACCCTCGTCAGCGACATGCGCGCCCTTCCCGTGCTGCGCGACATCGGCTGCCCGGTCGTGTTCGACGCGACCCACTCGGTCCAGCAGCCGGGCGGGCAGGGCACATCGTCCGGTGGGCAGCGCGAATTCGTCCCGGTCCTGGCCCGCGCCGCCGTGGCGGTCGGTGTGGACGCGGTGTTCATGGAAACGCATCAGGATCCTGACCATGCGCCGTCGGATGGGCCCAACATGGTGCCGCTGGATCAGTTCGAGGCCCTGGCCGCAGAACTGCTGGCCTATGATGACCTGTCGAAAGCGCGGATGGCGAAGGCCGCCTGAATCCGATAGGTCGGGTCATGGCTGACCGCACCCTCGATCTCGGCACCCTGCAGAGCCTGCTGGACCGCGCACGCGACCAGACCGTGGCCTGCGTCGGCGACCTGATGCTGGATCGTTACGTCTATGGCGATGTCAGCCGGATCTCGCCCGAGGCACCGATCCCGGTCCTGCGGTCGCGCCGTACGGTGGCCATGCCGGGCGGGGTGGGCAATGTCGCTCGCAACGTCGCGGCCCTGGGGGGGCGGGCCCGACTGGGTGGCGTGACCGGTGCCGATGCGGCGGGCGCCGAACTGGCCCAGCTTGTCGCCACCGAAGCGCGTATCGAGGATTTCACCGTCCGTACCGAGGTCGCCGGCACCATCGTGAAGACCCGCTACGTTTCGGGTGGCCAGCAGCTGATGCGTCTGGATGAGGAAGAACCCGCGGTCGGCGCATTCGAGCGAGATGACGTCTTTTCAGGTGCTTCCGCTATTTTATTGTCAGACTATGCCAAGGGCGTGATCACGGAACGACTGATCCGGTCGGCTCTCTGGGCCGCGCAGAACGGTGGGTCCGTCGTGATCGTCGATCCCAAGGGTCGCGATTTCGCCCGCTATGGCGCGGTCGATGTCATCAAGCCGAACGCGTCCGAACTGGGCGGGGCGACCGGGATGCCGGTCGACACCGATTCGGACATCGAGGCCGCTCTGACGGCCTTGCTCGCGGCGACCACGGCCAAGGCCATCGTCGTCACACGGGCGGGAAAGGGCATGAGCCTGATGCGCCGCGGCGAAGCGGTCCGGCATTTTCCCGGCCGTGCGCGCGAGGTGTTCGACGTCTCCGGCGCGGGGGATACGGGACTGGCGGCGCTCGGGCTGGCGCTCGGCGCGGGCGCATCGTTGGAGCAGGCGGTGCAGCTGGCCATCCTGGCGTCGGGCGTCGTGGTCGGAAAGAGCGGTACGGCCGTGGTGACGCCCGCCGAACTGATCGAGGCCGAGATGAGCCAGCATGCGGGCGCGGCCCTGGCCAAGGTCACGGCGCTGGATGATCTCGCCGCCGAGGTCGACACCTGGCGCCGTCAGGGCTTGAAGGTTGGCTTCACCAACGGCTGTTTCGACATCCTGCATCGCGGACACGTCGCCTATCTGGCCCAGGCGCGGTCCTGGTGCGATCGGCTGGTGGTCGCGCTGAATACCGATGCCTCGGTGCGCAGGCTCAAGGGTGAAGGCCGTCCCGTGAACGACCTGGACAGCCGTGCTGTGGTGATCGGCGGCCTGGCCAGCGTCGACCGGGTGACGTCCTTTGACGATCCCACGCCCCTGGCCCTGATCGAACGGCTGCGCCCCGACGTTCTGATCAAGGGCGCGGACTACACCCGCGAGGGGGTGGTCGGCGGCGATCTGGTCGAAAGCTGGGGCGGTGAAGTGCGGCTGGCGGAGTTCGCAGATGGCTATTCCACCACCGGGACCATTGCAAAGATGACCGGAAGCGCGCTCGGGGAGGCCGGCTGATGCGGCGCATGATCGTGGTCACCGGCGGTGCCGGCTTCATCGGCTCCAACATCGTCTCGCGCCTGTGTGCAGAGGACCGCTGGGACGTCGTCGTCTGCGACCGGCTGGAGAGTGCCGATCTGGGCAAGTGGCGCAACATCGCCAGGTCCGCCATCGCCGATTTCTGGCAGCCGGAGGAAATCTTCCTGCAGCTCGAACGGCATGCAGAGCGGATCAGCGCGGTCGTCCATATGGGTGCCATCTCCTCGACCACCGAGACCGATGCGGACCTGATCCTGCGCACCAACTTCAGTCTTTCGCGCGATCTGTGGGACTGGTGCGCCGTCAACGAGACGCGGATGATCTATGCGTCCTCGGCCGCCACCTATGGCGACGGGGAGGCCGGATTCGAGGATGCGGATGATCTTGCATCAATCTCTCGGCTTCAGCCTCTAAATGCCTACGGTTATTCGAAGAAACTCTTCGATCAATATGCCGTCCGGCAGGCCGGGCGCGACCATGCCCCGCGCCAGTGGGCCGGTCTGAAGTTCTTCAACGTCTATGGCCCGAACGAAGGCCACAAGGGCGGAATGAAGTCGGTCATCGCCCAGATCTGGCCCAGGGTCGCGGTCGGGGAGACCGTCAGCCTGTTCCGCTCGCATCACCCCGACTATGCCGACGGCGGTCAGCTGAGAGACTTCGTCTTTGTCGACGATGTGGTCGACATCATCGACTGGCTGCTGGCGACGCCGGAGATCAGCGGCATCTTCAACGCGGGTTCGGGTCAGGCCAGATCGTTCCTCGACCTGGCCAAGGCGACCTTCGCCGCGGCCGGTCGGCAGCCCTCGGTCGCCTATATCGACATGCCCGAAGCGATCCGTGACCGGTATCAGTATTTCACCGAGGCGAAGATGGACCGGCTTCGAGCCTTGGGCTTCGGCGGGCAGTCCACGCCACTTGAAGAAGGCGTGCGCCGCTACGTGCAATCCTACCTGTCCCAACCGGATCCGTACAGGTGAGGTTGCCGGGGTTGACCGTGCGCCAGACCGCAGGATGGCTCGGTATCGGGTTGATTCTGTTGATGATCGCGGCTGTTGCCATCTGGCGCGGAGACATCCTGAAGGCGGGCCTCGACCCCAAGGTCCCTTTCCAGACCTATACGCCGCCTCAGGCACCGGATTATCGTTCTGCGAACGCCTGGGCGATGCGGGATGTGCGCGTTCCCGGTTCCGGCAATGCCGCCGTCTTCTTCCTGCATTCCACGACCTTTGATGGGGGCAGGGAGTGGAACGGTCCCATCGGCGATGCCAGGGCCGACGCCTACCTCGAGCGGGTGGTGATCCCGAACTATGCCGGGCCCTTCGCCCGGGCAGGGTCCATCAGCGTGCCGCGTTACCGGCAGGCGTCGCTCTATACGCGTCTGACCCTGCGCGACGACGCCCGCGATGCCCGGGCGTTTGCCTATGGCGACGCTCTTGCGGCCTTTGAGAGCTGGTTGGCGGCGCATCCGACCGGGCCGCTGGTCCTGGCGGGGGTGGAGCAGGGCGCGGACCTGATCGACCGCCTGCTGCAGGATCGGATCGCCCGGGATCCGGCGCTGAGCCGACGCCTGGTGGCCGTTTATCTGGTCGATGTCATCATCGCCGTTGACGATCTGCCACCGACCACACCCCCCTGCGCCAGTCCGGTCCAGATCAACTGCGTCATCGGCTGGTCGCAGGTGGACGAAACCAACGACGGGGCCGCCTGGAGACGCCTTCGGCGTGCCCTGGTATGGGATGCCAACGGTCGACTCATCGATCTGGAGGGGCGCGCGGTCCTGTGCGTGAACCCCGTGAGCGGATCGAGCGATCCCGCGCATGTTCCGGCGCGCCGGCATCGCGGGGCTGCCAATGCCACAGGGCTGGAGTGGGGCCTGAGGCCGGCTTTCATCGATCGGGCCGTGGCGACGCAATGCCGGGGCGGTCTGCTTCGGCATACGGAGCTCAGAACCGAGTCCTTCAAGGAAGTCGGCAACTGGGCGGATCGAAGGAAAGCGCGCCAATACAATCTGTTCTACGCGGATACTGAGGCGGACATCGAGCGCAGGCTGGCGGCATGGAACGCCGCCAACCTCCCCTAATCGAGACCGCTGCGGTCCGTCTTCCAATCGAACAGGGCTTCCAGCACCTGGATCGCCTGACCCCGCGGTGACGTGAGGTCGGGATCGCGCCCCAGCACCAGACGCGCGTCATCGGATGCAGCCAGCATCAGCGACCGGTGGCGGATCGGATCGGCGAACCGGTAGGCGGGAAATCCGCTCTGCCGCAGCCCCAGCGGATCGCCGCCCCCGCGGAGGCGGAAATCCTCTTCGGCGATCTCGAAGCCGTCCTCGGTCCGGCGAAGGGTTTCGAGGCGTTCGCGCGCCGTGTCTCCCAACGCGCCGTCCTGTCCCCCATACAGCAGGATGCAGGCGCTCGATTTTGCGCCGCGTCCGACCCGTCCCCGCAGCTGGTGAAGCTGGGCCAGGCCGAACCGGTCGGCGTGTTCGATGACCATGATGGTGGCATTGGGCACATCGACACCCACCTCCACCACCGTCGTGGCCACCAGGACCGGCAGGCGACCATCGGCAAAATCGGCCATCACCGCTTCGCGCTGCGCGCCCGGCATCTGCCCGTGGGCGAGCCCGACCTCGATGTTCAGAAGGCGATGGAGATCGCGCGCACGGTCCTCGGCTGCGGCCAGGTCGGTCGCTTCCGACTCCGCGACCAGCGGGCAGATCCAGTAGGCCTGGGCTCCGGACTCGACGGCGGCCTTGAGCCGCGCGGCCACCTCGCCGATGCGGGCGAGCGGCAGGACGGCCGTGGCGACCGGCGTCCGGCCGGGCGGCTTTTCGGTCAGGCGACTGACCTCCAGCTCTCCATATTGCGTCAGTTCCAGCGTGCGCGGGATCGGGGTGGCGGACATGGTCAGGAGATGGACGCCGCCGATGCGCGGATCGCCCTTGGCCTGAAGCCGGGCCCGTTCGTTGACGCCAAACCGGTGCTGTTCGTCGATGACGGCCAGCGCCAGTCGATGGAAATGGACGGCGTCCTGAAACAGCGCATGGGTGCCGATGGCGACCTTCGCCTCGCCCGAGGCGAGGGTGGCCAGCCGGTCCCGGCGTTCGACGGTCGTGTCGCGGCCGGTCAGCAGGATCGTCGACAGACCGGCGGCTTCCAGCATCGGTCCCAGCCGCTGGAAATGCTGGCGGGCCAGGATTTCGGTCGGAGCCATCAGGACGGTCTGAAAGCCTGACCCGGCTGCGTCCGCCATGGCCAGGGCCGCGACGGCGGTCTTGCCGGATCCCACATCGCCCTGCAGCAGTCGGGCCATCTGTTCGCCCGAGGCCAGGTCACGCCTGATTTCGGCGACCGCCTGCGCCTGGGCGCCGGTCAGGACGAACGGCAGAGAGGCCAGCAGGGCGGCCGATGCCGCGTTGTCATGGATCACCGGAGCCGGCGTGATCTGGCGCGCACGACGGCGACGCGCGAGCGCCAGCTGGTGGGCGAACAGCTCGTCATAGGCCAGCCGTTCGCGGGCCGGGCTGTCCGGGGACAGATCGGCCTCGCCCATCGGTGCGTGCAGCGTGTCCAGCGCGGCCTTCCAGCCCGGCCAGCGGCGTTTGGCCCGCCAGGTCGGGTCCTGCCATTCGTCGAGATCCGGCGCGACGGCCAGGGCACCCAGCACCAGTTTTCGGACGTTGCGAGACGCCAGCCCCGCCGTGGCCGCATAGACCGGCTCGACTGCGGGAATGTCCTCACCCTTGTCCAGTGGCACGATCCAGTCGGGATGAACGATCTGGACCTCGCCGTTGAAGCGCTCGACCTTGCCGGACACCAGCCGTCGCTCGCCCCGGGGCAACTGGCGGTCGATGTGCTGCGGACTGCCCCCGAACCAGATCAGATGGACGAAGCCGGTCTCGTCACTGGCACGCACCTTCAGCGGAACTCCGGGTCGCCCTGGTGCGATCATGCGATCGATCACCACATCGAAGATACCGACCTCGCCCTCGACGGCGTCGGCCGCCTGGGTTCTGCGACGGGCGACGACGCCGACGGGGGCCAGGAAAAGGACGTCACGCACCAGCGGTCCAGCCAGCTTCTGAACCATCGGCAGGGTACGAGGCCCCACGCCCTTCAGGCTGGAAACCTCTGCGAACAGGGGAAAGAGAATCTGGGGCCGCATCGGCCGCGACAATAGACGCCAAGGCTCCGCTGGCGAAACGGGCGCGACACCTCTATCTGCTGGACCGAACTGACCAATGGACCGGGCAAGGATTCTTGTGGCCGATAACGATGCGCGTGCCGAAACCGAAATGCGCCGCCAGCGGCTGGGCCGGGTCACCTTCCGGGCGTGGCGGCGCGGGTTTCGCGAGGCCGATCTGGTGCTGGGGCCGTTCATGGAGCGGGAAGGCCAGGGTCTGAGCGACGGCGATCTGGACAGTCTCGAGGCCCTGCTGGCCGAGGACAACGATCACGAGCTTTATGCCTGGATCATCGAAACCCGGCCGACGCCGGCCGAACACGACACACCGTTGATGGCCAGGCTGCGCACCTTCATGCGCGCCCATGTCGCCACAGCGGTCGCCGAGGGAGCGGGCTGATGGACGGCGCGAGCCTGGAAAAGCGGGCCGATCACGAGTTGGGCGGCGCGCCCGAGGGTCTGGATGCCCTCATCATCGCCGAGCGGCTGAAGGCGGCGGGCGGTATCGGCGTGTTCGTGGCCCGGGACCATTCGCGATCGACGGCTTTCGTGCAGGCGTTCCAGTTTTTCGCCCGGGACATAGAGGTCGTCGAGTTCCCGGCCTGGGACTGTCTGCCCTACGACCGGCTGAGCCCGACCTCCGGGGTGTCCGCCGAGCGGATGGCAGCTCTGACGGCGCTGGCACGACGCGGCGTGGACGAGCGCAAGCCGTTGCTTCTGGTCACGACCGTGGCCGCCGCCATGCAGAGGACCCCGCCGCGCGCCGTCACGACCTCGGCCGGATTCGATGCCGTTGTCGGGCGCGATCTCGATACGGCGGCGCTGGAGACCTATTTCACGACCAACGGCTATATGCGGGCCTCGACCGTGAACGAGCGGGGCGAATACGCCGTTCGGGGAGGGGTCATTGACGTCTTCCCGCCGGGTTTCGACGAGCCGGTGCGACTGGACATGTTCGGCTCCGAACTGGAGTCCATCCGGACCTTCGATCCCGAGACCCAGCGATCCACCGGCCAGCGGCGCGAAGTCGCCCTGTCGCCCGTGTCCGAGGCCCTGCTGAATGCGGACACCATCAGCCGCTTCCGCACCGGATATCTGAACCTGTTTGGCGCACCCGGAGACGATCCGCTTTACGCCGCCGTGAGCGAGGGCGCGCGGCGTCAGGGCATGGAGCACTGGCTGCCGCTGCTCTATCCGCATCTGGAGACGCTGTTCGATTATCTGCCGGATCGGGCTGCGATCTTTCTGGATCATCAGGCAGAGGCGGCGCGCTCGGAGCGCTGGGCCCTGACCCGCGATGCCTTTGAGGCGCGGCACGAGGCGTCCAGGGCCAAGGGTGGCGCGGCGAACCGGGCTCTGGCCCCGGAGCTGCTGTATCTGCCGGATGCGGACTGGAACTCGGCCCTGGCCGGCCGGCAGGTCTGTCGCCTGACGCCGTTCGACGCGGCGGCGGAAGATGCGGGCGGCCGCCTGGGGCGGACCTTCGCAGCCGAGCGAGCCCAGGACAGCGTCAATCTGTTTGAAGCCGTGGCGGCCCATGCGGCGGCGCTCAAGGCCGACGGCAGACGGGTTTTGTTCGCCTCGTGGAGCGAGGGCTCGTCGGATCGACTGGGCGTGATGCTCGCAGATCACGGGCTGGAGCCTGTCGTGGCCGTGCGCGACTGGGCCGATGTGCAGACGGCGTCGAAGGACCTCTATCTGCGCGCTATCCTGCCGGTCGAGCACGGTTTCACCACGCCCGACATCGCCGTCATTTCCGAAACCGACATCCTGGGCGACCGGCTGGCGCGGCCCAAACGCAAGCGTCGGGCGGCGAATTTCCTGGCCGAGGCCTCCGCACTGACAACTGGCGATCTGGTCGTCCACCTCGATCATGGCATCGGTCGCTATGAGGGCCTTAAAACCCTGGAGATCCAGGAGGCCCCGCACGACTGCCTCGAACTGCTCTATGCCGGTGACAGCAAACTCTACCTACCGGTTGAAAACATTGATCTACTGACCCGCTACGGGTCCGAGTCCGACGGTGTCCAGCTGGACCGGCTGGGCGGCGCGGCCTGGCAGGGCAGGAAGGCCAGGGCCAAGACGCGGCTGCGCGACATGGCGGAAGGGCTCATCGCCCTGGCGGCCAAGCGGGCCCTGCGGGTCGGGGAGGCGATCACCCCGCCGCACGGTCTGTTCGACGAATTCTGCGCGCGTTTCCCGTACGAGGAGACGGACGATCAGCTGAACGCCATCGGCGACGTGCTGGAGGATCTCGGCAAGGGTGTGCCGATGGACCGGCTGATCTGCGGCGACGTGGGCTTCGGCAAGACAGAGGTGGCGATCCGTGCCGCTTTCGTGGTGGCCATGACCGGCCAGCAGGTCGCGATCGTCTGTCCGACGACGCTTCTGGCCCGCCAGCATTTCAAGACCTTCAGCGAACGCTTTGCTGGCTGGCCGATCAAGGTCCGCCACCTGTCGCGCATGGTCACCGCGAAGGACGCGGCCGAGACGCGCAGTGGTCTGAAGGACGGCTCGTTCGAGATCGTGGTCGGCACCCATGCGGTGCTGTCCGATCAGGTCGGGTTCAAGGACCTGGGCCTGGTCATCGTCGACGAGGAGCAGCACTTCGGGGTCAAGCACAAGGAGAAGCTCAAATCCCTGCGCGCCGACGTCCACCTGCTGACCCTGACCGCGACGCCGATCCCGCGCACACTGCAGATGGCGCTTTCGGGCATCCGCGAGATGTCGATCATCGCCACACCGCCAGTCGATCGTCTGGCCGTGCGGACCTATGTCGCGCCGTGGGATCCGGTCATGGTGCGCGAGGCCCTGCTGCGCGAGAAGTACCGCGGTGGCCAGGCGTTCTATGTCTGTCCGCGCCTGGCGGACCTGCCCGACATCGAGGCGTTCCTTCGGGTCCAGGTGCCGGAGATCAAGTTCGTCGTCGGTCACGGCCAGATGTCGCCAACCCAGCTGGAAGACGTGATGAGCGCCTTCTACGACGGCAGCTATGATGTACTGGTCTCGACCACGATCGTCGAAAGCGGCATCGACATCCCGACCGCCAACACCCTGATCGTCCACCGCGCCGACATGTTTGGCCTCGCCCAGCTGCACCAGATCCGGGGACGCATCGGCCGGTCCAAGGCGCGGGCCTTTGCCTATCTGACGGTCGATCCGAAACGACCGCTGACCCTGTCGGCCGAGCGGCGGCTGCAGGTGTTGCAGTCGCTGGACAACCTGGGGGCAGGGTTCCAGCTGGCCAGCCACGACCTGGACCAGCGCGGCGGCGGCAACCTGCTGGGTGATGAACAGTCGGGCCATATCCGCGAAGTCGGGGTCGAACTGTATCAGCAGATGCTGGAAGACGCGGTCGCCGAGCTGCGCCAGAACGGCAGCGAGGGCGTGGTGGATCGCGGCTGGTCGCCCGCCATCAATGTTGGGGCCGCCGTCCTGATTCCGGAGAATTATGTCTCGGACCTCAACGTCCGTCTGAGCCTGTATCGTCGCCTGTCCGACGCCGAGAACAACGAGACACGCGAGGCTCTGGCGGCCGAACTGATCGACCGGTTCGGACCGTTGCCGGACGAAGCCAGACAGCTGCTTCGCATCGTGGGGATCAAGGCCAGTTGCAAGACGGCCTGCATCGAGCGCATCGACATCGGTCCCAAGGGCTGCGTCCTGACGCTGCGGGACAACCGCTTCCCCAATCCTGTCGGGCTGGTCGGACTGATTCAGAAGAACCACGCGACGTGGAAGATCCGGCCGGATCAGAAGATCGTGGTGAAGGGCGACTGGCCTACGTCAGAGGACCGGCTGAAGGTCGCCGAGCGGATCACGACCGACCTGGCGCGGGTCGCACGGGCCTGATCGCGGTCAGGGGGTCGGTGGATCGCCGCGCTCGCCCTCGGCCGGTTTCAGGCCGTACGGCTCGACCAGGTGCCACACATGGTCAGGGATCATCGATTTCATCCGGCGCGGCTCCTCGCGGCGCAGGTGGATCACCGTCTCGGCGGCCTTCATCTCCAGCCGGGTGCGGGCGAACTCCAGCCCCCGGGGTCCTGTGCGTGGCTGCAGCCAGCTGACGATCGGACGGACCCAGTCGGGCATGCGGCGCAGGGGCAGGCCGCCCGCCGCGCGCTCCACATTGGCGATGAAGCCGGCCACGGCGACCTTGCGTTTTCCCTTGTCGCCGGGCTCGGACAGCGCGACCTCGTCACCCAGCAGGTCCAGCAGTGCCTCGCCGCGCTCGTTGCGGACCAGCAACCACTGCTCGCCCTGACCGGCCATGTAGCCGACGGTGATGTCGGCCAGGGCATTGGTGTAGTCGACGCAGGTCCGGCAGGTAAGCGGGAAGAAATCCGGGGCCAGCTGCGAGATCGGCAGGGACAGGAAGGGGATCGTCTTCACCCGACCGTCCGTGAACCTCAGCTCCACGTGATAGTCGGCGCGGAACTCCAGATAGGTGATGGTGTCGGGGTGCTCCGACAGCAGGGCCAGGAACTCATGGAAGCGTTCGGTCGTGGTGTTGTCCGAACAGGGGGTGCCGACGACATAGAGTGTGTCGAAACCCAGCTCGGCCTCCAGCGCGCGCAGGGCATAGACCTGACAGGGGATGCCGATGACGGCGAGGCGGCGGTATCCCCGGGCGCGCGCATTTTCCAGCAGGGCCAGCAGGGGCGCATAGCCCATCCGCATGCCACGCACCTGGGCCATCGCAGCGGCCTCGGTGACCAGCACGGGCATGGGTCGCCACCGGTCGTCGGGATCAGGGGCCATGGTCAGAACCGCGTCGACCGCCTTGGTTTCGAGCAGGCGTTCGCCGATGCGGGTGGTGATGCCGGTCCACTGGGCACCGGGAGCCGGCGCCCGTAGCGATGCGCGGACCATGCGCTTCACGGGTCCGAAGAACAGTTCGTCGGGGCTGGTCGCCGGGTCGCGCGTCCGGCCGTGAACGCGCGTCTCCATGGCCGGATAGTCCGGCTTGATGAACTGGCAGGCCTTGCCGCACAGCGTCGGGTCTTCCATCCGCGACACGCCGCAGTCGGTGCACAGATTGCGAGGAACGGGCGGACGCACGGGCGGTGCCCAGACGGGCGCTGAGGGGTCGGCGGAAACAGGCAAGGCGGGCGTCCCCAAGCGCCGGCCTTGTGCGACCGGACCGCGAGGAACCCACGCCAAGGCTGGGCCGTCAAGCACGCATGCCGCCGCCCGACACAGCCCGCGCTCAAGCCGCGAACGACCGGGTCGCGAGCGTTAGCGCACCAAAAAAGGGGGGGGAGCGCGCCATCCCTTCTGCTTCAGAAGAGATGGCGCGAGTGACGGGACTCGAACCCGCGACCTCCGGCGTGACAGGCCGGCACTCTAACCAACTGAGCTACACCCGCGTTTCCCGCTGCGTCGTTTCCGGCGCGGCGAGGGGCGTCGTTTAGGCGGGGGCTCGCCGGTGTGTCAAGCGAGGATCGGGGACGAGTTCGAAACTTCCTCGTCAACCGGCGATCACCGGCCCTGCGACGGGCAAGGGTGTCTGGTAGTGCACGCCGACGCCGGGTCCCAGCGGCAGGTCCAGGGCGACCCAGGCGGCCACCATGATCAGCCCGGCCACGAGGAATGACCCCGCATAGGGCAGCATACTGGCAAGGAGGGAACCCAGTCCGAATCGGGGATCCCATCGCTGGGCAAAAGTCAGGATCAGCGGGAAATAGCTCATCAGGGGCGTGGCGATGTTGGTCACGGAATCGCCCATGCGGTAGGCGGCGGTCGTCATCTCCGGGCTGATGCCCAGCAGCATGAACATCGGGACCACGATGGGCGCCAGCGCCGACCATTTGGCCGAGGCCGAACCGATGAACAGGTCGAAGAAGCACGAGACCAGCACCACGGCGATCAGCAGGAGCGGGGTCGGCAGGGCGACGCTCTTCAGATACTCCGCGCCGCCGACCGCGAGGATCGGTCCCAGTCCGGACCAGTTGAACATGGCCACGAAGTGGGCGGCGAAGAAGGCCAGGACGATGTAGGGGGCCATCTGGGCGATGCCGTCGCGCATCATGACCACAAGATCGCGGTGGCTCCGCACCGTACCGGCGCCGACCCCGTACGCCCCGCCCGCCAGAAAGAACAGGATGGCAAAAAAGGCGACCAGGGACTGATACAGCGGGTTGAACCGCTGGTTCGGCTCGGCCTCCGCATCGACGAAGGGCGAGCCGGGCAGGACGGTGATGGCGGCCCACAGCGTGGCCATGGCCAGCAGCGCCAGACCGGCGAAGGCCAGACCGCGTTTTTCGGCCGCCGTCAGGGGGACCTTGTCGTCGAGGTTGGCCCGCCCGGGCAGGATGGGCGAGCGGCCCTTCAGGCGCGGTTCGATGACGACGTCGGTCAGGAACCAGATGATCGGTGTGAACACGATCACCATGCCGATCGAGAAGAACCAGTTGCCTGCGATGGTTACGGAATAGGCCGGATCGATCAGTCGGGCTGCGGACTCTGTGATGCCCAGGATCAGGGCATCGGAAGCTCCCGGAAACAGATTGCCCGCGAACCCGCCGGACACCGCGGCAAACCCGGCCGCGAGCCCGGCCAGCGGATGACGACCAGCCGCCGAGAAGATCACGGCCGCCAGGGGTATGACGACGACATAGGCGGCGTCCGACGCGTGATGCGATACCATGCCGGTGACCGCCACAGCCGGTGTGAGGATGAACCGGGGGGCGTTCAGCAACATGCCTCGAAAGGCGGTCGTGAACAGACCGGCGCGCTCTGCCACCGCGGCACCATAGACGACCGTCAGCACGATCCCCAGGGGCGGGAAGGCGGCCAGGGTCTTTGGCATGTCGATGAACAGCTTTGAGAGATTGTCGGTCGAGAGCAGGCTCTGCGCCTGCAGGGCATCGCCCGTCACCGGATTGACCGTCGCCCATCCCAGGCCTGCACCGACCATACTGAGCACGATCAGGGCGAGGATGAACCATAGGAACAGGAAGACGGGATCGGGCAGGCTGTTGCCGGTGCGCTCGACAAGCCCGAGAAAGCCCTTGGCGGGCGGCATGCCGTCGGGGGTTACGTCGGTCATGGGTCGCAGTCGTCCTTTCCGGCCCGAAACGCGCCGATAAAGTCAGATGCTGGCCCGTCCGCACAAGCCGGGTGCGACATTATGTGCGAACCGTTCTCAACAAGAAATCGTTTCGTCGCATGGGTTTGAACCGCCGCGATCTTGGGTCTAGAAAGCCCCGAATCCGCCGCCTCCCCCGTCGGCAGGGACATTTTCCGAATGAATGCATTCCTCCTGCAATATCTGCCCATCGTGATCTTCCTGGGGATCGCAACGGTGCTGGGCCTCGGCTTCATGGTCGCCGCCTGGGTGCTGGCTCCCTCGAACCCCGACAGCGAGAAGCTGTCGGCCTACGAATGCGGATTCAATGCCTTCGACGACGCGCGGATGAAGTTCGATGTGCGGTTCTATCTGGTGTCGATCCTGTTCATCATCTTCGACCTGGAAGTGGCCTTCCTGTTTCCTTGGGCGGTGTCGATGTTCGACCTCGCGCGGCCTGAGATGATCTTCGCCTTCTGGTCGATGATGGCCTTCCTCGGCGTGCTGACCGTCGGCTTCATCTACGAATGGAAGAAGGGCGCGCTGGAATGGCAATAGTCGCACCATCGAGCCCGTTGCCTACGGCCTATGGCCAGGGTGGCCGTTCGACCGTTGAGGGCTACGACCCCAAGATCCACGACAAGTTCTTCGAGGCGGTCAACACCGAGATCGCCGAGCAGGGCTTCCTGACCGCGTCTCTGGACGACGTCATCAACTGGGCCCGGACGGGCAGCCTGATGTGGATGACCTTCGGTCTGGCCTGCTGTGCCGTGGAGATGATCCAGGCGTCCATGCCGCGCTATGATCTGGAGCGGTTCGGCATGGCCCCGCGCGCCAGCCCACGTCAGTCGGACCTGATGATCGTCGCCGGCACCCTGACCAACAAGATGGCTCCGGCCCTGCGCAAGGTCTACGACCAGATGCCGGATCCGCGTTACGTCCTGTCGATGGGAAGCTGTGCCAACGGCGGTGGCTACTACCACTACAGCTACAGCGTCGTGCGCGGCTGCGACCGTATCGTGCCGGTCGATGTCTATGTGCCCGGCTGCCCGCCGACGGCCGAGGCCCTGATCTACGGCCTGCTGCAGCTGCAGAAGAAGATCCGTCGCACGGGGACGATCGAACGGTGAGCGCCCATGTTGTGACCGTCGCGCCGACTCCAGGCGAGCAATCCGCACCGGGCATAGTGCGCTCGAGTTTGACGGCTGTATTGACCCTGGCTCTGCCTGGCATCGTCGGCTGCAGTGCCGCCAAGCCGGAATGGACCGTTGCCGAGGGTTGGTTGTCGGCGCGATGTGAGGCGGCTTCAGAACTGCTCCTGCAGCGCGGCGACGGCAGCATCCGTACCCGGTTCGAGACGTGGCGGGGGCTGACCGACGCGTTTGCCGCGTCTACAGACGCCCGGATGGAACTCCAGCAGCGGGCGCGGGCGTCGATGGCGGGGAATGGGACGGCGGAAGCCTTCTTCGCGGCCAACTGCGGCGACGACGCAGTCGCAGATGTTCGAAGGACGCTCTAGCGATGACTGAGTTCGAACAGCCCAAGTATGCGACCGGCCACCTGGCGACTGTCGCGGCCAACACCGCCGTCCTGACGCCGCTGGGCCAGGAGATGGTGGCCGAGCTGCAGGTCGATGCGACCGTGGCCTATGGCGAGCTGACGCTGACCTGCCACCGCGACCGGATCGTGAGCGTTCTGACCGACCTGCGCGACCGTTTCGGATTCCAGCAACTGCTGGACGTTTGCGGCGTGGACTATCCCGACCGGGCCGAACGGTTCGATGTCGTCTATCATTTGCTGAGCCTGACGCGGAATGCGCGCATCCGGGTCAAGGTCACGACCGACGAGGTCCAGCCGGTGCCAAGCGTCATCTCTGTCTATCCTTCCGCCGAATGGTTCGAGCGCGAGGCGTTCGATATGTACGGTATGCTGTTCTCGGACCACCCGGACCTGCGCCGCCTGCTGACCGATTACGGGTTCCAGGGGCATCCGCTGCGCAAGGACTTCCCGATGACCGGCTATGTCGAGGTCCGCTACGACGAGCAGCAGAAGCGGGTGGTCTATGAGCCCGTCAAGCTGACGCAGGAGTTCCGCAACTTCGACTTCCTGTCCCCCTGGGAGGGTGCCGAATACCCGGCCGATGTCCTGCCGGGCGACGAGAAGGCGGCACAGGCCCGCGCGGTCGGCGCAACCGCGCCTTCGGGAGGGAAAGCCTGATGGCCGACGGACATCCCATCGCGAAAGCCTCGCCCACCCGCGCCGAACTGGACGTCGTCACCGACGACCTGGGCCACATCGCCTTCGGCGATCCGCGCACGGCCCATGCCCGCGAGATGGACGACCGCAAGTTCACCATCAACTTCGGGCCGCAACACCCCGCCGCCCACGGCGTGCTGCGTCTGGTGCTGGAGCTGGACGGGGAGGTGGTCGAGCGTGTCGATCCGCACATCGGCCTGCTGCACCGCGGCACCGAGAAGCTGATGGAGGCCCGCACCTATCTGCAGAACGTGCCCTATCTGGACCGACTCGACTACGTCGCCCCGATGAACCAGGAGCACGCCTTCTGCCTGGCCATAGAGCGACTGATGGGCATCGAGGTGCCCTATCGCGCCCAGCTGATCCGCGTCCTGTATTCGGAAATCGGCCGCATCCTGTCGCACATGCTGAACGTCACGACCCAGGCGCTGGACGTTGGCGCCCTGACGCCGCCGCTGTGGGGCTTCGAGCAGCGCGAGAAGCTGATGGTCTTCTATGAGCGGGCCTGTGGCGCGCGCCTGCACGCCAACTATTTCCGGCCCGGCGGCGTGCATCAGGACCTGCCCATGGCCCTGATCGACGACATCGGCCGCTGGTGCGCCGAGTTCCCGACGGCGCTCGCCGACATCGAGAGCCTGGTCACCGAGAACCGCATCTTCAAGCAGCGCAATGTGGACATCGGCGTGGTGTCCAAGGAACAGGCCCTGCAGTGGGGCTTCTCCGGCGTGATGCTGCGCGGCTCCGACATCGCCTGGGATCTGCGCAAGTCGCAGCCCTACGAATGCTATGCCGAGCTCGATTTCGACGTGGTCGTCGGCAAGAACGGCGACTGCTGGGACCGCTACCTCGTCCGCGTCGAGGAGATGAAGCAGTCGGTGCACATCATGGAGCAGTGCATCCACAAGCTGCGCAACTGCCCGGGCGAGCCGGTCATGGTCGAGAACAACAAGATCGTGCCCCCGACGCGCGGCGAGATGAAGCGGTCGATGGAAGCCCTGATCCATCACTTCAAGCTCTATACCGAAGGCTTCCACACCCCGGCCGGCGAGGTCTATGCCGCCGTCGAGGCCCCCAAGGGCGAGTTCGGCATCTATCTGGTCTCGGACGGCACCAACAAGCCGTACCGCGTCAAGATCAGCGCGCCGGGGTTCCGCCACCTGCAGGCCATGGACTGGATGAACCGGGGCCACATGCTGGCTGACGTGTCCGCCATCTTGGGGTCGCTGGATATCGTGTTCGGTGAGGTGGATCGGTGATGACGATTCCCTTGGACATGATCCTCGTGGCAGCTGTGGCGGCTCTTCTGACCGGCCTGTTCGTCGTCGGATTGACGCTGATGGGGCTCGATCGTTTCGGAGCGCGTCGGATGGCGGCCTACCCCGGAGGCCCGAGCGCGGCGCGGCGCGATGTCCTTATTTCAGGCAGCCCGGTCATCGTATTTGTTGCCGCGACGACACCGCTCCAGGTGCTGAATGACTATCTGCCCGATCTCATGAACGGGATGTGGCTGGGTACCGTCGGATTGATTGCCGTCGGCCTCGCAATCTGGCCGGCGGCGCAGCGAGCGCGTCGCAGGCTGGGTCCCTTGCTGGGACGAGCGGCCCGATGACCGCTTTCGCAATCGATCCCGTCTTCACGCTGTTGCAGCGGATCGCCCTCGCGGGCTTCCTGCTTACGGCTGGGCTGATCCGGTTTGGCTTTTCGCCGAAGCGCCGCGCGATCATGGGTAATCCGAAGCTCGCGCTGGCGACCGCCGGCATCGCAACACCCGTCTTCGCCGGGGTGACGATGTCCTCGCTGTCGCGCGACCACGCCAACGTCGGCAAGGCGGTGTGGAGCGCGCGCGTCAAATGCTGGATGGGTAGAGCATGAGCGTTCGTCGTCTCGCCAAGGAACAACCGGCCTCGTTCGCCTTCTCGAAGGAGACGATGAAGAAGGTCGAGTGGTGGATCGCCAAATATCCGGCGGATCGCGCACGTTCGGCCGTGATCCCGATGCTGTGGCTGGTTCAGAAGCAGGAGGGCTGGGTGTCCGAGCCCGCCATCCGCGCCATCGCCGAAAAGCTCGACATGGCCTACATCCGGGTGCTGGAGGTCGCGACCTTCTACACCATGTTCATGCTGGAGCCGGTCGGCTCGGCCGCCCTGATCCAGGTGTGCGGCACCACGCCCTGCATGCTGCGCGGCTCGGGCGAACTGATGAAGGTCTGCAAGAGCCGGATCGGCGACAAGCAGACCCTGTCGGCCGACGGCAAGTTCTACTGGGAAGAGGTCGAGTGTCTGGGGGCCTGCGTCAACGCCCCCATGGCCATGATCAACGACTACTATTTCGAGGACCTGACCGCCGCCGACCTGAACCAGATCATCGACGACTTCGCGGCGGGCAAGACGCCCAAGCCCGGCACCCGCGTCGATCGCGTGAACTCGGCGCCGGAGGGCGGGCCCCTGACCCTGACCGATCCGAAACTGTATGACGGCTCGGCGGCGAAGAAGATCAAGACGCTCCCGAACTCCGAGCCCGTGACTGCATGACTGAACCTGTCGATCCCAAGTCGGGCCAATCCCTTAAGAACACCGACGCCTTCCTCGCGATCGGGTTCGTGTTTTTCGTCCTCGGGCTGTCCGGCGACAACAACACGGCCTTTCTGGCGATCGGTCTCGCGTTCATCGCCATCGGGGTGGCTGGCCGGGTGCGTAAGCCCAAGGTCGATAAGTGATATGGGCGCTCAACCAGCAACCTGCGACTCGGGCGAGGTCAGCGCATGACCGACGTCAGGTCCGACGAGAAGGTGGCCGCCTATCGTGCGGAAATCCGTGCCGTGGGCCGCAACCAGCGGCTGGCGGGCTTCGGCCTGGTGATGCTTGGGGCCATTCTGGTCTGGGGCGCGACACGCGCGGGCGCGCTCACCGAACTTGTGCAACTGGCGGGCTATGCGGCGCTGGCGGCGGGGTGGGCCCTGATGCTGGCCGCGATCTTCCTGCGCACCCGATATCACCGCCGTCGCTTGGCCGAGCTGGACGGAGGCATACAATGAGCGCCTTGCTTCCCGCCCAAGGCGAACCGTCGCGTGATTGTCGGACGGCGCGTGCACAGTTCGTGATCTCAAGACGTTCGGGGGACCGTCGTGACATCAAAACCACCGAAGCGCGGCGTCGCCGGCCTGTTCATGGCCAATCTGATGGGCGCCAGCGCCCTGCCTTTGGGCGGGGCCTCGGCACCGCCCGCAACACCGACGCCTGCTGCGCCATCCCCTTCGCCTTCTCCCGCCGGTTCCCCCAATGCGCCTGATCAGACACCCCCAAGTTCAGGCGCCCAGCGTCCGCCTCCGCCCGACGAACGCCCTCGCGGCGATCGGCGGAGCGAACTCTCGCGCCCGCGCGGCAGCGGGAACGGCCGGGGTGGCCGGGGCAGGGGAGGCTCGCTGATGGTCGGTCTGCTGGAAGACAAGGATCGCATCTTCACCAACCTGTACGGGCTCCAGGACTGGGGTCTGGAAGGTGCGAAGAACCGCGGCTGCTGGAACGCGACCAAGGACATGCTGGACATGGGCCGCGACTGGCTCATCACCAACGTCAAGAACTCGGGCCTGCGCGGACGCGGCGGCGCCGGGTTTTCGACCGGCCTGAAGTGGTCCTTCATGCCCAAGGAGGTGAAGGACCGGCCGCACTACCTCGTGGTCAACGCCGACGAGTCCGAGCCCGGCACCTGCAAGGACCGGGAGATCATGCGCCATGATCCCCACCTGCTGATCGAAGGCTGCCTGATCGCCTCCTTCGCGATGCAGGCCCACGCCTGCTACATCTATCTGCGCGGCGAATATGTGCTGGAACGCGAGCGCATGGAGGCGGCGGTCAAGCAGGCCTATGAGGCGAAGCTGATCGGCAAGAACAACGTCCACGGCTGGGACTTCGACCTCTATATCCACCACGGTGCCGGGGCCTATATCTGCGGCGAGGAGACGGCCCTGCTGGAAAGCCTGGAGGGCAAGAAGGGCCAGCCGCGCCTGAAGCCGCCGTTCCCGGCCGGCGCGGGCCTGTACGGCTGCCCGACCACGGTGAACAACGTCGAATCCATCGCCGTCGTCGGCACGATCCTGCGTCGTGGGGCCCAGTGGTTCGCCGGTTTCGGCCGTCCGAACAACACCGGCACCAAGCTGATGAGCATCAGCGGTCACGTGAACCGGCCGTGCAATGTCGAAGAGGCCATGTCGATCCCGCTGCGTCAGCTGATCGAGGATCACTGCGGCGGGGTGCGCGGCGGCTGGGACAATCTGAAGGCCATCATTCCCGGCGGGGTCTCGGTGCCGCTGATCACGCGCGAGATGAGCGAAGTCGCCCTGATGGACTTCGACTCCCTGCGCGAGATGAAGTCGGGTCTGGGCACGGCCGCCGTGGTCGTGATGGACAACTCCACCGACCTGGTGAAGGCGATCGCCCGCATCAGCTATTTCTACAAACACGAGAGCTGCGGCCAGTGCACGCCGTGCCGTGAGGGCACCGGCTGGATGTGGCGCGTGCTGGAGCGCATGGCCGTGGGCGAGGCCGATCCGGGCGAGATCGATATGCTCTTGGAAGTCTCGACCCAGATCGAGGGCCACACCATCTGCGCGCTCGGCGACGCCGCCGCCTGGCCGGTCCAGGGGCTGATCCGCCACTTCCGCCACGAGATCGAGGACCGCATCTCGCAATACCGCACCCGCCGCGCGAACTTCGCCGGCCATGCGATCGCGGCGGAGTAGGGGATGCGGCGCGCCCTGGTCCTGATGCTGACGGCGGTGGCCCTGTCGGCCTGTGGCAAGCCTGCCGAGACGGCCGCGATCCCGACTGAAAAGGTCGCCGCGACCGCGTCGGTGTCCGACGCCGTGGCCCAGTCGCCCGCCGTGCTGACGGCCGTGGACCTGCGCCGCGTGTGCCGCGCCGGTCTGGCGGCCATCCATGGGCAGCAGCTTTCGGCCATCGAGGTGACCGGGCTGGAGGGTCAGGTCGTCGACGCCCAGTGGCGCGCGCCGGTCGATGGCGGCGTGATGAAGGCCCAGTGCCGCGCCGGCGACGGTCTGGTGGTCTGGAAGCCGCTGGATCGGCCCGACCCCGAAGCCGTCCGCTGGATGGACCAAGCCGGGGATCCCGTGGTGCGCTATGCCATTCGCGGCGAAGAGATCGAGATCACCCAGACACTGCCGGACGGCACGACGCAGCAGGCCATGATGCCTGTGCCAGCGAATGGGGAGGTGGGCTGATGGTCGACGAACCCGACAACATCGTGCTGACCCTGTTGCGTCGCATGGATACGAAGCTGGATCGCGTCCTTGACGACATTTCCGATCTCAAGGTCCGCATGACCCACGTCGAGGAGGGTCTCGCCGGTGTGAACCGTCGACTGGATCGCCTCGAAACCCGCGTGGACCGGATCGAGAAACGCCTCGATCTGGTCGATCATCCCTACGGCGGAGTCCGCGAATAATGCCCGTCGCTAAAGTCAACGGCGTCGAAGTCGAGTTCGAGCCCGGCATGACCGTGCTCCAGGTCGCCGAGCGCGCCGGGCACGAGATCCCGCGCTTCTGCTATCACGAGCGGCTGTCGATCGCCGGCAATTGCCGCATGTGCCTGGTCGAGGTGAAGCCCGGACCGCCCAAGCCGCAAGCCAGCTGCGCCCTGCCGGCGGCCGAGAACCAGGAGATCTTCACCGACACGCCGATGGTGAAGAAGGCCCGCGAAGGGGTGATGGAGTTCCTGCTCATCAACCACCCGCTGGATTGCCCGATCTGCGACCAGGGCGGCGAGTGCGACCTGCAGGACCAGGCCATGGGCTATGGCCGCGACGGCTCGCGCTATGCCGAGAACAAGCGCGCGGTCGAAGAAAAGAACATGGGTCCGACGATCAAGACCTTCATGACGCGGTGCATCCAGTGCACCCGCTGCGTGCGGTTCGTGTCGGAAGTGGCGGGCGTGCCGGACATCGGCATGATCAGCCGCGGCGAGGATGCCGAGATCACCACCTATCTGGAACAGGCCGTGGCGTCCGAGCTGTCGGGCAACGTCAACGACCTGTGCCCCGTGGGAGCCCTGACGCACCGGCCGTGGCAGTTCCACTATCGCCCGTGGGAACTGAAGAAGACCGAGACCATCGACGTCATGGACGCCCTGGGCTCCAACATCTCGGCCCAGTCCAAGGGTGCCGAGATCATGCGCATCCTGCCGCGCGTGCACGAGGGCATCAACGAGGAGTGGCTGTCGGACAAGAGCCGCTATGTCGTCGACGGCCTGCAGGCGCGCCGCTTGGACCGGCCCTATGTGCGCGAGAACGGCAAGCTGCGCGTCGCCTCGTGGGACGAGGCCCTGAACGCGGTCGCCTCGAAGCTGAAGTCAGCCCCGTCAGACCGGATCGGCGTCATCGCCGGGGATCTGCAGGACGCCGAATCGATGAAGGCGGCGCTGGACCTGTTCCGTGCGCTGGGCTCGGCCAACACCGACTGCCGTCAGGACGGATCGGCCCTGGGATATGGCCCGCGCGAAGGCTGGCTGTTCAACACGGGCCTGCAAGGACTGGAAGGGGCGGACTCGATCCTTCTGGTCGGCGTCAATCCGCGCACCGAAGGCCCCTTGCTGAACCAGCGCATCCGCAAGTCCTGGCTGGCCGGCAAGACCCGCGTCAGCGTCATCGGCGACGCCATCGACCTGACCTATGACTATGACCTGATCGGTCGCGGGACGAAGACCCTGTCGAAACTGCCGAAGGCGGCTGCCGACGCCCTGTCGAACGCCGAACGCCCCGCCATCGTGATGGGTTCGGGGGCCCTGTCGGGCCCCAACGGCCCGGCCGTGCTCAACGCCCTCGGCGCACTCGCCGGCTCGCTGGGCGTCGTCAAGGATGGCTGGAACGGCTTCAACGTGCTGCATCATGCCGCCGCCCGCGTCGGCGGGCTGGACATGAGCTTCGTCCCGGCCCCGGGCGGCCTCTCGGCCCATGAGATGGTCCAGCCGGGTGCGCTCGATGTGCTGTTCCTGCTGGGGGCGGACGAGATCGAGACCGGCCCGTCGAACGCCTTCAAGGTCTATCTGGGCAGCCACGGCGACCGTGGCGCGCACACCGCCGGCGTCATCCTGCCGGGTGCCGCCTGGACCGAAAAGTCGGGCCTTTATGTCAACACCGAGGGCCGGGTGCAGATGGCCGAACGCGCCGTCTTCCCCAAGGGCGAGGCCAAGGAAGACTGGGCCATCCTGCGCGCCCTGTCCGAGCGCGTGGGTCACACCCTGCCATACGACACCCTTGACCAGCTGCGTACCCGGCTGATGACCGATCATCCGACGTTCGGACGTATCGACTATCTGGCTCCGGCCGCGTCGTTCGACGTGGCGAGCCTGGGGACCAGGGGCGAGCTGGGCGACGTGGCGCTCACCTCGGCCGTGACCGACCCCTATCTGAACAACCCGATCGCGCGCGCCAGCGCGACCATGGCCGAGCTCAGCGCCCTGCGCATGGCTCCGGCCCTGCTGGCGGCGGAGTAGAGCATGACCGAGAACTTCTGGACCGGACCGGTCGGCTGGACCCTGATCACCGCCGGCGGCATCCTGATCGTGACGGTCGGCATCCTGCTGTCGCTGGCCTTCCTGCTGCTGGCGGATCGCAAGATCTGGGCGGCGGTGATGATGCGGAAAGGCCCCAACGTCGTGGGCCCGTTCGGCCTGCTGCAATCCTTCGCCGACTTCCTGAAGTTCGTGCTGAAGGAGATCGTCGTCCCGGCCGGGGCCGACAAGGCCGTCTTCCTGCTGGCACCGCTGATCAGCTTCGTGCTGGCCTTCGTGGCCTGGGCGGCCATTCCATTCGCGCCGGGCTGGGTCGTGTCCGACCTGAACGTCGGCATCCTCTACATCTTCGCCATCAGCTCGCTGGGCGTCTACGGCATCATCATGGGGGGCTGGGCTTCGAACTCGAAGTATCCGTTCCTGGGTTCGCTCCGGTCTGCGGCGCAGATGGTGTCTTATGAGGTGTCGATCGGCCTGATCATCATCAACGTCATCCTGCTGGCCGGGACAATGAATCTGTCGTCGATCGTGACGGCGCAGGAAGGCTGGATCTGGAACTGGTTCGCCTTCGGCGGCGGGGCCGACACCTGGCCTCTGGTGGTGGTGATGATCCCGGTGACGATGATGTTCTTCATCTCGGCCCTGGCGGAAACCAACCGCCCGCCGTTCGACCTGCCCGAGGCGGAGTCCGAACTGGTGGCCGGGTATCAGGTCGAGTATTCCTCCACGCCCTATCTGCTGTTCATGATCGGCGAATACGCCAACATCGTCTTCATGTGCGCCATGATCAGCCTGCTGTTCTTCGGCGGCTGGAACCCGGGCTTTCCGATCGACTTCACCGCCGACTGGCCGCCGTTCCTGGTCAATTTTCTGCTGTTCCTGGTCCTGGCGACCAAGATCGTCTTCTGGTTCTTCATGTTCGCCATGGTGAAGACCTTCGTGCCCCGCTACCGCTACGACCAGCTGATGCGACTGGGCTGGAAGATCTTCCTGCCGACTTCGCTGGTGGCCGTGGTCATCGTGTCGGCCTGGCGCGTCTTCATGGTCGAGGCATGATCCGGATGGCCGCCCTGTCTGTCCTTTCCCTCGGCCTGACCGGCTGCCTGCCGCCGGCCTATGAGGCCGAGCCCGCATCCGTCTATCAGTGGCAGCGGCGTCAGGAAGGCATCGAGCGGCAGGAGGCCGAACGCGTTCGCCTGTGCGCCATCATGAACACCGACACGGATCGCTATCGCCGCGACTGCCGCCGTCCCGGAGACCCCATCCGATGATTACCCGTATCGCCCAGGCCGCGAAGGGCGCGATGCTGATCGACATGGTGGGGGCCTTCGGCCTGACCCTGCGTGAGTTCTTCCGCCCCAAGCACACCATCAACTATCCGTTCGAGCGCAACCCGCAGTCGCCGCGCTTCCGGGGCGAACACGCCCTGCGCCGCTATGCCAATGGCGAGGAACGCTGCATCGCCTGCAAGCTGTGCGAGGCCATCTGCCCGGCCCAGGCGATCACCATCGAATCGGAGCCCCGCAGCGACGGCAGCCGCCGGACGACCCGCTACGACATCGACATGGTCAAATGCATCTATTGCGGCCTGTGCCAGGAGGCCTGCCCGGTGGATGCCATCGTCGAGGGCCCGAACAGCGAGTTTGCCACCGAGACGCGCGAGGAACTGCTCTATGACAAGGCGCGGCTGCTGGATAACGGCGACCGCTGGGAACGCCAGATCGCCAGGAACCTGGAACTCGACGCACCCTATCGGTGAGGATTTCCCTCTCCCGCCGGGAGAGGGACAGAATACGAATTGCTCGCTTCATTTTGAGGCGAACGCTGTCTAAGAGGTGCGGCGATTGCGCCGCACCATTTCGGAAAGGGCGAAAGCCTCCCATGCTGCAAGGCATAGCCTTCTATCTGCTCTCGACGGTGGCGGTCGTGTCCGGCCTTCTGGTCGTGACCGCGCGCAACCCCGTGCACAGCGTCCTGTGGCTGATCCTGACCTTCTTCTCGTCGGCCGGACTGTTCGTTCTGCTGGGGGCGGAGTTCTTGGCCATGCTTCTGGTCGTCGTCTACGTCGGGGCGGTGGCGGTCCTGTTTCTGTTCGTCGTCATGATGCTGGATGTCGACTTCGTGCGGCTGCGCGAGGGGTATGCGACCTATCTGCCTTTGGCGGCGATCGTGGCGGGCATACTGCTGGCCGAGATGGTCATGATCTCGATCGTGGTGGTGCAGGGCGGGGCGGCGTCGGACGCCGTGGCACCCGCCGTCGCCACCGCCGATGCCTCGAACGTCGAGACGATCGGGCGGGTGCTCTATACCGACTATATCTACTTCTTCCAGGCGGCCGGCATCGTGCTGCTGATCGCCATGATCGGGGCCATCGTCCTGACCCTGCGCAAGAAGCCGTCGGTCCGCCGTCAGGATCCGGGGGTCCAGACCAACCGCGACCGCAGGACCTCGGTCCAGATCAAGGGCGTCGTCACCGGGGCGGGCGTTACCGGCGAGGAGCTGCGCTGATGGACGTCGGTCTGCAACACTATCTGGCGGTCGCCGCCATGCTGTTCACCATCGGTGTCTTCGGCATTTTCGTGAATCGGAAGAACATCATCATCATCCTGATGTCGGTCGAGCTGATCCTGCTGGCGGTGAACATCAACTTCGTCGCCTTCTCCGCCTATCTGAACGACGTCCAGGGGCAGATCATGGCCATGTTCGTCCTGACCGTGGCCGCAGCCGAAGCCGCCGTGGGCCTGGCGATCCTGGTGACCTTCTTCCGCAACCGCGGCGACATCGCGGTTGACGACGCCAATGTGATGAAGGGCTGACCGGAGTGACTCTCGAACTGCTCGTCACGCTCGGCGTCTTCGCCCCGCTGCTCGGTGCCGCTATCGCCGGCTTCTTCGGCCGCCGCATCGGCGATATCCCGTCGCAAGCCATCGCGACCGGCCTGCTGTTCTTCTCGTGCGCCGTCGCCTGGACGGTGTTCAGCCAGTGGACCTGGGGTCATCTCGAACCGTTCACGGTCACGATCGCGCCCTTCATCAACGTCGGCGATTTCCAGTCGGCCTGGTCGATCCGCATCGATGCCCTGTCGGCGGTGATGCTGGTCGTGGTGACCAGCGTGTCCTCGCTCGTGCACCTGTATTCCTGGGGCTATATGGCCGAGGACGACAGCCGTCCGCGCTTCTTCGCCTATCTGTCCCTGTTCACCTTCGCCATGCTGGCGCTGGTGACCGCCGCCGACTTCATGCAGCTGTTCTTCGGCTGGGAAGGGGTGGGGCTGGCGTCCTATCTGCTGATCGGCTTCTGGTACAAGAAGCCCACCGCCAGCGCCGCCGCCATCAAGGCCTTCGTGGTCAACCGCGTCGGCGACTTCGGCTTCGCGCTGGGCATCATCACTGTCTTCTGGATGTTCGGGACGGTCCAGTTCGCCGAGCTGTTCCCGATGATCGCCTCGAAACAGGGGCAGGGCTGGGCGTTCCTGGGTCACACCTGGTCGGCGCTCGATCTGGCGGGCGTGCTGCTGTTCGTCGGGGCCATGGGCAAGTCGGCGCAGTTCTTCCTGCACACCTGGCTGCCCGATGCGATGGAGGGTCCGACGCCGGTGTCCGCCCTGATCCACGCCGCGACCATGGTCACGGCTGGTGTGTACATGGTCTGCCTGCTCAGCCCGATCTACGAATACGCGCCCACGGCGTCGCTGCTGATCGCCATCACCGGCGCGGTCACGGCCCTGTTCGCCGCGACGGTCGGTCTGATGCAGAACGACATCAAGCGGGTCATCGCCTATTCGACCTGTTCGCAGCTGGGCTACATGTTCTTTGCGGCGGGCGTTGGCGTCTATGAATCCGCCATGTTCCACCTGTTTACGCACGCCTTTTTCAAGGCCCTGCTGTTCCTGGGGGCCGGATCGGTGATCCACGGGATGCACCACGAGCAGGACATGCGGAAGATGGGCGGGCTGTGGAAACTGCTGCCCGTCACCTATGCGGTGATGATGATCGGCACGATCGCCATCACCGGTCTGGGCATCCCCGGGATCGGCGGTTTCGCCGGCTTCTATTCGAAGGATTCGATCCTCGAGAGCGCCTGGGCGGCGGCCACGAGCGGCCATTCGGCAGCGGGCTATTTCGCCTTCTTCGTCGGCATCTTCGCGGCGGGTCTGACCAGCTACTATTCGTGGCGGCTGATCTTCATGACCTTCCACAACAAGCCGCAGTGGACGGAAGAGGCGATCGCCGCGCATGCGCACGACCGCTCTGACGATCACGCCTCGCACGCCCGGATCGAGACCCATGCCGAGCCGATCGAGGATGGAGATCATGGCGCGCACGGGCATGACGATCATGGCCATCATGGCCCATTGAAGCCGCACGAGAGCCCGTGGGTCATGCTGGTGCCGTTGATCGTTCTGGCGATCGGCGCGGTCGCGGCCGGCTTCGTCTTCGCGCCCGACTTCATCGGTCATCACGAGACCGAGTTCTGGCGCGGCGCGATCTTCAACGGTCCTGACAACCACGTCCTGCACGAGAGCCACGAAGTTCCGCTGTGGGTGAAGTGGTCGCCGCTGGTCGTGACCCTGCTGGGGGCCGCCATCGCCGCCTTCTACTACGTCCTGCACGAGGGGATGGCGAAGCGGATGGCCGCAAGGGAGGGACCGCTGTGGACCTTCCTGTACAACAAGTGGTTCTTCGACGAGATTTACGGGTTCGTCTTCGTCAAGGGGGCGAGGGCGCTGGGCGACTTCTTCTGGAAGGTCTGCGATGTCCGGATCATCGACGGTCTGGGCCCCAACGGTGCCGCCTGGGCGTCGCTGAAATCGGCCGCGCGGCTGGCGAAACTCCAGACCGGCTACGTCTACCACTATGCGTTCGTGATGCTGCTCGGCGTGGCCGGTCTGCTCGCCTTCGCCATCTACACCTGGGGTGCCTGAGTTATGGGTGCGATCCCCAATATCCTGAGCGTGGTCACCTTCCTGCCGCTGGTCGGGGCGCTGCTGATCCTGATCGGCCGCTTTGCCGCGCCGTCGGGCCAGGATGGAATCGCCCGCTGGGTGGCGCTGGGCACCACGCTGGTGACCCTGGCCGTGACGGCGGTGCTGGTGCTTCAGTTCGACAGCGCCAACCCGGCCTATCAGTTCGTCGAGAACTACGCCTGGTTCGCCGGGGCCGGATATCACCTCGGCGTGGACGGAATCTCGATCCTGTTTGTCCTGCTGACGGCCTTCCTGATGCCGATCTGCATCCTGGCCAGCTGGAAGTCGATCGAGACCCGCGTTGTCGACTATATGATCGCCTTCCTGGTGCTGGAGACCCTGGTCATCGGGGTGTTCACCTCGCTGGACCTGTTCCTGTTCTACATCTTCTTCGAGGGCACCCTGGTGCCGATGTTCATCATCATCGGGGTCTGGGGCGGGGCGAACCGGATCTATGCCGCCTACAAATTCTTCCTCTACACCCTGCTGGGGTCCGTGCTGATGCTGCTGGCCATGCTGTGGATGGCCAACAAGGCGGGCACCACCAGCATTCCGGAGCTGAAGACCTTCGCCTTCAGCCCGCAGGCCCAGTCCGTGCTGTGGCTGGCCTTCTTCGCCTCGTTCGCGGTGAAGATGCCGATGTGGCCCGTCCACACCTGGCTGCCCGACGCCCACGTCCAGGCGCCGACGGCGGGATCCGTCATTCTGGCCGGCATCCTGCTGAAGCTCGGCGGTTACGGCTTCATCCTGTTCAATGTGCCGATGTTCCCGGATGCCTCGGTCCTGTACCGGCCCCTGGTCTTCACCCTGTCGGTGATCGCCATCGCCTACACGTCCCTGGTCGCCTTCCGTCAGACCGACATCAAGAAGCTGATCGCCTATTCCTCGGTGGCGCACATGGGCTTCGTGACCATGGGCATCTTCGCCGGCAACGCCCAGGGGATGCAGGGTGCCATCTTCCAGATGCTGAGCCACGGCCTGATCTCGGGCGCGCTCTTCCTCTGCGTCGGTGTCGTCTATGACCGGATGCATACGCGCGAGATCGCCTTCTATGGCGGCCTGACCAACCGGATGCCGTGGTACGCGGCCATCTTCCTGATGTTCACCATGGCCAACGTCGGCCTGCCGGGGACGTCGGGCTTCATCGGCGAGATGCTGACGATGACCGGCGTCTATCAGGCGTCGACCTGGGCGGCGTTCGTGGCCGCGACCGGCGTGATCCTGTCTGCAGTCTATGCCCTGACCCTGTATCGCAACGTCATGTTCGGCGAGATCACCAACCCGGCCCTGGCCACGATCAAGGATATCGACCTGCGAGAGCTGGTCATTTTCGTCCCCCTGATCGTCGGCACGATCTGGCTGGGCGTGCAGCCGGACCTCGTCCTGAACTACACCGCCGCCTCCGTCGACGCCGTCGTCAACGGCTGGCAGCTCGCGACCGGCGGGTGAGAGAATAATGCCTGACCTGTCCCAAGCCCTCTATCTGGCCGCCCCGGAGCTGACGCTCGCCATCGGTGCGCTTGTCCTGTTGCTGCTCGGCGCCTTCATCGGCGAGACGTCGGCGCGGCTGGTGTCGATCCTGTCCGTCGCCCTGCTGATCGCCGCCGCCGCCGTCGCCGCGACCGGCCCGCTCGGCACCGCCTTCAACGGGGCCTATGTCGCCGATCCGCTGGCTGTCTATGCCAAGGTCGCCATCTATCTGGCCTCGGCCGTGGCCGTCGTTCTGGGCGGCGGCTGGATGCAGCGCACCGGCATCGCCCGGTTCGAGTTCCCGATCCTGATCGTCCTGGCCGCCGTCGGCATGGGGATGATGGTGTCGTCCGGAGACCTGATTTCGCTGTATGTCGGCGTCGAGCTGCACTCGCTGGCCCTCTATGTGCTGGCCGCCTATCACCGCGACGACCTGAAGGCGTCCGAGGCCGGCCTGAAGTATTTCGTGCTCGGGGCCCTGTCCTCCGGCCTGCTGCTGTATGGCTCCAGCCTGATCTACGGCTTCTCGGGCTCGATGCATTTCGAGGACATCGCCGCCTATGCCACGGCCCACCCCGGTCCCGGCCTGATCTTCGGGCTGGTGTTCCTGATCTGCGGTCTGGCGTTCAAGGTCTCGGCCGCGCCGTTCCACATGTGGACGCCCGACGTCTATGAAGGCGCGCCGACGCCGGTCGTGGCCTTCTTCACCACGGCCCCCAAGATGGCCGCCATGGTGCTGTTCGCCCGCGCCCTGTCGGAAGGCTTCCTGCAGGCGCACGACCAGTGGGCCCAGGTGCTGATCCTGATCGCCCTCGCCAGCTTCGTGGTCGGAGCCTGGGGCGGTCTGGCGCAGAAGGACATCCAGCGCCTGCTGGCCTATTCGTCGATCGCCAATATCGGCTACGCCATTCTGGGCATCGCCGCGGGGACCGAGCAGGGGCTGCAGGCCATGGTCATGTTCATGACCCTGTACATGATCGACACCATGGGCTTCTTCGCCATCCTCCTTTCGCTGAGCCGCAACGGTCGTCCGATCCGGAAGATCGCCGATCTGGCCGGCCTGAAGAAGGACCGGCCGGTCACCGCCATGGCCATCACCGTGCTGTCGCTGTCGGTGCTGGGCATGCCACCGTTCTCGGGCTTCTGGGGCAAATACTATGTCTTCGGCGCCGCGGCTTCGGCCGGCTACTGGATGGTGGCAGCGGCGGGTCTGGTGGCCTCGGTCGTGGCGGCCTTCTACTATCTGCGCATCATCAAGCTGATGTGGTTCGACGCGGCCCCGGACGACATGGTGGCCACCGACAGGGCTCCGGTCGAGAGCCAGTGGATCGGCTGGGCCTGCGCGGCCTTCAGCTTCCCCCTGGTGACCGTCGGCCTGATCTGGCTGGAGCCCCTGACACGCATCGCTGCGACCGGGTTCGGAGCGAAGTAGGGCGGTGACGCCGCCCATTGATCTGCTGGACGAGATCGATTCCACCAACGCCGAGGCACGCCGCCGCGCCGAGGCTGGCGAAACCGTAGCCCGGTGGATCGTCGCCCGTCGACAGTCCGCCGGACGCGGGCGGCGCGGGCGCGAATGGAACAGCGACACCGGCAACCTGTTCGCCACCCTGCTGACCCTGACCCACAAGGCCCCGGCCGAGGCGGTGCAGGTGACCTTCGTCGCGGCGCTCGCCGTCGCCGACCTGCTGGATGCCTTCGCCGTGCCCGGATCGGTCAGTATCAAATGGCCCAATGACGTAATGCTCGCGGGCGACAAGGCCGCCGGCATCCTGATCGAGTCCGGTGCGCACGATTCCGGCGCGCTGTGGCTGGCCATCGGCATCGGCGTGAACCTGGCCCATGCGCCCGAGGGGACCGAACGACCCGCGACCTGTCTGGCCAGCCACCTGCGCTCCGATATCGCCTGTCCGCCGTCCATTGACGCCGCCGCGAGCGTGCTCGCCGAGGCCTTTGCCGTCTGGCAGGCGCGCTGGGAAAGCCTGGGCTTCCAGCCCATCCTCGACGCCTGGATTGCGCGCACCGGGGGGCTGGACGGCCCCTGTGTCGCCCGGCTGGGTCATGAGACGGTCGAGGGGACCGCCGATGGCGTGGCCCCGGACGGGGCCCTCCGCCTGCGCACGGCCGATGGTCAGCTGCGGCTGATCTCGGCGGGCGATGTCTTTTTTGGAGTGGCTGCCTGATGCTTCTCGCCATCGAACAGGGCAATACGAACACGCTGTTCGCGGTCCATGACGGCGAGGCCTGGATCGCTCAGTGGCGCACGGCGACCGAGGCCAGCCGCACCGCCGACGAGTATGCCGTCTGGCTGACGCAGCTGCTGGCGATGCGCCACATCGCGCTGACGTCCCTGACCGGCTGCATCATCTCCAGCGTCGTGCCCCAGTCGATCTTCAACCTGAGAAACCTCGCCCGGCGCTATCTGTCGGTCGAGCCCCTGGTCATCGGCGACAATGTCGAGCTGGGCATTCCCGTGCGGATCAGGAAACCCAGCGAGGCGGGTGCGGATCGGCTGGTCAATGCGATCGGCGCGCATCTGATCTATCGCGGCGACCTGATCGTCATCGACTCAGGCACCGCCACCACCTTCGACATCGTCGCCGCCGACGGGGCGTTCGAGGGCGGGGCGATCGCACCCGGCATCAACCTCAGCCTTCAGGCCCTGCACGAGGCGGCGGCCATGCTGCCGCGTATCGCCATCCAGAGGCCCGACACCGTGATCGGCAAGGACACCGTGTCCAATATGCAGTCCGGGGTCTTCTGGGGTTATGTCAGCCTGATCGAGGGCATGGTCGCCCGCATCAAGGCGGAGTGGGGGGCACCCATGACCGTCGTCGGCACAGGCGGCGTGGCCAGCCTGTTCGAAGGCGCGACGAATTCCATCGACCGGTTCGATCCGGACCTGACCATCCGCGGCCTGCTCGAAATCTGGCGCCGCAATACCCATCTGACGGACACATGACAAAAATCAAAGCGAACGACGAACTCGTCTACCTGCCGCTGGGCGGCTCGGGCGAGGTCGGTATGAACCTCAACTGCTATGGCTACGGCCCCGAAGACGACCGCCAGTGGATCATCGTCGACGTCGGCGTGACCTTCGGCGACCAGTCCACGCCCGGCGTCGACATCATCGTGCCCGACCCCGCCTTCCTCGAAGGCGAGACCATCCGCGGCATCCTGCTGACCCATGCGCACGAAGACCACATCGGGGCCCTGCCGTGGCTGTGGGAGCGGATGAAGGCCCCGCTCTACGCCACGCCCTTCACCGCCTTCCTGATCCGCGAGAAGCTGCGGGACCGGGGTCTGCGCGACGTCAAGATCATCGAGGTGCCCATGGGCGGCCATGTCGATCTGGGCCCGTTCTCGGTGGACTTCATCACCATGACCCACTCGATCGCCGAGCCGAACGGGCTGAAGATCGCGACCCCGCTGGGCACGGTCTTCCACACCGGCGACTGGAAGCTGGATCCCAACCCCATCATCGGCAAGCCCACCGACATCGCCGCCATCACCCGGATGGGCGACGAGGGCCTGCTGGCCATGGTCTGCGATTCGACCAACGTCTTCGTCGAGGGCGAGGCCGGGTCGGAGCTTGAGGCCCAGGACGGTCTGATCGAACTGATCGGCTCGCTGAAAACCGGCCGTATCGCCGTCGGCTGCTTCGCCTCCAACGTCGCCCGCATGGTCAGCGTCATCAAGGCGGCGGACAAGGCGGGCCGTCGCGTGGCCCTGGCCGGTCGCTCGATGCACCGGATCACGGCGGCGGCGAAACACGTCGGCCTGTTCAATGACTCCAGGGCCATCCTGTCCGAAGACGAGGCCCGTCACTGGCCGGCCGACGAGATCCTGTATCTGTGCACCGGCAGCCAGGGCGAGGACCGGGCGGCCCTGTCGCGCGTCGCCGACGGATCGCATCCCTTCATCAAACTGGGTCTGGGCGACCACTGCATCTTCTCGTCGCGGATCATTCCGGGCAACGAACTGGCTATCGCCGAGCTTCAGGATCGCCTCGCCGACCGGGGCGTGCGCCTCTATACCGAGAAGGATCATCCGGGCATCCACGTCTCGGGCCACCCGTGCCGCGACGAGATGCGGCAGATGTATGCCTGGGCCCGGCCGCGCATCTCGGTCCCGACCCACGGCATGCGCCGCCACTTGATGGAGCACGCCGCCCTGGCCCGCGATCTGGGCGTGCCCGAGACGGTCACGCCCCGGAACGGCGACCTGGTGCGACTGGCCCCCGGCGTCGCCGCCATCATCGACGAAGTGCCCAACGGTCGTCTGTATGTCGACGGCGGCATGGTGGTCACGGAGAAGGGCGAGGCCCTGCGCGAGCGTCGCCACGCCTCGACCAATGGCGTGCTGGTCGTCAGCTTCGCCATGGACAAGCGCGGCAAGATCGTCTCAGACATCGACGTGCGCGGCATCGGCCTGCCGGGCGACGAGGTCACGCCGCTGGGCGACGCTCTGGATGACCTCGCCGAACGGGTCGAACAGGCCGTCAACAGCCTGAAGGGCGAGGCGAGGCATGACGACATGGTCGTCGAACAGGCCGTCGGTCGGGTGCTGAAGAAGGCCAGCCAGCAAATCTGGGACCGCCGCCCGATCGTCGAGACGGTGATCCTGAGGCTGTGATGATCGGCAGACTGAACCATATCGGTGTCGCGACGCCCTCGATCGAGGCCAGCGTCGCCCTGTATCGCGACCTGCTGGGGGCCACACGGGCGGGCGAGCCGTTCGATCTGCCGGCCCAGGGCGTGCGCGTCTGTTTCATCGACCTGCCCAACAGCCAGATCGAGCTGATCGAGCCGCTGGGCGAAGACAGCCCGATCCACGGCTTTCTCGCGAAGAATCCGAAGGGCGGTCAGCACCACGTCTGTTTCGAGGTCGAGGATATCCTGATCGCCCGCGACGCCCTGCGAGCGAAGGGCGCGACCCTGCTCGGCACCGGCGAGCCGCGCATCGGAGCCCACGGTACGCCCATCCTGTTCCTGCATCCGAAAGACATGGGCGGCGTCCTGATCGAACTGATGGAAACCCCCGGGGAGGCCCACTGATGCCCATCGGTCCCATGACCATGTTCGCCATCTACATCGTCGTCTGGTGGGTGGTGCTGTTCGGCATCCTGCCGCTGGGCACGTCAGCCGAGACGCACGAGCCGCCGACCGACGGCAGCCAGTGGGGCGCGCCGAAGACGCCGAACCTGAAGCGCAAGTTCATCACGACCACCTGGGTCGCCCTGATCGTCTGGGCCCTGGTGATGTTCCTCGTCTACATCGGCTGGATGCCCCTGCCGGACCTCGCGCCGCCGGCTGTCTAGACCGCCTAGCTTTTGCCCCGGTGACCCGGCTAAAGCAGGGGCTTCCTGACGCCTTCGCATTCGAGACGCCCATGCGCCTGTCGCGCTTCTTCCTGCCCACGCTCAAAGAGGCGCCCAGCGACGCCCAGATCGTCTCGCACCAGCTGATGCTGAGGGCCGGGATGATCAAGCAGGAGGCGGCCGGCATCTATGCCTGGCTGCCGCTGGGCCTGCGGGTCCTGAAGCGCATCGAGCAGATCGTCCGCGAGGAGCAGGAGCGGGCAGGGGCCGTCGAGGTTCTGATGCCGACGCTGCAACTGGCCGACCTGTGGCGCGAGTCGGGCCGCTACGACGCCTATGGCCCGGAGATGCTGCGCATCACCGACCGGCACGAGCGCGAGCTGCTGTACGGCCCCACCAACGAGGAGATGATCACCGACATCTTCCGCAGCTTCGTGAAGAGCTACAAGGCGCTGCCGCTGAACCTGTTTCACATCCAGTGGAAGTTCCGCGACGAGCGCCGGCCGCGCTTCGGCGTCATGCGCGGGCGCGAGTTCCTGATGAAGGACGCCTATTCCTTCGATATCGACGAGGCGTCGGCGCGGCGGGCCTACAACCGCATGTTCGTGGCCTATCTGAACACCTTCGCGCGGATGGGGCTGAAGGCCGTGCCGATGCGCGCCGACACGGGGCCGATCGGCGGCGACCTGAGCCACGAGTTCATCGTCCTGGCCGAGACCGGCGAAAGCCAGGTCTTCTGCGACAAGGCCCTGGTCGAGATGCCGGCCCCCGGTCCCGACGTCGACTGGAACGACCTGCAGGCCATCGTGGACGGCCGCATCTCGCTGTATGCCGCCACCGAGGAAATGCACGACGCCGCCCAGTTCGAGGCTCAGACTGCACCGGCCGATCGCCTGACCGCGCGCGGCATCGAGGTCGGGCATATCTTCTATTTCGGCACCAAATACTCCGCCCCGATGAAGGCGAAGGTCGCCGGACCCGACGGACAGGACACCGAGGTCCACATGGGCTCCTATGGTGTCGGGGTCTCCCGCCTGCTGGGGGCGATCATCGAGGCCAGCCATGACGACGCCGGGATCATCTGGCCGGACGCCGTGGCCCCGTTCGACGTGGTCGTCATCAACCTGCGCGCCAACGATCCGGGCGTCTGCGAGGCCTGCGAGGCGGCCGTCGAGGCCCTGGAGGCCGCCGGCAAGTCGGTGCTGTATGACGACACCGACGAACGGCCGGGCGGCAAGTTCGCGACCGCCGACCTGATCGGCATCCCCTGGCAGCTGACGATCGGGCCCAAGGGCGTGGCCGAGGGCGTGGTCGAGCTGAAGCGCAGGGCCTCGGGCGAGAAGTCGACCCTGCCTCTGGATCAGGCGCTGGAGCACATCGGTTGACCACGACGCCGCTCGACGCGCCCGCGAAACCCGCCGGGGCCTTTTCCACCTGGGAGATCGGTCTCGCGCTGCGCTACCTGCGGGCGAGGCGCAAGGAGGGCGGGGTCGCGACCATCGCCATCATCAGCTTCGTCGGCATCATGCTGGCCGTCGCGGTCCTGATCAGTGTGATGAGCATCATGGCCGGGTTCCGGACGGAACTGCTGGGCCGGATGCTGAGCTTCAACGGGCATATGTATGTCCAGGGCCAGGTGTTGAGTGCTCCGGATCGCGACGCGGTCGTCGCGCGGCTGAAGGCCGTTCCGGGCGTACGGAGCGTCAGCCCGCTGACCGAGTCCCAGGCCCTGATCATCGCCGGCGGCCAGACGACCGGCGGCGTGGTGCGCGGTCTTCGTCCCGAGGATCTGGACACCATGCAGTATGTGTCGTCCAGCCTGTCGGCCAAGGCCAAGGCCAGCTTCGGCCAGGGTGCCTATGGCGGCGACAATGTCCTGATTGGACAGGCCCTGGCCGACCAGCTGGGTCTGCGCGTCGGGGACCCGATCCAGATCTATTCGCCGACCGGCGCGGACTCGGCGTTCGGCAATCTGGGCGGTCTGTCCAAGACCTATCGCGTCGGCGGAATGTATTCGTCGGGCACCGCCGATTACGACCGCATCTTCATCTTCATGCCGCTGGAGCAGGCCCAGCTGTTCTTCGGCAAGGAAGGCCTCTGGGACGTGATCGAAATGAAGGTCGCCGAACCGGATCGGGTCGGTGAATACATCGCGCCCGTTCGCGCCGCCGCCGGACCCGGTGCCTTCGTGATGGACTGGCGCGATCGTCTGGCCGCCTTCTGGGGCGCGTTGAAGGTCGAGCGGGCGGCCATGTCGATCATCCTCGGCCTTGTCGTCGCCATCGCGGCCATGAACATCATTTCGGGCATCGTCATGCTGGTGAAGAACAAGGGACGCGACATCGCCATCCTGCGCACCATCGGGGCCAGTCCGGCGTCGATCCTTCGCGTCTTCTTCATGGCAGGCGCGACCATCGGCGTGGCGGGAACGCTGGCGGGCCTGACCTTGGGTCTGCTGTTCTGCATGAACATTGGCGCGATCCAGCATTTCCTGGAGGCCATCACGGGCGTGCAACTGTTCAACGCCGACGTTTATATGCTCGATGCCATCCCGGCCGAAGTGGATCCCGCGGACGTGTTCTGGGTCGCGGTCTGGTCGCTGATCATGAGCTGCGTGGCCAGCTTGCCGCCGTCGTGGTCCGCCTCGCGCATCGATCCGGTCGAGGCCCTGCGTTATGAGTAGTCCTGTCCTCAGCCTGCGCGGGATCACCCGCACCTATACGACCGGGCAGGGCGACCTGACCGTGTTGAAGGGTGTCGACCTCGATGTCTTTCCGGGTGAACTGGTCGGGCTGATCGGGCCGTCGGGCTCGGGCAAGTCGTCGCTGCTGCATGCCGCCGGTCTGCTGGAACGGCCGACCTCGGGTGAGGTCCGGATCGACGGCGAGGATGTCGGCAGCCTCGACGAGCGGGCGCGCACGCGGCTGCGCCTGTCGCGGATCGGCTTCGTCTATCAGTTCCACCATCTGCTGCCGGAGTTCGACGCACGCGACAACGTGGCCCTGCCGATGCGGATCGCCGGCTATTCGGAGACGGCTGCCCGCACCCGTGCCGAGGCGGCCCTGGGGTCGCTGGGTCTGGCCGAGCGCATCCTGCACCAGCCGGCGCAGATGTCGGGCGGGGAGCAGCAGCGGGTGGCCCTTGCCCGCGCCCTGGCCAACAGCCCGCGCCTGCTGCTGGCCGACGAGCCGACCGGCAACCTCGACCCGACCACCAGCCAGACGGTGTTCGAGGCCCTGCAGAAATTGGTCAAGGAGACCGGCGTCGCCGCCCTGATCGCCACCCACAACATGGAGCTGGCCGGTCACATGGACCGTGTGTTCGCTCTGAAGGACGGTCATCTGGCAGAACGCCCTGCCGAGGGCCGGGAATACTGATCTCCATTCTCCGTGCATCCCGGCGGAGGCCGGGATCCAGTTCACGAACATGGTTGATGGATCTTAGGTCGGTTATCTCTGATTGGGGGCCGCACTCGCAATCTGGACCCCGGCCTTCGCCGGGGTGCACGGAGAGGGGGCTGCGTCACCGATCATCCTTCACCTCACGCGTTCCACGGCTTATGAACAGGCCATGACCTCCGAAGACGTTCTCGACGAATTCCGCTCCGCCGGTGCCCTGCGCGAGGGGCATTTCGTGCTGTCCTCGGGCCTGCACAGCCCGGTCTTCCTGCAGAAGAACCTCGTCTTCATGGATGCCCGCCGTTGCGAGCGGCTCTGCAAGGCCCTGGCCGAGAAGATCACCGCCACCGTCGGGCCCGTCGATGTCGCCATCTCGCCCGCCGTGGGCGGCATCATCCCGGGATATGAGACCGCGCGTCATCTGGGCGTCCCGTCGATGTATGTCGAACGCGAGGGCGGCACATTCAAACTCCGGCGCGGCTTTCACGTCGAGCCCGGCCAGAAGGTGGTCATGGTCGAGGATATCGTGACCACGGGTCTGTCGAGCCGCGAATGCATCGCCGCCATCCGCGAGGCGGGCGGGGATGTCGTGGCCGCCGCCTGCATCGTCGACCGGTCCGGCGGTCGCGCCGACGTCGGCGTGCCCCTGGTCGCCCTGGCCACGCTGGATGTGCCGGCCTATGCCGCCGACGCCCTGCCGCCCGAACTCGCAGCCCTGCCCGTCGAGGATCCGGGCAGTCGCAGGCTGTCGAAATGAGCGAACGCGTCCGCCTCGGCGTCAACATCGACCACGTCGCGACCGTCCGGAACGCGCGGGGCGGCCTCTATCCCGATCCCGTCCGCGCCGCGCGGGAGGCTCTCGAGGCCGGAGCCGACGGGATCACCGCCCATCTGCGGGAGGACCGTCGCCATATCTCGGATGCCGACATCGATCATCTGTCGGCCGTGCTGCGCGATCAGGACCGCCCGCTGAACCTCGAGATGGCCGTGACGCAGGAGATGCTGGCCATCGCCCTGCATCATCGGCCCCACGCCGTATGCCTGGTGCCCGAGAAGCGCGAGGAGCGGACGACCGAGGGTGGCCTCGACGTCGTGGGCGGCCACAACTGGATCACACCCGTGGTCGGACGTCTGAACGACGCCGGGTCACGCGTATCCCTGTTCATCGGGGCCGATCCGGCCCAGATCGAAGCGGCGTACCGGACCGGCGCGGCCGTGGTGGAGCTGCACACCGGCGCCTATTGCGACGCTGTGCGCGACGGCAGGCCGGACGATGCCGAACGCGAGCTGATCGCCCTGAAGGCGGGCGCGACCCAGGCCCGGGCGCTGGGGCTGGAGGTCCACGCCGGGCATGGCATCGACTACGAGACCGTCGCCGCGGTCGCCGCGATCCCCGAGATCATGGAACTGAACATCGGCCATTTCCTGATCGGGGAGGCGATCTTCGTCGGACTGGGTCCGGCGATCGGGCGGATGCGGGCTCTGATGGACGAGGCGCGGGCACCGGAGCCTGCCCGGTGATCATCGGCGCATGATTATCGGGGTGGGTGCAGACCTGTCGGACATCCGGCGCATCGAGGCGTCGATCGATCGTTTCGGCGACCGCTTCAAGAACCGATGCTTCACCGCGATCGAACGCGCCCGGTCGGAGCGCAAGCCCGATGCGGCCTGGAGCTATGCGAAGCGGTTCGCGGCCAAGGAGGCCTGCGCCAAGGCGCTGGGCACCGGGATGCGCCGGGACGTCTACTGGAAGGACATGGGGGTGGTGAATCTGCCCTCCGGACAGCCGACCCTGGCCCTGACCGGACCGGCGGCCGACCACCTGGCGCGGTTGACGCCGCCGGGCCACAGGGCGCACATTCATCTGACGCTGTCCGACGAACACCCCTATGCACTCGCCTTCGTGGTGATCGAAGCCTTGCCGATGGCGTAATCGATATATACGCGTGCGAAGAAGACGCCGCACCGCGCGGCCGGGGACAGGCTTTCAGACGATGAGCGAAGAGATCAAGCACGAGCCGCACGCGGACGAAGCGCACGACGCCGTGGTTCCGATGCCGAGCGATGACGCGGTTCCGACGCCGGACGTGCCGGTCGGATCGGGCGAGGAGACCGCTGCGCCTGCGGAACCCGCACCCGAAGATCACGCGTCAGAAGATCACGCACCCGAACATCACGCCGCCGAGCATCACGCCACTGAGCATCACGCGCCCGCAACGACCGAGGAGGCCTTCGCAGCGTCCGAAAGCGACGCGCCCGAGGCCCTTGAGGCGCACCACGAGGGGGCGGACGAGCCCGAGGCTCCCGCCGAACAGGAACCGGCCATCGAAGAGCCTTCCACCGCACCGGCTGCCGAAACCGACGCACCCGTCGAACCGGTCGCCGCCGAGCCCGTGACCTCGTCGTCTGCGCCCCAGCCGATCTGGAGCGACCAGGGAGACGCGCCGTTCGACGATCACAAGGAAAAGATCCCGGCTGCGGCGCGCGTTGCCGTGCGGGATGAAGACGAGGGCGGCTCGGCTGCTTCCGAAACCCTTGAAATCGTCAAGACCATCGTCGTGGCCCTGGCCATCGCCTTCGTCCTGCGGGTGCTGCTGTTCCAGCCCTTCACCATCCCCTCGGCCTCGATGGAGCCGAACCTCTATGAGGGCGACTATATCGTCGTCTCCAAATGGACCTATGGCTACTCCAGGTTCTCGTCGGGCCTGCCGGTCAACCTGCCACTGGGCGATGACCGGGTTCTGGGCCGCGCGCCGAACCGCGGCGACATCGTCGTTTTCAAATTGCCGCGCGACGACAAGACCGACTACATCAAGCGGGTGATCGGCCTGCCCGGCGACAAGATCCAGATGATCGCCAACAAACTCTACATCAACGGCACGCCGGTTCAGGATGTGACCGTGGGCGCGGCAGAGGTCGCCGACGTCTTCGGCCCGCGTCCGGTGACGGAGGTCCGCGAGACCCTGCCCAACGGCAAGACCTTCATGACCCAGGACTTCGGTCCGGGCGGCGATCTGGACGACACGGGCGTCTATGAGGTTCCGGTCGGCTACTATTTCATGATGGGCGACAACCGCGACAACTCGATCGACAGCCGCGTGCAGCAATCCGCCGGTGTGGGCCTGGTGCCGGACGAGAATCTGGTCGGCAAGGCCGAGATCATCATGTTCTCCTGGTCGCCGGGTGCCTCGCTGTGGAACCCCGTCAGCTGGTTCCAGAACATCCGGTTGAGCCGCTTCTTCAAGATCCTCGACTGATGGCGAATGCCCGCGCCGATGCGGTGGCCGCTCTGGTCGACCGCATCGGCTACGTCTTCCGCGACCCCGCCCTGCTGGAGCGGGCCCTGACCCATTCCAGCGTGGGCGAGGGGGCCGACAAGGCCGCGGGCAAGCCCGCGCGCCACAATGAACGGCTGGAATTTCTGGGCGACCGGGTGCTGGGTCTGCTGGTCGCCCAGCGCCTTCACCACGACTTTCCGGCGGCAGACGAGGGCGAACTGTCCGCGCGTTTGCACGCCCTGGTCGACAAGCACGCCTGCGGCCGGGTGGGTGAAGCCCTCGGGATCGGCGAGGCCCTTCGCCTGTCGCCCGGCGAGAGCAAGAGCGGAGGCCGCCGCAAGGAAGGCGTCGTGGCCGATGCGGTCGAAGCCCTGCTGGCAGCGGTGTTCCTCGATGGCGGCCTGGATGCGGCCCGCGCGATGTTCGACCGGGCCTGGGACCAGGAACTGTCCTCGCCCGCGCCGCGTGCCCTGAACAATCCGAAATCCGCGCTGCAGGAGTGGGCCCAGGGGCAGGGCCGGCCCCTGCCGGCCTATCGCGTGGCGTCCCAGACCGGGTCCGACCATGCCCCGACATTTACGGTCGAGGTTTCCATCGAGGGCGTCGAACCCTTGACCGCCAGGGGGCGTTCGCGTCAGGACGCGGAAAAGGCGGCCGCGACCGCATTGTTGCAACGAGAAGGCGTGATTTGACCGAACCCCAGAACCCCCGCGCGGGCTTCGCCGCCATCATCGGCGCGCCCAATGCCGGCAAGTCCACGCTGGTAAACCGGCTGACGGGGTCCAAGGTCTCCATCGTCACCCAGAAGGTCCAGACGACGCGCTTTCCCGTGCGCGGCATCGCCATGGAGGGCGAGGCCCAGATCGTTCTGGTGGATACGCCCGGCATCTTCACCCCGCGGCGTCGGCTGGACCGGGCCATGGTCGCCTCGGCCTGGGGCGGAGCCCAGGACGCCGATGTGGTCGTTCATCTGATCGACGCCGCCTCGCATATCGCGTCCGAGGGCAAGGAAGGCCAGGCCGCCGACCGCCGCTCGGCCGAAGACACCGAGACCATCATCGCCAATCTGAAGGCGACCGACACCCAGGTCATTCTGGCCCTGAACAAGATCGACGGCATGCGTCGCGACACCCTGCTGGCCCTGTCGCACGCCCTGTTCGAAACGGGCGTCTATTCCGAGGTCTATATGATCTCGGCCCTGTCCGGCGACGGGGTCGACGACCTGAAGAAGCGGCTGGCCCTGTCCATGCCCGAAGGGCACTGGCTCTATCCCGAGGACCAGTCCGCCGATGTGCCCATCCGCGTGCTGGCCGCCGAGATCACCCGCGAGAAGGTCTATCTGCGCGTCCACGAGGAACTGCCCTATTCGGCAGCGGTCGAGACCACGGCCTTCGATGAAAAGGCCGACGGCTCCGCCCGCATCGAACAGACCATCTACGTCGAGCGCGAGAGCCAGCGCCCCATCGTGCTGGGCAAGGGCGGGCAGACCCTGAAATGGATCGGCCAGAAGTCGCGCGAGGAGCTGACCGAACTGCTGGATCGGCCGGTTCATCTGTTCCTGACGGTCAAGGTCGATCCGAAATGGCAGGACAGCCGGGCGCTCTATGCCCAGTTCGGGCTGGACTTCGACGTATAGACTGCCGCTCGCGCAGAGTTGAGCGCGGGAACGCCGGTCGGGGGTGACGAATCGCGCGGAGCCGTTACCAAGCCTGATGTTCCATGTTCCGCGTACGTCGGGGGCCCATCCCCGTCTCGTTCTCAGCCTGATCGGCGCGGTTCTGCTGGTGGGCGGTGCCGCCCTGACTGCGGTCCTGACGGCACGGCCGATGCCCACGCCGTCGTCCTATCGGGCCGCTCTGCCCGAACGCCCGCCCGTCGAGGTCGTCGAGTCGCTGCCGCTGCTGGCATCCCGCCTGCGAGCCGAGGCGGATGCCGGTCGGTTCATGGGGGCTGTTCTGGTGGCGCGCGGCGACGAGGTGCTTTTCCGACAGGCCTACGGCACCGCCGACGTCGCGACAGGCGCGCCGAACCGGATCACGTCCCGGTTCCGTCTGGCGTCCGTATCCAAGCAATTCACGGCAGCGGCCCTCCTGAAACTGCAGGACGAGGGCAGGCTGTCGATCGGCGATCCGGTCTGCAAATGGATCCAGCCGTGTCCCGCCGCCTGGGCTCCGATCCGGCTGAGCCACCTCTTGTCGCACACCTCCGGCATCCCGGACCTGATGGCGCGACCCGGCTGGGGCGATCGCCGGGTCACGCCGGCGACGCTGAACGAACTGACGGAGGATTCAAAGGTATTCGACCTGTCGTTCACGCCGGGATCGAAGCTGGCCTATGACAATGCCGGGTTCAATCTGGCCGCGGCCATCGTCGAGAAGGCCAGCGGCATGGCATTTCCGGACTATCTGCGAGCCACCTTCTTCGAGCCGCTCGGCATGCAGGACACCGGGTTCGACGACGACAGCGATCTCGGCATCGTCACCGGCCATGCGACCTTCCCGGCCGGGCTGACGGCCCAGCGCCAGCCGAATGTGTCGATCGTGGCCGGGGCGGGTGCGCTGTATTCGACGCTGGACGACATGCTGGTCTGGGAGCGGGCGCTGCACGGCGGCCATGTGCTGACGCCTTTCAGCTACGCCCAGATGATCGCCGACCACGCGCCGGCGGACCAGCCGAGGGAAAGAAGCGGCTTGCCGCATCGCGCCTGGGGGTACGGACTGATGGCCAATCGCCTCGGCCAGCGGGTGACGCCGGCCTTTCAGGACTGGGAAATCTATCACACCGGAAGCTGGTCGGGCTTTCGCAATCTGGTGACCTGGCAGCCGGACACCCGGGTTGCGGTGATTGTGCTGTCGAACAACTACCACCAGCAGCCCCAGGTTCTGCTGATTTCGCAGCAAGGGATGGCCGAGGCGCTTGGGCACCCCTTCCCGACAGCCCTGGCCGATCATGAGGGCAGGGCTATCCCGCCCTCATGATCGGGAAGATCGTCCGCAGCTGCGCGTTCCTCAGCCACAGCCCGCCCCACATGAACAGACCCAGATAGACGCTGAACAGGGTGTGGCTGAACAGGGGATTGTCGACGCGAAGGTTCGTCGCCAGCGCGCCGCCCAGATAGCCCATCATCAGAACCGCACCCAACAGGGCCGTGCGCGGGATCAGGTAGAGGACCAGACACGCCAGTTCGATGATGCCCAGCAACAGCGTCTTGTCCGGCGTCCATCCGCTGGTCGTCATGGTCGCGGCCACGACCTCGGGCATGAAGAATTTCGGATAGATCGATGCCCCAAGCATGAAGAGGGCAAAGAGGCCGGTCAGCACGCGGCCGGTCCAGACCACGGGAGAGGCCTTCACGACGGAGCTCCCGGCTTCCAGCCGGCGGCGGGCGAGACGTTGACCATCCAGGGAATGCCGAACCGGTCGGTCAGGGTGCCAAAGCCGGGCGTCCAGAACATCTCCGAAAACGCCATGGCGACCGTACCGCCTTCGGATAGAGCCTCGAACACCCGGCGGGCTTCCTCGACACTGTCGGTATGGAAGGTGACATCGAAGCCGTTCTTGGGCTCGTTGATCTTCGTGGCCCAGTCCGAATGCATGTCCGAACCCATCAGGGCCTGATCGCCGACCTGCAGCCAGCAGTGCATCAGCCAGTCCTTCATGGCGGCCGGCACCTCCATCCCGGGCGGACCGTCGCCGTAGGTCATGGCAGCCGTGATCTTGCCGCCCAGAACCCGGGCGTAGAATTCGAAGGCTTCCCGGCAATTTCCGGCGAAGCTCAGGCTCGTCACGAGTTTCATTCTGGTCTCCTCTGCGTGTTGTCAGTCGGGATTGGCGGCGAGCCAGGCCTCCAGCCGGTCCATTGTCGAGGTCCAGCCATGGGTGTGGCCGGCCAGACTTCGTTCGGACTTCAGGCCCTCATGGGTGAAGTCCATCCGGGTGCGGCCGTCGGCGGTTTCGTGCAGATCGACGGTCACCAGCGTCTCTGCGGGAGGACCGTCTTCATGGCTCTCGTCCCACCTGAAGGTAAAGACCAGGCGTCGGGGCTCGTCGATCTCGCGGTAGTGTCCCCCCTGCCAGAGGTCCGCGCCGGTCTCGACGGACCGGAGGCAGGCGCGCCATTGTCCGCCCACCCGCAGGTCGTTGGTTCCCCAGACCATCGGCCATTCGACCGGACCCAGCCAGTGGACCCGCATCTCGGGCCGGGTCCAGGCGGCCCAGACCAGAGGACGCGGCGCATCGAAGACACGCGTCAGGTCGAGGCGGTGCGGCAGCAGAGCCGGCAGGTCGGGCAGGAGACTTTTGGCCAGCGACATCTCAGAGCGTCGGCAACAGGGCATTCAGCTGATCGGCGACCGTACCCCAGCCGTCGTGGAACCCCATCGCCTCATGCTGCTTCATGGTGGCCTCGTTCCAGTGGCGGGCCGTAGCGACGTAACGGGTCCGGCCGTCGGGCAAAGGCGTCAGCGCCACTTCCGCCGACATGAACGGCAGGCCTGCGGGCAACCACCCCTTCACGAAAGCATCCGTGGTGATCCATCGACGATTGGGTTCGGCCAGCAGGAACACGCCGTCGTTCGGCATGACCTCACCATTCGGACCATGCATGACGAAGGCGAACCGACCCCCGACCTCGGGCTCGATCACCGCGTCGGTGATCGTCCACGGCCTGGGGCAGAACCATTGGGCGAGGATTTCCGGCGTCATCCACGCCTTCCAGATTTTTTCGGCCGTACCGTTCAGTACGCGGTCGAGGACGAGGTGATGCTGGTGGGCGCCGGTGGCGACGCACGGATCGGCCGTCTCAGTTTCGTGGACCATGAGGATCCCCCTTCTGGATTTTCTGCAGGTAGGTTTCGAGGCGGTCGAAGCTGGAGTCCCAGTATCGACGGTAGTGGTCCAGCCATTCGGCGACGCCTTTCAGCGCCATCGGCTCCAAGCGCGCTGGTCGCCATTGCGCTTCCCGTCCGCGCGAAATCAGGCCCGCTTTTTCCAGAACCTTCAGATGCTTGGAAACGGCAGGTAAACTCATGTCAAAAGGTGCCGCGAGATCGTTCACACTGGCCTCGCCCTCGGCCAGACGCGCCAGGATGGCCCGACGGGTCGGGTCGGCGAGGGCGGCGAACCGGGCGGAGAGGAGGTCGGGTTGCATGACGGTTTTGACATTAAACTGACTGGTTAAATGTAACGGCACGACCGTGTTGTCAACCGACCCGTTAAACACGCGGCGGAACGCACCCGGCCTGATCTCGTTGGAGGCGAACCCCAATGGAGATCGTCATGCGCGCCGTCATTCTCAGCTGCACCCTCAAGGCTTCGCCGGAGCCTTCCAACACCGAAGCCCTGGCCAAAGTCGTCTCGGCCGAACTCCGGAAGGCTGGCGCAGAAGTGGAGATGATCCGCCTGGTCGATCACGATATTCGGCCCGGCGTGACCGCCGATGAGGGCAGGGGAGACGGCTGGCCCGCAATCGACGCGAGGCTGAAAGCCGCCGACATCATCGTGTTCGCGACTCCGACATGGCTGGGTCAGATGTCCAGCGTCTGCCTGCGCGCGCTGGAGCGGATGGATGCCTGGTTCGAAGAAACCGATGACAGCGGCCGACCTGTCGCCTTCGGCAAGGTCGCGGGCGTCGTGGTGACCGGGAACGAGGACGGTGCCCACAACATCGTCGCCACGGTCTGCCAGGGACTGATCGATATGGGATTCACCATCCCCGGGCAGAGCTGGACCTACTGGCACCTCGGACCAGGTCCGGGACCGGACTACTCCGAGACCGACCAGGGGCATGACTATTCCGACCGCGTGGGCCGGAATGCCGCCCGCAACCTGATCGCCGTCGCCAAGGCCATCACGCCGGAAACCTATCCGGTTCCGGAAGGCGGCGCGTAGACCTCAGCGGGCGCGCACCGACGACAGCGTCTGTTCGAAGACGCTCTCCACGCCCGGGTAGTTTTCGACTGTGCTGAAGCAGCCCGCCAGAACGATCCGACCGACCAGCAGAATGGCCACCATCCGCACCCTGAGCGATATCGGGGCCTCCGTCGCGCCTTCTGCAATGTCGAACGTGCCGAACTGAACGTAATAGCCGTCCGTGGGGCGGGTCTCGCTGGCGAGCAGGCTCACCTGCGAGGGTTGAAGGCCGATCAGGTCCGCCCAGCCCTCCGGAGTGAAAGGCGTGGCGGCCAGGGCGTTGACTTGGTCCTGGGTTGCATCATTCCACGCCGCGATCGGCCTGGTCTCGACGATACAGTTGGTGAAGCCATCGGGAGCGAAATAGGTCGTCAGGGAGGGGGTCTCGCCGTTGTCCCGGGTGGTCCAGCCAGCCGGCGGCTTCCAAGAATAGCCGGGATTGGCCTGAAACGCCGACAGACACAGGGCGCAGGCCACAATCGCAGTAAGCGCCAGGACGCGCGACATGGCCGAACTCCGTTTTCCATTCGAAAGCTAGGTCAACCCGCGCCGCTCGTCTAGCGTGGAACCCGAACGCCAAGGAGCCCGCATGTCCCTGTTTATGATCTTTCTGGCGGCCGCCGCCGTCCAGACGGTGCCGGATCCGGCGGAAGCGCAAGTCGCTGCCGTCCTCGATCAACTGAACGTCGCTTCCGCGGCCGCCGACGCAGATGCCTATTTCGCCCTCTATGCCCCTGACGCCCGTTTCGTCGGGACCGACGCGGGCGAGCACTGGACGCTGGAGGAGCTGCGCGGTTACGTCGGTCCCTATTTTGCGCGCGGCCAGGGCTGGTCCTACCCGGCCACGTCGCGGGTCATCACCGTCGCCCCGATCGAATGCCGCTGCATCGCCTGGTTCGAGGAACAGCTGACCAACGACACCTATGGCCGCACGCGGGGTTCCGGCGTCATGCGCCTGACCGACGACGGCTGGAAGATCGAGCAATACGTCCTGAGCCTGGCCGTCCCGAACGATCTGACCAGCCCCATCGCCCGCATCATCAGGACATACGAAGCGGCGAATCAGGCCCCGGCCCCCTGATGGAGTTCCACGAAGAAGCGTTCATCCTTTCGGCACGAGGGATCGAACTGGCAGCGGCGTGTTGGCGCAAGGCAGGAAGACTCAACGGCCTTGCATGAAGTCATCAAATGCGTCTTTGCGTCTAGCCGCCGCCGCTTTCAGCTGTTCAATCTCAGCTGCAGCTGTCTCCTGCTTTCTCGCCTCTTCATTAAAGGCCGCGAGGTCGCTTTCATTGCTGAAAACGAACTCTCTTCCTGACGGCTGCCACCTTTGCCTCTCTAGGATGTCAAGTTGCGCTTCCATCGACGTATAAATCGCGCTGTCCAACTCGATTATGCGGTCGAACTCGGCCATTGCGTCCCTGCGACCGCGATCAAACTGTTGCAGGTCTTCGTTGTCGCTTATCCTGTTGCGCAGCCGTGTGGAGAACTCGGCCTCTAGAGTCCGAGCCTCCGCAGCGTTTGCCTTTGCCGCCGCCTTGAGTTCGCTTAGCTCGGCCCTAGCTACGTCTATGCCGCGAAGATCCTTAAGCGCCTGAGGAGCCATCACGTCCTGTGAATCAAAGACGGCTAACGCAGTTGCGCTTCTCGCCTCGATTACCGCGATCTCTCGCAAGAACTCGCCCCGGTCTTGGGCCAGTAGTTGAAAGTCCCGGCCGGCTTGACCTCGGCTTAGTGAACCGAAACCTATCGGCAACAGAGCGGCAAGGAAGGCAACGCCCATCAAAAGCGCAAGGTGCCCTCCAACTCGATCGGGTGCCAACCTGCGTCCAGCTATCAACCATAGCACAAACCCAACGAACAACCCGATGAACAGGGCTTGGCCGACAGACGTGCCGATATCGTACGCCATAGAGCCAGAGGGCACCTGGCTGACCGACCCAAGGAAGGCCCACACCGCCGTTATGGCAACCGCAGTGATCAGCCACGGCACTATCTTTCGTTCCCGCGCTTTCCGTCGGGCCCTGGTTGCCGCCAGGCGCTCGTCAAACGAAAATTCGGTGTCGTTCTGCATCTGGAAGTTCCCCCTTGCAACTCCGGGTATCATGGGACGGGGGATGTGCAAGAGAGCGCGTTGTAGAGGCGAAGAGCTCGCGGTTAGGTGATTTATGGAGTTCCACGAAGAAGCCTTCGTCCTGTCGGCGCGGGCCCATGGCGACACGGGCGTCGTGGTCGACCTGCTGACCGAGACTCACGGACGGCATGCCGCCTATGTGGCCGGAGGGGCGTCGCGCCGTATGAAGCCCTTCCTGCAGGCTGGTGCGCGGGTCATCGCCGACTACCGGGCCCGGACGTCCGATCATCTGGGGTCGGCGCGGCTGGAACCGGTGGGGGAGGGACCGAGCGCCCTGTTCGACGATGGCCTGGCCCTGACAGGCCTCGCGGCCGCCGCGGCGGTCGCCCAGGGCGCCCTGCCGGAGCGCGAGCCGCATCCCGGGGCCTTCCTGGCGTTCGAGGCCCTGATGTCGGCCTTCCGGATCCCCTCGGTCTGGCCGGCGATCTTCGTACGGTTCGAGGCTGGGCTGCTGGAGGATCTGGGGTTTGGGCTCGATCTGTCGCGCTGTGCCGTCACCGGTTCGATGGACGATCTGATCTGGGTCAGTCCCCGGACCGGTCGGGCTGTGAGTTCAGATGCGGGGGCACCCTATGCCGGCAAGTTATTGAAACTTCCGCCCTTCATGCTGGGTGCGCAAGCTGGATTGCGGGACGGCGACGTGCGCGCGGGTCTGGATCTGACCGGGCATTTCCTGGAGCAGTTCGTCTTCCATCCCCAGAACCGGCCACTCCCGGAAGCGCGGGTCTGGATGATCGACAAGCTGGCAGAGCAGGGCCGTCTTTAGGGGCTAGACTGCACCGTCAAACCAGCCGATTCGCAGTCCATGACCCTCCACACTCCCCCGCCCGAAGGCGGCCGTATCGTCGACGAACCTATGAGTGACGCGCTTTCGCGCCGCTATCTGGCCTATGCCCTGTCGACGATCACCAACCGGGCGCTGCCCGACGTGCGTGACGGGTTCAAGCCCGTGCACCGTCGGATTCTCTACGCCATGCACCAGATGCGGCTAAACCCGCAGGCGGCGGCACGCAAATGCGCCAAGGTCGTAGGCGAGGTCATGGGCGGCTACCACCCCCACGGCGACGCCTCGATCTACGATGCCCTTGTGCGCCTGGCCCAGGACTTCGCCCAGCGCTATCCGCTGGTGGACGGGCAGGGAAACTTCGGCAACATCGACGGCGATAACGCTGCGGCCATGCGCTACACCGAGTGCAAGCTGACCCCCGCGGCCATGCTGCTGATGGACGGAATCGATCAGGATTCCGTAGACTTTCGTCCAACCTATGATGATCAGGATGAAGAACCGACGGTCCTGCCGGCCGGCTTCCCCAACCTGCTGGCCAACGGATCGTCCGGCATTGCCGTGGGCATGGCGACCTCGATCCCGCCACACAATGTCGGAGAGCTGATCGACGCCTGTCTGGTCCTTCTGGACAATCCCGAGACGACCACGGCGGAGCTGACCGGGATCGTGCCGGGGCCGGACTTCCCCACGGGCGGCGTGGCGGTCGAGGGGCAGGCCTCGATCCTCGACGCCTATGAGACGGGCCGCGGCGGCGTGCGCCTGCGCGCCCGCTGGGAGCGCGAGCCGCTGGAGCGCGGCGGCTACCAGATCGTCATCACCGAGGTGCCGTATCAGGTCCAGAAATCAAGGCTGATCGAGGCCCTGGCCGAGCTGATCGAGCAGAAGAAGGCCCCGCTGCTGGGGGACGTGCGCGACGAGTCCGCCGAGGACATCCGCATCGTGCTCGACCCCAAGAGCCGCAACATCGATGCCGACAGCCTGATGGAAAGCCTGTTCCGTCTGTCGGACCTGGAGGTCCGCTTTCCCGTCAATATGAACGTGCTGGACGCCACGGGCACGCCGCGCGTCATGGGGCTGAAGGGCTGCCTGCAGGCCTTCCTGGATCACCGGCGCGAGGTGCTGAACCGGCGCTCGGCCTGGCGGATCGAGCGGGTCGAGAAGCGGCTGCACCTTCTGGAAGGCTTGCGGATCGTCTTCCTGAACCTGGACGAGGTCATCCGCATCGTGCGCGAGGAGGAGCAGCCCAAGGCCGTCCTGATCGCCCGCTTCGGTCTGTCGGAAACCCAGGCCGACTTCATCCTCGACACCCGCCTGCGTCAGCTGGCGCGGATCGAGGAAATGACGATCGAGAATGAATACAAGGCCCTGTCCGAGGAACTGGCCTCGTTGCAGTCACTGACTTCATCGCCCGCCAAACAGTGGAAGAAGATCGGGCAGGAGCTGGCGGCGACGCGCAAGGTGATGGTGTCGCCGCGCCGCACGACCATCGCCGAGGCTGTCGACGCGTCCGCCTTCGTGCCAGCCGAGGCCTTCATCCCGCGCGAGGCGATCACCGTGATCCTGTCCGAACGCGGCTGGATCCGTGCCGTAAAGGGCAAGGTCGAGGATCCCTCCGAGCTGAAGTTCAAGGAAGGCGACGCCCTGGGCTTTCTGGTGCCGGCCTTCACGACCGACAAGCTGTTCGTCGCGGCGTCCGACGGCCGCGTCTTTACGGTGGGGGCCGACAAGCTGGCGTCCGGACGCGGCCACGGCGAGCCGCTGCGGTTGATGGTTGAGCTGGAAGAGAGCGCCGGCATCGTCGCGGTCCTCGCCCATCAGCCCGGCGCGAAGCTGCTGATCGCGTCGAAGGCCGGCTATGGCTTCATCGCGCCGGAAGACGAGTTGCTGGCCCAGAAGCGCGGCGGCAAACAGGTCCTGAACGGCGAGCTGCTGGCCGCGCTCCGGGTCAACGGCGACCACATCGTCACCATCGGCGAAAACCTGAAGACCCTGATCTTCAAGGCCGACGAGCTCCCCGAGATGGGACGGGGCAAGGGCGTGAAGCTGCAGTCGTTCAAGCAGGGCGGTCTGACGGACATCGCCCTGTTCGACGGGGCGCACGGGCCGGAATGGGTCGACGGGGGCGGGCGCCGTCGCAACTGGCCCGACTGGAAGGACTGGCTGGGCAAGCGCGCCGGGGCAGGGCGGATGGGACCGCGGGGATTGCGCAAGTTCCGCTGACACCGGCTTACCGCGATTTCACTGGCCGCACCGGTCCGATCGCGCGATAATCCGGGCCTCACAGGGACCCTGTCATGACCGCCATTATCGTCATCGTCGTCATCATCGCCGTGCTCGGCTTCGTCGTGCTGGGCGCGTACAACAAGCTGGTCGCGCTGGATCAGAAGGCCGACCAGGCGTTCGCCGACATCGATGTGCAGTTGAAGCAGCGCAACGACCTGATTCCCAATCTGGTCGAGACGGTAAAGGGCTATGCCGCCCATGAGCAGGGTACGCTGAACGCGGTGACCCAGGCCCGTGCCGCTGCCGCCGGAGCCACGACGGTCGATCAGAAGGTCAATGCCGACAACATGCTGACCGGGGCCCTGGGCAGGCTGTTCGCCGTGGCCGAGGCCTATCCGGACCTGAAGGCCAACACCAACTTCCTGGAACTGCAGCGCGAGCTGAGCGATATCGAGAACAAGCTGGCGGCCGTCCGTCGCTTCTTCAACAACGCCGTGGCCGAGTTCAACGCCGTGCGCGCCCAGTTCCCGACCGTGCTGTTCGCCGGCCTGTTCGGCTTTGGCACCGAAAAGCCCTTCTTTGCCGTCGACACCGCCGACCGGGCGGCCATGACCGCCGCGCCGCCCTCGGTGAAGTTCTAGCCTCAAATGGCCGCCGTCGGGCTGCAGACCCACATCTGGGCGAACAACACGCGTTCGACCCTGCTGCTGATCGGCTTTCCGGTCATGCTGACGCTCGTGCTTTTCGGGCTGGAGTTGGTGCTGATGGGGTTCGGCTTCCTGCCCAATTCCGGAGGGACGCTCGGCCAGGACATCGGTCTGGCCCTGTCGATGCTGGCGGGCACGATACCTTTGGCCGTCGTCGTTGCCCTGATCTGGTTCGCCATCGCCTGGTTCGGCAATCAGGCCATGATCGACGCCATGACCGGGGCCCGCAAGGTTGAGCGCCGGGATGAGCCTCAGCTGTATAACTTGCTGGAAAATCTCGCGATCTCGCGCGGTCTGCAGACGCCCACGCTCCGGATCATCGACAGCGACAGCCTCAACGCCTTCGCCTCCGGCATCCGCGAGGGCCACTACAGCGTGACGGTCACGCGCGGCCTGATCGCCGCCCTCGACCGCGACGAGATGGAGGCCGTGCTGGCCCACGAAATGACGCACGTCATCAACAAGGACGTGCGCACCATGATCATCGCCTCGATCTTCGCCGGCATCATCAGCGTTCTGTGCCAGCTGGTGTTTCGCGGGATGTTCTACGCCAGTGGCGGGCGCAGCCGGGACAACAAGAATGGCGGGCCGCTGATCCTGATCGGGTTTGCCATCGCGGCCGTCGGCTATGTCTTCGCCATCGTCATCCGCATGATGCTGTCGCGGACCCGCGAATATGTTGCTGATGCAGGGGCTGTCGAGCTGACCAGGAACCCCGACGCCATGATCTCGGCCCTGCGCAAGGTTTCGGGCCGATCGAAGCTCCAGGCCCCCGACGACGTCCAGGGCATGTTCCTGGACAACGATCGCGAAGGCTTCACCGATGCGCTGTTCGCCACCCACCCGTCGATCGAGAAGAGGATCGCCGCCCTTATCCGTTTCGCCGGCGGCCGCGACCCCGGTTCCAGGGAAGGGTCGGTCGCATCGACGGCCACCACGGCGGTTCCGGTCTCGTGATTTCTCCGCCGCTGAAGATTTCGACGCAGCGCTCACGGTCAAGCTAGGGTTTGTTAGGCATTTTCGGTCACACACGATCAACTGTGTCCACGCTCAGAAGGAGCGTTCGTGTTGCTCGAACGGATGAAACCCTATTTCCTCTCCGCCGTCCTGCTTCTGCTGGTCGTGTATCTGGGCGTTCAGGCCCTGACCGGAGAGCGCGGGCTGCTGAGCGGGTCTGCGCGCGACGCGCGTCTGGTCCAACGAAAGTCCCAGCTGGCGGCTCTGAGCGAGCAGCGCGCCGATCTCGAGGTGCGTGTTCGCTATCTGCGCACCGGCAGCCTGTCCCGGGACCTGCTGGAGGAACGCGCCAGCGCCGTGCTCGGCTTTTCCGACCCCCGCGACTATGTCGTCCATGTCGGCACGCCGCCCGTCCGGCCGGCGACCGCCACGCGCTCCTGAACTCTTGTTACAGCGGAGCCTGCGCACTTTGCCTTTGGGGAACGAAGGCTGCTACAGCCGCTTTCCGTAACGAGAAGAGGCCCCGGCGGCGCGTATCGCCCAGGGGCTCATACCCGGGAGATGCCGGATGGCGAGAGCCGCCCAGAAGACCACGGAATCCAAGGCCTCGGCCAAAATTCCCAACGCCCCGACCGCGACCAAGGACGAGCTGCTCGCCTACTATCGCGAGATGGTCCTGATCCGACGCTTCGAGGAGCGGGCCGGGCAGCTTTACGGCATGGGCCTGATCGGCGGCTTCTGCCACCTCTACATCGGCCAGGAAGCGGTGGCGGTCGGCGTTCAGGCCAACGTCAAGCAGGGCCACGACAAGATCATCACCGGATACCGCGACCACGGCCATATGCTGGCCGCCGGCATGGACCCGAAGGAGGTCATGGCCGAGCTGACCGGGCGCTCCGGCGGGTCGTCCAAGGGCAAGGGCGGGTCGATGCACATGTTCGACGTTCCGACCGGCTTCTATGGCGGTCATGGCATCGTCGGGGCGCAGGTGGCACTGGGCACGGGCCTGGCCTTTGCCGGCAGATACCGCGGCGATGATTCGGTCGCCTTCATCTATTTCGGCGACGGCGCGGCCAACCAGGGCCAGGTCTATGAGAGCTTCAACATGGCCCAGCTGTGGAAGCTGCCGGCCATCTACATCATCGAGAACAACCAGTACGCCATGGGTACGAGCATCGAGCGCTCGTCCTCGACGACCGACCTGGCGCATCGCGGGGCCAGTTTCGGCATCCCGGGCGAACTGGTCGACGGCATGGACGTGCTGGCGGTCAAGGACGCGGTCGAGCGGGCGGTCAAGCGCGCGCGGGCGGGCGAGGGGCCCTTCATCCTGGAGGTGAAGACCTATCGCTATCGCGGCCACTCGATGTCGGACCCGGCCAAATACCGCACCAAGGAAGAGGTCGACGAGGTCAAGAAGACCCGCGACCCCATCGACCACGTCAAGATGCTGCTGGACCAGGCCAAGGCCACCGAGGACGAGATCAAGGCCATCGACGCCGAGGTGAAGGCCATCGTCGCCGAGGCCGTCCAGTTCGCCCAGGAAAGCCCCGAGCCGGATCCGTCCGAGCTCTATACCGACGTCTATGTGGAGACTGCTGCGTGACCGACATCCTGATGCCGGCGCTGTCGCCCACGATGGAAGAGGGCACCCTGACCAAGTGGCACGTCAAGGCGGGCGACACGGTCAAGGCAGGCGATGTGATCGCCGAGATCGAGACCGACAAGGCGACCATGGAGGTCGAGGCCGTCGATGAAGGGGAGATCGCCGAAATCCTCGTGGCCGAGGGCTCCGAGAACGTGAAGGTCAATACGCCGATCGCCCGGATGGCGGGTGAGGACGGCGCGTCTGCCGCTCCGGCAACCCAGGCAGCCTCGGTCGCAGCGCCCGTCGCCAATCCGGACGCCGCCGAAGCGAAGTCCGGTGACCCGGAGAAGGCTCGGGCCGAGACCGGCACGCCGACACCGAAGCCGGCCCTGAAGGATCCCGAAATCCCGGCCGGCGCAAAAATGGTCAAGACGACCGTGCGCGACGCCCTGCGCGACGCCATGGCCGAGGAGATGCGCCGCGACGAGGCCGTCTTCCTGATCGGCGAGGAGGTCGCCCAGTACCAGGGGGCCTACAAGGTCTCCCGAGAGCTTCTTCAGGAGTTCGGCGACCGCCGCGTGGTCGATACCCCGATCACCGAGCACGGCTTCGCCGGTCTGGGTGTCGGTGCCGCCATGGCGGGTCTGAAGCCGATCGTCGAGTTCATGACCTTCAACTTCGCCATGCAGGCCATCGACCACATCATCAATTCGGCCGCCAAGACGCTGTACATGTCCGGCGGCCAGATCCGGGCACCCATCGTGTTCCGCGGCCCGAACGGTGCGGCGTCGCGCGTCGGTGCCCAGCACAGCCAGGATTATTCGGCCTGGTATGCCCAGGTGCCCGGCCTGAAGGTCGTCGCCCCCTATGACGCCGCCGACGCCAAGGGCCTGCTGAAATCCGCCATCCGCGACCCGAACCCCGTCGTCTTCCTCGAGCACGAGATGATGTACGGCATCGAGTTCGACGTCCCGGACATCGAGGACTGGCTGGTCCCCATCGGCAAGGCGAAGGTCCGGCGCGAAGGCACCGACGTCACCATCACGGCCCACGCCCGCATGGTCGGCTTCGCGCTTCAGGCCGCCGAACAGCTGGAGGCCGAAGGAATCTCGGTGGAGGTCATCGATCTGCGCACCCTGCGCCCGCTGGACCACGAGACCATCGTCGAGAGCGTAAAGAAGACCAGCCGCCTGGTCTCGGCCGAGGAAGGCTGGGGTCCGATGGGCGTCGGTGCCGAGGTCGTGGCCCGGGTGATCGAGCACGCGTTCGATTATCTCGATGCGCCGCCTTTGCGGGTGCACCAGGAAGACGTGCCTCTACCCTATGCGGCCAATCTGGAAATCCTGTCTCTGCCCGGCGTCGACAAGATCGTGAAGGCGGTCAAGGCGGTGATGGCATGACCGACATTCTGATGCCCGCCCTTTCGCCCACCATGGAGGAAGGCGTGCTGGCCAAATGGCACGTCAAGGTCGGCGACTCCGTCAAGGCGGGCGACGTGATCGCCGAGATCGAGACCGACAAGGCGACCATGGAGGTCGAGGCCGTCGACGAAGGCACCATCACCGACATCCTGGTGGCCGAAGGCTCCGAGGGCGTGAAGGTCAATACGCCGATCGCCCGGCTGGCGGAGGAGGGCGGTTCGGCCGCTCCGGCTCCGAAGGCCGCCCCGCCAGCAAAGATCGCCGCGCCTGAGGCCGCGCCGGCGGCGGCTCCGACCGCGCCCCCAACGGCACAACCGGCTGCGGCCGCCAAATCCGGCGACCGCGTCTTCGCTTCGCCGCTGGCACGGCGTCTCGCCCGGGACGCCGGTCTGGATCTGTCGACCCTGAAGGGCACAGGCCCGCACGGCCGCATCGTCAAGGCCGACGTGGAGGCCGCTGGCAAGGGTGGCGCGCGTCCGGCGGCATCGGCTGCGACGGCCGCCGCCTCCGCCATCGAGGCGCGCAAGGTCCAGTCTTTGGCTGACATGGGCATCCCCGACGGCAGCTACGACCTGATCCCGCTGGACGGCATGCGCAAGGCGATCGCGCGGCGCATGGTCGGCTCGATCCAGAACGTGCCGCACTTCCCCCTGTTCATCGACTGCGAGATCGACGCCCTGCTGGCCGCCCGGGCCAGAGTCAATGCGATGCTGGAAAAGTCGGGCGTGAAGGTCTCGGTCAACGACTTCGTCATCAAGGCCGCCGCCATGGCCCTGAAACTCGTGCCGGAGGCCAACGCCAGCTATTCGCCCGAGGGCATCGCGATGCATCACAATGCCGACGTGGCGATGGCGGTGGCGATCGACGGCGGCCTGATCACCCCGATCATCTTCAAAGCCGAGACCAAGTCCCTGTCGCAAATTGCTGTAGAATCGAAGGATCTGGCGAAACGCGCCCGTGACAAGAAGTTGAAACCCGAGGAGTTCCAGGGCGGCACCTTCAGCGTCTCGAACCTCGGCATGTTCGGCATCAAGGCCTTCAGCTCGATCATCAACGAACCCCAGGGCGCGATCATGAGCGTCGGTGCGGGCGAACAACGGCCTGTGGTGAAGAACGGCCAGCTGGCCGTCGCCACGGTGATGACCGTCACCCTGACCTGCGATCACCGCGTCGTGGATGGCGCAACGGGCGCACGGTTCCTTCAGGCGTTCAAACCGCTGATCGAAGACCCTGTCACCATGCTGGCCTGAGAGGGATCATGAGCACGGTCTATGACTTCGCCGCCACCGGCATCGACGGGACCGAGGTGCCGCTGGAGCGGTTTCGCGGCAAGGCGCTGTTGATCGTCAACACGGCGTCGAAATGCGGTTTCACGGGCCAGTATGCGGGACTGGAAGCCCTGCACAAACGGTTCGCGGACCAGCCGTTCGAGGTGCTGGGCTTTCCCTGCAACCAGTTCGGGGGGCAGGAGCCGGGCAAGGCGTCGGAGATCGCCTCGTTCTGCAGCGCCACCTATGACGTGAACTTCCCGCTGTTCGACAAGATCGAGGTCAATGGCCCGAACCGCCACCCGCTCTATGCTTGGCTGACCGAACAGAAGAAGGGCTTCCTGGGCAGCCGCGACATCAAGTGGAACTTCACGAAATTCCTGACCGACCGGGAGGGCAGGGTGGTCGCCCGCTATGCGCCCCAGGTCGAACCCGAGGCCATCGTGCCCGATATCGAGAAACTGATCTGACATGGCCGATACGCTTGATCTCGTCGTCATAGGCTCGGGTCCGGGGGGCTATGTCGCGGCCATCCGCGCCAGCCAGCTGGGCCTGAAGGTCGCCATCGTCGAGCGTGAGACCCTGGGCGGGATCTGTCTGAACTGGGGCTGCATCCCCACCAAGGCCCTGCTGAAGTCGGGTGAGAAGTACGAGAGCCTCGGTCACCTCAAGGACTACGGCCTGTCGGCAGACAAGGTCGGATTCGATTTCGACGCCATCATCGCCCGCTCGCGCGGCGTGGCCAAACAGCTCAATCAGGGCGTCGGCTTCCTGATGAAAAAGAACAAAATCGAGGTCATCGAGGGCACGGCCAGGCTGGAGAAGGGTGCGGCGGCCCCCAGGGTCGTCATCGCCCTCAAGGCGGGCGGTTCGCGCACGGTCGAGGCCAGGGCGGTCATGCTGGCCGTCGGCGCCCGCGCCAGGGCCATTCCCCAGATCGGTCTGGAGGCCGACGGCGACCGTATCTGGGCCTATCGGGAAGCCATGGCACCGAAGTCGATGCCCCGGTCGATCGTCGTCATTGGATCGGGCGCGATCGGAATCGAATTCGGCAGCTTCTACAGAGCCTTGGGCGCGGATGTTACGGTTGTGGAAGCGGTCGATCGGATCATGCCGGTGGAGGACGAAGAGGTCTCCCGGGCCGCCCAGAAGGCCTTCGAAAAGCGCGGCATGAAGTTCCGCACCGGCTGCAAGGTCACAAAGGTGTCCAGAGGCGGCCAGGGTGTCCAGGTCGCGATCGAGGCCGGCGGCAAGGCCGAGACCCTGGAGGCCGAGGTGTGCATCTCGGCGGTCGGCATCACCGCCAACACCGACGGCATCGGGCTGGAGGCGCTCGGCGTGAAGATGGACCGCGGCCATATCGAGATCGACGGCCACTGCCAGACCAATGTGAAGGGCCTCTACGCCATCGGCGACTGCGCCGGTGCGCCTTGGCTGGCCCACAAGGCCAGTCACGAAGGCATCCACGCCGCCGAACACATCGCCGGTTTCGCCTCGCCCAACGTCCATTCGCCCATCGCCGGCTGCACCTATGCCCAGCCCCAGGTCGCCTCGGTGGGGGTGACGGAGCAGGGCGCGCGCGAGACGAACCGTGAAGTCAGGATCGGCCGCTTCCCCTTCAGGGTGAACGGCAAGGCCATCGCCTCGGGAGAGACCGAGGGCTTCGTCAAGACGATCTTCGACGCCCGGACCGGGGCCCTGATCGGGGCCCATATGATCGGAGCCGAGGTCACCGAGATGATCCAGGGCTATGTCACCGCCATCACCATGGAAGCGACCGAGGAAGACATCCACGGCATCGTCTATCCGCACCCGACCATGTCCGAGGCCATGCATGAGGCGGCGCTGGATGCCTGGGGCCGGGTGATCCACCTCTGACTGAGGGCTTGCGTCCGGCCGGAGCAGGGCGCTCTGTGCGCAGATGAAGCGATCCCATCTCGAAGGCCACGTCATCTCTCGCGTCGGATGGCTCAGGGCGGCTGTCCTCGGCGCGAATGACGGCATCGTGTCGACGGCCAGTCTGATCATGGGCGTGGCCGCCGCGGGGTCCTCGAAATCTGCCGTGCTGGTGGCCGGCGTCGCGGGCCTGGTGGCCGGGGCCCTGTCGATGGCCGCAGGCGAATATGTCTCCGTCAGTTCCCAATCCGACACCGAAAAGGCCGATCTGGCCAAGGAAAGGGCCGAGCTGGAGGAATCGCCCGAGGCGGAAATGCGGGAGCTGAGCCAGATCTATGTCGAGCGTGGCCTGACCCCGGACCTCGCCAATCAGGTCGCCGAGCAGCTTATGCGGGTCGATCCCCTGATGGCTCACGCACGGGATGAACTCGGCATTTCGACCTTCACCACGGCCAGACCCGTCCAGGCCGCGCTGACCTCTGCCGCGACGTTTACCCTGGGGGCTGCGGCGCCCTTGCTGGCTGTCTTCATCACGCCCGTCGGGTGGGTTATGCCGGTCGTGGCCGTATCGTCCCTGGTCTTTCTGGCCTTCCTTGGCGGTCTCGGTGCCGCCGCCGGCGGGGCGGGCCTGGCCCGGCCGATCGCGCGTGTCGTCTTCTGGGGGGCGATCGCCCTGGCGGTCACAGCGGGCATCGGCCGACTGTTTGGCGTGGTGACCTGAGTCAGCGCTTCTTGCCGAGTTCTGCCGCGATGTCCTTGACCATCCGGCCAGCCTTGCGATGCGCCGCCGTGATCTGATCGCGGGTCACGCCCCAGCGCTTCATCCAGTATTCGACGGCCTGGCGCTCCGACAGGTCCAGACGGTCCTTGTCGATGAAACCGCGTTTGTCCTTCAGGCCGGCCATGAGGGCATTTCCTTTTATCGCCTAAGATATATTATGCGAAATATGTGTCTGGCTAAAGCCGGATTTCCGTGGTCCAACCATCGTATGCGATCTCGACGTTTGCTGGAACAAGCGCCGCCAGGGCGTTGTAATCCAGATCGATATGCAGATTCGTCAGCACAGCCTTGCCGACGTCTGCGGCGGCGATCCATTCCAGCGCCTGATCCACGTGGGCGTGCGTCGGATGCCGGGTCCAGCGCAAGGCGTCGACGATCCAGATGTCGGACCCGCTCACGGCGCGCAACGCGTCATCGTCGAGCGCATCGACGTCGCTCGAGTAGCTGACAGCCCCCAGCCGATAGCCGACGGACCGGATGGGCCCATGGCCCTGATCGAACGTCACGACCGGGACCGGGCCGCCCGGTCCGTCGATCCGCCAGGGCGTGCCGTGGGCTGGAATGTCCTGCGCCTCCAGAATGGCCGGATAACCCTGTTTGGTCTCGAAGATGTAGTCGAACCGGTGGGTCAGTGCCGTCCGGGTCGCCGCATCCATCCAGGCAGGCAACCGCTGGCACCGGCGCAGGGCAAACACCCGCAGATCGTCGATGCCGTGGGTCTGATCCGCGTGATCGTGCGTGATCAGTACGGCGTCCACGCGAGTCGCCCGCGCGGCCAGCATTTGCTGGCGCAGGTCCGGAGACGTGTCGATCAACAGGCATGTCTCTCCGTCCGGACCTCTCCGCCGCGCCAGCATCGAGCATCGGGAGCGCAGGTTCCTGGGCTCGGCCGGATCACACGCACCCCAGTCGCCATCGCCCCGTGGCACGCCACCGGACGAGCCGCACCCCAGGATGGTGATCTCCAGATCGCTCATGCAGGCCTCGGGATCCGATCAAACAGGGCAAAGAAGGCATCCGTCGTCCGCGCCTCGGCCTCCTGCTGCGTCCAGCCCCGGATATCCGCCAGGGCCTGGAGCACATGGCCGATATAGGCGGGCTCGTTCCGCCGTCCACGATGGGGCACCGGGGCCAGATACGGACAGTCGGTTTCGACGATGATGCGATCCGTCGGCATGGTGCGTATCACGGCGCGTACATCCTCGGCCGCCTTGAAGGTGGCGATGCCCGAGACCGAGAACCAGGCCCCTAATTCCGATGCCGTTTCCGCGAGTTCCATCCCACTGGTGTAGCAGTGCATCAGGAACCTGAAGGCCCCCTCCTCTACTTCCTCCCTCAGGATCGCGGCCATCCGGTCGTCCGCTTCGCGCGTGTGCACGACCAGCGGCAATCCCGTCTGGCGCGCGGCGGCGATATGCTGGCGGAAGACCGTCTCCTGCTGGTCACGGGGGCTGAGGTCATAGTGGAAATCCAGTCCGCACTCTCCGATTCCGACCACACGAGGTCGTCGGGCCAGGGCCACCAGATCTGCAGCGGTCATCTCCAGATGATGCCGCGCCTCGTGGGGATGCGCGCCCACCGTACACCAGATGTCGGGATGCTGCATTGCGAGGCCGTGGGTCGCCTCGAAGGTAGCGAGCGAGTCCGAAATCTCGACCATCAGTCCCACGCCCGCCGTCCGTGCGCGCGCGATGACGGCATCACGATCCTCGTCGAACTGGACCGCATGCAGGTTGACGTGGCTGTCGATCAGCATGGCGACCTTAGCGACCCGTCTGGGCCTTGACCCGCGACAGGTCGGCCAGGGCCCCCGATAGCACATCGGCGCGATCCAGATTCACGGCGGCGGTCCGGTCCGGCAGTTCGCTCAATCGGGTCCAGAGATCCGCCCAGACCGCGCCGTCGCTCCCCTCCAGCGACCGCGCTCTCACGGCAGCGGTCAGGCGATCCATCAGCGCCTCGAACCGGACCTGCCCGTCCGACTCCCGAAAGGTGTCCGACATCGCCATCTGCTCGGCCCGGTCCAGCGCGGGCTCGTCCACCCAGCGCCGGGCGAGCCGGTCGAGTGCCAGATTGGCCTCGGTCGCCAGGGACAGGGCCGCGCCGGGCGAGCCCCGCGCCATGCCGGCGATCCGCATGGCCTCGTCGCTCTCCAGATCGGTCTGGCGCGAAACCAGCGTCGCGACTGCGGCATCATTCCATGGCGCGAAAGCCAGTCGACGGCATCGCGACCGGATCGTCGCCAGCAGGCGCCCCGGCGCATGACTGATCAGAAACAGGACACCGCGTTCCGGGGGCTCTTCCAGAGTCTTAAGCAAGGCATTGGCAGCATTGGGATTCAGGTCGTCGGCCGCATCCACGATCGCGACGCGATAGGCGGCCTGTGATGGGCTTTTGGAAAAGAACTCCGGAAGGTCCCGCGCCTGATCGACGGAGATGGATTTCTTCGTCTTGCCACCTTCCGACAGACGCTCCAGCACCATCAGATCCGGATGCGACTGTGCCGACACCAGCTGGCTGACCGGATCGCCGGGCGAAGCGCCCAGCGCGCCCCGCGTCGGGTCAGGCCGCGCGCCCAGCAGACGCCGCGCTGCGCGATAGGCGAAGGTCGCCTTGCCCAGGCCCTCCGGTCCGCACAGCAACCAGGCGTGATGCAGCCGCCCCCGATCCAGCGCATCCAGAAAAGCGTTTTCGGCGTCTGCCGACGGCATCAGGTCGAAGCGATCCCGGGGCTCGACCGTCATGGCACCAGCCCCGCCACGGCCGCCAACACGCGGGCCTCCACCGCATCAATCGACCCGGTCGCATCGATCAGGCGGCACCGTTCCGGATGGGTTTCGACGATGGACTGAAAGGCCTGCCTCAGAGCCTGATGAAAGGCGATGCCCTTGGACTCGAACCGGGTGTCTCCCTGGGCCCGCGCAAGGGCGCGCTCAAGTCCGACCTCGGCCGGCAGGTCAAGGACGAGCGTCAGGTCCGGCTGGTCGCGCCCGACCACATACCGGTCGAGCGCCTCGACAAACGCCGTCTCGGCTCCCCCCGCCAATCCCTGATAGGCGCGACTGGAATCGGCGAAGCGGTCGCAGACGACCCAGTGTCCGGCCTCCAGCGCCGGCAGGATGGTCTGCTCCAGATGGTCGGAGCGTGCCGCGAACATCAGCAGCAACTCGGTGCGCGCGGACCAGCGGTCGGCGCTGCCCCGGACGACCAGCTCGCGGATCGCCTCGCCGCCGTGGGACCCCCCGGGTTCGCGGGTCCTGAGCACCTCGTGCCCCTGCGCGCGCAGACGGTCGACCAGACGGGCGACCTGGGTGGACTTTCCGGTCCCCTCCCCGCCCTCAAACGTAATGAACCGACCGCGCGACATCGACGCACAATGGCGACCTCGAGCCCCGGGGCCAAGGGCGCTTCGGCGCTATCGCGCCGATATCAACAGGGCGTCGCGAAATCCGCGCTCCACGACGGCCTGTCGCGCCTGTTCGGCGGCATTCGCGTCAGGCCAGGGCCCCAGCAGTACCCGAAACCTGGAGTTATCGGTCGCCGCCTGCACCCGGGCCGTCTCCCCCAGACGGCTGGCCGTGGCCCGCGCTTCCGGCTGGGTCGGATAGGCCGCGACCTCGATCCAGAAGCGTGCGGACGAAGCCGCGGGCCCGGGGAGCGGTTCGGGTATGGCAGCCGGCGGCCGGGGCGGCGACCCTGCGTACGAAAGCACGCCCCCCCCGCCGACCCTGGGGGCGCGACCCAGATAGCGGACTCGAACCTCGCCCACGCCGCGCTGCAGAAGATCCAGTGCCTCGGCAGCACCTCGGGACAGATCGATGATCCGGTCGTCGACGAAGGGTCCGCGATCATTGACGCGCAGGACGACGGTCCGTCCATTGGCGAGGTTGGTCACCTCGACCAGACCCGGCAGCGGCAGTGTCTTGTGGGCCGCCGTCAGGGCGTGCATGTCGAACCGCTCGCCGGTCGAGGTTGGCCGCCCGTTGAACTGGTCGCCATACCAGGACGCCATGCCGACCTCGTCGTAGTCCGGCTGTTCCGCCGGTCGATACCACCGCCCCCCGACCTGATACGGCCTCATCGTGCCCGACACGATCGGTGCGGGGTCGGCGACGACCGGAATCACGGCCCGTCGCATGCCGGCGGGCGCACCTGCGCTCACGCAGGCTGCCAGCATCGACAGCCCCGCACCGACGGCCGCGAACCCGAGAGCGCGGCGAAGTTTTGCCATCCGGATCATGGCGTCATGATCGACCGGACGATTTCCGTTTTGGTTAACGCCGGGTCGCTGCTATGGCCTTGCGTCCATAAGGACAGGTGGCCGAGTGGTTTAAGGCAGCGGTCTTGAAAACCGCCGCAGGTGAAAGCCTGCCGTGGGTTCGAATCCCACCCTGTCCGCCACCGTCTGGGTCTTTGTAATTGCTCAGATATTTCCCTCAAAACTCCTTCGGAACGGGCCCTGTTTTGTGGCCTTTTTCTCATACTCGTCCCTGATACTTCGGCCTGATTCCTGCGCTTTCCGCCCTCTTGCCCGCGGGGTGTCTCTGCGCGTCGAAGATCCGGTGGAGTTTCCCTGCTAACAGGGAATGATCAGGGAAGTTCTGGTCGTGTTCCCGAGCGGCGTTCGGCCTGCCTGCGGCGCAAACCCCCGCCCTGACTGGACCAGAGCCGCTCGGCCGGTCGGAGGCACCTGCTGCAAGCAGGGAATTTCCAGGATGCAAACAGGGAATGTTCGCGTCGGTATCGGGGTAATGTGGGGTCGGATCGGCTTCTGACCCTTAGCAGACCTTCGGACGGTCAGAATCTTGCAACGCCCCGCAGCCGGGAAACCTTCAAAACCCGAACCGAAGCGTTCTCGGGTTGATGTCGGGGCCGATGACCATCCGGTTCGGTTGAACCGCAAGTCTGGCGGGTTTGGAGACTCGGTTTAGAGCTGGATAGTCCTGCGAACGGCATCCAGGCCAGCCCCCATGTCTTCAATCTTCGGTTTCCCGGAATTTCTGACCGCCCTGGCATTACTAATGCTGGTCTATGGCGTCAGTGATCCACGCTATCGATTCAGAATCCACGCGGCACCGCTGCCGCTGCCGCAGATCACTTTCTGGTCCATACTTGTCATCGGCGGCGGCTCTCTGCTGATCGATGTCTGGTACGCCGAAGGGTGGCCCACCGTACCCGCCTTGGTCGGGCGTGCCGGGCTTCAGGCGGTTCTGGCGCTGGCCTTCCTCGGGATGACCATTCTGTGGGTTGCGACGGCCTATGTAGCTCCGCCTCGTTTCGGTTCGCGCAACGCAAAGCATTTCTATGACGCGGTCTTCTGGCGGATCATGAAAGGCGACGAGCGAGACATGGCCGTGGCGGCGGCCGAGTTGGCCGCCTCGATGAAGCAGATCGTTCGGCACTGTCCGTCAGTCCCGCACCGTGGAGAGACTCCGCCGCCGCCCACCGACGTGCAACTGCACGCTCACCGGCTTCTGCTCCTGATCGGCAATCGCCGTTTCTGCAAACAGGTGGTGCGGAGTTCACCCGAGACCGCGATCAACCTGTTTTATGAGATGTCAGACTCGGGAAAACGAAGACTGCCAGTTCGGCCGTTCGTCCAAAGCCTGATGATCGAGGCCCTCAGGCATGAAGACTCCATGCTGTACGATGAGGCCGATGAGTTCGGCTCGGATCTCGTGGGATTGGCCAAGCCCTTTAGCAGAGCCCTCTTCGGCGATTATCAGCTCGTCGAGTCGCTCCAGAGCCTTATGGCGTCCCCGACGGATCTCGGCTCGAGCAAACTCGACATGACCGCGGCTCAATACGAAGCCTATGGGTCCGCTAGCCTCATCTTCGTGGAGGCCTTCCTCAAAGACCCCGATGAGCCGGCATACTCATACGCGCTTGCCAGTGTGTTCAACACCATGAGGTGGGCGAGCATGGGGGCCTATCGCCTCAGCGACGTCATCGAGCGCCCGTGGGAGCAGGAGCCTGCACGCCGCATCCGCGTCGCCGTGCGTTTCATCGATCGAGTGATGAAACTGCTCGAAAGCGTGAAGCGCCGGCCCGTCGGCCGCGCCAGGCAAGACCACTACGGCATTCCCCGGGACATCTACGACATGGTCGGCCAGCTTATGTTCGAGATCGTCGACGAGGTCTCCGCCATCAAAGGGGATTCGGATCGCACCTGGACGCTCCATCACAACATGGTTTGGGGAGAGTTTTTCGGACTTGAGTCCGGCCCGGAATGGGATGCCGCGCGCCGCCGTCTAGTAAGGCGGCTTCACGCTCACCTGGCGGAAATGGACAAGTTCGCCAACTTCCTCTCGGCGCGGTTGCTGGGCTACAGTCTCAACGTCCTTGGCGTCGAGGATCGGGTGCGCGAGCGATCTCGTGATCTCGCCTGCTATCATCGCGCGCTGCTGAACTGGTTCGCTGCAAACTATCTCACTCTTCGCCGCGACTATCCCGACGTCGCGGAGGCGTGTCTCGTGGGAGGGATCAGCTTCGACGAGGGTAGCGGCCGGCTAATCAAGACCTACGCCAAGGGCACCAAGTCCGATCCCACGCGGCGTTATCTGGAGCTTGCGCCGGCAAGAGTCGAGCCATGGGACCAGTGGTCCTAAGGGCTCTGTCAGCCCAAACCGGTTGCCGCGGTTTTGCGAGCCGCTTGGCCATGCCGGCATGGCGCGCTCCAACAACCCGTTCCGCTACTTCGACAGCTCGCCGGAGGTGATCCGAACGGTAGTGATGATGTACGTGAAGTACCCGCTGTCGCTCCGGAACGTGGAGGACCTGCTGGCCGAGCGCGGCATCGACATCTGCTAGGAGACGGTGCGGCTCTGGTGGAACCGGTTCGGTCCGATGTTCGCAGCCGAGATCCGCAGGAAGCGCGTCCAGAGGATGCGGGCTTTCACCCACTGGAAGTGCTAACTCGACGAGGTCTACGTGACCCGAAGGGCGGCGTAGCCAAGATCAACGGCGAAATGCACTACCTCTGGCGGGCCGTGGATCAGGAGGGCGAGGTGCTGGAATCCTTTGCCAGCAAGACGCGGGACAAGGCTGCAGCCCTCACCTTCATGAAGAAGCTGATGAAGCGCCACGGCCGCGCCAGGGCCATCACGACCGACGGTCTGCGCTCCTACAAGGCCGCGATGAAGGACCTCGGCAACACCGCCAAACAGGAGGTCGGCCGCTGGGCCAACAACAGAGTCGAGAACTCCCACCTGCCCTTCCGACGACGAGAACGGGCCATGCTGAGGTTCCGGCAGATGAAGACCCTGCAGAAGTTCAGCTCCGTCCACGCCGCCTTCCACAACCACTTCAATCAGGATCGCCACCTCATCAGCCGGGAAACATACAAGGCTCAACGCTCAGCCGCCCTGGCCGAATGGAAGACGCTCGCCGCATAGGCCTCGCTTCCCCTGCCCTTGCTGCGTCCTCTGGAGACAAGTTCGCGTTGGACTGACAGCACCCAAAAGAAACGTCTGAGCCGCTTCAAGGCGGCCTTTGGAAGATAAGGTCAGCGCCGGACTGCCGGCACCGCCAACGTTTTGTTTCCTTGAAATCAATTGACCCGCTGGTGCTGGCAGCGTCCCGATGTGGCGGGAGCGATCCACGGGTGCGGCTTGATCGCACCCATGGGCCTTCAGGCCGGCACCCGCTGGAACACCCGGACGTAGTCGATCTCCATCCGCTGGGGAAAGGCCCGGTCGTCCACGCCCTCGGCTCCACCCCAGTCGCCACCGACGGCGATGTTCAGGATCATGTAGAAGGGCGCGTCGAACGGCCAGGTCGCGGGATCGCCGCGTCCGTCATTGGGAAAGCGATAGTAGCCGACATCGTCGACGCCGAAATTGATGCCTTCGGGCGTCCACAGCACCTGATAGCGGTGGAAGGCATCACAGGCATCGCGGACCCGTTTCATGCCGCCCCGCTGGGTGCCCTGGACGTGGTTGTAGCGGGTGGTGTGGACGGTGCCGTGGATCTCGCCCCGGGCATGGCCGACGTGTTCCATGATGTCGATCTCGCCACCCGCCGGCCATTCGGCATCGGCCACCGGCAGCATCCAAAGGGCGGGCCATGTGCCCCGCCCGCAGGGAACCCTGGCCTTCACCTCATAGAAGCCATAGGTCCACTCACCCTTGCCGCGTGAGATCAACCGGGCGGACGTATAGGCCTGTCCCCCGGCGTCTGCGACCTGATCAGATCCCAGCCGTTCGCGCCGCGCCTCGATGATGAGTCGGCCATTCTCGACGCGGGCATTCTCCGGGCGTTCTGCGGCATAGTACTGACGCTCGTTATTGTACCAGCCGTCACGATTGCGTGCGGTGTCGTAGGACCAGCGCGCCGGGTCAGGCAGGCCGTCGGTGTTGAACTCGTCGTTCCAGACAAGGCGGTAACCGTCCAGGCTGTCGTCCTGTGGCAAGGGGGCCGCCCCGAGACAGGTCACGGCCGCCAGTCCGACGACCGTCGTGATGAAAGAACGCATCGTGGCCTCCCTGATCATTCTGCGACGACCCGTTTCCACGCAATCCCGGTTTGACAACGTTGTCAACTGCCGACACCTTGGGACAGGAGAAGACCGCAGGGACGAGATCGATGCCAAAGAGTGTGTGTGCGCATGGCCTTGCCACGGTCGCCGTGTCGCTGACCACCCTCCTGATGGCTGCCAGTCCGGGTCTGGCGCAGACCGGGGTGCCGCCGGTTGTCGATATCCCGGCCTGGCCTGTCGCGAACAGTCCCGATGCGATGACCGATGCGGCGACTTCCGCTTTCGTCGAGGCTCTGCTGGCTCGCATGACGGTCGAGGAGAAAGTCGGTCAGGTGATACAGGCTGACATCGGCTCGATCAGTCCCGCCGATCTGGCCACCTATCCCCTGGGCTCGATCCTCGCGGGCGGCAACTCGGCACCCGGGGGGAACGAGAGGGCATCGGCCCAGGCCTGGGTCGACCTCGCCGAGGCCTTTCGGGCGGCGGCGGCGGCGCGGCCGGGGGCTCGCGTGCCGCTGATGTTCGGCATCGACGCGGTGCACGGGCACAACAATGTCGTCGGCGCGACCCTCTTTCCGCACAACATCGGCCTGGGTGCCACCCGCAATCCTGACCTGATCGAGCGGATCGGCCGGGCGACGGCGCTTGAGGTGGCAGCCACGGGGGCAGACTGGACGTTCGGCCCGACGGTGGCTGTACCGCGCGACGATCGCTGGGGGCGGACCTACGAGGGCTACGGCGAAGATCCCGAGATCGTCGCCGCCTACGCCGGTCGCATGACGCTCGGCCTGCAGGGTCCCCTGGGCGAGGGTCATCTCGGACCCGGCCATATCGCGGGCTCGGCCAAACATTATCTGGCCGACGGCGGGACGCTCAATGGCAAGGATCAAGGCGACGCGGTCATCGGCGAGAATGAACTGATTGGCATCCATTCGGCCGGCTATCCGCCCGCGATCAACGCGGGCGTTCTGACCATCATGGCCAGTTTTTCGAGCTGGAACGGGGTCAAACACACTGCAAATCGAGACCTTCTGACCCATGTGCTGCGCGGGCCACTGGGTTTCGACGGCTTCGTGGTCGGCGACTGGAACGCCCATGGCCAGATCGAGGGCTGCACCAATGAAAGCTGCGCAGCCGCCTTCAACGCCGGGATCGACATGTTCATGGCACCCGACAGCTGGAGGCCGCTGTTCGACAACACCCTGGCCCAGGTTCGGTCGGGCGAGATCGCGATGGCGCGGCTGGACGAGGCGGTCCGACGTATTCTGACGGTCAAGGTCAAGACGGGAGTGTTCGAGGCCGACCGTCCGGTGGAGGGACGCATCGAGGCGCTGGGATCACCGGAGCATCGCGCCCTGGCCCGCGAGGCTGTGCGTCAGTCGCTCGTGCTGTTGAAGAACAACGGCCCGGTCCTCCCGATCCGGCCCGGCGCGCGGGTACTGGTTGCGGGCCCTGCCGACGACATCGGACAGGCGGCGGGCGGCTGGACCATCAACTGGCAGGGCACCGGCAACACCCGCGCCGACTTCCCCAATGGAGAGTCGATCTGGGAGGGGCTGAAAGCAGCGATCGAGACCTTCGGCGGCTCGGCCGTGCTGAGCCCGACCGGAACATTCGAAACACGGCCCGACGTAGCCATCGTGGTGTTCGGCGAGGAGCCCTATGCCGAGTTCCAGGGCGATCTGTCCGACCTTGATTTTCGTCCGCGCGCGCACCTGGCCCTGCTGCGGCGGCTTCAGGCCGAGGGTATTCCCACGGTCTCGGTCTTCCTGTCAGGACGCCCGCTGTATGTGAACCCCGAGATCAACGCCTCGGACGCCTTTGTTGCCGCCTGGCTTCCGGGATCGGAGGGCGGCGGGATCGCCGACGTGCTGGTCGCCGGATCGGACGGTGCACCGCGTCATGATTTCAGGGGAAGACTGTCCTTCAGCTGGCCGCGCAGCCCCGATCAGGCCCCGCAGAACCGGGGCGGCCCCGACTATGATCCGCAGTTCGCCTACAATTTCGGCCTGACCTATGCGGCACCGATGGAAACCCCGAACCTGATCGAGGTCGAGGATGGCCAGGACGCGTCGTCGATTCGATTTCTGGCCGATGGACGGTTCGTGACGCCCTGGTCGCTCGTCGTCCGCGACGGCGGCGGCGAGGCACGGATCGCGGATGGCGCGCGGGGCGTGAGCCCCCGTGCGATCGTGACGGTCGCCCCTGTCGACGGCGAGGGCCAGGAAACGGCCCGAGTGGTGACGTTCACGGGGCCCGGCCAGGCGATCGTGACCGGCCCGGCGATCGATCTGTCCGGGCCCGACTATGCCGGCGTGGCCCTGACCTTCCGGTACCGGATCGACGCAGGCGACGCGTCGGCGCTCAGCCTCGGGCTGGGCAACGGGACTGTTTCACTGGACGGGGGCACGGGCTGGCAGGAAGCATCGGTTCCGCTGCGCTGCTTTGCGTCGGGTGAAGGCGGCCTCACCGGTGTCGACCGGGCCTGGATTCTGGGCGCGACGGCCCCCGCGACCGTGGCGGTGGAAGACATTCGGCTGGATACGGCGGCGTCGACGGCCTGTCCGGGCGCGACCGACTGAGCTCAAGCCAGAGGGGCTGTCGAACCCCGCACCTCCAGGCCGAAGGGCAGCAGATGGTCGGACGGCGTCGCCTCTCCACTCTTGCTGACGCCGATCAGCAGGGCGGCCGCCTTTGCGGCCATTTCCGAGATCGGCTGGCGGACGCTCGTCAGGCCCGGGACGCTGAGCCGGACGCCCGGCGTGTCGTCGAAGCTGACCAATGACAGGTCAGGCACACGGATGCCGAGACGCGAAGCCACGTGCAGGGTCGCCAAAGCCATTTCGTCATTGCTGGCGAGAATGGCGGTGGGGCGGTCGTCTCGCGCCAGCAGCGTGCCGGCGGCGGCAACGCCACTGTCGAAAGTGAAGTCGCCTGAGGCGATCAACGCGTCATCGACCGACAGGCCGGCCTGTATCAGTGCATCGCGATAGCCTTCCAGCCGCTGGCGACTGGCCTCGAACCGGGGGCTGCCGGCGATGAAGCCGATACGGCGATGACCGAGGTCCACAAGGTGCCGCGTCGCTTCCGCCGCCGCCGCCCGGTCGTCCATGAAGACGCCGAAACCGACGCCCTCGCCCGGCACGCCCATCCGCACGACAGGCACATTGCGGCGGGTCAGCATCTCGACCAGTGCCAGGTTCTGCGAATGGGGCGGGGTCAGGATGATGCCGTCCGGCTGCAGGGCGGACAAAATGGCCACCACCTTGCGGTCCAGCTCCGGCGATCCGGCGTCGACCAGCTCGAACAGCATTCGATAGCCATGTGCCTCGCACGTCAGCATGGCCCCGTACAGCATCTGGTCGATCCAGTCGTTACCCCGTCCGCTGCGCCAATTGTTGATCGTGTTCTCGCGATCATTGAGCGCCACCAGAAGGTAGGAGCGGCTGCCGCCCATCCGCCGCGCGGCCATGCTGGGAACATAGCCGAGGGCGTCCACGGCCTTCATCACCCGATCCTGCAGATCCCGGGTGACGTTGGGCTCGCCGTTCATCACGCGGGACACGGTCTTGACCGCGACACCGGCAGCCGCGGCTACGTGGCGGATGGTGACTTTGGACATCGAGCTTCCCGCGACCCGTCGGCTGCGCTTCGCCATGAGCGAACCGTTCGCCTTGTGTTGCACCAATCCCACCCCGATGCGCCAGCCGAAAAACTGACGTTGACAACGTTGTCAAACAATGGCGCATTGAAGGCAAGCGGAAAGAACAACGATCCGCATAGGGAGGACGATTCAAATGCGTAATCGGAAGACAGCACTGCTGTGCAGCGCGACCCTGGTGATGGCACTACCGGGTCTCGCCATGGCCCAGGTCGCGGACGCTCCCCGCGCGACAGCCCAGCAGGACGAGGATGCCGAGGCCGCCCGGCTTGAGGACGTGATCGTCACGGTCGAACGCCGCGAACAAAATCTGCAGAACTATGCCGGCACCGCCGTCGCCCTGACCGGCGACGACCTGAAGGCCGTCGGCGTCCAGGACATCTCCGACCTTGAAGGGCGCGTGCCCGGTCTGTCGGTCGCCAACAACGGCGGCAACATCGAAATCTATATCCGCGGCGTCGGCTCGTCCAACAACACCGAACTCGGCGATCCGGCGGCGGCGACGCACTATGACGGTGTCTATGTGCCGCGACCGGCCGGCATCGGCTCGGCCTTCTTTGACATCCAGCGCGTCGAGGTGAACATCGGCCCGCAGGGGACACTGCGCGGACGCAACGCCACGGCAGGCACGGTCAATATCGTGACCTGGAAGCCGGGCCTGAACATCCTGGATTCCAGCGCCGAGTTCGAACTGGGCAACTACCAGCAGCGCGTGTTCCAGGGGATGCTCAACATTCCGATCGGAGAGACGGCGGCGGTTCGCATCGCGGGCTACCATCTGGAACACGACAGCTATTACAAGGACGTAGGCCCCGCCGGGGTGGGCGTGGCCGAGGCCGAGAACAATGACGCCGGACGCATCCAGTTTCTTTGGGAACCCACCAGCCGGCTGTCGATCCTTCTGGGTGCCGATTACATTCACGAGACAGGCACGGGCTACACCGGCACAAACTACGCCAATCCGCTCGGCAACGGCATCGACCCGAACGACATCGAGGATCCCCGTCGCGTCATCGGCCGGGCTCAGACCCCGGACCTGAACACCCGCCACTGGGGCACACGGGCCAACATCCGCTACGATGGCGACCTGTTCGATATCGAATACACAGGCAGCTATCGCGACCTGGTCTATGACTACCGCGCGGTGACGCCCCTGGCACCCTTCTACCCCGGCGTGCTGCAGACGCTGACCGGCGCGGGTGGTATCGGCGAGACCCTGGACAATTTCTCGCAGTTCCAGTCGATCACCGACAGCCAGTCCAAGACCCACGAGTTGCGCTTCTACGACAACGAGGGGCCCTGGATCTGGAGCGTGGGGGCCTTCTATTTCGAGGAAGACCAATACGCTTTCCTGGGTTCGACCGGGGACCGGGGCCTGTTCTTCCAGGGTGTCGAGTTCAACATGCCGGACGTGGACACCTCGTCCTATGCCTTCTTCGGGGACACGACCTACAGTGTGACCGACCGTTTCCGGATCACCGGCGGCCTGCGCTACACCGAGGACGAGAAGAGCCGTCGGGGCGTTGCCGCGCGCTACGGCTTCGCGCTCGGCGCCGGCGACTATAACTGCTGCGGAGGCGTGCGGGTCGGCACCGAAGGCTTTGAGTTCGCCGGTCGCGGTCGCACGATCTTCAACCCCGACACCAACGGGAACGGCACGATCACGGAACAGGAGATCCTGAACTTCTATTTCAACGGTGTGAGCCGGTTCGGGGCCCGGGACAACATCGACGACATCTTCGCCAACGGCCCCGTACCGGGAGGCGCGCCGAACCGGCCTGCTTGTCTCGACACGGTTACCGGAGATTTCTGGACCTGCGCCGCAGATGGCCGGTTGACCTATGCCGTGCCCTTCGCCGGCCAGATCTTCCAGCAGATCGGCGAGAGCCAGATCGACTTCGTGGACTGGCGCCTGCGGGCCGAGTTCGACGTCACGCCCGACAATCTGTTGTATGGCCTGATTGCGACCGGCAACAAGTCGGGGGGCTTCAACGACAACATCGGCAACGCCGGTCTGGCTCCGACCTACGATGCTGAAAAGGTGACCCTGTACGAGCTGGGATCCAAGAACGAGTTCTATGTCGGCGATCTCAAGGCGCGCCTGAACGGTTCGCTGTTCTACAACGACTACAAGGACCAGGTCCTGACGTCCCTGTTGTCCGTGGCCCAGATCGTCCAGTTCCTGGGCGGTCCGCAGCAGGTGCCCGTGCCGGCGGACTCGTCGCTCGCTCTCGTCGTCTCCTATTCCTACAACGCGGCGTCCTCGCGGATTTACGGCGCACAGTTCGACGGCGGGATCGACCTTCCCTGGAACATCGGCCTCGATTTCAACCTGCTCTATCTCAAGGCCGAGGTCGTGGAGGCCGAAAAGATCCAGGACTTCCGCTTCCAGGCCGACGTGGCTCCGACCGAGGCGGTCTTCCAGTCGATCGAGGGCAAGACCCTGCCGCGCACGCCGGAATGGCAGTTCAATGTGAACCTCACCCAGGCCTTTCCGACCGAAACGATGGGGCAGTTCGACTATGTGGTGTCGGCCGGTTATCGATCGGACTTCTTCACCACCATCTTCAACGGCGAGGATTTCCAGCAGCCGAACAATCCGCGCCGTCGCCTCGACGACAAGGTGGATGGATACTGGACATTCGATGCCGGCATGGGCTGGACCCCGCCGGGGGATGGACGGCTGCGTTTCGAGGCCTACGTCAACAACCTGACCGACGAGATCCACGAGGCCGCAATCATCATCACCCAGTTCGACAACACCCGCTTCTTCACCCGGCCGCGCACCTTCGGCGCCCGCGTGCGGGTCCAGTACTGATCCATTGATCTCCTGAGCGTCCCTTGGCGGCGGCTTCCCTTCGGAAGCCGCCGTTTCTTTTTGCGGTGACAGCAGCCCTGCAATCGCTCAAGGTCAGAGCAATGCAGACGCCGCCCGCCGACCAGCACGCCGGCCCCTCGATCCCGGTCGGCCCTGGTTTCGTCGCCCTGTATATGGCGGCCCAGGTGGGTGCCTATATCGCCTTCATCCCCCTTTTGACCCTGCTTCTTCCCCTGAAGGCAGAAGCCATAAGTCCGACCGGAAGAACCCTGGCACTGAGCCATATTGCGCTCTGGGGGGCCTTGACGGCCGGTGCAGCCGGCGTGCTGGCGGGCATCATCGGCGACCTTACCCGGCACTGGCCCGGCGGACGGTCGATCTGGATGATCGCGGGGTTGGCGGGAACCGTCACCAGCTATGTCCTGATCCACGCGGCCGCCACCCATGGCGACCTGATGGCCGCAATCGTGGCCTTGCAGATCAGCCTGAACTTCATGCTCAATCCCCTGGCCGCCACCCTGCCGGAAAGGGTGCCGGGTCGGCAGAAGGGCCTGGTGGCAGGGTTCACCGGGCTGGCCTTTCCGTTGTCGAGCCTGTTTGGAGCCCTGGTGATCGGTGTGTGGCTGACCGGCGAGACCGAGCGGCTGATGGCCGTCATGCTGGTGACCGTGGTCATGGTCGTTCCGTTCATCGTGATGACGTTTCGCGCCGGGCCTCAATCGACCTCGAAACAGCGCCTGCGCCCGTCCCTTTCCGCCTTCGCCGATCGGGATTTCCTGATCGCCTTCGGATCGCGACTGCTGGTCCAGACAGCGGTGGCGCTGAACGTTCTGTACCTGCTGTTCTTTCTCGATCAGGAGACCGGATTTGATCGTGCGCTGAAGGGGATGCGGATCGAGGTGGCGATGGCCGTGCTGCTGGCCACATCCACGTCCCTGTCGGTCATCTCAGGCCTGACTGGAGGGCAGATTTCAGACAGAACCGGCCGCAGAAGACAGCTGGTATTCGCAGGTGCCTCGCTCCTGGCGGTGGGGTCCCTGCTGATGGCGCTGGTACCGCTTTGGCCGGGGCCGTGGTTCGCCCAGGCGATCCTCGGCGTCGGCGTGGGCCTGTACGGAATCACGGATACCGTTCTGGTGGCTGAAGTCCTGCCCGATCCGGCCGACGCCGGAAGAGACATGGGTCTGATGAACGTCGCGCTCACGGCAGCCCAGGTACTCGCGCCTCTATTGGGGATAGTCGCGCTGGCGCGGTTCGGCGACGACCTGCAGTCCATCTACCTCATGGCAGGCCTTCTGGCGTTCGCGGGTGGCGCGGCGGTCATGACGATCCATCGGGTCCGCTGACCAATGGACCCCAGGCGAGGCCGTGTGGTGTCAGACGGTCAGCGCCTCGTGGAGAGGCACAATCACGCCGTCTTCAAGTCGCACGAAAGCGACAGCGTTTGACCGCACGCGTCCGCGCCTTTCGACTAGTCTCGCGAGTGGAGGTGGTCTGACGAGTGCCTCGGCTTCCACCTCGGTCGGCAGACGTTCACATGCATTATGGTCCGGTCAGAAAGCCGTGGTGGCATGGAGCCGCGATCTACCAGATTTATCCCAGAAGCTTTCTCGATACGAATGGCGACGGGATCGGCGATCTGCCGGGGATCACGAAAACGCTCGACTATGTGGCCAGCCTGAAGGTGGACGGGATCTGGCTGTCTCCCTTCTTCACCTCGCCGATGCTCGACTTCGGCTACGACGTCTCCGACTATCGCGGCGTCGATCCCGTCTTCGGTTCGCTGGAGGACTTCGACGCGCTGGTGGCGCGCGCCCATAGGCTGGGTCTGAAGGTCATCATCGACCAGGTCTACTGCCATACGTCGGATCTCCATCCCTGGTTCTCGGCAAGCCGCGGATCGCCATCGGGCGAGATGTCGGACTGGTACGTCTGGGCCGACCCCCGGGACGACGGGTCGCCGCCCAACAACTGGCAGTCGGTGTTTTCCGGCCCGGCATGGACCTGGGAAAGTCGGCGAAGGCAGTACTACCTCCACCACTTTCTGAAGCAGCAGCCGACGCTCAATCTTCACAATCCCCGGGTGGTCGACGCGCTGGTCGACGTCGGAACGTTCTGGATCAAGCGCGGGGTCGACGGATTCCGTCTCGATGCGCTCAACCTGGGCATGGTCGATCGGCGGCTGCGCGACAACCCACCCGGCCCAGCGAGCTATGGGGCGTCCCGTCCGTTCGACATGCAAAGACATGTCTACAGCATGTCGCAGCCCGAAATGATCCCGCTGATCGAACGGATGGCCGGCGCGTTCCGAGCCGCGGCCGGGCGGGACTTCTTCACGGTCGCGGAGGTCGGCGGATCGGATCCTCATGCGACGATGGTCGACTACACCTCGGGCTCGAAGCGGCTCTCTTGCGCCTACAGCTTCGACTTCATTGGTGCCTCGGCGTTTGACGCGGCCCACATCCGATCCGTTGTCGAACGGTGGAGCGGTGACCCCGACGCAGGCTATCCGGGGTTCGCCTTCTCGAACCACGACTGTGCCCGGGTCGCAAGCCGATGGCGTAACCCGGCCGCGCCGAAAGGTCGGATCGAACGGCTGCTCTTGCTGTTACAGGCGTCACTGAGCGGGACGATCTTCATCTACCAGGGCGAGGAGCTGGGCCTGCCTCAGGTCGATATACCGTTCGACCGGCTGGTCGATCCCGAGTCCATCGCCAACTATCCGAACGGCAGCCAGCGCGACGGTGCCCGCACGCCGATGCCCTGGTCGGCGGCCGACCCGCACTGCAGTTTCTCGGCCGGGGAGCCATGGCTGCCTCTCGGCGACGAACACCGCAGCCTGACCGTCGCGAAACAGGACGACGACCCTGACAGTATGCTGAACCTGTTCCGCAGGGTCATGCAGTTGCGGTCCTCCAGCCCCGCCTTGCGGCGAGGATCGATCGAGTTTCTTCCCTCACCCCCGGATACGCTCCTGCTGGTCCGCCGGACTGCGGGTGGCGAAGCAGCATGGTGCGGTGTCAATTTCACCGGCCGTCCCGTTGCCATGTCCCTCCCCATCGAGATGTCGGTGCCGGCCGATGTGGTGGTCGGAGGCGTGAGATGTGAAGACGGCACGTTGCTGATTGAGCCGTTTTCCGGAGCGCTCCGGGCATCCTGATCGCAGACCTTCAGCCGGCCGGTGCCACGCGATCCCTCCGGCTCGCCCCCCAAGGCCACCCACCGTCCGGGACGGTCGGGTGACAAGAATGCGATAGGATTTCGAACGGCCGCCGCTTGCGCGTTCCACTAGGGTCTCGCCCGGAAGAGGATTCCGGACGCGAGGCCATGCCACACACCCACGCCGTGTCGCTCGTCATCAAGGAGGTCGCAGCGGCGCGTGTCGTTGGGCGACTCCATGACCGACGTCTCGCGTCCGATGTTTCATGACCGGGCCACGTCCGGACAGTGAGCCCTGGCCGCGGACCTGCAACGCCATCGTCGCGGATGGCCAGGGAGGCTTTGCGCTGTCGCACGTCCAGATGGCGCGGCCAGAAGGCCGGGAAGTCGTCGTCCGCATCATGGCCGCCGGGCTGTGCCACACGGACGTGGACGCGATCCGCACGTGGAAAGGCCCCTTCATCGTGGGACACGAAGGGGCCGGCGTGGTGGAAGCCGTCGGAGCTGCGGCCACGCGCCTGCGCGTCGGCGATCGGGTGGTCCTGAACTGGGCGATCCCATGCCGGGCTTGCGCCATGTGCGAGCGCGGTCTGATGCCCCTGTGCGAAGTCAGCTCTCCCGCCAACGGCGACGGCCGGTCCGGCAAACCCCGAGCGACAGCGGTGCGATATCGCGGAGGACCGGTCCAGAGCGCGTTCAACCTCGGCACAATGGCCGAATTTGCCATGGTGGTGGAGGACGCCTGTCAGCCCCTGTTCGACCAGGTCCCGTTCGAGGCGGGGGCGATCATGGGCTGTGCGGTGATGACGGGGTTCGGCTCGGTGATGAATGCGGCCAGGGTCCCGCCCCGCGCGTCGGTCGCGGTGCTCGGCTGCGGGGGGATCGGGCTCAACGTCATCCAGACCGCCCTGATCGCCGGCGCGGACAGGATCGTCGCCATCGACATCGCCGAGGACCGGCTCGCCCGGGCCCGCGCGTTCGGTGCCACGCACACCCTGCTCAACGATCCCGCGCAACCCGATCTGTCCCGGCTGGGCGAGCGCCTGAATGCCGTCATCCCGGGCAGGGCCGACTTCGCCTTCGAATGCACCGGCGTCCCGGCCCTGGCGTCGGCCCCCCTCGCGCTCGTCCGGCATGGCGGCACGGCCGTCCAGGTCAGCGGGGTCGAACAGACTGTGCCCTTCGATTGCACCCTGTTTGAATGGGACAAGACCTACATCAATCCGCTCTACGGGCAGTGCGACCCGGATCGCGACTTTCCGCTTCTTCAACACCACTATCTGTCCGGTGCCCTGGCGCTCGATCAGATGATCTCCCGCGCCTATCCTCTGGCCGGGCTCGGGGCCGCGATCGACGACCTCGCGGCGGGGCGCATCGCCAAGGCGGTGCTCTATCCGCATGTCGGCGAGGGCCGCGCGGCATGACCGGTTTTTCCACTCTGGAAGTTTCGGACGCCGACCTCGCACCGGAGGGCTTCAGCTTTTGCACGGTCCGCTCGCCCGCGCTGGGGCGCCGCGCCGACGTGGTGATCTACAATGCCCGGTGCCCGACGAGCGATCTTCCGGTGATCGTTTTGCTGCACGGGGTCTATGGCGGCGCATGGTCCTGGGCGTTTCAGGGCGGCGCGCACCGGATCTATCACCGGCTGCGTTCGGGGGGCGAGATCGGTGACTTCGCCCTGGTGATGCCGAGCGATGGGCTGAGCGGCGACGGATCGGGCTATCTGAACCGCACCGCCGGTCGTTTCGGCGATTGGATCGCCGACGACGTGGTCGCGCTGGCTCGCTCGCGGATTCCACACATGAGCGCCGCCTCTCCGATCTACCTCGCGGGACTGTCCATGGGCGGCTTCGGCGCGCTGCGACTGGGCGCGCTTCATCCCGCCACGTTCCGCGCGGTCAGCGCCCATTCGCCGATCTGCGATTCCGACGACTTCCGACACTTCACGACGGAAGACCTGTTCTCCGACGCGACGGAGCCGAAGATGCCGGTCTCGCTCGCCGAACTCTATGCCGGGCGGGTCGGGACGACGCCGCCGATCCGGTTCGACTGCGGCGATGCGGACGTGCTGAGGCCGAGCGTCGATCGGCTCGCCGACCAACTGACCCGGGCCGGGATCGACCATCGCTACGAGCCGCTCAGCGGCGGCCACAACTGGAACTACTGGTCGAGCGCTTTCGAGCGGACGCTGAAGTTCTTCGACGACATCGGCCGATCCGCGCCGAGGCGAGAATCGTCCATCACCGGCGGGAGGGAGATATGACGGAGGATTACGGGCGCGCCGACGAGCGCCTGAGCGTGACCGAGAAGGTCGGCTACGGTGTCGGGGATATGGCGGCGAACCTGTACCTCGGGTTCTTCGGCCTTTTCACGCTTTACTTCCTGACGGATGTCTATGGCGTGGCACCGGCGGCGGCCGCAACCATGCTGCTGCTGACAAAGATCATCGACGCCATCGCCGATCCGGCCGTCGGACTGCTCGCCGACCGGACTCGCTCGCGGTGGGGGCGCTATCGGCCCTATCTGCTGTGGGGTGCCCTGCCCTACGGCCTGACGGCCATCATGGTCTTTGCCGGTCCCGAACTGTCCGATACCGGAAAGCTCATCTACGCCTACATCGCCTTTTCGCTGGCGATGCTCGGCTACACCCTGGTCAATGTTCCCTATTCGGCGCTGCTCGCGGTGATTTCGCCCAGCGCGAGCGAGCGCACCAAGGCGACCCAGTATCGCTTCCTCTTCGCCGGCCTCGGCACGCTGGTGGTCGGGGCCACGGCAAGGCCGCTCGTCGACTGGCTCGGGGCCGGAGACGAGGCGAGAGGGTTTTTCCGGGCGTCGATCCTGTTCGGCGTCGCCGCCGTGACACTGACCTGGATCACCTTCGCGACGACCCGGGAACGGATGGCACCGCAGGAGGCACAATCCTCGCCGGTCAAGGACGACCTGCGCGCTCTTTTTTCGAACGTGTCCTGGGTGGTGCTCTCGATCGGCGGCACCCTGCTCGTCATCGGACTGGGCACGCGCCTCGGATCGCTGGCGCTCTATCTCAAGTATTTCATGACGGGCGGACCCGCCGATGCAGGCGGGCCGGTGTTCCTGTGGATGGACCGTTTCTCGGTTTTCATAACCCTCGGCGTCATCGGTCAGATCCTGGGAACGCTGTCGGCACCGGGCCTGACCCGGCGGTTCGGCAAGATCCGGCTGATGATCGGCGTGAACGCCATCCACGGCGTGCTATTGATCGCGGGCTTCTTCCTCAGCGCAGACCAGTTTGCGCCCGCGCTGGTGCTGCATGGCCTCGGGATGTTGACCTTCGGCGTCGCCCTGACGCTGATGTTCGCCATGTTCACCGACTGCGTGCAGTTCGGCGAGTGGCAAACGGGCCGCAATACCGCTGGTCTGACGGTGTCGAGTTCCCTGTTCATCCTCAAGCTGGGCAGCGGCCTCGGTGCCGCGATCCCGGGCTATGTCCTTGCTTCGACGGGCTTCGCGGCGAATGTCGAACAGAACGCCCAGGCGCTGATCGGCCTGAAGATCATCACCTGGATCGCGCCTGGTATTCTGCTTCTCGGCGCGGCCGCCTGCATGATGCTTTACAAGCTCGATCGGGCCCTGCTGCACCGGATCGAACAGGATCTTCGGAAGATGCGGCAGGCGGGCCGCGACGACGGGGCTGCCGAGCCGGTTCTGCCGGGCGACGCTTGAGGCGAGGTCCCGGACGACGCGCCTGGCTCGCCTGTCGGGTCAGCGAACGTCCTGCCGCCCCGCGCAGCCGGATATCGGGGATGATCTGGGCCTCAGGTCGCCTGTGGGCGAGCGGGCTCCAGTCTCATGCCGGAGCCACCGCATCGCCAGCGGCCCAGATGACGGGGTTGATCTCGGATGCGGCGACGTCGCCGGGCTTCACGCCCGGAATCCATTGGGCCAGATCGCCCGCCTGCATGGCATTGGACGGCTCGATCACCCTCATGTCCGCGTCCATGTAGATCATGGTCATCACCGAGCGTGGCCGGTCGCTGTGGTTCGGTCCGGCCCGGTGGAAGGTCCAGCCGGCATGGAAGCTGACGTCGCCCAGAGCGTACGGGGTCTCGTCCAGCGCAAAGCCGCGGGCCTGCATCGCCTCGGTGATCAGCCGCTCGCTTTCGTCGGAAATCCCCAGGTCGCGGCCGAAGGCCTCGCGGTGACTGCGGGCGAAGAAGGCCAGGGGGCCCATCTCGACCGGCACGGGCTGGAGCGGCACCCAGACGGTCACGCAGCGGTCCGAGGCGAAGGGCCAGTAGTACTGGTCCGCATGGGCCGGGGTGAAGCCGCCGGACGGTTCCTTGTAGAGCGACTGATCGTGATAGAGCCGCACGGCTTCGACACCCATCAACTGTGCCGCCACGCCAGCGAGACGCCGGCCGAACACGAAGCGTCGAACGGTTTCGGAGTGACGCCACAGGTTCATCACCTGCAGGAAGGCGCGGTCGTAGGTGGAGCGCTCCTCGAGCGGCGTGGTCTGGGTGTTCAGCTCCAGCGTCAGCCGCGTGATCTCCGCGCCGTAGGCTTCCAGTTCAGTGGCAGGCAGGACGTCGGCGAGGCGCAGGTACCCGGTCTCCCGGTAGGCCGCGATCTGATCGGGCGAGAGATGCAGGGGCGTGTCGAGGGTCGCGGTCATGGCGGCAGTCTAGTCCCGATGCCTTCAGCCCGGCGCCGCCCGGCGCTGCAGCCGGCCCGGCGAACGCCTGTCACCTCCTTGCGTTCAGCGTTCGGCGCGAGCGCGGAATTCCGACGGCGTTGTCCCGAACCGACGCCGGAACCGCTCGGTGAAATAGGACGGCGACTCAAAGCCGACCTCATAGCCGATAGAGGAGACCGGCGCGGCCTCTTCCAGCAGCCTGCGCGCCGCCCGGTTAAGCCGCAGGCCTTCGACATAGGCCGCGTAGCCCACACCGAACGCGGCCTGGAAACGGCGGGAGAAGTAGGCCGGCGAGAGGGCGCATCGGGTCGCCGCGCCGGTCAGGTCGGGCGCACTGCGGGGATCATCCTGTAATCGCGCCACCAGCGCCCGGAAGCGTTCGGGACCCTCGACGCCCTGAGCGGCCTCGAGCTGCGGCAGGTCCCGGATGATCCACAACACCGTCTCCAGCCCGGCCGCCGCTCCGGGCGTCGTCGCAGCGCCGTCGGCCAGCCAGTCCGACAGAGCGATCAGCGCGGTCCAGGCGGGCGCTCCGGGACGCGCGGCCACGGGTGCCGTCGGCACCGTGACGCCCCCGCGCTTCAGGGTCGGGTCGAACTGGAGCAATCTCCAGGCCTTGGCCCCGGGGGCCAGGGCGAAATCGTGATAGGCCAGCGGGGGAATGTAGACCACCATGCCGTCGGAAAGTTCGATGGGCGTTTCGCCCAGGATCAGCTGGCCTCCGATGCGCTCGAACAGGACAATCTCGGCCAGATCGTGGAAGTGGTTCAGCCGGGCGTTCGCGGGAGATTCTGGGCCCAGCGCGACCGTCTCGACCCGCAAGGCCGCCCCCGGAGCCAGCCGGACAGGTTCGCAGAGAGGGGCGCGGTCCATGACAAGATAGTTACAGCCTTGGCCCGTCGCTGCAACAGGATAGGGCCTGCGCCGACATCCACCCTGCCCTAGGATCGACAGGTAGACGGACGGAGGATGACCATGCGCTCCACCCTGGCGTTCATCATCGGCTGCATCTTCCTGGGTGTCGGCGCGCCGGTCGCGGCGCAATCGCTGACCTCCTTTGTCAATCCCTTCATAGGCACCGACGGCTCCGGCCACACCTTCCCCGGTCCGGCCAGGCCGTTCGGCATGGTGCAGCCCGGCCCTGACAATGCGGACCGGGGCTGGGACTACACCTCAGGGTACCAGTACCGCGCCCCGCGCATCCTGGGCTTTTCCCAGACCCGCGCGAGCGGCACGGGCATTCCGGAGCTGGGCGATGTCCTGCTGCAGCCGGGCCTCGAGCCGCGCGAGGACATGGCGAGCACCTACGACAAGACCACCGAAAGCGCGCGGCCCGGCTACTATGCGGTGGAGCTGGCCGACAATGGCGTGCGGGTGGAGCTGACCACCGGCGAGCGCGTGGCCCGACACCGCTACACCTTCGCGCGCCCGGGCCGCGTATGGGTGCTGGTCGATCTGCAGCACGGCCTGAACTTTATGGACCGGCAGCCCGTGCTGTCCTCCGAGGCCCGCGTGACCGGGAACGGGGTCGAGGGCGTGTCGCGACGACGCAACTGGACGACCCGCACAGTGGCCTTCGTGGTCGAGTTCGATCGTCCCGTCGCCGAGGCGCGGCGACTGGCACCCCGGGCGGGCGATCTCGCGGATCGCTATCTGCTGGGCTTCGACGTCGGCGACGACCGCACGCTTGAGGCGCGGGCGGCCCTGTCCACCACCGATGTTGCGGGTGCGCGGCGCAATCTCGAGTCCGAGCAGGATCGCTCCTTCAACCAGACGGCCGCGGAGGCCGATGCGGCCTGGGAGGCGATGTTGTCGCGCATCCGGATCGAGGCACCAGACTCCCAAAAGCGGATCTTCTACAGCGCGCTCTATCGCGCCCTGATCCACCCCAGCCTGATCACGGACGCGGACGGCCGGTGGCGGGGTCCCGACGGCGAGATTCGCCAGGCCGACGGGCCACGTTATTCGACCCTGTCGCTATGGGACACCTTCCGCGCCTCGCATCCACTGTTCACCCTGGTCGCGCCCGAGTGGGTGGACGACTTCGTCAACAGCCTGCTGGACCACGCCGACGCGGCCGGCCGCCTGCCGATGTGGACCATCTGGGGCGGAGAGACCGGCACGATGATCGGCGAGCCCGCCCTGCCGGTCATCGCCGATGCCTGGGCCAAGGGCTTTCGCGGCTTCGACCCCGATCGAGCGCTTGACGCGATGATCCGCACCCAGACCGAAGATCATCATCTGTCGGAGTGGTCGATCCTGGATCGCTATGGGTACCTGCCCTTCGACCGGGTCGAGGGCGAGGCCGTGTCGCGCACGCTGGAGGCGGGGATCGGCGACGACGCCCTGGCGCGGTTCGCCCGCGCGCGGGGCCGCGATGAGATCGCCGACCGTTTCGCCGCGCGCAGCCGGTCGTGGCGCGCCCTGATCGATCCGGAGACGCGGCTGCCCCGGGGACGCAATAGCGAGGGCCATTGGCGCACGCCGTTCGATCCCCTGAAGCCCACCTCGCCGCTCAACAACCCCGGCGACTACACCGAGGCCAACGCCTGGCAATACCTCTGGACCCCTGCCCTGTTCGACGCCGAGGGGCTGCGCGACACCCTGGGCGGCCCGGCCGCCTTCGCGGAGAAACTGGACACCTTCTTCTTCGGACTACCGCCCACCGAGGGCGCGGCCTTTCTGGGGCAGGAGGCGATGATCGGCCAGTACGCCCACGGCAATGAGCCCAGTCACCATGTCGCCTGGCTTTACGCCCTGACCGATCGGCCCGGGACCGGCCAGGCCCTGGTGCGCCACATCGCCGAGAGCTTCTATCTGGACCAGCCCGACGGGGTGATCGGCAATGACGATGCCGGTCAGATGAGCGCCTGGTACGTCTTCGCCACCCTCGGCCTTTATCCGGCCGAACCCTCCAGCGGCCGCTATGTTCTGGGCGCGCCGCTGGTCGAACAGGCCGTCATCGATGCGCCGGGCGTAGGGCCGTTGACGATCCGATGCGAGACGACCCCGGTCGCGACGCCGTACGACATCGCCCATGAAGACCTGATCGCTCGCCGCGCTCTCGCCCTGCCCTGTTCGCCACCCCCGCGCGAGGGGGCCGTTACGTCAAGCTGGCACCGCCCCTCACAGTAAAGCCCCCTCCTCCACTCTTGCGACGGCCTCCCGCCATCCTTGATGCGGACGAATTCGGAGGACCTTCGTCTACGTCCAGCTGGCCCGGGCCGCCGGGGCAATTGCGCACGGATGAGAGGATCACGAAGACGCGACATTCGACAACAGTCGGCCATCCTCCAGCGTCAGGCGACGACTGCACCTTGCGGCAATGCGTTCATCGTGGGTGCATATCAGGAAGGTCGCACCGTCCAGCCGGTTCACTTCCCGCATCAGGTCCAGCACCTGGTCAGCAGATGTTCGATCAAGGTTGCCTGTCGGTTCATCAGCGATGATCAGATCTGGTCGGTTCATCAGGGCACGGGCGATGGCGACGCGCTGCTTCTGTCCACCCGAGAGTCGGGTCGCCGGAAAATCTATGCGGTCCTCAAGCCCGACCCGCATCAGCAGATCGCGGGCGCGTTCGCGCATATCGAACGAAATGCCGCCGGCCGGGGCGGCCGCTGGAAAGGCGACATTCTCCATGGCGGTGAAATCAGGGAGAAGGTGATGAAATTGAAAGACGAAGCCCAGACGCTGGTTACGAAACCGGGCGCGCTTCGTTTCACTAAGGCTATCGACCTTTTCTCCACTGATGGTCAGGCATCCGGCGGTGGGCCGCAGCAGAAGTCCAACGATCGACAGCAGGGTCGACTTGCCCGATCCCGACTCCCCCAGCAGCGCCGCCAATTCGCCCTTGTCGAGCGTCAGGTCGATGCCCTTGAGCACCCGGGTTTCCTCGTCGCCATTGAGGAAGACCTTTTCGATCCCATGCGCCTCCAGAACCGGCTTCATTGCTGGATGGCCTCAAGCGGATCGACCTTTGAGGCAGAGCGCGCCGGCAGGATCGAGGCGATCGCCGCGCCCAGGGTGGTCAGAACCAGGGCAGCGACATAGCCACCCTGATCTGGCGCGATCGGCAGGATCGGGATGCCTTCGGCGCTGGTGATCCCCTCCAGCAACACGCACAGACCATAGCCGCTGGCGCAACCGATCAGGGCGCCGATCAAACCGATCAACAGACCCTGCAGCAGGAAGACCCACAGGATGAATCCGCCCGGCACACCGAAGGCGCGCATGATCCCGATCTCACTGCGTCGCCGATAGGCTGACAGAACCAGGGCGCTGGAGATGCCGATGATGATGGAGATCAGCGAGAACAGCTGGATCATCGTGCCCGTCCGTCTCTGGGCGACCAGGGCGTCTTCCAGATTGACGTTCTTCTCCTGCCAGGGCGTGGCGCGCAGGCCCGTTGCATCGGCCAGAAAGCGCGCCATGGCGCGCGCATCCTCGGGGTCCTGCAGCTTGATCTCGATGTTCGTCACCCCTTCCGGCAGGACGAACAGCGGACGGGCCGTCTGCAGGGAGAGAAAGGCAACGCGTTCGTCAAGACTCTGCAGGCCGGTGCGGAACACGCCCTTGACGGTCAACTGCCGCTCCACCCCCCGGTCGGTGCGCAGCAGGACCGACTGGCCGGCACCCAGCCCGAGGTCCTCGGCCATTCGCACACCGATCAACAGGCCGTCCGCCCCGAGCGCACCGTCGCCCTCGATGATTTTCGGGGTGATCTCCGAGATGGCATCGATTCCCTGTGGCTCGACCCCAATGATCGAGACCGAGGTCACCGCCTCGCTCTTCACCAGGACGGCGCTCCCGGAAATCTGGGCGCTGATGGCGGAAACCGATGGATTGGCGCGCAGCAGCTCGACGATCATCGGCCAGTTGCGGATCTGCTTGCGCTGGAAGGTAGAGACCAGGGCAACGGATTCCACCGGCAGGTCCGGCCCGGCAAGGACCCGCGCCACACGCGTCGGCGGCAGCAGGCTGATGTGGGCCCCGTTGCCCGTGACCTGCTCGGTCAGACGGACGGCGAGGCCGGCGATCAGGGCGGTGATGAAGACAAAGACCGTCACGCCCACGGCGACCCCCGCGATCAACAGCAGGGTTTGCGAGGGATTGGACAACAGGTAGCGCCGCGCGACGTAAAAGGCGAACACGGCTCAATCGCCTGAGGTCTGCGCCACGGGGCGAACGCGAGCCCCGGGGCGGGTGGTGGCGGGTGCCAGCACGACCCTGTCGCCCGCGGCCAAACCGCTTTCGACAATGGCATTGACCGAGGGCCAGCGTGCCACAGTGATGGCCCGGGCGCGGACGATGCCGTCGGCGTCCACAACATAGACCTTGGGGGCCGCGGTGGCATCGACCACGGCGCGGCGCGGCACGACAATGGCACCCGGCAGCTGGGCAACGACGATGGTCACATCGACCGAACGACCCGCTGCAAGGCCCTGGGTACCGGCTGGCGACAGCCGGACCGTGCGCCCGCCAGTGCCGGAATCGATCCGGGGCGAGACCTCTGTCACCCGGGCGGCAAAAATTTCCGGCGAGCCGGACAGGGCGGCGCGGGCCGCTTGACCGGGGCGGATGGCATCGGCGTAGGCTTCCTCGACCTCGGCACGGATCTCGACACCGGTCGCCGACCCTAACTCGAACAGGGTTTGTCCGGCCAGGACCACCTGGCCATTGTCGATCGGTCGGACCAGCACCACCCCGGCCATCGGTGCGCGGATGGTAAACTCCCGCGCACGCTCGGCCGAGGCCCGCACAGAGGCCGAGGCGGCCGTCGCATTGGCCTCTGCCGTATCGAGAGAGGCGCGCGCGGCGTCCAGCGCCGCGGTTGAGGCAAAACCCCGCGCATGCAAGGTTCGCGTTCTCTGGTAGCTCAACCTCGCCTCGGTCGCCTGGGCCCGCGCGGCAAGGGACCGCGCGACATCCGCGGCGGTCTGGGCCTGTTCTACGGTCGCAAGGATAACCGCCAACGGGTCTCCGGCCGCGACCCGGCCCCCCTCGTCGTGAAACAGACGAACCACCTGGCCCGGATTGGGCGAGGCGACCTGGATCAGCTCGGTTGGACGGGCGCGGCCGACCACCGACAGGGCCTGCTCGACTGTCTGCGGCCGGATTTGCAGAACCGCGACCTCGGCGGGTCGTCGCCAGACGATGACCCCCGCCACCACACTGATGGTCAGGGCGACTGCGGCAAGGACAAGGACGGGTCTGGAGGGGGCTTGCATGAGGATTTCTTCAGGGCGACGCCGCGAGATGCGGTGCTGCTGGTGCGGGTGTTATCGTCGGCTGGCAAATGCTCCGGCCCTTGGCCAGGCGGCGGAGTGAGACAAGGTCGGACAACGGACCGCCGGTGCCGGCGGCCCGTTCCGAACCATGATCCAGCCCGGCGGCACCCAAAGCCCGTTCAGTCCTCATCGACGTTCTCGGCCTCACCCCCTTCGCCGGCTTCCCCGTGCGCGCCGGGTGTAAAGGCCTGCGGGTCGATGCGGGTCGCGGCATAGGCGGAGCCCGCCACGACGAGAACAGCGAGGGGAACAGCCACGCGGGCCGGCGGAGCGGCATCCTGGGCATTCGGGAAATGCGTCGTCTTCTTGCGCCCGGTGATCATGGCCCCGATCAGATTGTCGCGGGTCAGGAACGACATCGCCACGACCGCGACCACGTGCAGGGCGATCATCGCGAGGAGCATGTAGGCTATGGCTTCGTGCCCATCCTCTCCGCCCGTGATCCCGGTGAAGGTCGTCGCGGCGACGAGGGCCAGAAGCACGATCACCGCGATCCCGCCCAGCGGATTGTGGCCCAGCGAGGCGTGGACACGCCCTGCGAACAGACCCCTCACATGACCCGCCATGCGCGACGGACGGATCAGGTTGACGAAGCGGGCATGCTCGCCCCCCACGAACCCCCAGAGCAGGCGGAAGACGATCAGGATGGCCGCCACCCAGCCCGCAGGGACATGCCACGGCGACAGGGCACTGCCCTCCTCGGACGACAGGAAGGCGACCGCGATCGTGGCCACGAGGAGCCAGTGGAACAGGCGGACGCCCCGGTCCCACGTCTTGATTGTCCTGATCGTCTGTGGGGTCTTGCTGGTCATGGAAACCTCCGTTTGGTGGGGTGCCGGGCGCGAAATCTGACGTCAGCCTGACATCAGCCGGGCCGCATGGAGCCCGAGCGCACGAACCGGGCGTGCCAGGACAGGGCCTCATCGAGGAGCATGGGCGTCTGGAGCCCCCAGGAGCCCTTGAGCGCCCGCGCGTAGTAGTCGGCCAGCATCGGCCGGTAATCGGGATGGGCACAGGTTTCGATCACCACCTTCGCCCGCTGCTTTGGCGAGAGGCCGCGGAGGTCGGCGAGGCCCTGCTCGGTGACGATGACCTGGACGTCCTGGTTGATGTGGTCGACGTGAGAAGCGCAGGGCACGATGGTCGAGATCGCCCCACCTTTGGCCGTCGAGGCGCTCATGAAGATCGAGATGTAGGCGTTCCGCGCGAAGTCCCCGGAGCCGCCGATCCCGTTCTGGATGCGTGAACCCATGACGTGGGTCGAGTTCACGTTGCCATAGATGTCGGCCTCGATCATGCCGTTCATGGCGATGACGCCCAGCCGCCGGATCAGCTCCGGGTGATTGCTGATCTCCTGCGAGCGCAGGATGATCCGGTTGCGATAGTCGCCCATGCGCTGATTAACGCGTTCGCTGAGGTCCGGACTGAGGCTGAGCGCGGTCGAGGACGCCATCCTCAGCTTGCCGCTGTCCAGCAGGGCCATCATCCCGTCCTGGATCACCTCCGTCCAGGCGGTCAGATCGTCGAAGGGCGCGTCGATCAGGCCCGTCAGCACGGCATTGGCTGTGTTGCCCACGCCGGACTGGATCGGCAGCAGCGAAGGCGGCAGCCGCCCCCTCTTCACCTCGTGTTCGAGGAACTCCAGCAGGTGCCCGGCGATGGCGAGGTCGTCGGCACCGGGAGTCGTGAAGCCAGCGTTGCGGTCGGGACGATCGGTCTCGACAATGGCGACGATCTTGTCGGGGTCGCAGCGGAAGCAGGGCTCGCCGATCCGGTCGCCCGGATGGATCAGCGGGATCGGCACCCGGTTCGGCGGCAGGGCCGCGCCATAGTAGATGTCGTGCATGCCCAGCAGGTCTGGGCTCTGCCAGCGGTTGACCTCCAGGATCACCTGGCGGGCCCGGTCCAGCCAGGTCTTGTTGTTGCCGACCGATGACGCCGGAATAAGTGCGCCGTCCTCGCGAATGCCGGTGACCTGGATGATCGCGGTGTCGAGCGGCCCCAGGATGCCCTGCCAGGCGGCCGGCGCGACCTGGCTGAGGTGCATGTCGAAATACTCCATCTGGCCGCGATTGATCCTGTCGCGACAGGTGGGGTCGGAGTTGTAGGGCAGCCGGAACTCGATCCCGTCCGCCTTGGCCAGGGCACCGTCCAGTTCGGGCCCGGTCGAGGCGCCGGTCCAGATACGCAGCTTGAATGGTCGGCCGGCCGCATGCTCGGCCTCGATCCGGGCGGCCAGGGCCAGGGGCACGGCGGTCGGATAGCCCGAGGCCGTAAAGCCGCTCAGCCCCACAGTCGTGTCCGGTGCGATCAGGAAGGCGGCGTCCTCTGCGGACATGACCCTGGCCCTGAGGCCCATGCTGGCAATCCGGGACCTATCCACGTCGGGACCACGTCTTCATGTCGCCCTGCCAGTAGACCCAGTCGCCGTCGAGCCCTCCCCAGAAGACTTCGTGGCGACCCAGAAACACCGCGACGTCGTCGGCGCGAATACGGGCTTCGTCGGTTTGCTCGGCCCCGCAAACCTCAATCACATGAACGATCGACGAGGCGGCCAGGATCGGCAGGGCCGCTGACACCGCGCGCTGGGCTTCGCGACAGTCCTTCCAGGCGACCAGGGCCGGTGTGCCGATCGGACCTGTCGGGCTCCGGGGCGGGACGACGAGAATGGCGCGACCGGCGGCCATCAGGACGTCCGCAGGGTCGGGCGAGCGCGTCGGCGAGCGGACCGGATCGCGGCGGCCCAGGATGGCAATATCGGCGGCCCGGAGCGCCTGCACGACCAGGTCGGAAGGGTAACCCACCTCGCCGCGCCACTCCGCATGGTCGGCATATCCGCCCACGACATCCCGGAACAGGGTCCGGGCCCGAGCGACGTCCGCCTCGGCGATGTCGCGGAACAGCCCCGGCATCTCGCCCGGCATGGCCCCGCCCGCATAGGGATCGATCAGGGGAACGTCCGGCATACTGGCGGCCAGACCGATGACATGGGTCCTGGAAAGCCCTGCGATCTCGCAGGCCAGCGCGACGCGCGCCGTCGCGTCAGGACCTTCGTCCACATAGACCAGCAGGCTTGCGAAGCGCATGTCCTCTATCCCGTTCGGATCGATCAAACCGCGTTGCAGCGATCATTGCCTTGATCCGGATCAACGATCTGAACGGAACGGCGTGGGAGGTTGGCCGCGTCAGGAGGCCGCCCATGAAACACCTTGTCGCTATCGCCATGCTTCTCGGGCTGACGGGCTGCGCGGTTCAGCCGACCGCCCCCCTTTCCCAACAAGCATGGATTGACACCTCTCTTCCCGACGTCGCCGCGCAGCAGCGTGGGGCGGCCTATGCCAGGGCGAACTGCGCCGGCTGCCATGCGGTCGGTACGACGGGCGATAGCCCGCTGCCCGCCGCCCCGCATTTCCGCGACCTTGGTCGGCGCTACCCTGTCGAGTACCTGGCCGAGGCCTTCGCCGAAGGCATCAACACGGCCCACGCAGAGATGCCCGAATTCGTCATGTCGACGGAAGAAAACTCAGATCTCGTCGCCTATCTCAAAAGCATTCAGCCTTCCGGAACTGAATGAGCCGGCCACTCCTGAGTTTCTCGCCTTGACCGCATCTCGCCCTGATTTGGGCCGGATCGATAAACCGACTCGGTGATTACCGTTTTCGGGAGCACACTGTCGCATGGTCGTTGCTCTGAAGCCTGCGCTTGCGCCGCGACCGCCACCTCAATCGGGCTGTATCGACCGACTGCAAGGCACCGACTGCCACATCTGCGGTGCGCGGGCGCTGAGCGTCTGTGGGGCCGCAGACGATCCTGACCTTCAACGCCTCGGCGATCTGGCCGAAGTCATCACGCTAAAATCCGGCGCTGTTCTGATACGCGAAGGCGAGCCCGCCCCTCACGTCTTTAACATCACGGGCGGGTCGCTCCGGGTTTACAAGCTGCTCCCGGACGGGCGCAGGCAGATCACCGGCTTCGTCTTCGCCGGAGACTTCCTCGGCCTGGCGATCGGCGAGACCTATGTCTTCTCGGCCGAGGCGATGGAGGCCTCAACCGTCTGTCGCTTCCGAAAGGGGCCGTTCCGCGTCCTGGTGGCGAACTCGCCACCGCTGGAGCATATGCTGCTTCACCGCACCTCCCACGAACTGGCGGCGGCACAGAACCAGATGTTGCTGCTGGGTCGAAAGACCGCGATCGAACGGATGGCGTCCTTTCTCCTCGACCTGCCGGGCCACGACCCCACCCGTCCAAGCGCGCCCGGCCATGTGCGGCTGCCCATGAAGCGTGGTGAGATCGCAGACTATCTGGGCCTGACGATCGAGACGGTCAGCCGTGTGCTGACCCGGATGAAGGTAAAGGGGCTGATCTCGATCCCGTCGCAGCATGAACTCATCGTCGAGCGACCGGAACGCCTGCGCCAGCACGCCTCGGGCGAGCTCTGAGCGGCCACCACAAGACCCCGACGCGGTCAGCGCCGGGGTCATCCTGTTCTGATCAGGACTGCGACAGACGGACCAGAGCGAAGGTCGCGAGCAGAGCCACGATCGCGCCGGCGACGACGCTGGTGCTGACCGGATAGGCGCGGACGGTCTCGGACATCTGGGCGCGCGTCGTCGCCGCAGAGGTTTCGGCCTCGTCGCGCAGGCGATCGGCGGCGCGGGCGATGGCCCTGGTCGCCCGGGCGATGGCGTCGCTCGCTTCGGCCCCCGTCGTCCTTGCGGCGTCCTTCAGATGGTCGGTGGCTTCGTCGGCAAATCCATGAATGTCGCGGCTCAGCGTCTTCAGGGTGGCATGGGTCATGGGGAGGCTCCTTTGGATGACGCGCCATCCAAGCCGATCTGCCCGGGGAAGTCGGTGATCTGGATCAAGGCCGGCGCACGACATGACCCCTAGAGGACGATGACGCAGTCCCTCGGGGGTGACCCATCCATGACGACGATATCGCTTGCTCCGCCATCCGACATCGCCCTGAACCTGGCCCTGTCGCTCATCTCCGCCTCGGTCGCGCCGGTGCTTATGCTGGACGGCGACCTTTCGATCCTGGCCGCCAGTCAGAGCTTTCTTGAAGCCTTCGATGTGGGTCCGGACGACGTTCCCGGAGCGCGCCTTGCCGACCTTGGCGGGGGCGAATGGAACATGCCAAGGCTCGGGTCCTTGCTTGAGGCGATTGCCCTTGGCCAGACCTCCGCGCACGCCTGCGAGATCGACCTCGGGACCGGCGAGCAGACGCGTCGATTGGTCCTGGACGTCCAGCAGCTCGACTATAAGGACGCCGACGGCGTCCGGTTGCTTGTGTCCATACAGGACGTCACCGGGGAGCGCGAGAAAGAGCGGCAGAACGAGGAACTGATCCAGGAGAGGGCCATGCTGGTCCAGGAAGTCCAGCACCGGACGGCCAACAGCCTTCAGATCATCGCCAGCGTCCTGATGCAGGGCATCAGAAAGCTCGGTTCGGACGAGAGCTGTGCCAACCTCCGCAGCTGCAGCCATCTCCGCGACGCCCACCAGCGGATCCTGTCGGTGGCTGCCGTCCAGCACCAGCTCGCCCGTTCGGAACTCGGCGATGTCGAACTGCGCGGCTATTTCACAGACCTGTGCCGCAGCATCGGTGACTCGATGATCCGCGACACCAGCCAGATCCGTTTGAACGTCACCGTGGACGACAGCGTCGCCACATCGGGCAACTCCGTCAGCCTGGGCCTGATCGTCACCGAACTGGTGATCAACGCGCTCAAGCATGCGTTTCCGAACGATCGGAACGGGCGGATCGATGTCGATTACAGCGCCGGGGGGGAAGGCTGGACACTCACGGTCCGCGACGACGGCGTTGGCATGCCACCCGACCCGACCAGCACCCGGTCTGGACTTGGAACCGGCATCATTCAGGCACTGGCCGGCCAGCTCGGCGCAGTGATCGACATGGCCGACGCACAGCCGGGCCTTCGTGTTTCCATCATCTGCAGTCTCGCCGCGGTGAGCCCGACACGATGAAGACCGACACCGCCGATCCCGCCGAAGGCCGCATCGCGATCATCGGCGCGGGCCATGTTGGCGCCACGGCGGCCTATGCCCTGATGCTCCGTGCGCTGTTCCTCGAGATCGTCCTGATCGACAGCAATCGGGCGCTGGCCGAGGCAGAGGCCGCAGACATCGCCGACGCGAACGCCCTCGCCCGTCCCTCCCGGATCTGGGCGGGCGACTATACGGAAGCGGCGAGCGCAAGCATGGCGCTTATCACCGCAGGAGGGGCGACGCATGGTGGCCAGACCCGCCTGTCGGTGGCCGCCCAAAGCGCTGCGATCGTGTCCGACTGTGTGGGGTCGCTGATGGACGCCGGTTTTCGGGGGGTCATCGTGGTATCGGCGAACCCCGTCGATCTGATGACGCGCGTTGCCTTGCACCGATCCGGTCTTCCGCCAGCTCAGGTTATAGGCACCGGCACGCTGCTGGACACCAGCCGCCTGAAGCAGAGTTTATCCGCGGCGCTGAACGTGTCGCCAGCCTCGATCGACGCCCTCGTCCTGGGCGAGCACGGGGACAGTGAGGTCGCGGTCTTCTCCGCAGTGCGCGTCGGTGGACAGACGCTCGAACAGTTCTGCGCCGGTTCCCGAGCGCTCGACCAGACCTCGATCGCGCGCCAGGTCCGGGACGCCGGCTATGACATCGTCAAGGGCAAGGGCTACACCTCCTGGGGCGTGGCGACCGCCATCGTGCGCATCTGCGAGGCCGTCGTCCGCAACGAGCGTGCCGTGCTTCCGGTCTCGACCCTGCTGTCCGGGCAGTACGGCCTGTCGGACCTTTGCCTCAGCCTGCCCTGCGTCGTCGGCGCTGGCGGGATTGAGCGGATTCTCACGCCGGACCTCGAGCCGGACGAGGCGGTCGCGCTGGCGGCCTCCGGCAAATTACTGATGACGGCCTTTGCCGCCATATCGGAAGTGGCATCAGCAACGTGAGCCAACCGGCAACCTGCACGACCGGGTCAGCCCAAACCGGTTGCCCTGTTTCGGCGGCAATCCAGCCGCCTCGTCCATGGCCCGCTCCACCAACCCTTCCGAAGTTTCGACAGCTCGTCGGAGGTGATCCGGACGGTGGAGATGATGTCGGGGAAGTAGCCGCTGTCGCTCCGGACTGTGGCGGCCCTGCCGGCCGGGCGCGGCATCGACATCGGCGGCGAGATCGTGCAGCTCGGATGCAGCCGGTTCGGCCCCATATTCGCCGCCGGGATCCCCTGGAAACGGGTCGAGCGCATGCGCGCGTTCACCCATTTGCGGGGGCACCTCGACGAGGACTGCGCGAGGATCAATGGCGAGGTGCTCTAATCCTTTGCCAGCAAGACCAGGGACAAGGCCGCCTTGCCGAGTGGAAGACGCTCGCCGCATAGGGCCCGCCTACCCTGTGCGGCCTCCGGGTTCCGGAGACCCGGTGGCGCTGAACCGACCGCACCCGGAGGACCCTTTTCGAAGGGCCGGCTTCGTCAACCTGGCCGTGCCGACTTTCCAGGGCGCACTTTGGCAGCCTATAGTCTGTCTGCAACCGGGGGGATCAAATGGCGACGACGGACTATAATGGCGGCGGACTCGATCTCGGTCGCGTCACGCAGCGGACTTTCGCATCCATCAGCCAGAATTGGCTGGTGTTTCTGGGTTCATCCCTGTTCCTCATCGGCGTGCCCAGCGCGATCAGCGCGCTGGGCCAGGGCAGTAACATCATCACGGAGCGATCGCCCCTGATCCTGACCGCGATCGTCGTCGGCGGCATTCTGACGCTCGTGGGAACCTATATCCTGCAAGGTCTGGTGGTCTTCGTCACCGTCAATGGTTTCAACGGAAAGCGGATCGGCCTGGGGCAGGCCCTGTCGGCTGGCCTTCGCTATTTCTTCCCCCTGCTCGGCCTCGGTATTCTCATGGGCCTGGGCCTCATGGTGGGCTTCATCCTGCTGGTGATCCCGGGCATCATTCTCTCGATCATGTGGATCGTCGCCGCCCCTGCCCTGGTCGCCGAAAGGCGTGGGGTGATGGAGAGCTTTCAGCGCAGTCGCGACCTGACCCGGGGGTCTCGCTGGATGATCTTCGCCATTGTCGTGGTCTATACCCTGGTGGCCTGGTTGCTCAGCATGGCCGTAGCCGGCGTAATGCTGGCCAGCTCTGGAAGCCTGACTCCGACCGCTGGCGCGACACCTTCGATCGCTGTCGTGATCGTGACGCCGATCGTCAATGTGGTCACCGCCATCCTGTCGTCGGCCGGTATCGCGGCCATCTATTACGAACTGCGGACGGTCAAGGAGGGGGTCGCGCCCGAAGCCCTGGCCTCGGTCTTTGACTGATCCCGCGACGCTCACACGTCGTGCTTGTCGCGGCGTCTGACGCCCATCAGCAGACGCTGCTCCAGCCGCCCGCGCAAAGCTGCGTAATAGGCGCTCAGAAAGTCGTAGTCGTCGTCGAAGGGGGTATGGTTCCACCCGATCCTGGCGGCGATCCGCTCGGCGACGCTGCGCATGATCCGGCGGTTCCGAACGCGAAGCACGTCGTCCAGAACGTGAAGTTCCTTTGCACCGTACGCCTCCAGCTGTGCGGCTGTGAAGGCGAACCTGGACAGGCGCTCGCCCCCCTCGTCGGCCATGTCACGGGTCAGCTTGCGGCGAGGATTGCGCACGACCCAGGTCCCGCCGACGATATCACCCAGCCGCAGCCGATCGCGATTGAACAGCGGAAACAGCGCGAATGCCGCCGCCCAGATGAAACCCAGCAGATACATCCAGCTTTCGACGCCGCCGCCCTGGGACTGTCCCACCAGCAAGGACAGGGGCAAGAAAACCTCCAGCTCGCGCATGGCGTTGCGCGCGAAGACGGATTCCGCCCGCAATCGCCCGCCGTCCCGCGACGCGACCCTGAGACCGATGATCCGCTTCCCGGGCGTTGCGGCGCGAGCAGAGAGCTCGAACGCCACGAAATAGAAGTTCCGCAGCAAGAAGAAGCCAAGCAGCCATACGATTGCGACCAGTTCGAGCCCCGCCCCGCCGCCGCCGGCCGCAGCGGCCCCAAGCCCCATCAGCACGGCCGCGACGGTGAGACCGATCAGAACCCCGACGATGATGGCCGCATCCAGCAGGAAGGCTGCTGCGCGCTGGCCTGCGTCGGCGATGTTCAGACGCAGATCGACGCCTTCCGGCGTGATGAACTCGCGCAACGTCCGATCCACCTCACCCGGAACGCCTCCGCCTGGCCTGGAAATCGACGCCTCACTGGCCATTGGAATAACTGAGCGCGGTGCCGCGGCGACGCGGGGCGTAGAAATAAGTCCCCCAGAGCACGCCGGTGGCCAGGCCGATCGCATAGCGGCTGCCGGTATCGGTGATCAGTTGGCGACCGAACCCCTCAAGCAGGCCTGCAATGAACAGCATGATCACCACGCCACCGACGACCGTTCCGGCGGCCCTGCCGGCTTCCTTGGCGGCTTCGAGCCTGTGCCGCGAGCCCGGAAACATCACCGCCCATCCGATCCTGAGACCGGCTGCTCCGGCCAGGGTGACGGCAAACAGTTCCGTGACGCCGTGGATCATCAGCCACCCCCCGACCTCGACGCCCAGTCCCCTGCTGGCGAACAGAATGAAGAAGGCCCCCAGGGTCGCGCCGTTATAGAGCATCAATAGCGCGCTCGGGATGCAGAAGGCGAACCCAAGAGCGAAGGCGAGCAACGCGATCTGCGCATTGTGGGTGAACAGGAACGTCGCGAAGACGGACAGGCCTGCCCTATCCTCGACGCCCGAAAGTGTGTCTCGCAGTGTCGCTGTAGAAGCCCCGGGATCGCGGCCACCCGCCAATTCCGCCGGCACAAAGGCGTAGAACCACTCGGCATCATGGCCGACCAGCCAGGCGGCTGCCACAGCACCCAGAATCATCATGGCCCCGGCGATCAGGGTCTCGCGCCAGAGGCTACCGACGGCCCGGGGCCAGTCGACGGAGAAAAAGCTGGCGAGCCGCCCCTGCAGTGTGGAGCGCGATCCATAGACGAAGAAGTAAGCGCGCGCGGACAAGGTCTCCAGATAGCTGATCAGCGACAGATCAAGCGATGTTTCGCGCGCCACGGACAGCGCCGACAGCGTCGATCGATAGAGGACCGGGATCACAAGGATCTCGTCATCGGACAGCTTGCCAGCACTGCCCTTTTCGACCTTGTCCATCAGCCGTTCAAGGCGTTTCCAGTCGTCCTCGCGGGCCATTCGAAACCGCTGGCTCTTGAGCATCGGCGCCGATCGAAGAGGCGTGTCGGTCACAGAAGATCCCTTCTCTTGAGATCGAGATAGGCATTGATGACCGCCGATCCGATCCGTTCGGCCGGTGCATCGACGATGTGAACCCCCATGCGCCGGAGGCGACTGACGACGACATCCCGCTCATGCAGCAGCCCCCCGGCTACGACAGCGCGGGCCACGTCCTCCGCCTCGACCGGTTCGATTTCGAGCAACGACTCGAGTTCCTCGTCTCGCAGAACGACGAACAGCACGAGGTGGCGACGGAGCAAGCGGCCAAGCGATTCCACCATCAGCTCGGCGGCCGTCGAATCCGTGAAATCCGTAAAGACGACCACCAGGGATCGTCGTCTGAGCTGCCCGGCGAGGGTCGTCAGGGCCAGGGTGTAGTTGGTCTCGTGGGACGAATAGTCGATCCGCCCTGCCACCCGTTGAAGCGCGCGAAAGGCATCCATGCCGGCAACAACCCCGGTGGAGAGCCGGGGGGCCGAATCAAAGGCGAACAGCCCTGCCCGATCTCCCGATTTCAGACACGCCCAGGACAGCAGCAGCGCAGCATTGATGGCGCGGTCGATCCGCGGCGCGCCTCCGACCGGTTCGCTCATCACCCGACCGCAATCGAGCGCCATCACGATGTGGTGGTTCCGCTCGGTACGGTACTCCTTGGCCAGAAGTGCCGAATGGCGCGCGGACTGTTTCCAGTCGATCGCCCGACGGTCCATGCCAGGCTGGAAATCCCGGAGCGCCTGGAATTCGGAGCCCTCACCATGCTCGATCTGCGTCTTGGCTCCGAACAAGGCATCGCGCGCAGATAGCCTGACCGCATCTTCGTGGACTGATTGGAGGTCGGTGGACACCGGGGCCGCCTGATCGAGATCAAAGACCTTCTGCTTCCAGACAAGCCCCATCGGGCTCGACCAGCGCACCCAGAGGCGGTGCAGGATGGCAGACCCACGCCGCTCAGGGGTGAAGGCAAACCCCAAGCGCGCGGCGCGGTCCTGCACAGGCGCGCGGGCTACAGCAGAGCTCAGGCCCAGCCGACCGTCGGCGGCGAGAGCTGCCTCCGCGCGCCCGGGGACATTTCCTTTTCCGAAACGCGCGACGAACTCGGCCTGACCCGGCCGGGCGACGGCCGGAAAAAGTGCAGGCGGAAGGTCAAGGGTGAGTCGCGACCGGGATCCGCTCAGCAGTCCGTCCAGCACCAGAAGGAGCGCAAAGCCGGCAATCCAGCAGGGCGATGCGAGCCATCCTGCCGGCGTCAGGGCACCGAAAAGCAAAGCCACGGGCAGGCCCGCCGCCATCGTCAGGATCGCTTTCCGGGTCGGGTAGATCATCGGGGTGCTGCGACCTGCTCGACGAGCGAGCTTAGCACCTGATCGACCTTGCGGCCTTCGATCTCGGCTGCAGGAGAGAGCAGCAAACGATGGCGCAGGGTCGGGACCGCCAGCACCTTCACGTCGTCGGGTATGACATAATCGCGGCCGTCGAGCGCGGCGCGAGCACGCGCGGCGACGGCGAGCATGGCACCCGCCCGGGGCGAGGCACCGGTATCCGTATCGGCTGATTCACGTGTCGCCCGAACGAGGTCCACGATGTAGCCGGTCACCTCGTCCGTCAGCCGGACGCCGGCGACCGTCGCCACCGCAGCGTCGATGGTCGCCCGGTCGGCCACCGCTGTCACGCCGAGCTCGGCAGGGTCCATCTGACCGGCCCGGGCACCATGCGCGGCGACGATGGCCCGCTCCTGATCCACCGTTGGGTATTCCAGAACATGTTTGAACAGAAAACGGTCCAACTGCGCTTCAGGCAGGGGATAGGTGCCCTGTTGCTCGATAGGGTTCTGGGTGGCGACCACAGTAAACCGATTGCTCAGTCCGTGAGAGACACCGTCGATCGTGACCTGACGCTCCTGCATGGCTTCAAGCAGGGCTGCCTGGGTCTTCGGGGGCGTCCTGTTGATCTCATCGGCCAGAAGCAGTTCGCAAAAGATCGGGCCTTGCGTGAGGGTGAAACTGGACGTCTGGAAGTTGAACAGATTGGACCCGATGATGTCGCCCGGCATCAGGTCCGGCGTGAACTGGATACGGCCATAGTCCAGTCCGACCGTGCGCGCGAAGCTCTGGGCCAGCAGAGTCTTGGCCGTTCCGGGCGGCCCTTCCAGAAGCACATGCCCACCCGCGAAAAGAGCGGTGAGCAGCAGATCGACCGCGCTGTCCTGGCCGACAACGGCGCGGGCAATCTCGGCGCGAATGCGCGCAGCGATCCTGGTCACTTCATTGACGTCCACGGGTCATCTCCTGCTTCCAGCGACGAAGGTCGCTGGCAACTTTCATCAGATCATTGGCGGTTCTGGCCCCGCGAGCCTGATCGGCCAGGGCGCTGTAGCGAGCCGATGTGCCCGAGACGTCGCCCACCCTGTCCAGGAAGGCATCCAACTCGACGTCGGACAGGGTTCGCGGCGCACCGATGGCACGCGCAACCCTGCCCCGCACAAGACGGGCGTAAGGCACCGCCATGCGGTGCTCGCGCCGGGCCAGCCTGACGAGGCCGGCGGTGTTGTCGGCCAGCGCCCTCTTGCCGAGCGCGACCGATCGCCCCGTCTCGCGCGCCGGTCCGAAGCGGATCGCGGCCTGATAGGCGGCCAGGGCCATCAGAGCAGCCAGTACGAGGGTGACGCCGAGCAACGGCGGCTCGAGCATCAGCCTCAGAAGACTGCGCGTCCGCTGGAACCCGTAGAGGGTCAGGTCGAACACGACGGGCGCATCCTCGCCGCGGAGCAGATCCAGCATCGCGATCGCGTTCTGCGCACCTGCCAGCGTTCCAATACCTTGCGTATTCAGAAAATCAGGGTCGGAAAGAACGTAGGTCCAGCTGGTGCCGCGCCTGGCCACGATCACACCGCCCGACGAATCCGTCAGCACTGGAATCCAGGCCGGCGAGGTCAGTGCTGGGCCCGACAGCGTCTGAAGCTGATCAATACTGGCCGAACGTCCGATCCGCTGCCCGTCCGGCCGTGTCAGCTGTACCGGGGTCGCGCCTTCATGCCGCGCGACCTGAAGACCGTCGCGGAAACCTTCAGGCAGGACCGCGATGACGCCATCCGGCGGCAAGGTGCCGGCCGTCGTCACCCACCCGGCGTGTCGGGGTTCAGGCAAGGTCGCCCATTTGGGCAGCACGATCAGGACGTGGCCGCTGGTCGGCCCAACCAGCGTCTTGCGACGTCGCTTGTCCCTGCCATGAGCGGCGGGACCCGTCGCAGGCGGATCCTCGGCTTCTGACCGGTCGCGAACCTGATCGGGGTTGATGCCCATCGGTGGCGTGCTGATGAACAGGCTGTCGTCAGCGTTCTTTCCCACGGGCCCACGGCTGAGCGTGACAGGGACGCCGGTGGCACCCAGCAGTTTCACGATGCCGGCATAGCCGACGGACGAGTTGGACAGCGCATGGGTCCCGCCATCATTGCCGGTCTTCAGCTCCGGCGCATAGGCTGACAGAACACCAAGCCCGGCCATGGCAACGACGGCCACGAGGGCCACCACGACCATGATGAGCGGTGAGAAGGCTGCTCCGACGGACGCCGGCTTGCGGCTCACGGGACAGCGTCCTTCTGGCGCCAGCCGCCGGGCAGGGCGAATGCCTCATAGGCATTACGGCAGGCAGCGAAATCACCGGCAAGGACGGGCACGGCCCCGAAGAGACTCCGCTCGACAAGCCGACCGATAAGGGTGAAGGCCGGACGGGCACCTTCCGGGATCGCCTCTAGCGCCGCAATCTCTCTCGTCGTCAGTGAAACCCGCAGGGCCTTGGGCCGCAGGCTCTGGATATCCTCCACGCTCCGCAAAAGCAGAAGGTGAACCGCTTCGGCATAAAGACCTCGCGATGCCAGTGCATCGGCTTGCGCAAGAAGATCGCGCGCTGCACCGACATCGGGACGCCATTCGGGCACATGGGGCGCGACCGGTGGCATGGCTCTGGCGCGCGGACCGCGCAGCTTCAGCACCTCCCGGCCGATCGCGAAAACGATAAGGCCTGCCAGCAAGATCAAACCGCCCCAGAACACGTACTGAAGCGCCGGAGCGACAGCACGCATCAGGTCCCCGACCCAGTGAAGCCAGGCCGGGACTTCAGGCGGCACGAAGCCGGTCCGTTCGAACTGTAACGAAGTGTCCCCCAACAGCCGGGCGTGTTCTTCGGCGATGTCGGGCAACGAAGGCGACGGTGGAACCCTCGTGGACTGCGGAGCCGCAAGCATCACCCGCGATCCCGGGGTTGCCAGCGGTTCCAGTCCGTCGGCTGACAAGGTTTGCACCAACATAGGCTGAACGGTATCCCCCGACACGATCCAGCAATAACGCCGCGCAGAAATCAGTCAACCAGACGTGGTTTGGCCAGACCAGAGTTTCCATCGCTCCACAGATCGGTGTTGTAGGGCCGAACTCATGAAGAAGGTTTCCCAGCTTCGTCATGACGTCTCGCACGGAGTGACAGAAGACCGGACTCTCGCCACCCCTGCCAATCACGGCTCGGATCACCTGGGGACTCTCGTTATGGCTGGATGAGAAGCGGGGGTCACGTCAGCCGGGTCGCCCGGAGACGTGTGGGCGTCGCCCCCACAGCACCGGCCGACGGCCATATCGACCGGACCTTGAATCAGCAATACTGGTCGACTGATCGGCTATCCTGGGGGCACAAATGATCGGCTCAATCCTTGCGGTTTTCCTCGGCCTCGCCGCAGGCCCTGAGCAGGCCGACGGCGCGTGGTACACGCAAGGGACGTTCGAACCCGTGCGGCGGGTCGCGATCCAGGTCCGAAATCCTCTCGACGTCGCGCGAACCAACAGCCCGGTGATCATCCAGAGATCCGATCTGGGGCCGCTTCAGGATATCCACGAGCTCCAGATGACCCTGGTGGATCCGAAGGGCGTCCCGAACGCGGAGCCGTCGGCCCGTCAACGCGCGCTTGAGGGGGCCCACGGCCAACTGGCCGAAACCAACGGCCATGCCTTTCCGTACCAGTTCGACGATCTGGACCAGGACGGGCTGTGGGACGAACTGTTCTTCATGGCCGACTTTGCTCCTGGCGAGACAAAGACCGTCTATGTCTATCTCGGAACCCAGGAACGGGGATGGGCCGCCCACCGGACCCATGCCGCGACGGGCAGCTACATGCGCCACACCGTTCCGTTCTGGGAGAGCGAGACCTTCGGCTGGAAGCTCTGGTATCCGACCGACATCGACGTCTACGCCAAGCGTACGCCGCAGTTGATGAGCCAGCGCCTGTATATGGAAAACCTCGATGGTTATGCCGTCTCTCTGATCGACCCGGGCCTGGGTTCGGACATCATGAGGGTCGCGTCGTCGTTCGGCGGCGGCGGCATCGGTCTGATCGAGGATCCGGCGCACCCCGGGGTCATCAGCCGCCCCCGCTTCGGGCCCGGCTCGGAAGGCAACTTCAACGGCGGACCGGTGTCGTCGCCGCGTTACGCCTTCACCGTCCTGGCCAATGGACCGGTCCGCAGCATGGTCCGGATCCGTACGATGAACTGGAACACGCCTCACGGCTCCTACGAGCTGGACCAGATCTATAGCAGCTATGCCGGGCAGGATTATTCGACCGCCCGGGTCGCCTTTCGCCAGATCGACCCTGTGGGCCCCGCCCCACGGTTCGTGGTCGGTATCCGCAAGCATCTGAACGAGGACACCTATGTGCAGGAGGGCGGACTGGTGATCTCCGCAGCGCCTGAGGTGATCCGCAATCCCGATGATCTTGAACAGGTTCAGCCCGACATGACGGTCGCCTACGCCGGAACGGCCCTGGTGGTGCCCGATCGGCTCTCGCCGACCTACGCCTTCGCGCCACAGGACGAAGGCAACCATGTCATGAGCATGCCGATGACCGCCGACGGCCGGTTCGATTATCTGCTGGCCGCCGGATGGAGCGAAGGCCCGAACCGGCGGACCGCAAGCGCGTTCGCCGACTACGTCCGGACCGTTGCCCGGGAATACAACGCCCCGGTCGTCCTTGTCTCGATCAACTCCGAGACGCGACCGTCGGAGACGCCATGACGAAATCGGCTTCACAAATGGTCCGCTCCGCAGACGGTCTGCGCCGATTGGCCGGAGCGATTTCAGCGTCCACCGGACAGACCCGTCGGTTCACGTCGACAAGACCTGTGTCGCCTCTAGAAGGTCGTGAACCCGGACACCATGATGTTATCATTCCGGCGATCCGGTCGTGATCCGCCGTCGACATGCTGGTTCATATAGCCGGCTTCCAGCCGGAATTTTGGGGTCATCTGCCAGCCCACGCCCGCGAAGGCGCGGTTCTGGTCGTAGCCACCGGACTGGCCCCAATCGGTGCGGTTCAGGGTGACGAAGGTCTCGTTCGACAGGACGACGCTGAAGTCTGAACTGGCAACAGGGCGGCTCCAGCGAACGAACTGACGAACCCGCCATCCGGTATCGTCAGTCCCCTCGCGGAAGCGTTGCTCGAGCCGGGTGCGCCCGGTCAAACGGCCACCGGCGAGGTCGGCGATCGGATAGGTCGCCTGCTGCCAGGCGCGGTGCTCGACCGTATCCGGACCGGGGCGACGCTGGGTGATGTGGGCATAGCCGGCCCACAGGTCCAGTCGCGGCGAGGCTCTCCAACCGACCCCGGCGCGCAGAAGGGTGGTGTCGAGGTGATCGCCCTCATCCCGGAACCGGGCGTGGGAGTCCCACCAGGCCAGCACCTTGCCGCCCTCGCGGACGGGCCCGCTGGCGAAAGCCGCTGTCCAGACCTGGTTGTCGTGCTGGGCGGCGGCGGGTGCGGCCAACGTCAGGACGACGGCGGCCGAGGCAAGGATGGCGGCAGGCTTCATGGTGGCAATACCCGGGGCGAAGGGTGATGGAGACGGCCGATCCAGGAGATCAGCCGTCTCCAGCGGCGTCAGTGCGCGCTGTAAGGCAGCGAGGAATGGTGCAGAACGATGCGCAGGGCACCGTTGGCATCACGCACCCAGCCCCAGGATTTGTTGACCGTGGTCACCTCACCCTTGTCGTTGGTCAGCATCACATTGCCCGTCGAGATGGCCGTGGAGCCATTGAGCACGATGGCGGCGTTGTCGATCGCATAGGACTGCCACCCCTTCAGCGCGAAGCCGGTATCGCTCGGGAAGTTGGCATCGCCGCCCACAAAATAGGCCAGGGCGCCCTCGCGTGTCGTGCGGAAGGTGGTCTCACCCGAGGCGAGAGTCGGCTTGAAGGCGACCGGACCCAGGCTGTAGCCATAGGCTGTGTCCAGCACCTGACCCGCAAGCCGGGCCGCGGCGGCCTGGCCGTTCGTCTTGTACTCGGTGGAGATGGCCACCAGGGCGTTGCCCCAGGCCCGCTGGGCCGCTTCGACCTCGGCGACCGTGATCGGGGCGGCGGCCGGGGCCACGCCGCCCAGGGTAGCGACCGCATAGGTGTCGGTGTGCGCCGTCGTCGCAGGCAGCTGGGCATAGGCGGGGGCGGCGAGCAGGCTGGCAAGGCCGGCGAGTGCGAGGATCTTGGGCATGGGGCGTCCTTTCATCTTGGGCCGCTGGGCGGCGATGTCTGGAAGATGCCGGGATCAGACTTTCGCCACATCGGCACATCGGCACCCCGAACGGCCTATGCCGTTCGGCATATGACGCGACAGGCAAGGTCGGCTAGAAAGCCAACCTTAGCCGGAAGATGACCGCGTGGCCGACGCAGCCTTTACAACCGATCTGCGATCCCTCTTTCGGGACTCCGAGGCGCGCGCGGCGCGGTTGAGGCTCCTGATCGGCATCAGCCGGGATCTGGCCGCGGCCGATGGCAGGGCTCTGGACCCGGCCGTGGATCGCGCGGCGCAGAGAGCCGCCCTGTTCGCCGGCTACGCCCGCGGGGTCGTTCTCGGAGCGTCCGAGGCAAGCCCCGGCGACGCCTTCGTCATCCCGCTTGAAACGCTGGCCGAACAAGGTCGTCCGGGCGTCCGCCTGGTCTTCACCGCAGCCCTGAATACGGGGGCGATCTCCACCCAGGAGGATGCGGAGACCCTGCGCCTTCTGGTCGAGATGATCGAGGCCCGCCTCACGGTCGATCTTCAGCAGCGCAGGGAGATCGAACTGAGCGGCCGGCTGGAGCGACGCGAACGCGAGCTGGAACAGGTCCTCTCGAAGGTCGTCACCGCCCAGGAGCGCGAGCGCGCCGCCATTTCGGCCGATCTTCACGATGGCGTGGCCCAGCAGGTGGCCGCCCTTCACCGCCGTCTGGAGCTTCTGCGTCTGGACCTCGACAGCCATGCGCCGGAACCCGTGATGGCGGAGCTGGACGCCCTGATCGGTGTCTCGCGCCAGTCAGTTGCGGACCTTCGGGGTGTGATCTCGGGTCTTCGCCCCACCAGTCTGGACGATCTTGGCGTGGTCGCAGCCCTGAAGGACGAGGCGCGACGCCTCGAGGCCGCGGGTCACCCGGTCGCCATCTTCGATCAACTGCACGGTCGGCTGCCGGACTGGCAGGAAACCCTGCTGTTCCGCATCGGTCAGGAGGCCATCAACAATGTGGCCAAGCATGCCCCCGGCGCGCGCGTGCGGCTTGAAATCGGGATCGATGCCGAACGAGGCGATGTGATCCTCAGCGTGGAGGATTCCGGGGGGCGGGGCCTGGGCGATGCTACGCCGGACGAGGCTCCCCGCTTCGGCCTCGAGATCATGCGCGAGAGACTGGCCGCCGTCGCGGGAACACTGGACGCCCGGCCGACGGCGAACGGCTTCCGGATCCGCGCCATCGTACCGTCGGCAAGCCGTTGAGGATGCGCATCCTGATCGCAGATGACCATGAGTTGACGCGCGCCGGCCTGCGTGCCGTGATCGAACGCGAGCCCGACATGGTCGTCGTCGCCGAGGCGGACACCGCCGAAGTCGCGGTCGAGCACACCCGGAGCGGTGACATCGACGTGGCCATTCTGGATATCCGCTTCGGCCCCGGCATGAACGGGCTGGAGGCGGCCCAACGCATCATCGAACAGGCCGCGACGCGGGTGCTGCTCCTCACCCTGCACGATACACCGGAGTATGTGCGCCGCGCCCTGGCCTCGGGTGCCACGGGATATGTGCTGAAAGACGCCGGGCGTGAGGAACTGCTGCACGCCATTCGAGCCGTCGCCAGCGGGCGGACCGCCCTGCCCGGCGACCTGCTGCGCAAGGCAATGACCCCGACGACCGGTCCCCGACCGGATGACCTGGCGCGCCTGACCCCGCGCGAGCGCGAGGTTCTCGAGTCGGTGGCACGGGGTCTGACCAACAAGGAGATCGCACGTGACCTGGGCATCGGACCCGGCACGGTGAAGTCCCACGTCGAGAAGCTTATCGCCAAACTGGGGGTGGCCGATCGCACCCAGGCTGCTGTCTTTGCCGCGAAAGCGATGCCGTGACCGGCCCGTCGCCATGGACGCAACTGACCCGGGCCTGGGCCGATCTGGGTCTCGGATCGAAAGGGTTGATCGTCGTCGCCCTGCCACTGGCGATCCTTCTGTCCAGCATCGGGGCCCTGCATCTGTCCGGTCGCGCCGAGGCTGAAGCCGAGGCGCGCGTTCGCCTGACATTCGCCATCCAGCGCGACATCCACGAAGTCCATGCCCTGCTGGCCGAGGCCGCCAGCGGCGTGCGGGGCTATCGCCTGACGGGACGTCGCGCGTTTCTGGAACCCTATATCAGGGCCGAGGCCTTGCTTCCCGAGACGCTGGAGCGCCTGGGCCGGACGACGCGCGACCCTGAGATCCGTCAGCGGCTGGCGAGGGTCGACGCCCTGGTCGTGCAGAAGCGACATGGGCTCGCCCAGCTTGCTGCCATGCCGGGCGCAGGCACGGCAGCCGGAGTCGAGGCCCCGGAGGTTGCCGAGGCACTGGTCGCAAACAAGGCAGTCCTCGACGGGTTGAGGGCCGAGATCGACGCGATGCAGCGGCGAGAGAGCCAGCTTCTGGAGCAACGCCAGGCGCGGGCCGACGCCGAGCGACGCCGGACCTGGACCCTCACGGCGTTTCTGGGCGGGATCGGACTGCTTGGCGGCCTGGCCGCGGCCCAGCTGCTGTTCACCGGCATCGTCCGGCGGGTTCGCGGGCTGGAGCGCGATGCGGAACGCCTGGAGCGCGGCGAACCGCTCAACCTTCTAGACGAGGCCGAGGACGAAATCGGACGGCTCGCCCGTCGTCTGGTTCAGGCCAGCGACCTGCTGCGCTCGCGGGAAGCCGCCTTGCGGGAGGGCGAGGAACGCTATCGCCGCGTGATCGAAGGCGTGCGCGACTACGGCATCTTCGCGCTCGATCCGGCCGGGCGAGTCGTCAGCTGGAACACGGGTGCCCAGCGCATCAAGGGCTGGACGGCTGACGAAATCCTGGGTGAGCACTTCTCCACCTTCTATCCTGCAGATGCACGCGACGAGACGCCCTCGCGTCTGCTGGACGTCGCCCGGCGAGACGGTCGGGTGGAGGATGAGGGCTGGCGCGTCCGTCGCGACGGCGGGCGGTTCTGGGCCAACGTCGTGATCACCGCCCTGCGCGATGAGAACGGAACCTTGACCGGCTTCTCCAAGGTCACCCGCGACATCACCGAGCGCCGTCGCGCCGAAGACGCCCTCGGCCATGCCCGCGCCGAGGCGGAGCGAGCCAGCCGCGCCAAGAGCGAGTTCCTGTCGCGGATGAGCCATGAGCTGCGAACCCCGCTGACCGCCATTCTGGGCTTCAACCAGTTGCTGGGGATGGATGAAGACATGCTGTCCGAGGACCAGCGCCACGCCGTGGATCAGATCGCCAAGGCAGGCGGGCACCTGCTGGCCATGATCGAGGAGGTCCTCGACATCGCCCGGATCGAGGCCGGGGGGCACGCATTGGTCGTGGAACCTCTGGACCCGGCCCCCCTGCTGGCGGATATGGCAAACCTGATCGCACCCCAGGCGCAGGCCGACCGGGTGGAGGTCAGAATCGAGGCCGGCACCGACGTCGAGATCCTGGCCGACCGGCGAGCGACCATACAGATCCTGCTCAACCTGCTTTCCAACGCGATCAAGTACGGGCCTGCCGGAGGGCGGGTGACGGTCGCGGTCGTCGCGTCATCGGATCGCGTCCGGATCGAGGTTCGCGACGAAGGTCCCGGCGTGCCGGCGGAATTGGTGGAACGACTGTTCGTCCCGTTCGATCGGCTGGACGCCGAGCGCTGGAGCGGTGCCCAGGGGTCCGGGCTCGGACTGGCCCTCTCGCGGGGCCTGGCCCAGGCGCAGGGCGGCGACATCGCCTATCGTCCGAGAGACGACCGGCAAGGGGCGGTGTTCACCCTCGAGCTGCCGGCCGCCTCACGACACGGAGACATCCCGGCATGAAGACGGTTCCCGATGACGCAGCCGTGAAGGCCGCCCGCATCATGGCCATAGACGACGAGTTGGCGAACCTGAGCCTGGTCGAGCGGGCGTTCCGGCGTGAGGGCTTCCGCGACGTCGTGACCTTCCTCGACCCGCGCGCCGCCCTTGCGGAGTTCGCGTCGCGACCGCCGGACCTTGTCTTGCTGGATCTGATGATGCCGGGCGTGGATGGATACGAATTGCTGGAAAGCTTCCGCCGCCTGACGTCGGACATGGACTACCTGCCCATCTTCGTGCTGACGGCGGACTCGACGATGAATGCGAGACTGAGGGCGCTGTCACTCGGAGCCAATGACGTCCTCCTCAAGCCCTATGACGTGGCAGAGTTGCTGATGCGGAGCTGGGTGCTGCTGGACACCAGACAGAAGTTCAGAGCCGCAAGTTCTTGATTGATCGCGTTGCGGGACGTTGCGCCAAGGCCGGCCGTCGGCGGCCGGACGGGGCTCGGAAGACGCGCACGTCGGCCTCTGCGGCAAAGCAAACACGGCATCCGACCCCGAGCGGAAACGGTCGCTGTTCCTGTCGAGCCGAAACCATAGATTTTCGGCCGAAGATAGCGCCCCCTAGCCCGCGACGTTTTCCACGTCATCGCCGAACTGAGCCCAGCCCGACTGGCAGACGGCCGGCACTGGAACCTTGTCGGTCGAGGGCGTGCCCGGGCCTTCGCAGGTCTCGGGGGCATCGGGCATATCGAAGGCCACGCCGGTCCATCCTTCGGGAGCGCCCTCCTCCTCGCAGACCCAGAGCGCTATGCCTTCGGGCAGACTGGCCACGATCCCGGCGTTCTGATCGGGCGCGCTGCGGATCAGGACGACGCGACCGGGCTTGATCCGGGAAACGCCGGCACAGGCGTCCATGTCGGCCTCACCGCCCATCATGACCGGTCGTGGGGCGACCGCGGCCGCCGTCACGGCTGACGCGGCAGAAGCGGGCTCCGCGTCGGAGGCGGTTTGGGATCCGCACGCCGACAGGGCCGCAAACGCCAGAAAGGACGCCACCGGAAACACCGACCTCATCATCGTCCTCGATCTCCTGACTGTCCTGAGTGGCTCAAGCCAAGCGACAGTAGCCTGCCCCCCGCATCTGGCAAGGGAGCCGCCCCGAGGGGGTCGCAGCCCTCGGGAAGGCTGCGAGACCCGGGCAGCCCTGCGCCAAGTCCAGGACCAGGACGCGAGGCCCCGCCCCAGACACGACACGCGGTCACAGCGCACGGGCCGTCAAGGGTCTGCGAGTCCTCAGCATATCGAACAACGAAGGCTTGGCCAATTCCGCTCGCCGGGGTCGCCGGATCAGCTTTGGTCAGGGCCTGAAGGCCTCTATGCCGTTGAAAAAGAAAGTTCAGGCGATATCGTGGTTCGGCAAACAAGAAGAGGGCTTGTCGTGAAGAAAATCAATTTGGCCTTGACGGTTGTCGCACTCACTGCGGCTCTGGCCAGTCCGTCACTCGCTGGAGATCGCGTGTCGTTTGACGAGCACACCCCCATCGATGTCGAACAGTATTGCCAGGCCAACTATGACGCCAGCGCCTCGACTGTCAGCGACGAAGATCCCTACTCCTGGTACTGCGGCGACAGCGACGCGACCCTTACGGACGACGACATGGCCGCCGCCTGCGATCAGCAGTACGGGGCCGGATGGGTGCCAGTTCTGGGCAATGAACTGGATGCCCATAGCTGGACCTGCACCTTCGAAGGCTGAGACCGGCGTCAGCGCGTCAGGCGCAATCATCCTGACGAAGGCCACCCCTCCCATCCGACGCCAGAGTGTCAAGGTTGGTGAGACTTGCCACGGCCGCGATGATCGAAGGGGGCCTTGCCTTGCCAAGGCCCGCAAGGGCCTCGCGTCCTTAGCAAACCATACGGACGATCGATTGGGGTCGTTACGACAAGAAGCATTGGCCATCGACCAACGATGACCCCAGGGGTGCCATCCGGATCGATGGCCGATGGCACTGTCGTATGAACCATCAGATTGTCGAAGCCCTCGACGACGCGGGCATGGAAGCAGCCTGCTATACGGTCGTCGGGCGAGGCTACAGGTCGCTGAAGGCCGACCCCAATACGGCGGGTGGAGCAAAGCAGCCGTCCCGGTCCGGTCAGCAAGCGGACGTTGTCGACATCGTTCGAGAGTTGGCGGCAAGGCGTGCGTTACCGGCGCGCGCCAGCAGGTCAGGCCTTGTTTCACCGGGCGTCTGATGGCGCGGGGAACGACTGATCGTGCTCTGGCGGTCCCTGAACGACATCGGCTCCACCAGATGCCGCCGCATCAGCGACCTCCGTTGACGGGGCCGGAAACCATTGGTCGCCGCCGGAGAGCAGCCCACGAAAAAGGGCGGCAGATACGAAATCGGCCGCCCCGGTCTTTTCGATTTGATGCGCCCTAGAAGCGCGCGGACAGACCGATGTAGTAGCGGCGGCCGAGCACGTCATAGGCGGACGGGTCGGTGTTGGCCGCGACGGCCGGCGCATAGACGGGCGCCAGTTCGTCGGTCAGGTTGTTGACGCCAGCGCGCAGGGCGATGGTGTCGTTGACGGCCCACGAACCGTTCAGGTCGAAGTAGTTGACCGCGTCGATGACCTGGGTGCGGTTGTTGAAGTTCAGAGCCGAACCCTGGTAGCGCCACCGAACGCCCACACCGAACGGACCCTTGGTCCAGTTCACCGACGTCAGCGACTTCCATTCCGGCAGGGTCAGGCCAAAGCTGTTCGACAGGGTGCCGGTGCGCTCCGTGAAGGTGCCGCCCGGCAGATCCTGGCGCTTCCACTCTTCCAGCTTGGTGCCGGTGACGTTGACGGCCACGCGGCCCCAGTCCGGCAGACCCAGGTCAGCCAGGGTGGCGACCCAGTCCACCTGGAAGTCGATGCCAGACGTCACGAGCGCGCCCAGGTTGGCGTTGGTCTCGAACGTGTTCGCGACCTGACCCGATGCCGGGTCGCGCCGGAACAGCTGGCAGTAGACGTTGTTGGGATCGTAGGTCGGGTTGGAAGCACCGTCGTAGTTGAAGCAGCGGCGCAGTTGCTCGGTCACCGAAACGGTGCCGACGACGTCGGCGATCTCGATGTTGTAATAGTCAACCGAGGCCGTGAAGCCCGAGAGCCAGGCGTTCTCGAAAGGCGACGAGGCCACGATACCGACAGTGAAGGAGTCAGCGGTTTCCTCGAACAGGGTCGGGTTACCACCCGACAGACCCGAAACCTGCTGGTTCGGATAGGTGTAGGTATCGATGACCGCAGTCGGAACGCCCTGCGTGAGGCAGAGCGCGCGCACCTGGGCGTTGGTGCTGGCCGCGAGGTTGGAGCCCGACGTCGAACGGTAGGCGGTGCGGATATCGCAAGGGTCAGCCGAGAAGGCCGGGGCCCCCGCCGATGTCGGCGAACCGATCGAGGGGAAGCCCAGGTTTTGCGGGCTGAACAGTTCGCCGATCGAAGGCGCGCGCACGGCGCGCTGGACGCCGCCGCGAACAGTCAGCCCGTCGAACACGACCCAGTTGGCGTCTGCCTTGTAGGATTCCACCATGCCGACCGAGTCATAGCTGGAGACGCGGTAGCCGAGGTTGGTTTCCAGGCTCTGGATCAAGGGCAGATTGGCCAGCAGCGGGATCAGGATTTCACCATAGCCCTCGAACACCTTGTCGGAACCGGAGAGCGAGTTGACGGCATTGAAGCCGGCGATGTCGTTCTGCGTCGTCAGGACCGTCGTCGTGCCGTTGAACGAAGGCAGAAGCGCCGTGGCGGAAAGCGCGGCGTCGGCCAGGAAGTCGTAGTTCTGCTCGCGGTAGGTTCCGCCCAGGGCGACCCGGACTTCACCGGCCGGCAGGTCGAACAGTCCGCCTTGCAGGTTGAGTTCGAACACGCGCTGATCGTTGACCGTCGTGTTCTTGGACTGGCGGCCGATGTAGGCGGCGCAGGCGGCGCTCAGAGCCGACTCACCGAACGGATTGAACCCGCCGGCGCAGAGCGAGGCTCCACCGTCGGCGGCGTCCAGCAGACGCTGAACGGCAGAGCGGGACACGTTGCCCGACTGGGTGGTGACGTCATCGACGCGGCCGTAGGACAGGTAGGCGTCGTAGCTCCAGTCGCGCGTGCCTTCCAGCTGGCCACGGATACCCGTCGTGATCTGATAGACGCTGACGGCTTCCGAACCCTGACGCGGCCCGAGGGCGTTGAAACGCTTGTCCAGCCGGAAGGAGGCGTTCGGGATCGGGCGGCTGTTCAGGACGGCGCGCAGTTCGGCCGAGATGAAGGGGTTGGTCGTCGGAACACGGAAGCCCGTGGCCGTGCCGGCAGCCGGGCTGGGGGCCAGGACGTTGGCGGTCGTGTACTGCGAGAACAGGAACTCGGTGTAGACCTCGGCGGCCGGGTTGATCTCGTAGTTGGCCGAGGCGAAGACGTTGTAGCGGTTCTGCGGCAGGACACCGTAGTTCAGCGGACCGGTGTTGTAGGCGAAATCGGCCTGCTGCAGCGGACCGGGGGTACGGAACCCTTCATAGTCGATGCTGCCCGGCGAGACGTAGTCGCGGGCACCCTGATACGTGAACAGTGTCCCGTTGTTGTTGAAGCCAAAGGTGTTCGAGTTCACGGCACCCGTGATGAACCCGGAGACCACCGCCGTCGTCGGCAGGTTCGTACCGTCGAAGATGGTCGAACCCAGGGGCGAGGCACCGGAGAAGCCGGAAACCGCCGAGAACGGGCGGGCGGCGTTGAAGATCGGCGAGCGGTGCGAATAGTCGAACGACAGCATGGCGTGACCACGACCGTCGGCGATGTCGCCGCCGATCGTCAGGTTCACCGCATTGGTGTCGCCGTCATTGCGGTCGGTTTCACCGTACTGGACGTCCACGCGAACGCCCTCGAAGTCGTCGTCGAGCAGGAAGTTCAGCACGCCGGCCACGGCGTCCGAGCCGTAGGTCGAGGAGGCACCGCCCGTGATCGTCTCGATCGATGAGATCAACGAGGTCGGCAGGATGTTCAGGTCGACGACCGAAGAGGCGTTCGACGCCACGATGCGGCGACCGTTGAGCAGCACCAGGGTGCGGCCGGTGCCAAGGCCGCGCAGCTGCACGTTGGCCTGACCGCCGTTGGACGGGTTGTTCGACGTCATGTTCGCCGAGGGCGTGAACTGCGGCAGGTCGTTGATCAGGGTTTCAATGTTGACCGAACCGGTCGCCTGGAAGTCCTCGGCCGTGACCGTGACGATCGGCGAGTTGGCCACATAGTCCTTGCGGGCGATACGCGAGCCGGTGACGACGATGTCATCGACCTGTTCATCGTCCTAGGCCGTCTGCGCCGAGGCGGGAGCCGCCATCAGAGCGGTCGCGGCGACGATTGCAGCGCTTGCGAACATCGAGGTGCCGAGAAGGCGGCGGCGATAGGTGGCGTCGATCAAGCAGAGTTCTCCATGAGCATTTGGTTGAGGTCGAACCATCGGCCCAACCGCTCTCATGCCCGCGACTTGCTGGCAGAGCTTTCTCGAATGTGACGGGAGTGCGTCAGTGGGTCAATGCAAATGTCTGCATTGTGATGCATTAGGGAATTCATGTCACATTCCGGGCACGCATTCGTCACTTTGCGCAGGGCCGGCGACATCCGCTAAGAGACGCCTTTTGACAGCCGGAGACCCAGCCATGCGGCCAGCCCAACTCATGTCCGCAACAGTCGCAATCTGGGCCGTCCTCCTGGGCCTGACCAGCGCCGCAGCGGCACAGGTCGCTTCGACGGCGGGACGTCCCGCCCTCCTTTCATCCCTGCTGGCATGCCGTGAGATAACCGGTGAGACGGCGCGTCTGGCCTGTTACGACGCCACCGCAGCCGCTTTCGACACCGCCGAGCGGGAAGGCGAGGTCACGGTCGTGGACCGGGCCGCAGCGCGCGACACTCGCACCCGTCTGTTCGGCCTGGATCTCGACACCGCCAATCTTTTTGGCCGCCTGCGTCAGGACGAGCCCATCAGTGCGATCGAGACCACCCTGGTCAGCGCGCGACAGGATCATCGCCGACAGTGGACATTCACCCTCGCCGACGGATCCGTCTGGCGCCAGATCGATCAGGAGCAGGTGACGGGTCGCACCGCGGCCGGTGCCTCGGTGCGTATCCGCCAGGGCGCTGTGGGCAGCTATCTGCTGAGCGTCGATGGTTCGCGCTCGGTTCGCGCCCGGCGCGAACGCTAGGCCAGACGTGGCCTTGAAGCCTCCCCCGATCGACTGGGCCAGTGCCGCCGGACGCCAGGCCGATGCGATCAGATCGCTGGAGCTTCTGGTCGCTGCGCGGCCGCAAAGCGCCGTTGCCGAGCATAACCTGGCGGCGGCATTGGGGGATGCCGGTGATGCGGCAGGCGCTTGCGATGCCGCCATGCGCGCCATGGCCAAGGGTGGCAATGCCCCGGAAACATGGCTTGTCCTGGCCCGCGCTCTTGTCGCGCTGAGCCGACTCACCGAAGCGGACGCAGCGCTGACGGAAGCCCTGCATCGTCGCCCGGGCTATGCCGACGCCTTGCGGGACCGGGTTCAACTGAGGTGGATGCAGACCGGTGATCCGAAGGGTGCGCTGGGCGAAATCGATGCCTTGCTGGCTTCATCCGCTGCCACCCCGACACTGGCGCAACTGCGCGCTTCTATCGCCCGCGAAATCATGGACCCTCTGGAGGCCTATCGCGGTCTGGAGCCGTGGCTTGAAGGGCCGCACCCGCACGGTCTCGACATCGCCGCCTCCAGTGCAGCCGCCGAGTTCGATCCACAACTGGCGCTCGACCACGCCGAGGCAGCGGTCGAGGCCGCGCCCGCTGATATCGAGGCTCGCGTTGTCCGCCTCGGCGCTCTTCTCGCGATCGGGCGCGCAGCCGAGGCCGCGAAGGGCCTGGACGATCATTTGGCCGCCCTGCCCGACGACCAGTATGCCCTGGCCCTGCGCTATGTCGCCTGGCGAGTGCTGGGTGATCCTCGGGCGCTTTCAAAAGCGGACTATGAACGGCTGGCGAGACCGTTCGACCTGACGGTTCCGACTGACCCTGACAGCGACTGGCTAAAGCGCGCCGCGACAGGCCTGCGGAAGCTGCACCCCTTCCGCGCCCAGCCATTGGGTCAGTCGATCCGGTCGGGCGTTCAGGCCGCACTGGACCCCCGGTATGCCGGCGACCCCGCCATCGACACGATCTTTGCCCGGTTGACCCCGTCGATCGAAACCTATGTTGCCGACATGGCCGGTCGGGCCGATCCGATGAGCCGCCGGGCATCGCCCAAGGGCGGGCATGAGGTGGTCGGTGCCTGGTCCGTGCGGCTCAAGGCTGGCGGCCGTCACAGCGACCATGTCCATCCGAAAGGTTGGGTGTCGTCCGCCTTCTATGTCGAAATGCCATCCCCCCTGCCCGACCAGCCACGCGCGGGCTGGCTGCGGCTGGGGGGCTGCAGGCTTGGCGTTGGCCTGGAGCTGGCACCCGAATACTGGGTCGAGGCCATGCCCGGGCGCGTCGTGCTGTTTCCGTCGTGGATGTGGCACGGTACGGAGCCGTTCCAGGGCGATGGTGAACGCTTGACGGTCGCATTCGACGTGCAGCCCGGATGAGCGAACTCATCGAGAGGCTGACGCACAGCCGGGCATGACCCCGTTCGTGGATTACGCCACAGCGACCGGAAACCATGCAGCTTTCGTCAGACAGGAACCGCCAGATCTTCAAAACCAGGCGGCCCCCGCCCTGGACCTGACGGGGGCCGGTCTCGTCCCGGGCTTTCGACCGGTCAGCGCAGGTCGAACCGATCCGCGTTCATGATCTTCGTCCAGGCCGCGACAAAGTCCGTGACGAACTTCTCGCCCGAATCCGACTGGGCATAGACCTCGGCCAGAGCCCGAAGCTGCGAGTTGGAGCCGAAGACGAGATCGACGCGGGTGGCGGTCCATTTCGGCGCACCGGTCGCCCGGTCACGGCCTTCGAACTCGGCCTCCTCGTCCGAGGTCGCGGTCCACACGGTGTCCATGTCCAGCAGGTTGACGAAGAAGTCGTTGGTCAGCTGGCCCGGACGCTTCGTGAAGACCCCGTGCTGGACACCGTCGGTGTTGATGTTCAGCGCCCGCAGACCGCCGACCAGCACCGTCATCTCCGGCGCGGTCAGGGTCAGCAGTTGCGCCCGGTCGATCATCAGCTCTTCGGCCGTCAGCGTGTATTCCGTCTTCAGATAGTTGCGGAACGCGTCGGCCGTCGGCTCCAGAACATCGAAGGACTCGATGTCGGTCTGCGCCTGGCTGGCGTCCATCCGGCCGGGCGTGAACGGCACCTCGACGTCGAAGCCGGCGTCCTGGGCGGCCTTCTGGACAGCCAGCGAACCGGCCAGCACGATCAGGTCGGCCAGGGAGATCTTCTTGCCGCCGGCCTGGGCCGCGTTGAAGGCGGTCTGGATGGCTTCCAGAGCGGACAGAACCCGGGCCAGCTGAGCCGGCTGGTTCACCGCCCAGTCCTTCTGCGGCTCCAGACGGATCCGGGCACCGTTGGCCCCTCCCCGCTTGTCCGAACCCCGGAACGTCGAGGCCGAGGCCCAGGCCGTGGCGACAAGCTCGCTGACGGACAGACCCGAGGCGAAGATACGCGCCTTCAGGTCGGCGATATCGGCCGCCTCGACCAGCGGGTGATCCACATCCGGGATCGGATCCTGCCAGATCAGGACCTCCTTGGGCACCAGAGGGCCGCGGTACCGGGCACGCGGACCCATGTCGCGGTGGGTCAGCTTGAACCATGCCCGCGCGAAGGCGTCGGCGAACTGGTCCGGATGGGCGTGGAACCGTTTCGAGATCTCCAGATAGGCAGGGTCGGTCTTGAGCGCGATATCGGTCGTGGCCATCATCGGCTTGACGCGCCGGGACGGATCGTGGGCGTCGGGAGCGAGGTCCTCGTCGGCGATGTTGACGGGCGTCCATTGCTGGGCACCGGCCGGGCTGCGGGTCAGCTCCCAGTCGTACTTGAACAGCAGGTCGAAATAGCCGTTGTCCCAACGCGTGGGATGGCTGGTCCAGGCGCCTTCGAGCCCGCTGGTGATCGTATGGGGTCCCTTGCCGCTCTCGAAGCTGTTTCGCCAGCCCAGACCCTGCTCCACGATTGCCGCACCTTCCGGCTCGACACCGACATGCTCCGGATTGCCCGCGCCGTGCGCCTTGCCGAAGGTATGGCCGCCGGCGATCAGCGCGACGGTTTCCTCGTCGTTCATGGCCATCCGGGCGAAGGTCTCGCGGATGTCGTGAGCCGAGGCAGCCGGATCGGCGCGGCCATTGGGGCCTTCCGGGTTCACATAGATCAAACCCATCTGGACAGCGGCCAGCGGCTTGTCGAGCTCGCGCTCGCCCTGGTAGCGCGCATCGCCCAGCCAGCTGTCCTCGGCCCCCCAGTAAACATCCTCGGCCGGTTCCCAGACGTCCTCGCGACCAAAGGCGAAGCCGAAGGTCTTGAAGCCCATCGTCTCCATGCCGACGTCGGCGGCCAGGATCATCAGATCGGCCCAGCTGATCCGGTTTCCGTATTTCTGCTTGATCGGCCAGATCAGGCGGCGCGCCTTGTCGAGGTTGCCGTTGTCCGGCCAGCTGTTCAGCGGAGCGAACCTCTGCGTGCCCGCCCCCGCGCCGCCGCGTCCATCGCCGGTCCGATAAGTGCCCGCGCTATGCCAGGCCATACGCACAAAGAACGGGCCATAGTGGCCGAAATCGGCCGGCCACCAGTCCTTTGAATCGGTCTGCAGCGCGCGCAGGTCCGCCTTCAGCGCCTCGACGTCCAGCTTTTCCAGTTCGTCAGCATAGCGGAAGGTCGGCGCGAACGGGCTGACCATCGAGGAATGCTGCGACAGGATTTTCAGGTTCAGCTGGTTGGGCCACCAGTCGCGGTTCGAGCGTCCGCCAAAGCTGGTGTGAAACCGCACGCCATGCCGCAGCGGGCATTTGGTGGTGGGCTCGACGATATCGCTGCCGTCCATGATCGTTCCATCCTGCCGTTTCGTGGTTGAGGATGGTGACGTTAGACCCTGGCGAACATTAGTCTAACTTGAAATATTGATGGTCAGGATAGGCTCGACCTATCAAACAAGCCGACTCTGCACCAGCGCCGCCTCGATGAAGCTGGCGAACAGCGGATGGGGCTTGAACGGCCGGCTCTTCAGCTCCGGATGGTACTGGACCCCGATGAACCACGGGTGATCAATGCGTTCGACGGTCTCGGGCAGGACGCCGTCGGGCGACAGGCCGGCGAACCGCAGGCCCCTGGCCTCGATCGCATCGCGATAGTTGATGTTGACCTCGTAACGGTGGCGGTGACGCTCGCTGATGGCCGTGGTTCCGTAGATTTCGGCGATTTTCGATCCCGGGGTCAGCGTCGAGTCATAGGCCCCCAGCCGCATGGTGCCCCCCAGGTCCCCGCCCTGCTGACGAAGCACGCGCTGGTTCCCTTGCGTCCATTCGGTCATCAGCCCGACCACAGGCTCGTCGGTCGGACCGAATTCGGTGGAGGAGGCCCGGGTCAGCCCTGCCTGGTTCCGGGCCGCCTCGATGACCGCCATCTGCATGCCGAAGCAGATGCCGAAATAGGGGATGTTGCGCTCGCGGGCGAACCGCGCCGCCTCGATCTTGCCTTCTGCGCCCCGCTCGCCGAAGCCGCCCGGCACCAGGACCGCGTGGGCGTCCTGAAGCCGCTGTTCACACAGCTCGCGGTCGCCCTCGAAGGTGTCGGCCTCGACCCAGTCGATGTTGACCTTGACGTTGTTGGCCACCCCGCCGTGATGGAGCGCCTCGATCAGGGATTTATAGGCGTCCTTCAGGACCGTGTATTTGCCGACCACGGCGACCGTGACCTCGCCGTCGGGCTGCAGCCGACGACGTGCGATCTCCTGCCACTGGGTCAGGTCGGGCTCTGGCGCGTCCTTGATGCCGAAGTGGGCGAGGACCTCGGCGTCCAGACCCTCGCGGTGATAGTCCAGCGGCACGGCATAGATGTCGGCCGAATCCATCGCCTGGATCACGCCCGTCTCGCGCACATTGCAGAACAGGCCGATCTTGCGCTTCTCCTCGGGCGGGATGGGGAACTCGCAGCGGCACAGCAGGATGTCCGGCTGGATGCCGATGGAGCGCAGTTCCTTGACCGAGTGCTGCGTCGGCTTGGTCTTCATCTCCCCGGCCGTCTTGATGAACGGCAGCAGCGTCAGGTGGACGAAGCACGACTGGCCCCGCTCCAGGTCCTGGCCCAACTGGCGGATCGCCTCGAAGAACGGCAGGCCCTCGATGTCGCCGACCGTGCCGCCGATCTCGACCAGAACGAAATCGACCTCCTCGCCCTCATCGGTGAGGGCGGGCGTCAGGCAGAAGGATTTGATCTGGTCGGTGACGTGCGGAATGACCTGTACCGTGGCCCCCAGATAGTCGCCGCGCCGTTCCTTCTCAATGATGGTCGAATAGATGCGGCCGGTGGTGATGTTGTCCGACCTGGCCGCCGATACACCGGTGAACCGCTCGTAGTGACCCAGATCGAGGTCGGTTTCGGCCCCGTCGTCGGTCACGAAGACCTCGCCGTGCTGATAGGGGCTCATCGTCCCCGGATCGACGTTCAGATAGGGATCGAGCTTGCGAAGCCGGACCTTGTAGCCGCGTGCCTGAAGCAGGGCACCCAGGGCCGCCGACGCCAGTCCCTTGCCCAGCGAGGAAACCACGCCGCCCGTGATGAAGACATATCTAGCCACGGGGCATCACCTTAGAGCCGATTCGGCTCCAGCTTCGGATCGGTTCGCGATCCATCTGTTGAAAACACATCTTCGACCCCACCGACGGCGGGTGCAGGAGGCGGGATCGGTGGGGAAGCGGCGGAGGAGCCTCCGCCGTCACCCTAGTTCGCCGGCGTCTGGGCCGGGGCCGCGGTCGGCAGACTGGCTTCCAGGTCGTCCAGCGACGGCGCGGCCGGCTGCGTCGGGGTCGTCGGATTGGTCGCAGGGGCCGTCGTCGTCGATGGACCCGTATCGAGGGCGATGGAGCCAACCGCATCGGCATCGACGACCGAACGGTTCGACCGCTCCACATTGCCCAGAATGGTCAGGCTGATCGCGCAGATCACGAAACCCGCACCCAGCCACCAGGTCGTGGTGGTCAGCAGATTGCCCGCCCCGCGCGCGGTCATGAAGCCCGACGGACCGCCGCCCATGCCCAGCGCGCCCCCTTCGGAACGCTGCAACAGAATCACGCCGGTCAGGGCCAGCGAGATCAAAATCATGACGACGAGGAGAATGGTCTGGAGCATGGTCGCTTACATGTGTGGCGGGACGGTCCGCCGATCAAGCGGCGGCGTCTATCATCCTTGCGCGTCAGCGGCAACGAGGGCGAGTTCGGCGGCATGGATTATGGCCAGGAAATCGGTTGCCTTGAGCGAGGCACCTCCTACCAGGGCACCGCCCACCTCGGCCACGGCGAGGATGTCGCGCGCATTGCCGGCGTTGACCGAGCCGCCGTACAGGATCGGCGCGATGCGACCGCCCTCGCCCAGTCTCTCGACCATCGCGGCCCGCGCGGCGGCATGGATCTCGGCGATCTGTTCCAGCGTCGGGGTCAGGCCGGTGCCGATCGCCCAGACCGGTTCGTAGGCCAGGGCCCAGTCCCTGCCTGTGAGATCGTCATGGAGCGAACCGAGGATCTGTCCGCGCACGACCGAAGCCGCTTCTCCCGCCTCACGCTGGGCCAATGTCTCACCTACGCAGATGATCGGCGTTAGCCCGGCTCTCAGAGCACCCGCTGTCTTGGCTGAAACAGCGGCATCCGTCTCCTCGAACATCTGGCGGCGTTCCGAATGGCCAACGATCACGAGGTCGCAACCCGCCTCAACGAGCAATTCCGCCGAGATCGACCCGGTGTAGGCACCCCGCGGCTCCGCATGGCAATCCTGCCCCCCCAGGGCGATGGCGGCAGGCCCTCCGATGCGGCGCATGCGGTCGATCAGCGTAGCCGGCGGGCAGATGGCGACATCGACGCGACAAGGGTCCGATTTCAAACGGGCCGCCAAGGCCTCGAATTCGGCCAGACCAGCAGACTCGCCGTTCATCTTCCAGTTGCCGACGATCATCTTCACGGATTGTTTCATCCGGCCTGTCTAGGCAGCGTCTCGCCGCCTGCCAAGCCCGGCGCTTGCGGGGGATAGCCCGCCTCCCCTATACGCCCATATCCACCTTCGCGGCGCGTCACGCCGTCCGACCGTCAGGCCCACTCGATGATTTCCCTGTTCCGTGCCTTCGCCAAATCCAAGTGGGCGGCGGGTCTGTTCGTCCTCCTGATCCTCAGCTTCATGATCGTTGGCGGCAGCCAGACCGACGTCCTGCGCAATCTTGGCCCCAAACACATCATCACGGCGGGCGATCGCTCGGTCGACGTGGCCCAGTTCCGGACGGAGTTCGAGCGGGTCCGCACCGGCATGCAGGAGCAGGCCGGACGTCCGGTTACAAATGAGGACCTCGTCAAGGAGAACGTCCACGTCCGCTATCTGGAAGGCCAGACCAATCGCCTCGGCTTCCTGAACTGGGCCCACAAGGCCGGCATCCGCGTCAGCGAGGAGCTGGTCCTGAAGCGCATCCGCGAGATTCCGGCCTTCTTCAACCAGGTCACGGGTCAGTTCGATCAGGCCCAGTACGAGCAGGCCCTGGCCGCCCAGAACGTGACGCCGGTCATGCTCGAGGACGAGTTCCGCGACACCGCCGTCAGCCAGCATTTCGGGACGGCCATCCAGGCCGGCCTGCGCACCCCGCGCATCTTCGGCGCGCTGCTGGCGGGTCAGGCCTTCCAGGTTCGTGATGGCCGCTGGTTCGAGGTGACCCAGGCCATGGCCGGCGCGTCGCCCGCCCCGACGGACGCCCAGCTGACGGCTTTCATCAACGAGAACGCAGCCCAGCTGCGTCGGCCCGAATTCCGTATCGCCACGGTGCTGCTGTTCAACGACGCCCCGGGCTTCACCCCTCCGGCCATCCCCGAGGCGCGCATCGTCGAGCGGTTCAACTTCCGCAAGGACGCCCTGTCGACCGCAGAGCGCCGGACCTTCACGACCCTGACGGTTTCGACCCGGGCCGCCGCCGACCGCATCGCGGGTGCCCTGCGCGCGGGTCAGACCCCCCAGGCCGTGGCCGAAGCCAACAACATCCAGCCCGCCGTCTATGACGCCCAGCCCCAGAGCGCCCTGCCCGATCCGGCGATCGCCACCGCCGTCTTCGCCCTGGCGGCCAATCAGGTGTCCGCCCCGATCCAGGGCCGTGTCGGCTTCACGGTCGCGAGGGTGACCGCGATCCTGCCCGGCACGCCCGCAACGCTGGAAGACGTTCGCGGAGCCATCGTGGCGGAACTACAGGAAGAGGACATGAAGGCCCGTATCTATGCCCGGGTCGAGGCCTATGAGAAGGCGCGCACCGAGGGCAAGCCCCTCGTCGCCGCTGCCGAACAGGTCGGGGCCCGGCTCGTTCAGCTTCCCCCCTTCACGCAGGATGGCCGACTGCCCGATGGCCAGCCGATGAATGCCCCTCCCCAGATTCTGCAGAGCGCCTATGCCCTGACCAGGGGCGGCGAAAGCGATGTGATCGACGCCGGCCAGGGCCAGTATTTCGTGCTGCGCCTGGACGACATCCGTCCCTCCGCCCTGCCGGCCCTGGCTGAGGTCCGTGGCCCGCTGGCCCAGCAATGGACCCTGCGCGAGAACGCCCGACGCCTGTCCACCAAGGCCGAGGAACTGGCCAAGCGTGTCCGTGACGGTCAGGACATTGCCGCCGTCGCGGCCTCGGCGGGTGCTACCCTGATCAACCGCAGCGGCGTCCAGCAGAATGCCGAAACACAAAGCGCTCTGGGCCAGGGCGTGCTCGAGGGTCTGTTCGGCCAGAGTCGTGGTCAGATTTTCACCGGCCCCGGCGCGAACAACAGCTTCGTCGTCGGCCGCGTCGACGCGGTACGTCCGGCCGATCCGGCCACGGCCTCGCGCCTGGCGGACCAGATCCGCGGCCGCATCGGCAGCGACATCGTCAGTGCCGGCGTCGAACAACTGGTGACCGCTGGCGCTGCGCGCTCCAAGGCCACGAACGATCCGGCGGCCGCGATCGAGGCCCTGGGTGTCACCGCACCGGACGCGACGCCGACCGCTCCCGTTCAATGAGCGAGACGGCCGACCGGCAGGCTCTGGTCGCGGGACTGAAGGCCGGAACGCCGCAGATCGCGGTGCGCCGGATCATCGACGACCTCGAGACACCAGTGTCCGCCTATCTGAAGGTCGGCTGGGGCCGCGCGCACGCCTTTCTACTGGAGTCGGTCGAAGGCGGTGCCCTGAATGGCCGCTATTCGATCATCACCCTGGATCCCGACGTGGTCTGGCGCTGTCGCGATGGCGTCGCCGCGATCGCGCGAGGAGCGGATATCGCCGCCAGACGCTATGCCAACCAGCCCGGCGGCGCGCTCGACAGCCTCCGTGCCCTGATCGCGGAAACGCGCTTCGACCTGCCCGACGGCCTGCCTCCCATGGCCGCGGGCCTGTTCGGTGTCTTCGGCTACGACATGGTCCGGCTGCTGGAGCCGCTGGGCGCGCCCAATCCCGATCTGCTCGATCTGCCCGACGCCGTGCTGACCCGACCGTCGGTCATCGCCGTCTTCGATTCCGTGAAGCACGAGATCATCGTCATGGCGCCGGTCTGGCCCGGGGACGACCCGGAGACAGCCGTCGATGCCGCCGAGGCCCGGCTGGACGATTTCGAGGTTCGTCTCCGGCGACCCTTGCTCGGTCGCGCAGAGGCCGCGCCCACCCCGGCCATCGACTTCGCGTCCCCGGTCGATGCCGCCGCCTATGCAGAACTGGTCGCTGCGGCCAAGGACTACATCGGCGCGGGCGATATCTTTCAGGTCGTCCTCAGCCACCGCTTCCGTGCGCCGTGGACGGGCGATCCGTTTGCCTTCTACCGCTCGCTGCGCCGCCAGAACCCGTCGCCGTATCTGTACTTTCTCACCTTCGACGACTTCCAGCTGGCGGGCTCCAGCCCCGAGATCCTCGTGCGTCTGAAGGACGGCGGGGTCACCATTCGCCCGCTCGCCGGCACCCGGCCGCGCGGTGCGACGCCGGAGGCCGACAGGGCGCTGGAGGCCGAGCTTCTGGCCGATCCGAAGGAACGGGCCGAGCACCTGATGCTGCTGGACCTGGGCCGGAACGACGTGGGTCGCGTCGCTGCGCCCGGCAGCGTCAAGGTGACCGAAAGCTTCGTCGTCGAACGGTACAGCCAGGTGATGCACATCGTCTCGAATGTCGAGGGACGTGCCCACCCGGACCTCGACGCGGTCGACACGCTTCTGGCCGCCCTGCCCGCGGGCACCCTGTCCGGCGCGCCCAAGGTTCGCGCGATGGAGATCATCGATGAGCTGGAGACGGAAAAGCGCGGCGTCGGCTATGGCGGCGGTGTGGGCTATATCTCGGCGGGCGGAGAGGCCGACATCTGCATCGTCCTGCGCACCGCCCTGTTCGCGGACGGACAGGTCTTCGTCCAGGCGGGGGCCGGTGTGGTCGCCGACAGCGATCCGGCAGCCGAATATGCGGAAACCGAGGCCAAGGCGCGCGCCCCGATGCGGGCGGCCGGGGATGCCTGGCGTTTCAAGCTGGGCGCGCCCCTGAACGACGCGGGCGGTATCTAGGTCGTCGCGCTGACCGGCACCGGCTGATCCTCGATCGCCACGCCCGGCCCCAGGATCATCACCCCGGCCAGCAGCACCGCCGCTGCCGCCGCGAGCGCTGCGGCCCCCAGGGTCGCCATGACGTTCGGCTTCGACTCGACGTCCGCCAGGGCCTGCCGCGCCTGATCGATCTGGGCCTGCATGGTCATGGACTCACCCTCCGGTTCGAGCGCCGATCTCGAACCGCAACGGTTAACGATCCGTTGCGCACATACGTCCGCTTGGCGGCGGTGAAACCAGCCTCTAGAAGCGCCGGATGATCCTCGTCGTCGATAACTACGACAGCTTTACCTACAACCTCGTCCACTACCTCGCGGAACTGGGTGCGCGGACGCATGTCGTCAGGAATGACGATCTGACCGTCGAGGACGCCTGGGCGCTGAAGCCCGAGGCGGTCCTGCTGTCGCCTGGCCCCTGTGCGCCGGATCAGGCCGGCATCTGTCTTCCGCTGATCGCCACGGCACCCGACGACATGCCGATCCTCGGCGTCTGCCTCGGCCATCAGGCGATCGGCCAGGCCTTCGGCGGCGACGTCGTGCGGGCCAAGGCCCTGATGCACGGCAAGACCTCGCCTATCACCCACGACGGTCGCGGCCTGTTCGCGGGCCTCCCCAGCCCCTTCATCGCGACCCGCTATCACAGCCTCGCCGTGGCCCGCGCGACCCTGCCGAACAGCCTCGACGTCACCGCCTGGACCGAGGACGGCGAGATCATGGGCGTCCAGCACCACGCCCGCCCGATCCACGGTGTCCAGTTCCATCCCGAATCCATCGCCACCGAACACGGCCACGCTCTTCTGGCCAACTTCCTCGATCTGGCGGGCGTCAAGCGCCTGGCCATGGTCTGAGGCGGTGTCCGAGGGATTCAAGCCGCTGCTGGCCCGGCTGGTCGACGGCCAGACGCTGTCCGAGGCGGAGGCCGGCGATTTCTTCGCCGCCTGCCTTCGCGGCGAACCGACCCCGGCCCAGGTCGCCGCCTCTGTCACCGCCCTGCGGATCCGGGGCGAGACGGTCGACGAGATCACCGCCTTCGCCCGCGCCATGCGCGCCGCCGCCAGCCCCTTCGACCAGCCTTATGACGTCATCGACACCTGCGGCACCGGGGGCGACGGTCAGCACACCTGGAACATCTCGACCGCCGCCGCCCTCGTGCTGGCCGGTGCGGGACTGAAGGTCGCCAAGCACGGCAACCGCGCGCTCAGCTCCCGCTCCGGCTCGTCCGACGTACTGTCGGCTCTGGGCGTCGACCTGACCGCCGGGCCGGAGCGCCAGAAACAGGCGCTGGACGAAGCCGGCATCTGCTTCCTTTTCGCGCCCCACTATCACGGGGCCATGCGCCACGTCGGGCCGATCCGGGCAGAGATCGGCTTTCGCACCGTGTTCAACCTGCTGGGTCCCCTGTCCAACCCGGCGCTCGCCCGGCGTCAGGTCATGGGCGTCTATGACCCGCGCCTGCTGGAACCCCTGGCCCAGGTGCTTGGGAACCTTGGGGCCACCCGCGCCTGGACCGTCCACGGTCAGGGACTGGACGAACTGACCACGACCGGCCCGACCGAGGTCGCTGAATGGAAGGACGGGACTGTCCGCCGCTTCACCGTGACGCCCGAGGACGCCGGCCTGCCCCGCGCCGACATCGCCGCCCTGCGCGGGGGCGACGCCGAGACCAATGCCGCCGCCCTGACCGCCCTTCTGGACGGCGCGACCGGGCCCTATCGCGATGTCGTCCTGCTGAACGCCGCCGCTGCCCTGGTCGTCGCGGACAGGGCGGCGGACCTGAAGAGTGGCGTGGGCCTGGCCGCCCGCGCCATCGACGACGGTGCGGCCCGTACAGCCCTGACGAGACTTGCCGCCATCACCTCCGCGCCCGAGCCGGAGCCGGCCGCATGACCGACATCCTCGAACAGATCGCCGCCTACAAGCGGGTCGAGGTCAAGGCGCGCAAGGCCGCCCGTCCGCTGGGCGAGGTCGAAGGGCTCGCCCTCGTCGCCGACATGCCGCGCGGCTTCCTCGCCGCCCTGCGCAAACGCTGGCAGGACGGTCGCCCCGCCCTGATCGCCGAGATCAAGAAGGCCAGCCCGTCCAAGGGTCTGATCCGCGCCGACTTCGATCCGCCCGCCCTGGCCCGGGCCTATGAGGACGGCGGCGCGACCTGCCTGTCCGTCCTGACCGACGAACCGAGCTTTCAGGGCCACGACGACTTCCTGATCGCCGCCCGCGCCGCGACCGCCCTGCCCTGTCTGCGGAAGGACTTTCTCGTCGATCCCTGGCAGGTGGCCGAGAGCCGGGGGCTGGGAGCCGACTGCATCCTGATCATCCTGTCGATGGTCGACGACGCCCTCGCCGCCGACCTGCTGGCCGAAGCCCGCCGGTTCGGCATGGACGCCCTGATCGAGACCCATGACGAGAGCGAGATGGCCCGCGCCGTGGGCCTGGGCGGAGACCTGATCGGCATCAACAACCGCTCGCTCCGCACCTTCGAGGTCGATCTGGGCGCCACCGCCCGCTACGCCGCCATGGCCCCGGCCAGTGCCTTGCTGGTCGCCGAGAGCGGGATCTTTACGGCGGCGGACGTCGCCGTGGTGGCGGATGCGGGAGCACGGGCGATCCTGGTCGGCGAGAGCCTGATGCGACAAGCGGACGTCGCGGCCGCCACGCTGTCGCTGCTCGAACCCGTTTCCCGTTAAGTTGACATTAGGGAGGAACACTTACAGAACATCGGCGACGGTTCACGACTTGTTCTGAAGGCGATTCTCACCATGCTGACGAAAAAGCAGCACGAACTCCTGATGTTCATCCACGAGCGGATCAAGGAGACCGGCGTCTCCCCCTCGTTCGACGAGATGAAGGAGGCGCTGGATCTGGCGTCCAAGTCCGGCATCCACCGGCTGATCACGGCGCTGGAGGAACGCGGCTTCATCCGTCGTCTTGCCCACCGCGCCCGCGCCCTGGAAGTGGTGAAACTGCCCGAACAGGCCACGACCGGCCCGGTCCGGGGCCGTGCCCCCTTCCGCCCCGACGTCATCGAGGGCGGCGGACGTCCGAGGGCGGCAGAACCCGCCAACGACACCCGGGAACTGGTTCTGGTCGGCAAGATCGCTGCCGGTGTGCCCATCGCCGCGATCCAGCAGGATCATGGCCGCTATTCGGTGCCCGAGGCCATGCTGGGCGCCGGCGAACACTACATGCTCGAGATCGAGGGCGATTCGATGATCGAGGCGGGCATCCTCAACGGCGATCTGGTAGTCATCAAACGGGTCGATACGGCCTCGTCCGGCGAGATCGTCGTCGCCCTGGTCGAGGGCGAGGAGGCGACGCTGAAGCGGCTGCGCAGGAAGGGCAATTCCATCGCCCTGGAACCCGCCAACCGCGCCTATGAGACACGCATCTTCGGCCCCGACCAGGTCGAGGTTCAGGGCAAGCTGGTCGGCCTCATCCGCCAGTATCACTAGCGCCAGGCTCGGCCGCATCCAGATCGGCCTTGTCATCCCGGAAAGGTCGGAGACCTTGTCCGGGGCGGCTCCACGGCCTGTCTCCCCGCGCATCCGCAGACCAGACCGCACGCCAGCCCTGCGGTGTCTGCCACAGCTCGACCGCCCCGCCGCGCGCGTAGTCCACGCTGTCCAGCACGAGGCGGTCGGCGCAGGCATCCGGCAAGGCCGACACCGTGGCCCGCACGCTGACGAGCGGAGCCGAGGCGCACAGGCCGGCCAGCGCCGCCGCATCCGGCGCGGCCTTGCCCCACCACAGGGCCACGGGCGCAAGACCGCTTCGGGGCGCACAGGCGTAGCGCTCGCACACCCAGCCCGCGTCGTCCCGCTCGGCCCGCGTCAGTCCGCGCCGCCGCGACCAAAGCTCGGTGGCAAAATCCCGCACGCCTGGCCGCACCACGACCGCCTGACCGTCCACGCTATAGGCCGCATTGGTCCCACCATCCCCGATCCAGACCGTCGGTGTCGGATCCCGCGGCCAGATCAGCACCGCGCAGACGAACGGCAGTCCGGCCCACCGTAGCCGCCCCTGCCACAGGCAGACGAACAGCACGCCCAGGAACGAGATCGGCAGCACATAGTCCGGCGCGCTGGCGATCGTCCGCACGGCACCCGGAAGCGCCGCGACCCGGTGGCCGACGAACAGCATCGCATCCACCCCCTTGCCGGCCACCCACAGGAACGGCCCGCCCAGCCCGACCGGTTCCAGAAGCGCACCCAGCGCCAGCGCTGGCATCATGATGAAATCTGCGATGGGAGACGTCGCCAGATTGGCGATCAGGCCAAAGACGGCGGTCCGGTTGAAATGCTGGATGGCGAACGGCCCCGTCGCCGCGCCCGCCACGAAGCTGGCGCTGACCGCGATGACCAGCCAGTGCCGTGCCGACTGGAACAGGGCGATGGGCCAGGGGACCGACAGTTCGCGCGTCCGGGGCGGCCAGGCCTCCGCCAGGGCCACCAGCGCCGCCGTTGCCGCAAACGACATCTGGAACCCGGGGGTCACGATGGCCTCGGGCTGCAGGATCAACACGACCATGGCGGCCACAGCCAACCCGTGCATGCTGATCGCCTGCCGATCCAGCAGGATGGCCGCGAAGGCGATAGAGGCCGTGATCGCCGACCGCTCCGCCGGAGCGGGTGCGCCTGACAGTACCAGATAGCTCCAGACCGCGATCAGCCCCGCGACCGCCGCCACCTTCTTGCCCGACACCCTCAGCGCCAGCCACGGCCAGCCCGCCACCCCGAACCGCACGAGGAAGAAGGCAAACCCGCCCACGATCGCCATATGCAGGCCACTGATCGACAGAATGTGCGCCAGTCCGGAATCGCGCATGGCGTCCAGATCCTCGCGCTGGATCCAGGTCTCATGCCCCGTCGTCATGGCCGCCGCGATCCCGCCCGTTCGCTCGCCGAGGCGATCGACGATCCGCCGGGCCAGAGCAAACCGCATGGCATTGACCCGCATCGCCATCCGCAGGCTCCATGGCGCCGGGGGCAGCTCGGCCGTCCGCGTCTCGCCCAGCGCGAAGGCCGTGCCGCCCAGGCGGTCGAACCAGGCCCCTCGCCCGAAGTCATAGGCCCCCGGGCTGGCGGGCGGCGGCGGCGGATTCAGGATCGCGAACAGCCGGATGGCCGAACCCGGTACCGGCGGCTCACCCCTGACCGTGGCTCTCAGACGGATCGGGGTCGCCTCGGGGAGCAGGCCCTGCACGCGGACGGGGGCGACGACCACCCGGTGCCCCCGGTCGCCCGGGCTGTCCACATCGACGACCCAGCCCTCGATCACGGTGGGCTCGGCCATGGCCGGGGCGATCGGTGCCGCGACACGGTCGCTGCGGACCTTCGCCCCCGCCAGCCCACACGCCAGACAGGCCAGCAGCATCAGCGGCAGGGTGACCCTGCGCCCGATCCCCCGCCACCGTGCACCCAGCCAGATCGCCAGCGTGGCCCCGGCCAGTCCGAGCAGCGGCCACAAAGGCGGCTCGCGCTTCAGCGCGAAATAGAGGGCCGCCCCGGCACCGAACGCCACCGGGGCCAGCAACCGCCACCGCAGCGACTGCGCCCGGACCTCATCCAAAAACCACGCGGCGATCCGCTCTCGCGGGCTGGGCTTTGCGGCGTCGGGCGGTATAAGGGCGGCCCGTCCGGACACGCCCCCCATGACCTCCTCCTCCGACCCCCGAGTCGTCACCCGTTTCGCCCCCTCGCCGACCGGCTATCTGCACATAGGCGGCGCAAGAACGGCGCTTTTCAACTACCTTTACGCGAAACGTCGTGGCGGCAAGTTTCTGGTTCGCATCGAGGACACCGACCGCGAGCGTTCGACCGAGGACGCGGTCAAGGCGATCTTCGACGGCCTCAGCTGGCTGGAACTGTTCGCCGATGAGGACCCCGTCTTCCAGTATGCCCGCGCAGCCCGACACCGCGAGGTCGTGGATGAGCTGCTGGAGCGCGGGGCCGCCTATCGCGACTTCACCTCGGCCGAGGAAACCGGACGCCTGCGTGACGAGGCCAAGGCCGCCCGTCGTGCATTCGAATCGCCCTGGCGCGACCGCGAGCCGACGGTGGACGATCTGTCCCGGCCTCACGTCGTCCGCTTCCGCCGCCCCTTGCCCGGCCGTGTGATCGTGAACGACGCCGTCCAGGGCGAGGTCAGCTGGGGCAACGAGGATCTCGACGACCTGGTCCTGCTGCGGTCGGACGGCACCCCCACATACAACCTGGCCGTCGTCGTCGACGACCACGACATGGGCGTCACCCATGTCATCCGGGGCGACGACCATCTGAACAACGCCGCGCGCCAAGCCTTGATCTATGACGCCCTGGACTGGCCGCGTCCGACCTTCGCCCATATCCCCCTGATCCATGGTCCCGATGGCGCAAAGCTGTCGAAACGCCACGGGGCCCAGGCCGTCCACGAATATGCCGGGATGGGCTATCTGCCCGAGGCCATGCGAAACTATCTGGCCCGTCTGGGCTGGGCGCACGGCGACGACGAACTGTTCGGCGACGACCAGGCCCGGGAGTGGTTCGACCTGGACGGCATCGGCAAGGCCCCGGCCCGGCTGGACTTCGACAAGCTGGCCCACGTCAATGCCCACTGGATGCGGCTGGCCGACGACGACCGGCTCGCCAAGGCCGTGCTGGACGTGCATCTGGCACGCGGTCATGCCCTGGCCGAAGAGGACGAGGCACGCCTTGTGCAGGCTATGCCCTTCGTCAAGGATCGCGCCAGAACCGTTCTGGAACTGGCCGACCAGACCGGCTTCGTCCTTGGCCGGCGACCTCTGCAGATCTTCGAAAAGGCCCTGCCCCTCCTCACGGGCGAATCGGGCGAGCGGATCGCGCGGTTGCGTGACCGGTTACGCCTGTTCGCGAGCTGGGACGTCTTCGCCCTGGAGGCCGAACTGAAGGCCTTCGCCGAAGAAGAAGCGGTGGGATTCGGCAAGATCGGCCCCGCCGTCCGGGCCGCGCTGACGGGAGACGGCGTTTCCCCCGACATCGCAAAGACCCTCGCCGCACTGGGTCGCGAAGAATCGCTCGGCCGCTTGGATGATGCGCTGCAACAGACTAGATGATCGTAGGTAACCGTCGCGGTCCGGGTCTTCCCGTCCGGTCCGAACACCATCGCAAGGGCGCCTGATGACCGAAGCCTCCAAACTCGCCGGAACGGCGACCCTGACCTACGGCGACAAGACCGTCGAATTGCCGGTTCTGTCGGGCTCTACGGGCCCGGACGTCATCGATATCCGCAAGCTGTACGGTGCGACCGATACCTTCACCTTCGATCCCGGCTTCACCTCCACGGCGGCCTGCGAAAGCGCCATCACCTATATCGACGGCGACGCCGGCATCTTGCTGCACCGCGGCTATCCGATCGGCCAGCTGGCCTCGCAATCGAACTTCATCGAGGTCTGCCACCTTCTGCTGAAGGGCGAACTGCCGACGGCTGCGGAATACGAGGCGTTCGAGAACGTCGTCACCCGCCACACCATGCTGCACGCCCAGTTCGATCGCTTCTTCGAGGGCTTCCGCCGCGACGCCCATCCGATGGCGATCATGGTCGGGGCCGTGGGTGCACTGTCGGCCTTCTATCACGACAGCCTGGACATCCATGATCCGGTCCAGCGCGACATCTCGGCCATCCGCCTGATCGCCAAGATGCCGACCATCGCGGCCCGGGCCTACAAGTACCACATCGGCCAGCCCTTCGTGTCACCGCGCAACGACCTCAGCTACGCCGAGAATTTCCTGCGTATGTGCTTTGCGGTTCCGGCCGAGGACTATGTGGTCGATCCCAAGATGGCCAGGGCCATGGACCGGATCTTCACCCTTCACGCGGACCACGAACAGAACGCCTCCACCTCGACGGTGCGCCTGGCCGGTTCGTCGGGGGCCAATCCGTTCGCCTGTATCGCCGCCGGGATCGCCTGTCTGTGGGGCCCCTCGCACGGCGGCGCCAACGAAGAGGCGCTGAACATGCTCAGGGAAATCGGCACGCCGGACAAGATTCCGGAGTTCATCGAGGGCGTGAAAGCCAAGAAATACAAACTGATGGGCTTTGGCCACCGGGTCTACAAGAACTACGACCCCCGCGCGACGGTGATGAAGGAATCGGCCGACGAAATCCTCGAACTGGTCGGCGACAAGAACGATCCCCTGTTCCAGGTGGCCAAGGAACTGGAGCGCATCGCCCTGTCCGACGAATATTTCATCGAGCGCAAACTGTTCCCGAACGTCGACTTCTATTCGGGCATCACGCTGTCGGCCATGGGCTTCCCGACCTCGATGTTCACCGTGCTGTTCGCCCTGGCCCGCACCGTCGGCTGGATCGCCCAGTGGGAAGAAATGCTGGCTGATCCGGCGCAGAAGATCGGTCGCCCGCGCCAGCTGTACACCGGCCCGACCCAGCGCGACTACGTGCCGATCCAGTCGCGCGGCTGATGCATCCCTGTCGAGGGCGGCATCGGGCCGCCGCCCTCAGCGGATCATCCACGATACCAGCAGCAGGACCAGCAGCAGCGCGCTGACCCCTTGCCAGAACCGCACTGGCTCGCGTTCCATCAGCGATAGCTCGCGTCGGCTCGGCACGGCCGCGGCGCTGCCGCTCTCCAGCACATGGATGAGCTCCTCGACGTCGGCGAACCGGTCGGCCGGCTCGACCGCCAGCGTCCGCAGGATGGCGGCCTCCAGCCAGGCCGGCATGTCGGGACGAAGCACGGTCGGTCGGGTCGGTTTCTCGAACCGCATCCGGTTGAAATCCTCGTCCTGGCCGCAGGGGTAGTCGCCGGTGAACAGCCGATACAGCGTCACCCCCAGCGCATACTGATCGCTCAGCGCATCACCCGGATAGCCCGCGAAAAGCTCGGGGGCCTTGTACCCGGCCGTACCCGGGGCCTCGGCCTCGGCAAACTCCTCGATCCGGGGCAGTCTGGCCACGCCCAGATCGATCAGCTTCAACCCGCCGTCCTTCTCCAGGATCACATTGTCCGGCTTGATGTCGCGGTGGGCGATTCCCTGCCGGTGCAAGGCTGCGACGGCCCTGGCCAGACGGATACCGACATCGATGCCTGATGGAATATCAAACGGTTCATCGGCGATCTTCGCGTGCAGCGTCGGCCCCGCATAGAGGGGCTGGGCGATGTACAGGCGGCTCTGGCGGCCGACATCGAGGGTCAGGGTCTTGCCCACGAACGGACTGTCGATCCGCCGCCCGATGAAGCTTTCGCGCAGGAAGGCTCCGCGCGCGCCGCTCTCGGATAGCAGGGCAGGCTTGGGGAACTTCAGCACGACGGGCGTGGTCGCCTCGCCGTCCCGGGCAATGAAAAGCCGGGTGTATTTGCCATCCGACAACAGCCGTTCGAGCCGAAAACCGTCGACATTGTCGCCCACGTTCGGTGGCGGGAGGATCGGCAGGCCCGCGACCTCCGCCCCGATCGCATCCTGATCCACGGCCCCGATGCGGATGATGTCGATGACGATGGCGGTGGCGTTGTCGCGCGTCTCGGCCAGCCCCGCCGCATCGACGATGGCCTGGGCGTCCGCCTCGGGCGAGGCCCGCCGTGCCAGCAGGTGCCCCAGATCCTCTCCCGAGACCACGCCGTGCACGCCATCGGTCGTCAGCAACAGCCGGTCGTGCGCCTTCAGCCCCACGGCCCGCGTATCCAGCCGCAGGTCCGGTTCAATTCCGATCGCGCGATACAGGACATGGCTCAGCCCCGGCTGGCTCAGCACATGATCCTCGGTCAGTCGGGTCAGCACACCGTCGCGGAAATGCCAGGCCCGGCTGTCGCCGACGTGCAGCGCCGTCGCCTCGCGCCCGCGCATCACCAGGGCCGTGAAGGTCGTGGCCGCCCCGGTCATGTCCGGATCCGATCGGCCCTTGGCATGGAGCCACCGGTTATAGCCGGCCAGGGCCCCCACGCCCGCTGCCGCGACGCCCTTCAGCGGGTTCTGATCGACATAGGCGTCGATGAAGGTGCGGCCCGCCAGTTCAGACGCCACGCGCCCGGCCTTCGACCCGCTCACCCCGTCGGCGACCAAGGCGACCATGCCGTGCAGCGCCTGCTCCGAAGGTGCGCCGATGTGGACGGCTCCGAAATCCTGATTGTCCTTGCGTGGTCCCAGCGCGGTCGCGAACCCCGCCGCAATCTCCAGCCTGCCGTCCTCCGCCATGCGCAATCCCCCTGCCTTGCAGCAGACTTCACTTCGCAACTTGGATGCAAGGACTTCTCGGCCTATATTGGCTCTTGCCGGGGCTTGCTCCGGATATGGCGATAAACGCGCTTGTAATAAGCGGACCGGACCCGGGTGCGATTCCCGGCGGCTCCACCATCTTCCCCGCGTTATCGGCGGAGGCTTATGGGGCCGACTAGCATCGACGGACGTGTAAAGAAGACTGCTTTCGCTCGTCCTGGCCCACCGTATCGGGCCATTTTCTAACTGCGAACGATAACTTCGCTGGAGAAGTCCGCCTCGCCGCGTAATGCGGTTCGGTTGATTTCGAATCTTAAGTCCTAGGGGTTCAGATCCCTGGGCGGGGCCTGTCGGGGAGCCTGCCAACAGAATCCCCGGCGCTTTCCGCATATGGCGTCTTCCGCCCGGCGACCGGCCCCGCTATCTGTCGCCAGACACCGAGGGGTATCCATGGCCGACGACGCGCCGCCGATTGACGAGATGCAGTACGAGAAGCTGGCGCAGGATGCCCTGCGTGGCGTGATCCGTGCCGCGCTCGAGCGCGCCGCCGGTCCCGGCGGTATCCCGGGTGCTCATCACTTCTACATTACCTTCAAGACCCGCGCGCCCGGCGTCTCGGTTCCGCCCGATGTCGTGGCGAAATATCCCGACGAGATGACCGTCGTGCTCCAGCACCAGTACTGGGACCTCGCCGTCGAGCACGACCTGTTTTCCGTCATGCTGAAGTTCGGCGGCATGCCCAAGGTCCTGACCGTGCCCTATGCGGCCGTGACCCGCTTCTACGATCCCAGCGTCCAGTTCCTGCTGCAGTTCGAGGCGCCCGAGGTCGTGGCCGAACCCGTCGCGGAACTGCCCGCTCCCAAGCGGACCGATCCGGCACCGTCGGGCGACGACGGCCCCAAGGTCGTGTCGCTGGACCAGTTCCGCAAGAAATAGGCTTTGCGCCGCCCGCGCTCTTGGTAGGCTGTCCTCTCCTCCAGTCGGGAGCGTCTCCCTGGTTCGCACGGTCGTCATCGTTCTTTTGGCATGGCTGGGTGCAGTCCCTGCTCTCGCCCAGAGCCGGTTCGACGGCTGGGCCTCCGCCGTCATCGCCGGCGACTGGCGCACCAGCGCGGGTCAGCCGATCCAGGCCTTCGACAATGCCCGTCGCGACCTGACCGCCGGGTTCCTGGCCGCCGGCTTTTCCCGAGGCGACATGGTCGACTACAGCCTGCGCCCGGATGCCTAACCGCCCATCTCGGCCGAGGCCGCCGTCACCGCCATCGCCGCGACCGCCACCCGTGCGACCCGCGGCTGCTTTCTGTATTTCAGCTCCCACGGCTCGCCACAGGGGATCAACTTCGGACCCACGGCGCGGCTCACGCCAACCGCCATGGCAAGCCTGGTCAATGAAATGTGCGGCGACCGGCCGACCGTCGTGGTCATATCCGCCTGCTTCTCCGGCGTGTTTCTCGACAGCCTGTCGGGGCCGAACCGCATGGTCATGACCGCCGCACGCCGTGACCGGTCCTCGTTCGGATGCAGCGAGGACGCCACCTATCCGTATTTCGACGGCTGTGTGATCGAAAGCCTTCCGACCGCCACCGACTTCATCGCCCTGGCCAACGCCACCCGAGCCTGCGTCAGCCAGCGCGAGGCGGCAGAAGGCCTGACGCCGGCTTCGGAGCCCCAGGTCTTCATTGGCCCCAATATGCAGCTGCTGCTGCCGACCCTGCGGTTCACCCGATCGAGTGGCTAGGCTTTGCGGGGATAGGCCCGGATCGTGATGCGCTCGCGTTCGCCCTCGCGCCTTTCGACCAGCAGCCGGGCCACCTGGGCGTCATCGTGGAACAGATATCCCTTGATGGCGTCCAGCAAGGCCTTGGCCAGGTTGTCCAGATCCATCCAGGGCGGCTCGCCGACGTGCTCCATCACGATCTCCACGACGTAGTCGCCATAGGACGGCCGCGCGCCACGCCATTCCTTCCTGAAGAACTCATAGACCAGCGGCTTGTAGTATTTGGCCTGGGTGGTCAGGCCGTCGATCATGATGACGACGGCCTCCCCCTCCTCGCGCGCCCGGACCTTGCCGGAGACGACCCAGTCTTCGCTCACGGCAGGCAGACCGCCGGCAAGGGGCTGGCCAGGGTGGCGGCATCGATAACCACGGGGGCGATCAACTGCTCCTCCCGCGCCGGACCGGCGTGGATGGCCTGAAGGATCTCCATGCCCGAGAGCACGGAACCGAACGCCGCAAAACCCTGACCGTCGGGATTGCGCCCGCCGCCGAAATCGAGCGCCGGCGCGTCCCGGATCACGATGAAGAAACTGGAGGTCGCCGTGTCAGGCCCGTCCCGCGCCATCGAGATCGTCCCCATGGAATGGCGCAGGCCCGTATCGATGGTCCGCTCCAGCGTGATGGGGCCGAGGCCGGGATCATCGCTGCCGGCCGTCGTCGCCGCCTGGATCACGTCGATGGGGTTGGGATTGTCGTTGGTTTCCGACACCACGGTCCGGAAGAAGCTGCCCCCGGCGTAGCGACCCTGCTGCACATAACGCAGGAAGTTGCAGGTCGTGATCGGCGCATGCCTGGCATCGAGGCGCAGAACCACGTCGCCCTGCGTCGTATGCAGGATGACGAGGGGCTGATCGGTCTGTGCGAATGCTGCTCCGGCTGTGGCGAGCACCATCGCCGCAAGGACGGCCGGGATTTTCCTGATCACGCTTACGGCCTCCGTCGTCCCGGCCGCTTGTCCGGTCGTTCCCCCGTGCTACACCGCCGCGCACTCTCCCGCCACGCCCTGATGAGCCGAAACCGATGACCGCCTGCCGCACCGAAACCGACACCTTCGGCCCCATCGAGGTCGCCGCCGACCGCTACTGGGGGGCCCAGGCGCAGCGCTCGCTGGGCAACTTCCGGATCGGCTGGGAGAAGCAGCCCCTGCCGATCGTGCGCGCCCTGGGCATCGTCAAGCGCGCCGCCGCGGAGACCAATATGGCGCTGGGCAAGCTCGATCCCGCCATCGGTGAGACCATCGTCGCCGCGGCCAACGAGGTCATCGAGGGCAAGCTGGACGATCATTTCCCTCTGGTCGTCTGGCAGACGGGGTCGGGCACCCAGTCCAACATGAACGCCAATGAGGTGATCAGTAACCGCGCCATCCAGATGCTGGGCGGCGAAATGGGCTCGAAAAAGCCGGTTCATCCGAACGACCACGTCAATATGAGCCAGTCGTCCAACGACACCTATCCGACGGCCATGCATGTCGCCTGCGCCGAGGAGGTGACCCACCGACTGCTGCCGGCCCTGGCCCAGCTCCGCAACGCCCTGAACGACAAGGCCGAGGCGTGGAAGGGCATCATCAAGATCGGCCGCACCCACACCCAGGATGCCACCCCCCTGACCCTGGGTCAGGAGTTCAGTGGCTACGTCCAGCAGGTGACCAAGGGCATCGAGCGGATCGAATCGACCCTGCCCGACCTGATGCAGCTGGCCCAGGGCGGCACGGCCGTCGGCACCGGCCTGAACGCGCCCATTGGTTTCGCCGAGGGCGTCGCCGAAAAGATCGCCCAGATCACCGGGCTGAACTTCACCACAGCGCCCAACAAGTTCGAGGCCCTGGCTGCCCATGACGCGATGGTCATGAGCCATGGCGCGATCAACACGGTGGCCGCCAGCCTGTTCAAGATCGCCAACGACATCCGCTTCCTGGGCTCCGGCCCCCGCTCGGGCCTGGGTGAGCTGGCCCTGCCGGAGAACGAGCCGGGGTCGTCGATCATGCCGGGCAAGGTCAATCCGACCCAGTGCGAAGCCCTGACCCAGGTCTGCGTCCAGATCTTCGGCAACAACGCCGCCATCACCTTCGCCGGATCGCAGGGCCATTTCGAGCTGAACGTCTTCAACCCGGTCATGGCCTACAACTTCCTGCAGTCCGTGCGGCTGATGGCCGATGCGGCGGTCAGCTTCACCGACAACTGCGTCGTCGGCATCGAGCCCCGCATCGACAACATCGAACGCGGCCTGAACAACTCGCTGATGCTGGTCACCGCCCTGAACGGCAAGCTGGGCTATGACGCCTGCGCCAAGATCGCCAAGACGGCCCACAAGAACGGGACGACCCTGCGCCAGGAAGCCGTCGGCGGCGGCTATCTGACCGACGCCGAGTTCGACGAGGCCGTGCGGCCCGAGAAGATGATCGCGCCGGGGTGAAGCCCCCTGCTCGCGTTTGGCCGCCTTTCGCACTATAGTATCCCTATGGTGCATCCTGTCTTGAAGAAGATCGAGATCGAACCGGAACTGCTGGAGCAGGCCGCGCGGCTGGGTCTTGATGTGACCGGCGTGGATGAAAGAAGCCTTCGCCTGTATCTGCAAAAGGTCGATCCGGCTGGAGCGGAAGCACGCGCGAAGCGGTGGGCCGAGGAGAATGCCGAAGCGATCAAGGCTCACAACGAGCGCATCGCCCGACATGGCGTCTTTGGCGAGGATTTGCGCAGCTGGTGATCCGCCAGTTCGACCTTATCGACAACCCATCGCTACGATCTCGCATCGTCGCACCATTCCTGGTGGTCGTTCAGTCGCACCTCTATGACGAAGGCCCGACGCTACTTGTCGCCCCGATGCTGCGTATGGCCTCGACGGCGGTTCTCACCAGGGTTTCGCTGGCAGTATCGCACCAGCATCAGGAATACATCCTCATGTTATCCGAACTTGGCGCAATCAACCGACCGACGGCTGCGATCGTTCGCGGCTCCCTGCTTCCCTACGAAGACGATATCCGCCGCGCACTCGATCGGTTGTTGACGGGGTTCTGAAGTGACGGCGCTGGAGCGACCCTATTGGATTGAAGCGCAGTTCCAGCGGCGCGAGGGGTGGGATGCGGCTGTATATCCGTTCAACCTGCCAGCCGTACGATCGCTGCACAGCCTGGAATTTCATCCGAACGTGACCTTTCTGGTTGGCGAGAACGGCTCCGGGAAATCCACGCTGATAGAGGCCCTGGCGGTGGCTTGGGGGTTCAACGCCGAGGGTGGGTCAAAGAACTTCAGCTTTGGCACACGCGGGTCGCACTCCCCTCTGCATGCCTTCGTCCGCCCGGTGCGCGCGCCGCTGCGACCGATCGACGGCTATTTCCTGAGAGCAGAAAGCTATTTCAACGTGGCTTCGGAAATCGAAAGGCTCGATGAAGAGCCATCTGGCGGTCCGCCGATAATCGATAGCTACGGTGGGAAATCCCTTCACGAACAGTCGCACGGCGAGAGCTTTTTCGCCCTTTTCGAGAACCGGTTCAGGGGCGATGGCCTCTATATTCTCGACGAGCCCGAGGCCGCGCTGTCGCCCAGCCGCCAGTTGTCATTCCTGGCCAGGATGCATGAGCTGGTCCTTGCCCGCTCCCAACTGATTATCGCAACCCATTCGCCGATCCTGCTGGGCTACCCGAACGCCTGGATCTACCAGGTCTCCCGGATCGGTCTCGACCGCATCGCCTACGAGGACACGGACCACTACCAGGTCACCCGCAACTTCCTGAACCGGCGTGCAATGATGCTGGAGGTGCTGCTGAAGCCGGACGACTGACCCGGGCGCGGGCCACGGCCAGTCAGGGCTTGTCCCGGATCGTCGCACCGACCGGCATGAGGGCCAGTTTGGCCAGTTCCAGGTCCTTCAGGGCGAAGGGGATGCCGATGATGGTGATGGCCTCGGCGACGGCGATAACAATGTGCGACAGGGCGATGTACCAGCCGGCGAACACGAACCAGATCACGTTCAGGCCCACACCGAGGCAGCCGACGTCCTTGCCTCCTGTCTCGCCCGCCCAGACCACTTCGCGCCCGAACGGCCAGAAGGAATAGCTGGCGATCCGCCAGGCCGAAAACGCCCAGGGCAGGCCGACCACGGTGATCGCGAGGATCGCTCCGCCCAGCAGCCACAGCAGACCGCTGATCCAGCCGCCGAAGACGAACCACAGGATATTCAGGATCAGTCGGATCAAGGGCGTCTCTCCCGCCGGCCCGCTGCCGACCCCGAATACATAGTCGAAAGGCCCCGCCGATATCAGCGGGGCCCTCGTGAATTCGTCGTAACCCGGCGGATGCCTAGTGTGTGTCGTGGTGCTTTTCGGTCCACTGGGCCCTGGCCTGATCTTTCGTCAGCGACAGGCGGACCGTGTCGTCATCGACGTCGTCGACCCAGCTGACCGGGATCATGTGATGCTTGAAGCCACCGGCGAGGTCCAGCTTGGCCAACTCGATCTGGTCGCCGAGGACGTGATCGACACGACCGACGTGGCCGCCGTCCGAACCGACGACTTCGAGGTGTTCCTTGATGCGCGTGACGTCTACCATGGGGAGGTCTCCTGGCTGGGTTGAGACACTCAAACGCCGACCCGTGCGCCAGGTTGCCGACTGCGCCGAAAGGACCCGATGGCCGAGATCGTCAACCTGAACCGCGCGCGCAAGGCGCGAAACAAGGCAGAGACGAAGTCACGGGCCGAGGTCAACCGGGTTCTCCATGGCCTCACCAGGGCCGAACGCGACGCCGCCCGTGCAGAACGCGAACGCCTGTCACGCCTGCTGGATCAGTCCCGCCTCGAGGATTAGGACGCCACCTTCGGCGCGCGGGCCAGCAGCGCCTGCCCACCCAGCACCAGCGCCAGCCCCGCCGCCGCCGACCATCCAAAATGGGCGTCCTCGAACAGCACCGACACCAGCATGGCGATCGGCGGCGTCAGGGCAGAGATGTAGCTGGCCAGGGCATAGCCCTTTGCCCTCGCCACGGCGAAATAGGTGACGAAGGCCACGACCGAACCCATGACGGCCAGATAGACCAGCGAGATCAGATAGCCGGGGCTCGGATCGATCGTGAACCGCGCGCCCGTCACCAGCCCGAAGACGACCAGCATCCCCGTCCCATAGGTCATGGCCCAGCCGGTCTGCGGCAGGATCGCGGTGCCCATCTCCTGACCCCGCCAGGAGAAATAGTTGCCGACGGCAGAGCTCAGGACCGCCAGGAAGGCGAGGCCGATCCCGATCAATGCGCGCTGGTCGAAACCGGCCCCGAGCGCTTCGCCACCCGACAGGACGGCGACACCGATGATCCCGAGTGTGGCCCCCGTCCAGGCCGCGCCTGAGGCCTTCTGGCCCACCACCAACCGGAACAGCACCAGATTCAGGAAGGCAAGGCCGGCGAACACTACAGCCACGATGGCCGAGGTGACATGCCCCTCGGCCGCATAGGTGAAGGAGTAGCTGACGGCGAAGATGAAGGCACCCTGTCCCACGGCCGCCAGATGCTGGCCTCGCGTCAGCTTCAGCGAGCGCCCGGTCACCGCACAGCCGACGATCAACACCAGCGCCGCCAGCCCGAACCGCCAGACCAGCGACGCCACCGGATCGACCGTCCCCAACTGCCAGGTGATCGCATACCAGGTCGTGCCCCAGATCACGGCACACAGGGCGACGCCAGCGATGGCCAGGGCATTGGCGGACGGACGACGCAGGGGTTCGGGCAGGCTCAAGGCAGACTCACACTCAGGGTAGAGCGCCGACCCTTGCCGGGTGACGGCGTCGCAGGCAACCGCGATCCCCGTCCGACACCCCAAGGCTGCCTTATGTCACGCCCGCAGCTTGACGACGTTGCGCACGGCTTCAGGCACCGCCGAATAAACGGTGGCCGGCCGGATCCCCAGTCGCAAGCGGGCCGCGTCCAGAGGTTCACGGAACAGGCCCTCATAGTCCAGTGCCGGAAGCCAGCGCGCCGCGCGTCCGTTCCGCCATGCCTGGAGGACCGCCCGCCGCGCCGGAATGGCCCGGTTCTCCCGCTGGATCTCGCGCGCGGCGCCATAGCCGATGAAGGCAAACCCGAGGTTCCGGGTCTGGCCATAGGAAAACGAAACCACGCAGGCTTCGCCCAGCGCATCGGTGCCGTAGCCGGTCAGGACGTGCCAGATGTCGTGGATGTCCCTGAGCCTGCGCGAATACCAGACGACCGGATGCGGCGCGTCGATGAAGGGCACCACTTCGCGCTCCACCGCGGCGAGCCCGTCGGCTGTGAAGCCGCGCGCTTCCCGGAACGCCCGATAGGTCGCACCGACCGTCCCCGGCTCGAACCGGGCCAGCCACTCGGGATCATCCAGCCTGTGCGCCAGTTCGTCACGCAGGAAGGCCTGACGACCACCCTCCATGGTGCGCAGCATCCGCGCATAGCCTCGGGCCTGCGATCGACCAGAGAGAGCCTTCATGATTTCAAAGACCTGGGCGGTGTCTTCCTTGTCCCGTATGAGCTTTCGGAACGCCCGATAGGCGGCGAACGGCTGAATGCGCTGCGGCTTCAGCGACTGGAACTCTTCGGGGTCGGCAAGCGTATCGATCGTCATCGAGGCATCCCGCTGTGAGGATCGCGAGTATAGCGCACCCTGCGACCGTCGCGAACCCTGGCCCGACGCCTCGCCACCCTCTCCACCGAACCCGGCGGATTCAAGCGGCGACCTTCAGCCTTTTGAACGCGGCGCTTGTGGCCTATCGTATCCGCGTGGAAGAGGCAGCTTTGACGGAACGCGCAGTCTGATGCTCAAGAAGCGCTCCGTCACCCTGGCCGGTCACGCCACCTCCGTGGCTCTGGAACCCGAGTTCTGGGTCATCCTCGACCGCATCGCCGCCGAACGGAATCTCAGCCACGCAGGCCTGCTGGTCTGGGTCGACCAGACACGGGGACGTCGCCCGCTCGCCTCCGCGTGCCGGCTTCTCGCGCTGGAGCACGCGGGGTCAGGATCCATCACTCGCTAAGTGCGACGATCGCGCGCAGGGTCTTCTTCTCAACCCGGAGATACCGCCGTGCCCGTCGATCGCAGCAACCTTCTTCCCCCCGCCATCTTTGGCGGGCTCATCGCCATCGGCCTGATCGGGTCCGGCATCGCCATCGGCGGCGGGGTCATAAATGCCCAGGTCGGCAACCGGCAGGTCACGGTGCGCGGCGTGGCCGAGCGTAACGTCGTGGCCGACCTGGCCGTCCTGACCATCAACTTCAGCCAGTCGGGCGACGATCTGGATGCCGTCACCGGCAAGATCGACGGCGATCTGCTCAAGGTTCAGCAGTTCCTGAAGGCCCAGGGCTATCCTGAGGACGCCCTGACCAACGGTCGCCTGTCCGTCACGGACAACAAGGCCAATGCCTATCAGCCCGCCGGCGACGTGTTGCACTATACCGCCACCAACTCGGTCACGATCCGCACCCGCGACGTGGCCCGCGTGGCCCAGACCCAGCGTTCGCTGGACCAGCTGGTGCGTCAGGACGTGCTGATCGGGTTCGCCGACCCGGTCTATGTCTACACGAAGCTGAACGAGGTCCGCCCGTCCATGATCGCCGAAGCCACGGCCTCGGCCCGCTCGGGGGCGGAGCAGTTCGCCAAGGATTCCGGCGCACCGCTCGGGCCCATCCGCCAGGCGACGCAAGGGTCGTTCGAAATCCTTGCCCGCGAGGACATCGACAACGAATCCACCTCGCTGGACAAGCGCGTCCGCGTCGTCGCCACGGTCACCTACCAGCTGAAATAAGCCTTCGGTCTCCTCCCTGTCGCGAAGCGCTGGGGAGGAGATACCGACATCAGTTCGAGGGGGCCGGGCCCGGGGTCGGCAGGGTCGGCGGCTCGACCTCCGGCAGCCTCGGCGCATCCATCGGGGGCAGGTTCACATCCACATCGATCCGGGTGTCCGCCGCGTCCTTCGCCGGGTTGTTTCCGCTCAACAGAACGACCGCGATAATCGCCACCACGACCACCAGCCCGCCGATCAGAAGGGCAATGAAGCCACCGCCCCCTCCGCCTCGCTCGGGCTGGACGTTGACCGTCGTATGGGACGACGGCTCGCCTCCGCGGTTTGAATGATCGGTCATTTTCCAGTCCCTCTCCATGCGCCGCCCTGAACCGCACAAACGACAGCGTCGCTTGCCGGTTCCTGGCCCGTCGAAGTCAGGGACTGACTTTGGCCTCTGTGCTCATTATGTTCCGGGTCACGCCGAATCCCGGGATCCCCGCATTGACTGACGCCCTGCCCGCCCCGCGCATCTCCGACCTCGCCCGCGCGCGCGGTCCCGGTGGCGTGGCACCTGAGGCACCCGACTATCTGTCAGGGCTCAACCCCGAACAGCGCGCGGCCGTCGAGGCGACCGAGGGACCGGTCCTCGTCCTCGCCGGGGCCGGCACGGGCAAGACCCGCGTCCTGACCACGCGCCTCGCCCACATCCTTGCCACTGGCCGCGCCCGTCCGTGGGAACTGCTGGTCGTCACCTTCACCAACAAGGCTGCCCGCGAGATGCGCGAGCGGATCACCCACCTGATCGGCCCGTCGGCCGAGGGGCTGCGCTGGCTCGGCACCTTCCACTCGGTCGCGGCCCAGATCCTGCGCCGCCATGCCGAACTCGTCGGTCTGAAGTCCACCTTCACCATCCTCGACACGGACGATCAGGAGCGGCTGCTGAAGCAACTGCTCGAAGCCGCCAACATCGACACCAAGCGCTGGACGCCCAAATCGCTGTCCGGCCTGATCGACCACTGGAAGAACCGCGGCTGGACGCCCGAAAAGCTGCCGTCCGGCGAGGACTTCGCCAATGGCAAGGGCCAGAGCCTGTACGCCGCCTATCAGTCGCGCCTGGCCACGCTGAACGCCTGCGATTTCGGCGATCTGCTGCTTCACAACCTCACAATTCTATCGAAACACGCGGACATCGCTGACGAATATCGGAAACGCTTCCGCTACATCCTGGTCGACGAATACCAGGACACCAATGTCGCCCAGTATCTGTGGCTGCGGCTTCTGACGTCCTCGACCGGCAACGTCTGCTGCGTCGGTGATGATGATCAGTCGATCTATGGATGGCGTGGCGCAGAAGTCGACAATATCCTCCGGTTTGAAAAAGACTTTCCCGGCGCAAAGATCGTCAAGCTGGAGCGCAACTACCGTTCGACCAGCCATATCCTGGGCGCGGCGTCCGGCCTGATTGCCGCCAACCGCGACCGTCTGGGCAAGACCCTGTGGACCGAGGACCAGACCGGCGACAAGGTCCGCGTGCGCGGCGTCTGGGACGGCGAGGCTGAAAGCCGCCTGATCGCCGACGAGATCGAGGCCGCTCGCCGCGATGGCATGAATTACAAGGATATGGCTGTCCTGGTTCGTGCATCGTTTCAGATGCGCGCTTTCGAGGAACGGTTCGTCCTCCTGGCCATCCCCTATACGGTTATCGGCGGGCCGCGGTTCTTCGAGCGCGCGGAGATCCGCGACGCCCACGCCTATCTGCGCCTGATCCAGTCCGAGGACGACGATCTGGCCTTCGAGCGCATCGTCAATGTGCCCAAGCGCGGCATCGGCGACACCAGCGTCCAGAAGATCCTGCAGATCGCCCGTCACAAAGGCGTCCCGGCCATGACCGCCGTGCGTGACCTGATCACCTCCGACGAGCTTCAGGCCCGCACCCGCACGGCCCTGTCGACCTTCGTGCGCGACCTCGACCGCTGGCGCGCCCTCGCCGCCGACACCCGCCACTGGCTGCTGACCGAGGCCGTGCTGGAGGAAAGCGGCTATACGGACATGCAGAAGGCCGACCGCGTGACCGGCCCGACCCGCCTCGACAACCTGAAGGAACTGACCCAGGCGATGCAGTCGTTCGACACGCTGGGTGCCTATCTCGAACACGTTTCGCTGGTCATGGACCTCGACCGCGGCCCGTCCTCGGACGCCGTCCAGATCATGACCCTGCATGGCGCCAAGGGACTGGAGTTCCCGCTGGTCTTCCTGCCCGGATGGGAGGAAGGCGTCTTCCCCAGCCAGCGCAGCATCGACGAGAAGGGCGAAAAGGGCCTGGAGGAGGAACGCCGCCTCGCCTACGTCGGCGTCACCCGCGCCAAGCAGGACGCCCGCATCTCCTTCGCCGCCAACCGCCTTGTCTACGGCCGCTGGACCTCGCAGCTGCCCAGCCGCTTCGTGGACGAACTGCCGATCGCCCACGTCGAGGCCGAAAGCGATACCGGCTACTACGGGGCCTCCGCCGGCATGAAGGAGGCCAAGAGCCGCTGGGATGACACCCCCTCCTTCGGGGCGGGCTACAGCTCCCCCGGCTGGCAGCGCGCGAAAGCCTTCACCGCGGCCCAGACCCCCGGTGCCCGCCCCGCCCGCAACACCGTCATCGAGGGCGAGGGCCGCCTGATCGCCACCGCCGACCCGAAATCAGGCTCCGGCTTCGTCAAGGGCCAGCGCGTCTTCCACCAGAAATTCGGCTACGGCGCGGTGACGGCAATCGAGGGCAACAAGCTGCTGATCGACTTCGAGAAGGCGGGCGAGAAGAAGGTCATCGATACGTTTGTTGAGAAGGCATGACCGGGTCCGGGCGGAAGTCCGGTCTTCCGGTCGCTTTCTTCAGGCGCGGACGTCGAGCAGCCTGAGGCTTTGCACGGCGACGTTGGCGTTGACCTTCTGCGGCTCCAGGCGAGCGCGAGGGTCCAGGTCGGCGGTCGAGTTGAACGGGCCAGACTCCGGGCGGGCCGGGTCGATGTTCTTTTTGGCATTGGATACGTCGGTGCAGTTGCGGCAGCTGTAGCCGTTGACATAGACGGGCGTTGAATAGTCGCCGTTGATCGCCATACTGAAGTCCCCCTGCGGGTCAGGTTCCTCGACCCTCGCACGATATTCGTTGCGGGCAGCTGAACGGTTACATCCGGTTCGAACGCGGGACGCGGCGATGATGCTGGAGTCACATCTGTTCGACGACGACGACTTTGTCTGGATCAACGGCGATCCCCGTGAGCCCCGGCAATCGCTCGATCCCGATGAACCGGTACGCGATCTGGACAAGGTCATGGCGGAATCGCACGAGGCACTTGATCTACAGCGGGCTGCCGAGGCTCAAGACAAGAGCTGACCCCTTAATCTCCGCTCATCCCCGCGAAAGCGGGGACCCGGTGTTTTCGGCGGTCCGACGCTTCGATCACGGTAATCAGATGCCCTGCGGCGTGCCCCATAAAAGATCCGGGTCCCCGCTTTCGCAGGGATGAGCGGGTTAGGGTTGGGGGCTGGCCCCACACGCTTCCTTAACGAGGTCTTGCCAACCTCCCTCCGTGCACCCTGCCCTCGCCACATCTGCGCCCCCCGATCCTGCCCCACCCCTGTGGGAGCGGGCGGCCGCACTGTTCGTGGTGATCATGCTCACCGGCGCCTTCGTCGGCCCCGTCTTCGCCCCGACCCAGGAGGAAACACCGATCCTGCGGCTGGTCTGGCTGCCGGTCTATGTTGTCATCATCGGGCTGTTGGCGGTGCGGGCGGACAAGGTCGTTCGCGCCTGGCCCGCCCTGCTGATGGTGCTGGGCCTGGTGCTCCACGCCTATGCGTCGAAATACTGGTCGATCGATGTGGAGACGACCTCGCGGCGCGTGCTGGCGATGGCGATGGCGTCGGTTTTTGCCGTCTATCTGGGTGCCGCCTTCCGGGGCGTGCACCTGGCGCGGCTGCTGATGTGGATGGGACTGATCCTCGGCGTCGGCAGTCTGGTCTTCGTCTTCGCCTTTCCCGCCATCGGCGTGCACCACGGCGATAACGACGGCCTGTGGCGCGGCCTGTGGTACGAAAAGAACCAGATGGGCGTCATCATGGTCGCGGGTGCCGCCGCCAGCGCTGCCTGCCTGGCCTCCGAACAGACCCGCCATCGCCTGATGCCCACCGTCGCCCTGCTGGTCACGACCCTTCTGGTCCTCGCCACCCAGTCCAAGACCTCCCTGCTATGTCTGCTGCTCGCCGTCGGCCTGATCGCCGGTCTGTGGGCCATGCGGCGGGGTGGAGCCGCGTTCTCGGTCGTGGCCATCTGGGTCGGCGTCGTACTGATCGCGACCGGCTCCTTTGTCTTCATCACCGAGCCGGCGGTGGTGCTGAAGGCGCTGGGCAAGGATCCCTCCCTGACCGGCCGGACCGACATCTGGGTCAGCCTGATGCACAAGGTCTCGGTCCATCCCTGGACGGGCTATGGCTACCAGGCCTTCTGGGGTCGCGACTCCGTGCCCGCCATGTATGTGCGCGCGGAGACCGGCTGGCCCGTGCCGTCGGCCCACAACGGCTGGATCGACCTGCTGGTCCAGCTGGGCTGGCCCGGGGCCATCACCGTCGGCATGGTGGTCGCCATCGGCTTTCTCGGCTCGGTCTTCCGCGTCACGACCGATGGGCCGAAGGAGGGCTGGTGGGCGCTGGGCTATTTCCTGGCCTTTCTGCTGCTCAGCCTGTCCGAGAGCGTTCTGCTCAGCCATGCCAACCTGCCCTGGGTGCTGATGCTGGCCATCGTCGCGCGCGCGACCTGTCTGGCCCCCGACACGGCGCGCGTGGCGCTTGCTCGGACGGCGCGCGGGGCCTACCAGCAGCGACCCCGAATCGCGACACACTCCGCCCATGCCCGCCAACGCGCCATCCCTGTTCGATGACATTCCCGAGGCCCCCAAGCCTGCGGTGCCCGTGCCCGACCCGGCTCTGACACCGCAGGCCGCCGCGCCCGTGGCCGAGCCGTCGGCTCCGCCCGCTCCCGGTTCCTACTCCGCTTCCTCGATCGAGGTGCTGGAAGGTCTGGAGCCCGTTCGCAAACGCCCCGGCATGTATATCGGCGGCACGGACGAACGGGCCCTGCACCACCTGTTCGCCGAAGTCCTCGACAACGCCATGGACGAGGCCGTGGCCCGCCATGCGAAACTGATCACCGTCGACCTCGACGCCGACGGCTTCCTGTCGGTCAAGGACGACGGGCGCGGCATTCCCGTCGATCCGCATCCGAAACATCCCGGAAAGTCGGCGCTGGAGGTGGTCATGACCGTCCTCCATTCCGGCGGCAAGTTCTCGGGGAAAGCCTATGAAACGTCAGGCGGTTTGCACGGCGTGGGCGTCAGTGTCGTCAACGCCCTCAGCGACCGTCTCGACGTCACCGTCTGGCGCGACGGTTTCGAGTGGAAACAGTCCTTCAGCCGCGGCCTGCCGCTGGGCCCGATTGAACAGGTCCAGCCGTCGAAGAAGAAAGGCACCCTGATCCGCTTCCACCCGGATGCGGAGATCTTCGGCGTCGGCGCGGCCTTCAAGCCCGCCCGCCTGTTCCGCATGGCCCGGTCCAAGGCCTATCTGTTCCGCGGCGTCGAGATCAAATGGACCTGCGCGCCCGACCGGATCACCGATGCGACTCCGGAAGCCGCGACCTTCCACTTCCCCAACGGCCTGGCCGACGCCCTCGCCGAACGCATCGGCGAGCTGGAAACCGTCACCCCGACCTTCTCCGGCCGGGTCGAGCGCAAGGGCGAGGCCGGGGCGGTGGAGTGGGCCGTGGCCTGGTCGCCGATCGGCTTCGGCGAGGCCGACGGCTTCGTCCAGTCCTACTGCAACACCGTGTCGACCCCCGACGGCGGTACGCACGAGGCCGGTTTCCGGGCCGCCCTGGTCAAGGGGTTGAAGGCCTATGGCGAACTGACCAACGAGAAGCGCGCGGTCCAGATCACGGCCGAGGACGTCATCGCCAACGCCGGGGCCATGATCTCCGTCTTTGTTCGCAATCCCGAGTTCCAGGGTCAGACCAAGGACCGGCTGTCGTCCCCGGACGCCCAGCGCCTGGTCGAGGCCCTGCTGCGAGACCCCCTGGACCACTGGCTGACCGAAAACCCCAAACAGGCCAATGTCCTGCTGGGCTTCATCATCGAGCGGGCCGAGGACCGGCTGCGCCGAAGGAAGGACAAGGAGGTCCAGCGCGCCCAGGCCACCCGCAAGCTCCGCCTCCCGGGCAAGCTGTCGGATTGCAGCCGCCAGTCCGCCAACGGCACCGAACTGTTCATCGTCGAAGGCGACTCGGCCGGCGGTTCGGCCAAACAGGCGCGCGACCGCACGACCCAGGCCATTCTGCCCCTGCGCGGCAAGATCCTGAACGTCGCCAATGCCACGGCCGACAAATTGCGAGCGAATATAGAACTTTCGGACCTGACCCTCGCTCTCGGTGTCACGACCGGGCCGCGCTTCGACATCGAACAGCTGCGCTACGAACGCATCGTCATCATGACCGACGCCGATGTGGACGGGGCGCACATCGCGGCGCTCCTGATCACCTTCTTCTACCGCTCCATGCCCGAGGTGATCCGCCAGGGCCGCCTGTTCATGGCCCTGCCCCCGCTCTATCGCCTCTCGGCCGGGCCCCTGTCGGAATATGCCCGCGATGAGGCCCACCGCGAGGAGCTGATGGCCACGGTGTTCAAGGGCAAGAAGGTCGAGCTTGGCCGGTTCAAGGGCCTCGGCGAAATGATGGCCTCCCAGCTCAAGGAGACGACCATGGACCCGAAGAAGCGCACCCTGGCCCGCGTCACCCTGCCCGCCTCCGAAGACGACATCGAGGACCTGGTCGAACGGCTGATGGGCAAGAAGGCCGACGCCCGCTTCCGCTTCATCCAGGACAACGCCCGGTTCGCGGTGGCCGATCTGGACGTTTAGGTGGCTGTCACGATCGGTTGAGGATCAGCGTCGATGGCCAGACCCGGCGGGTTCAGCCGGCGCGTCGATGCAGGCGGATAAGGCAGCCGACGGTGGGCATGATCCTCAGGCCGCAAATGGGTGCGGGCACCCTATCGCCCTGGTGCCAGTTCGTTCTGCACCCGTCGCCCCAACGGATCCCGAGCCACCCAGGTCTGGCCGACACGCGCCTCGACGACCGGCGAGCAGTAGCGCGAGATCATCATGAAGGCCGGCCGAATGCCGTTCAGGCAGACACGCTGGCCCTCGATCCGCCAGGACGCCGAAAGCCGTCGTCCATCCGAAAACTGGGCTGAGTAGGTGCCATCCCGGTTGAACCAGTGTCGCACCCAGCCGCCGTCCGGATAGCGCGACACCAGCGTGTTCTCGAACATGTCGGCGATCTCGGCGCGGGCCGTCATCGGCGTCGTCACTACGCAGGCGGCCGCGAGAGCGATGATGGTCTTCCTCATGCCTGAACCCCCTCCGAAATCCTGTCTCCGGACGAAGTCTTAACGATAGTTCACACTTTGCCAAGCGCGGCCGTTGGTCCGTGAATACTTGACTCTGGCGTAGGGGCTTCTATATCCGGCCCACGTTCGGGACAGGATCTGGCGAATCGCGCCGCCCGCTCGCCCAGAGACAGGGCGGTTCCGCGACATCCCCCGCCGCCCCATCGATCGGGCGGCTCCTGCTTTCCCACCGGCACGCCTCGTTGCCGGGCTCCGTCCAAGGATACATGACCGAATTTTCCGCTCTGGGCCTCTCGCCCACGACCCTGCAAGCCGTCATCGACACCGGCTACACCACCGCCACACCGATCCAGGCCCAGGCCATTCCCGTGGCCCTCGCCGGTCGCGACGTGCTCGGCATCGCCCAGACGGGCACTGGCAAGACGGCCGCCTTCACCCTCCCCCTCATCGAACGCCTGTCCAAGGGCCGCGCCCGGGCCCGTATGCCCCGCGCCCTGGTTCTGGCCCCGACCCGCGAGCTGGCCGACCAGGTCGCCATGTCGTTCGAGAAATACGCCAAGGGGACCAAACTCAGCTGGGTCCTGCTGATCGGTGGCGTCTCCATGGGCGACCAGGTCGCGGCGCTGAACAAGGGCGTCGATGTCCTGATCGCGACGCCGGGCCGCCTGCTGGACCTGTTCGAACGCGGCAAGATGATGCTGAACGGCGTCGAGCTGATGGTCGTCGACGAGGCCGACCGCATGCTCGATATGGGCTTCATCCCCGACATCGAGCGCATTTTCAAACTTACGCCGCCCAAGCGTCAGACCCTGTTCTTCTCGGCCACCATGCCGCCCGAGATCACCCGTCTGACCCAGGCCTTCCTGAAGGATCCGACCCGGATCGAGGCGTCGCGCCCGGCCATGACGGCCGAGACCATTACCCAGTATCTGGTGCGCATCCCCTCCAGCGACCCCAAGGCCAAGCGCGCCGCCCTGCGGGAGCTGATGGCCCGCGCCGACGTCCGCAACGGCATCGTCTTCTGCAACAGGAAGTCGGAGGTCGATGTCGTCGCCAAGTCCCTCAAGCAGCACGGCTTCGATGCGGCGCCGATTCACGGCGATCTCGACCAGTCGCTGCGAACCCGGACGCTGGCCGACTTCCGCTCCGGCGCACTGAAGATCCTGGTCGCATCCGACGTCGCCGCCCGCGGCCTGGACATCCCCGACGTCAGCCACGTCTTCAACTACGACGTCAGCCACCATGCCGACGACTACGTCCACCGCATCGGCCGGACAGGTCGTGCGGGCAAGCTGGGTCAGGCCTTCATGATCGTGACCCCGGCCGACGACAAGTCGCTGGACAAGGTGATGAAGCTTATCAAGATGAGCCCCGAGGAACTGGTCCTCGACCTCGACTGGTCGAACCTCGGCGGCGGTCCGTCCCGTCGCGGGGAACCGAAGTCCGATGCCCGCCCGGCGCGCGGCAAGGCCCGTGCGGACAGTCCGACCGAGGCCATGGCGGCGCGCAGCGATCAGCCCGTCGTCTCATCCGTCGTCCCCTCCACGCCGACAGCTCCTGACGAGGCTCCGGCCCGCCGCACCCGCAGCCGCCGGGCGAGCAAGGCCGCGACGCCTGCGCCCGTGTCGGACGCTGTCCCGGTCGCCGCATCGGTTGCGCCCGTCGCCGAACCCGCATCGGAGCCCCGCCCGTCGTCAGAGCCGCGGCTGCGTCAGGCCGATCGTCGCCCCGGCGGTCGCGCCGGCCACGACCCGGCACCCGCTCGCGAAGGGGCCGGCTTCGGTGGCGATGTCCCGGCCTTCCTGCGTCGACCGGTTACCCTCAAGGGTTGAAATCTTCGTCGGGCTTCGTGTTTTTTGCCCGGCGTTTAACCCTGCTTTACGGATCGACCGCTACAAACTGTCCAACAGACGCGTGATTCCAAAGACGCGTTGCGGGAAGTCTCGAATGTCGACACAGGTCCAGACGACGCTGCGCGGCCCTGAAGCCTTCGCCCTGGCGCGCCGTGCCTTGGACGAGATGGAAAGCGTCGGCGTCTGGCCGACCCCGCTGAACTTCGAGCTCTGGCTTCACTGGCTGGGTGAACCCGAATGTGCGCTGGGAGTGGAGATGAGCCGGGTGCTTGGAAGCGGAACCGTCTTCACCGACGCCATCGCAGAGAAGCTGGGAGCTGAATACCTGCCCCGCGGTCGCCTGTCGGAGGAAATCCGCGACGCGGGTGCCGTTTTGAATCGCGAATTGTCGACCGTCTCCGAGGCCATCGCCAAGGCCCAGAAGTCCCAGGCCGCCTATGGCGAGACACTGGCCGGCGCCTCGGCCCACCTCGAAGGGTCCGCCGAGCCGACCGCCCTGCTGGGTGTCGTCTCCAACCTGAGCAAGGCCACGACCGAGGTCCAGTTCGAGAACGCCACGCTTGAAAAGCGTCTCGAGACCTCCACCCGGGAAGTCGCCCGGCTGCGCGACCATCTGGAAGAGGTCCGCCGCGACGCCATGACCGACGCCCTGACCAGCCTGGCCAATCGCAAGGCGTTCGACGAGGAACTGCTGAAGGCCTGTGACGAGGCGGACAGGAACCATCAACCGATGACACTGGCCGTACTCGACATCGACCACTTCAAGCGGTTCAACGACACTTGGGGCCACCAGACCGGCGATCAGGTTCTGCGCTATGTCGCCAGCGTGATCGGCCGTATCTCCAGGGCCCCTCGCATAGCGGCCCGTTACGGCGGCGAAGAGTTCGCCATCATCTTCCCGTCCGAAAACGCATTCGTCGTCGAGAAGGCCCTGAACCAGATTCGCGAAGAAATCGGCACCCGCGCCCTGCGTCGCCGTTCGACCAATGATGAGCTCGGCGCCGTGACGATCTCCGCCGGCCTGGCCGAGCGCCATCCGGGCGAGACCGGCTCGTCCCTGCTCGACCGGGCCGACAAGGCGCTCTATGCCTCCAAACGCACCGGCCGGGACAAGGTCACCAACGGCGAACGTCTGGACCAGGCTGCCTGACTCGACCCGATCGACGATCGCGTTCATCCCAAGACATGCGCAGTTTCGCCTTCAACATCGCCTACTGGCTCCTTTCGATCGGCTACGGCCTTGCCGCCGCTTTCGCCGCCCTGACGCCGGGGCGCGACGCCACGGCCTTCGTCATCCGCCGCTATGTCCGCCGCATGGTGCAGGCCATGCGAATCTTCGCGGGAATCCGGATCGAGGTGCGTGGCCGCGACCGCCTGCCGACCGGAGCCTTCATCATCGCCTCCAAGCACCAGAGCTGGGGCGACGGCTTTGCCACCTATGACCAGTTCGACGACCTGGCCTTCGTCACCGGCGACCACCTCGAGAAATTTCCCTTGCTGGGCACGGTGCTGAAGAAGCTGGGGGCCATCGTCGTCAACAACTGCGGCGGCCGTGAAGCCCGTGATTCGCTGAAGCAGAGCGGGGCCACAGCCCATGCCGAGGGCCGCAGGATCCTGATCTATCCGGAAGGCAATCTGGCCAAGGTCGGCGAGAAGTTCCGCTACCGCTCGGGCGTCTGGCACATGTATCGCGACTTCGACATGCCGGTCGTCCCCCTGGCCTCGAACCTCGGCCTGTTCTGGCCGCAGGAGGCCTATGCGAAACATCCGGGCACGGCGACGCTGGAGTTCCTCGACCCGATCCCGACCGGGCTGGGCAAGGAGGAGTTCCTGGAGCGACTGGAAGCGGTCGTCGAGGCGCGGACCGCCGAACTGATCGCCGAGGCGCGCGGCGGACCGGTCATTCCGAATGTTCGCGTCCCTACCCCCGACGAGCTGGCGAAACAGGCGAAGGCGGCAGCGGCAAGTTAGGCCTTCGCTTTGGCCTTGGCTTTGCGCGGTCGCTGTGAGGCCGCCTTGCGCAGGGCCGCATCGATCGACTGCCTGGCCCATGCGACAGCCTCGTCCGGGTCGTCCATCGCGCTTTCCGGCAGCGACCAGTAGGCCATGGACATCGTCTGCCCGTCATTCGTCGGATAGGTGAACTGGCGCGACCCGGCCTTGATCAGCAGCGGCGCATTGGTCTCGTCGGCCTTCAGCCACACGACACCGTCATCGAGCAAGGCGAAGATCAGACCACCCGAATACAGGCCGGCCCCGCCGAACATGCGTTTGATCACGAGCGGATGAAGGGCCGCGAAATGTTCTCGCACCCATTCACCGAAGTCGGGGTCATAGGCCACGGTCAAGCCGCCGGGACGACAGCGCCATCATACTTCTGCGCGATGAAATCCTTGACTGCCTGGCTGCGCAGAGCCGTCGCCAGAGCCCGGATGCGCGGGTCGTTCTGGTTGTCCGGGCGGGCGACCAGATAGTTGACATAGGGGCTGTCACCGCCCTCCAGCGCCAGGGCATCGGTCTTGGGCTTCAGCCCCGCGTCCAGGGCATAGTTGGTGTTGATCACGGCCAGATCGACCTGGTCCAGCACGCGCGGCAGGGTGGCGGCCTCGATCTCGCGAAAGCGGACATTCCATGGATTGCCTGTGACGTCGCGGACGGTCTGCAGCGGATTGGTCGGATCGCGCAGGGTGATCAGCCCGGCGGACTGGAGCAGCAGCAGCGACCGGCCCGTGTTCGAGGCATCATTCGGCAGGGCCACATCCGCGCCGTCGGGCAGGTCCGCCAGTGCCCGGTGCTTGCGCGAATAGGCACCCAGGGGCTCCACGTGAACGCCCGCAATGGTGATCAGGTTCGCGCCACGCGCGGCGTTGAACTCGTCCAGATAGGGCTTCGTCTGGAAGTAGTTGGCGTCGATCCGCTTTTCGGCCAGCTGGGTATTCGGCTGAACATAGTCGTTGAAGACCTTGATCTCGATCGGAAATCCTTCAACCGCAAGGGTCGGCTTCAGAAACTCGAGGATTTCGGCATGCGGTACGGCAGTGGCGCCGACGATCAGGGGCCCGGACGTATCGGTCGCCGTTTCGGCCCCCTGTCCGCAGGCGGCAAGGGCCAGCGCCGCGGCGGTCAGGATCAGGGTACGTCTCAGCATGGGCAACTCTCGATCAGCGATGCGAGACCCTAGCGACGATGGCGTCACCGATCATCTGCAGAATTTGTACGAGCAGCAACAGCAGAACTACGGTCACCACCATGACGTCGGTCTGGAACCGCTGATAGCCGAACCGGATCGCCAGGTCGCCCAGGCCGCCCGCCCCGACCACACCCGCCATGGCCGTATAGCTGACCAGGGCGATCGCCGTGACCGTGCCTCCGGCGATGATGCCCGGCATGGCCTCCGGCAGAAGGGCGCGGGTGACGATCTGCCAGGTCGAGCCGCCCATGGCCTGGGTCGCCTCGACCACGCCCTTGTCGACCTCACGCAGCGCGGTCTCGACCAGACGCGCATAGAAGGGCGCGGCACCGACCACCAGTGGCGGGATGGCCCCGGCGACGCCCAGCGACGTCCCGACCAGGATCACCGTCACCGGCAGCATGACGATCAGCAGGATGATGAAGGGCACGGACCGCAGGATGTTGACGACCAGCGACAGCAGTCCGTTCAGCACCGGATTGGCCGCCAGCCGCCCCTTGCCGGACAGATACAGCAGCACGCCCAGCGGAATGCCGAACACGACCGTCAGGGCCATGGCGCCGAACAGCATCAGAAGGGTGTCGCGCGTCGCCCGCGCGATCTCGGGCCAGTCGATATTGGCGAAGAATTCCATCAAGGGGCCTCCACCGAGACGCCGCGCGCCGTCAGCTGGGCGACCGCTGCGTCGGCGTCGCCGCCTGTGAAGGCCACGATCATCTGGCCATAGGGTTCGCCCCGGATGCGGCTGATGCGGCCCGACAGGATCGAATAATCCACGCCCGTCGACCGCGCGACACGGCTCAGTTCCGGCTCATAGGTCGAGCCACCCCGGAACGTCAGCCTGGCCAGCCGCCCGCCCGCCGGCACGACCGAGGCGTCAAAGGTCTCGCCTCCCTCGCCTTCGGCCAGCATGGCGCGGGTGACCGGAGACTTCGGATGCAGAAAGACATCGGCCGTGGCCCCCTCCTCCACCACCCGCCCGTCCTTCAGCACCGCCACCCGATCGCAGACGCGGCGAACCACCTCCATCTGGTGGGTGATCAGGACGATGGTCAGACCCAGATCGCGGTTCAGCCCGTCCAGCAGGCCGAGGATCTCGTCGGTCGTCTCGGGATCCAGCGCGCTCGTCGCCTCGTCGCACAGCAGGACATCGGGACCGCAGGCCAGGGCCCGGGCGATGCCGACCCTCTGCTTCTGCCCGCCCGAAAGCTGCGCGGGATGCTTCTTCGCATGTTCCGACAGGCCCAGTTGCTCCAGAAGCTCCGCCGTCCGGTGATCGATCTCGGCCGCCGGACGACCTTCGAGCCGCAGCGGAAAGGCGACGTTCTCCTCAATCGTCTTCGCGTTCAGCAGGTTGAAGTGCTGGAAGATCATGCCGATTCGCCGACGCGCCGCCCGCAGGGCGGCCGGTTTCAGCGCCGTGATCTCCTGATCGCCGACGAAGACCTTGCCGGCGTCCGGGGTCTCCAGCCGGTTGATCGTGCGGATCAGCGTCGACTTGCCCGCGCCTGAGCGCCCGACCACGCCGAACACCTGCCCCCTGGCCACCGTCAGATCGACGGCGTCGAGCGCCACACGTTCGCCCGCAGCGCTTCGATAGCGCCTGGTGACCCCTTCCAGCCGGATCATTCAGTCGGTCTCGAGGGCTTTCGCGGGGATGATGGTGACGCTCTCGCCGCACCCGCAGGCGTCGGTCTGGTTCGGGTTGCGGAACACGAATTTGGACGACAGTTTCGACGTCTCATAGTCGATCTCGGACCCGATCAGGAACAGGATCGCCTTGGGGTCGATCAGGATGGTGACGCCCTTGTCCTCGACCACCTCGTCCAGCGCACCGATCTCTTCGGCATAGGCGAAGGTGTATTCCTGACCCGCGCAACCGCCGTTCTTCACCCCGACCCG